>NZ_DAIRUZ010000002.1:0-765935 GCF_036803085.1 Phnomibacter sp. | reverse complement strand
AACAACAAACCGAAATCTCTACTTTCGAACTGACCGAAAATAAGGTCCGCCTACAATGGCAGCAGAGTTGTTTCACTCACTTCAGCTGCAGTGCATTCCTGGCCAGCTCTACCCCAGCACCTTCAGCAGCCGATTTTCTTTCATGCCGCAATCATGATTCCTATCATCATGGATAGCCTCACGAGCACGTTGAAGCAAAACCAAACTATGATCACCAACGGTGCCGTCTCCATTTCTACGAATATGTGGAAAGGGTTCGATCTTTACATCTGAGGCCATTCGCACCTTCCCATTAAAATCAAAAAATGACAACGAATTCGACAGGCTAATTTGCAGGTAATTTGTCAAAATGTTTCGGTCATGTATTCTATCGAGCTCCGAAGCCTTTTGTACTATAGTTAGGTTAAACGGCTTCCCATTTCGGCATCCCTCTAATGCTTTTTTAACATCACTATACACCACGTCAACTGGTACCGCCTCGTTTTCCTTCCTAGGTTTCCGTCCATCCTTCCCATAGAAGTACTTGGTGACCACAAGAAGGTCCAATGGATGTTTTGAGAGAGAATCGGGACAAATCGCCATCAAAAGCTTAATGAAGTTTGTAGCGATATTTCCACGATGCCGGAAGACATAATTATCAAAAATGACAACTGAATGGGTCGAAAAGCCAAATTGCTGAAAATCGTTCCATGAATGAAGTTGGGCATTTAAAAGTTGTTCGCCACTCACTAAAAATGCTTGCGGTTTTGTAGGATTATCCAGCCAGCGCTTTTGCACCTTTGCTGAATCATACTTCACAAACCCATACGCAGCCGGACTAAACCCCAGCTGTATTTCATCTGTAAAGAAAAAGACACTCATAAAACGATTCTCCTGCACCAATTGCTCATGCGGAGCATCTACTATTTCGATATCCTGTCTTTTCCCTTGCCAGTAATCATTAAGCAAAGCGAATGCGATTGGATTCGATTCCTGCAAATCAGCCGCATCCACGCCGCTTCTGAAAAAGCCGATCTCCGATCCCTGTAAAATGAATCGGTTGATTGCCTTCCAGTTCTCCAACTCTGGCGAATCAACATCCTCAGAAGCAGAGTATGGTCTTTTGCTTTTATGATTCTTCAAAAAAGCAACGTCTATAAAACTTTTGAAGACTGCTTTCATGTTAGTTCGGATTGCTCACTTCCATTAGAGAAATCATCAACCTGGCAGACTCATCATAAAAACCTTCACCGAATGGTGCGGACAATCTACCGTCAGGAAGAATATTAATCTTCTTCACCTGCGGCTCCTGACCACTTACCACGTCAGGATGATCAGGCGGGTAGAAGTAATAGATAACCGTATCCTCCGGCTTGATGTCTTTTTTAGCCGTGAGGTATTGCAACTTGCGAATGAGGTACTCGCTGTGGGTTTCGATGATGAATTGGGTGTTGAAAGTTTGAGCAGCATCAACAAACATATCCGCCAGTTTGCTTTGCAAAGCTGGGTGAAGGTTCGATTCGGGTTCTTCGATTACAATTACTGATGGAGAATAAGAAGCCTCGATATCGTACTCAATATGTTGCTTAAAGCAAGCTAGAATTATCGGAAGCAATCTAGTAATTCCAAATCCAGTATCACCAATATTAATCTTCTTACCATTAAGAAGTTCTAAATAAATTTCAAATGATTGCGTATTGCTATGGAGCACGAATTCAACTGAATTCGCTATTTTAAAATCCTTCACCCATGTATTTATGAAGTTTAGTATATCTTTTTGGGTAAACTCTTTTTCCTTGAAGTAATTTTTAAAAAGAGATGAAGAAAAATCGTTTTGAAAGTAATTACTTCTTGAAAGATTGGTTTTTTGAGTATCTAATTTATAAAGTTGATTTCGTTTTGCAATTTCGTTTTGCAATGGGGCTAAATTCTCAAATAAAAATGTCTCATAAAACGACTTTTCTAAATCTGTGCAAAGAATATCACCAGAATAAAAAGAGGACATTCTATCAATGTACGAAAGGGTGTCAATTATTGACTTTGATGAATTATTATATGTTTGTTTTGCCTGATCTTTTTGCATAAAGGAAAAGACATCATGCTCATCTAAGATCGAGTCATCCTTCAAATTAAATCGAATTATATTAAATGCCTTGAAGGGAAAAACTTCTCCATCAAATCTCAAATCTTGATTTATGCTACCTCCTATACCCCTCATTGATGAACCCTGAAAATACCCCCATTCGAGTAAATGCCACTTTTTTGAGGTATAATAATTAGATATTTCATTAATCAAATCGAGAATCTTTCGCTTATTACCAATCTTTTCTTCAAAAGGGTTTTCTATTTGAAAATGACTTGCAAGCTTTGACAAAAATGCAACATCAATAAAGTCTTCAAAACTATTGCCTTTAATGAAAGTATTATAGTGGTTAAGTGAATTGAAATAGTTTAAACCCCTTTCGTTGTCGCCATACATTCTGCTAAAGGCTATTTCGTTATTACTATTGTAATTAATTTCTACGTCAAGTTTATATTTAATAACGTAATTATTCAGTTGTTCAATTGATTCAGAAATATCTTGCTCTGAATTTCTTTCTTTGGCTTCTTCGTATAAGTCAAAAAAATCACCCCATACTTTACGTGATTTTTCAAATGCTGATTCAAATGAAAGTATAAAGTAGTTAAAGTCGATTAAGGCAAATTCTCTAGTAATTACAAGAATTTCTTCATTAGCATTGTTACGAATCCTCATTTGTAGCAAACTTGCTTCAGAAAAATAATTCGAACAATCAATTTCATACTGAAACTCAACGTGAAAAGTATCGTCAATTCCAAAGGCTTTGTAGCTAATATAATTTGAAATTATTTTCTTGCTGGTTTCGAAATTTAAGGCTTGACGTAAGTCTCCAATTTTTTCAGTGTGTTTTTCAGAGCTTATTTTCCGGGTAAATAAAGGAGCTAAGTCAAATGGAGTGAAACCATTTGCTTGTTTTATTTCCTCATTTTTAAATAGTTCAAGGCCTTTAGTCAAACTACTTTTACCACTTCCATTCGGCCCCACCAAAACAGTAATAGGTGCAAATTCAAAATGCGTGTGGTCTTTAAATACTCGAAAATTTTCAATCCCAAAGTTGTTGATGTGTGTTCTCATGTCTTACTAATTATGCAGTTTCATTGATTCATGTATCTGTTTGCTTCTGGCACGGAGTGCAGGTGTTATCCATTCTTCAAAACATGCCCCCCAGCACCGGAAGCAAATACCAGCTTCTACGTGGCTATATTGCGGCAACCTGCCTGCTCCGGCACAGCGCTTACAAGGTGTAAGGCCCGTCATTTCCAGGTAGCCACTGGGTGTGTGCCGGTACACTTTTACCCGGTGATGTTGGTGCCATTGGTGGTGGCAGGCTTCGCACATGCAGGTTAGGTGTTTGTCGGCATACTGCTAGGGCAGCCTGTCGTAAATATACAAGCGATGGTGCACATGCATGCGGCGATGTTGCGCTACGGGCCTATACTCAATATCTCTATCGTAAAGGATACTCATGTCTATTGAAGCATCTGCAAAGCTCATTTGCCAGTTGTACTGCCTGCAGGTGTCGGGTATGTACACTTCATGTGGTTGCAACAGTCCTGTGGAGCTATTCAGGAACGGCAATGTTTCGCGGCCGGCGCAAACGGAACAAGTGTAGTTATCTCTTTGTAAAATTTCGGATCTCTTGTTGCGCCACTCTTGGGTGAGCAATAGTTCCAGATAGGTGAGTGCTTCACCATGCTGATTGTACAATTGCTGATATGTGGGGTAGCTTTTCAAGAGAGCACAAACCTCCACCCCACCTGCGAACGTTTGGTTCGCCTATTTTTACGCATGCTTTCCACCGACCGCCGCCGCCACTTTCGACTGCCTGTTATTGACGGCTGTTTGCGCCAAACAGCCCGCCGTTGGACGGCCAAACAGCTGCTGGAGAAAGTAAATGCCTATTTGTTGGAATGTGAAGAGGCGCCTGTTACAGTTCGCACCATTCAAAAAGACTTACGGTATTTGCAAAGCCTGCCTCACAACCCAGCACTTATCGCATTTATAGACAAGGGTAGAGAACGCTGGTATTATTACGAGGAAGATGATTATGTATTGGAACTACCGACCATTAATGCCGACGAATCATTTGCCTTTGCATTGTCGCATGCAGTACTGGAACAAATGAGCGGATTTCCTTTGGTAAAAGAGTTTGCCCGATTGCGACACAAGATGGAAAAACAGTTGCCCGAACAGCAACCGGTTAATGCCGATGTGCTGTTATTTGAACACAACCCGCAGCTAAAAGGCATCGAATGGTTGGAGCCATTGTTTGAAGCTATCCGGGCTCAAACAGTATTGAAGATGGTTTATCAACCCTATGATACAGATGCGTTAGAAAAGGTCATTCATCCATGGTGGTTGAAGCAATTCAACCAACGTTGGTTTTTGTTTGGCTGGAATGAAGAACAGCAGCGACTGGATAATTCTCCGCTGGATAGAATTGTAGCAGTATCGCCGGTTTCCATCGAATATCGGGCAAACACCAGCATCAATCCGCAGCAATATTTCTCTGATATGGTGGGGGTAACCCGATATGCGGAAGATGTACCACAGCAAGTCACCATCAGGGTAAAAGCCAGCCGGGGGCATTACATTCAAACCAAACCATTGCATGTTTCGCAACAAATGCTGCCGGCTGCCATTGACCATCACCTATTTCAATATCAGGTCATTATCAATAAAGAATGGATGAGTTTGCTGCTCTCATTTGGTGCTGACCTGGAAGTGTTGGAACCCCTAAGCCTGAGGGGGGCTTTACAGCAGGAGCTGTTATCGGCGGCTGCTTTGTACATGTAATGGATTTGGATATTTATGGCTACTTTTTTGGATAACCCTCGGGCCATACATTTAACCACCACGCCACGAAGTGGGCATCAGGGGAGCAACGGCTGACAAACTTGTGAACTATGGAACTTGTGAACGTATAAACGTTTCCAACCGTTCATTCACTTTCTTTGCAGCATGACTCTTGATCATGTTGAAACAATTTGTATTTGCGGTGCCGGTACTATGGGTAGAGGCATTGCACTAGTAGCGGCGCTTTCCGGTTTCCGTACCAAGCTGTACGATGTGCAACAGGTCATGCTTTGGAAAAGCAAGGAAGAGATTGACAAAAGCTTACAGCTATTGCAATCAAAAAACAAGATAACAGAACACGATGTAGATAGTGTACACCGTAGGTTGATGTATACCCACAACATCGACGATTGTAAAGCGGATATCGTAATTGAAGCCATTGTAGAAAAACCGGCTGTTAAACTGGCGCTGTTTCAGCAGCTGGCTACCGTAAACAATGCGCTATGCATTTTTGCCAGCAACACTTCTTCGTTATCGATATCTGATTTGCAAGCGCAAATAGTTCATCCCGAACGTTTTGCCGGCATGCATTTTTTCAACCCCGCTACCCACATGAAGTTGGTGGAAGTGGTGAAAGGAAAACAAACCGCACAACATGTGGTAGATGCGTTGTATAACTTAGCCAAAACCATGGGCAAAGTGCCCGTGCATTGCAATGATGCGCCGGGTTTCATTGTCAATCATATAGCACGGCCTTACTATTTGGAAGCCATGCGGCTGGTAGAAAGCGGCGCCGCCAGCATGGAACAGGTAGATGCCGTGATGGAAGCTACCGGTTTCAAAATGGGCCCGTTTAAGCTCATGGATTTCATCGGCCTCGACATCAACTACAGCGTAAGCGAAATAGTGTGGGAAGCTCTGGGTAAACCCGAAAGGCTCACGCCTGCTGCCATGCAAAAAGCAAAAGTGGATGCCGGCGAACTGGGCCGCAAAACAGGCAAGGGATTCTACGAATATTGAAACACGAATGATGGCTAAATGGCACGAATGACACGAATTCATTTTGAAAGTCTATGGCAACTTTAATTCAATAGATGTTTCCTTCGTCAGTATGACCTTTGTTTTCGCCTACCGTCTCCGGACTACAGACTTCATCACTCTTCTTTAATATTGCAGCATGGTTTTAGTTACCGGCGGTACCGGCCTGTTGGGTACACATCTTATTTTGGCGTTGCATCGCAAAGGCATTGCTGTAAAAGCATTGTACAGAAATCAGATACCCGATGTGGTAAAGGACAAAGCCAACTGGATACAGTGCGATATACTGGATGTAATTGGTTTGGAAGTAGCCATGCAAGATGTAACGCAGGTGTATCATGTAGCAGGTTTCGTGAGCTTTAAGCCTGAAGACAAAATGCTGCTGCACAACATGAATGTGGAAGGCACGGCCAATGTGGTGAATGCCTGCCTGGAAGCTGGTGTGCATAAATTGGTGCACGTAAGTAGTGTGGCTGCATTGGGCCGCATTCGAAAAGATGCAGTGATTAATGAAAGCATGCACTGGACGGAAGACACCAGCAACAGTGAATATGGCAAAAGCAAATACCTGGGCGAACTGGAAGTGTGGCGGGCCGTGGGCGAAGGTTTGAATGCCGTTGCGGTAAATCCTACCATCATCATTGGCGAACATGGCGATTGGAGCAAAGGCTCGATGCAAATATTTCAAACCTTGCACAATGGTTTCCCATACTACAGTATGGGCCAAACAGGTTTTGTAGATGCCGATGATGTGGCTGCAGCCATGATACAATTAATGGACAGCAATATCAGCGGACAGCGTTTCATCATCAGTGCAGAAAACCTGTGCTACCGCGATTTCTTTTACATGATTGCCGATGCTTTTGGTAAGCCACGACCTACACAAATGATTACGCCTTTTAAAGCGGCCATTGCGTGGCGGTTGTACAAAATCAAAGGATGGTTGACGGGAAAAAGCCCGCTGGTAACCAAAGAAACAGCAGCTACCAGTTTGGCAGTGTCCAACTTCGACAATGGCAAACTATTGAAAGCACTACCCGATTTCCGCTACGGAAAAATTGATGCTGCCGTGCAGCGGATATGCCAGCACCTGGCTGGAGGGAAGTAAGATTTTCGCACAGAGGCACAGAGTTTTATTTCCCTTTGGCAAATGACCTCTGCGAACACCGTTTATCAGCGGTAAAAAACTTTGCGTCTTTGCACCTTCGCGTTGAAAAAAAGAACTACTTGTTCTTCACCTTCTCCCAAATTTCAGGAATGCGTTTTACCCATACCAGTTCTTTGCGTTTTACTTGTGCTTCTACCACCGGCGTACCCCAATACGTTTTGCCACCTTCAATAGAAGAAGGCACGCCACTTTGTGCCAACACATTGGCACCATCACCTATGTGCAATGTTTTGCTCACACCTACCTGGCCCCACAAATTCACCCCATTGCCAATGGTAGTTGCACCCGCAATACCTACCTGTGCTGCAATAATGCAGTTCTGTCCAATCACTACATCATGACCCACTTGTACCAGGTTGTCGAGTTTGGTGCCCCGACCAATGCGGGTATCATGCGTAACGCCTTTATCAATACAACAGTTAGCACCAATTTCTACATCATCTTCCAACACAACACGACCACAGCTTTTCATTTTTTTATACCACACGGAACGGTCACGTTTGCTGTTGTAATAAAATGCATCAGCACCCAATGTAGTACCAGCATGCACTACTACATTGTCGCCAATTTCAGTGTAATCATAAATCGTTACGTTAGGGTGAATGATGCAGTTGCGGCCAATGCGAACATGATGCCCGATAAACACACCCGGCATAATGGTTGTGCCTTCACCAATCACTGCTGTGTCACTAATCATTTCTGTAGCCGGCACAAACGGGCGGAAGTGTGATACAATGGTTAAGTACGCTTCAAACGGTTGATCGCATACCAGCAGTGTTTTACCATAGGCATTGTCAACAGCTTTGTTGATGATGATAAACGATGCATCGCTTTTCAAACAGGTATCGTAGTACTTTGGATGATCTACAAAACACAAGTCGCCTGTTTCCACTTTGTGTATTTCGTTGATGCCCGTAATGCTGGTTTGTGCATCACCAATCACTTGAGCTTGTATTAAATCGGCAATCCATTGAGTGCTGACAGGTTGAGGAAATTTCATAAACGACTTGTTTGTTTGCAAATGAAGTACAATGGCCGAAACACCTGTGTTGATGCTGCTTTCCGCCGATAACGGTCAAAAGTAAACACTTCCTTTTGTATGCCCGTCATTCAGCCATGCATTACAACAATTGATTCACTTGTTGTTTTCATACATGCACGTTATCTTCATGTTTCTTCCCTCTTTTTACATCGTTGTAGGGCCTATTGAAATTCACAGTTACAAACAAAGTGTGAATAACTATGCACTGCCAAATTTTCAGATACGCATACTTAGTATTTAATATTGTGTCGGGAAATACTTATCCCAGTACTTACTAACCCATTGTTGGAAAATCCTCCGATTCTTCGGAGGATTTCTTTTTGCATAATACTTCCGTTTTACATCTTCTTTTATCGGCTGCTATTCCACAATGCAATCTTGATTTCAGCTACATTTGAAGCAACAGCATGTGCTGTAAAAATGTGTATTCGTAAACTGTTTGCATGAGACCACACAGAATCATATTGGTACGTCATGGCGAATCGGAAGGCAACTTCGATCGCAACACCTATGCACAAAAACAGGATTACAAATTACTGCTGACACCACTGGGCGAACAGCAGGCCGATGAAGCGGGTAAAAAGCTACAAGCATTGATTGGTGATGAACGCATTTTGTTTTACGTATCACCCTTGTGGCGTACCCGCATGACCTTCGAACACATTGCCAAACATTTTGATAAGTCGCAGTATCGGTGGAAAGAAGATCCCCGTTTGCGGGAGCAAGAGTGGGGCCACTTTCGTGATTTGAAAGCCAACATTCAGATAGATGATGAACGCAACAAGTTTGGTACTTTTTACTATCGCATAAAAGACGGTGAAAGTTGTGCCGACGTGTACGACCGGGTCAGCGATTTCATGCACAGCATGTACCGCGATTTTGAAAAACCCAGGTTTCCGCAAAATGCCGTCATCGTTTCGCATGGCATGACTGTGCGTTTGTTTTTAATGCGGTGGTTTCACTGGACGGTGGAAGAATTTGAAACACTCCGCAACCCGAAGAATGCCGAAATCATCATCATGGAGCAAGATGAGCTCACTGGTAAATACAAACTGGTGACCGAGCTCAAGCGAAAAAATATCCGCCCCGATGATGAGTATCAATGGAACATAATTGGCCGCTAAGCAGCCATCATGAATTGCTGCATGCTCGTCTTTCTATTTCCAACGAATTGTAAAAACGATTCATACTTATGAACGCAACGAAAACCAACTTGCTAATAGCAAGTGTACTGCTGCTGAACATACATGCCGGTGCGCAAAAAGCAAAGCCCAATCCAGTGACGGCTATTAAAGAAACCGCCATCAACGATTTGCAATCGGGCTACGACTTGTACAAACAAACCGCGTTGCAAATTTGGAACTATGCTGAGCTGGGTTATAAAGAAACCAACAGCAGCGCTTTGTTGCAGCAGCGATTGAAAGAAAACGGTTTTACGGTAGAAGCTGGTGTGGCTGATATTCCTACGGCATTTGTGGCCACGTACGGTAGTGGTCAACCTGTAATTGGTATTCTTGCTGAGTATGATGCATTGCCGGGTTTGGCACAACAAGCCGTGCCGGAAAAACAACCCATTGCCAATCAAAAAGGCGGGCACGGATGCGGGCACCACTTGTTTGGTACTGCCAGTGTAGCGGCGGGTATCGAAATCAAAAAGCTGATTGAAGCGAAAAAGTTCACCGGCACTATTAAAGTGTATGGCTGCCCGGCAGAAGAAGGCGGCAGTGGCAAAGTGTACATGGTTCGTGCCGGCTTATTCCATGGTGTAGATGCAGTGATTCACTGGCATCCCGATAGCGATAACGGCGTAACCATGACAAGTGCACTGGCCAACAAATCGGCCAAGTTTCGTTTTAAAGGATTGAGTGCACATGCTGCTATGGCTCCTGAGAAAGGACGTTCCTCTTTGGATGCAGTGGAAGCCATGAACTACATGGTCAACATGATGCGGGAACATGTGCCACAGGAAACACGCATTCACTATGTGATTACAGATGGTGGCAAAGCGCCTAACGTAGTGCCCGACTATGCAGAAGTGTATTACTATGTGAGGCATCCCAAACGCAAAGACGTGGTAGAAATTTTCGACCGTGTTTTAAAAGCCGCACAAGCAGCCGCATTGGGTACCGAAACCAACATGGAATATGAAATTATTGGTGGCACGCATGATTTGTTGCTCAACAAAACATTGGCCGTAGCTATGCAGCAAAACCTCGAAAAAGTGGGTGGTGTCCACTACTCTGCTGCAGAGGTGGAGTTTGCTAAAAAAATTCAAAGCAGTTTCACTTTTACTGCACCCGATGTACAAAATGCTGCAGCAGTACAACCGTTGAAAGTTGAGATGGATGCTGGTGGTGGCAGCACCGATGTGGGTGATGTAAGCTACGTTGTACCAACGGTTGGACTACGTGCTGCTACCTGGGCACCGGGCACACCGGCACATAGCTGGCAGGCCGTGGCTTGCGGCGGTACGGAGCTGGGCACCAAGGGCATGATGGTAGCTGCTAAAACCATGGCCCTCACGGCTATTGATTTGTTTACCAATCCAACGCTCATTGCAAAAGCACAGGAAGAGTTCAAACAAATGATCGGCGATTATAAATACCAGGCATTGCTCGGCACCCGCAAGCCAGCGTTGAACTACCGCGACTAATTCATGAACAACAGATAATAAACGGTGCGTTGATGCTATGTCAGCGCACCGTTTTTGTATGGGACACGGATGTGCCGGATTATCAACGGATTATTATTAATAAATCCTCTGAGGGCTCTGTGCCCTCTGTGCGAATCTAATATCGCTTAATATTGTAGACTGTGAATACACCTCTGTTATACGTTACCAACGCTGCGCAATTAAAACAGGCATTGCAAGACTTACATGCTGCTTCAGTAGTTGCTTTCGATCTGGAATTCGACCGCGACCGCTACACGTACGGTTTCGATTTGTGCCTCATTCAAATGGCTACACCCGAAGCTTGTTTTGTCATCGATCCATTGGCCGGCCTCGATTTGAAACCGTTGTATGATTTTTTTGAAACACCGGGTATTCGCAAGTTGGTGCATTGCCCCGGCGAAGATTTACGCTTGTTGCATTCGTTGGCCTGTTATCCAACCGATTTGGTGGATACAGAACTGTATGCCAAGCTGCTGAATTATGAGCAAACATCGCTGAGCAATTTGCTGCAATTGAAATGCGATGTGCAACTCAACAAAAAATTGCAAACCAGCAACTGGGGCAAGCGGCCACTCAGCGATGGCCAGTTGCACTATGCTGCTGCCGATGTGATTTACCTGTTTGAGCTGGAAAATATTTTGCAACAAGAAGCAACAGAAAAAGGGTTGATGCCTTTTGTGGCCGAAGAGTTTGCCCAACTGAATACAGTACGCTACACCTTGGAAGCACGGCAAAATTTTCTCAAGAAAAATGACCTGCAATTCATGAGTCCGTACGACCAGTATGTGCTCAATGAATTGCTACGTTTCAGAGATGATTTAGCCCGCCAAAAAAACAAACCGGCGCATCAAATCATTCCGGAAGAACTGGTGCGGCAAATTGCTTACCGCAAAATGGAGCCCGCCGATATTCTGTCGCAGCATGGGGTACATCCCATTCTCAAAAGCGACAGAGGGGTGTACATGCTGGAGCAGCAATGGAAAAAAATTAATGCGGCTGCACATGCACAGCAATTGCCCCGCCGCAGAAATGGCCAACCATTATCGGAAGAAGACCGCCTGCGTTTTGAGCAAAAAAAGCTGGCACAGGAAAATGCGAAGACCCACATTTTTCAACCCATACAGCAAGCCATTGCGGCTAAGTATGGTGAGCATGCCCAAAAGTTTTTGATGAGTAGTAGTTTGGTGAACGATTGGCTGAAAGGCGATCAACGCATAAGTCAGCTAAAGCTCAACTACCGCAAGCAACTCATTCAGGATGTGGCGCAGGAAATTGGGGTGGATATTACCGCTTGGTTGTAACGCAGCTACAATAACGCTTTTACGTAGGGGATAAAAATCATCAGGCCAATTACCACACTGATAACCGATGCCCACAGCACGGCACCGGCTGCCACATCTTTTACCAGGCCAATTTGTGGATGAAGATCGGGGTGTACCCTGTCGGCCAGTTTTTCAACAGCCGTATTCACCATTTCCAATGCCAGTACCAAACCAATGCACAGCAAGAGCAGCATCCATTCTGTAGTGCTGATGGAAAAGTAACAACCTGCAACGACTACAATGATGGCTACAATCAATTGTATTTGGCCATGTGTTTCTTTGGCAAAAAATGCTGTCCATCCTTGCAACGCATATTGTACCCGGGTGAAGAATCTTTTCATGGCATCATTTGAATGGTAAATGTATGATTGTACCAGATGCAAAAATGAAGTGCTGCCGCAGCAAGCCACGACAGCACTCTATATCCAATTGCAAATCAGTTATGCTTCTACTTCAGGCGCTACAACAGCGGCAGGCTGTTGGTACCAGTTTATTTTTCTACTGAAATACATAGCGAGTGCTACCAGCAAGAACAAGCCTATGCTACCAGCCAGCAGCGATGTGTCTTCCAGTTGTATGAGCACATAAATGAAGGCGTACAAACCAAACAGGAAACCACCAATGAGCAGGGCGTTGCTCCATTTTACAAACAGTTGCTTGGCATACAGCGTAATGAGTGATACTGTGGCAAACGTGGCCATGGCATACGCAATGTTGAACGTGAGCAACTCGCCAATGGACAACAGCAAGGTGTAAAACACAATCAGCGCAATACCTACCAACACATACTGCACGGGGTGCACTCTGTAGCCCAGCATAATTTCGAGCAAGAAGAAAAAGCCAAACATGAGCCCGATAAACAGGATGGCATACTTCACACTGCGCATGGTTTTAGCATAGTTGTCGGCGGGTTGTATGAGGCTCACACCAAATGCATACTCAGTGGCTTTATAGCTGCGGTTTTTCCAAATCTGCGGAAAGTCGCGGTTGAAATGCAGCACCTGCCATTTGGCATCAAAGCCTTTCATATCGGGGTTGTGCTGGGGCAAAAACTTACCAATGTAGCTCGGCGATTCCCACTCAGAACGCAGCTGCATACTGCTGGTTTTGCCCAAGGGCAATACTTGCAGCGACTCGCTTCCCCGCACCGATAACGGGATGGTAAAATCCAACCGGCTATCGGCCAGCACTTTCGATAAATCAACGGGCACACTTACGCCTCTTTCTGCCAATCCGTTTTCAGGAATGCCGGCATCAAACGTAAGCGGCATTTGTGCAGCAGTCGATTGCATTTGTGCTTCAATGCCACGACTATCGGTAAGGCCCATGCACAGGCTGGCTTTGCTCCACAAGATGGTTTCGTTTTCACCCGCAGCAATGTTTTTCAAATCGAAATGACCATCCAATTTGATGCTGCTTTTGTACAACGCCACTTTATAAATACTGCGCTGTTTAATTTGTGGCTGCACGGTGCCATTTACCATCAATTGCTCGGGTAGTACGATGAGTTGTTCGGTTACAACGGCGGGCTTTTTATCGGCATCAATAAATGTGCGTTCATACGGTACAATCAAAAACGGTCCCGACAAAGTTTGGGCACTGGCCCATTTGCTGCTCACTTCTGCTATTACTTCCTGTTGTCGTTCTTTTCTTTCTTCTACCAGGTTAAGTACAAAAACAGAAGGAATGAGCATGACTAAAATGAGGAATCCGGTGATGATGCCTTTGATCAGAAACCGATCGCCAAAAGAGGCTTTTGCTGTGATTTGCATACAAGATGATTTTATAGTGATAGTGATGAATGATGCGAAAAAGGAGGCGTGGCTAATACTTCCATCAGCGTTTGTCGGCGAACCAATACTACCAGTACAGCGGCTAGTATGCCAGCAATAGGAAAGAGCACAAATTCGAGGTAGTTGTTCCATACATCACGTCCTCCACTTACCTGCCAGGCGGCGCCCCAGGTGCACAAAAACACAATGCCTGCCGTGCTCAGCAGTAGCAGGTAGAATTTTAATTCAGTCGTTACATGCAGCATGCTAAGTAACCAGAGCATCAGCACAAACAACAGCAATGCAGGCAGGCTCCAAATGATGGCTAAGCCCAAAGACATAATATACATGAGTGGAAAGAACAATGACGGCAACGTAATGAGGGCATACGTGAGCAAACTACGCAGCCAGGTGCCAATGGATTTGAGGATGATTTCTTTGTTCATAAAAAGTGCTTTGTATTTCAAAGTATTGGGTTAAAAAAATTTAGCCTTGGGTGCCCTTGATCATAGCTTCCAACGCATCGAGGTGTTGTCGAAAGGCTTTTTCGCCAGCCTTGGTTACGCTATAAGTGGTATTGGTTTTGCGGCCGATGAATCCTTTCTGCACTTTCACAAAGCCATTATCCTCCAAGCCCTTCAGATGGCTGGCCAGGTTGCCGTCGGTTACCTGCAGCAGTTCTTTCAGGTCGTTGTAGCTGATGGATTCATTTACCATCAGGGCACTCATGATGCCCAGCCGTATGCGGCTGTCAAACACTTTGTTGAGGTTTGCTATGTTTACGGGTAGTGCCAATGCTATTTCGTTTGTTCGTTTCTTTCGTGGGTATACCACATCACCAATCCGTAAATGATGTGGAGAATGCCAAATCCAAAGCCCCAAAAATACAAACCGTAACAAGTCATAAATAGGTTGACGATACCCGTGAGTAACTGTCCGTATCCGAGCCAGCGAATTTCGCCAAATGTATAGCGGCTGGCACTTACAAGACCAAGTCCGTAAAAAAGCAAGCAGCCCGGCGCAATCATGCCAAAGGCACCGGCTTGCATCAATTGCAGCATATATATGCCACCTACACCAAGCGGCAGGCCCAGTGCAAATGCCATACGCTTACTGCTGTTGCCCCATACAGGCGTTTGTGTTTTGCGGCTCCGCATCCAGGTAAATAAAAATGCCAGCGCAATGGCTGCACCCAACGTAAGCAGTGCAATTAGAATCAGTTCTTTTGAACCCATGTAAGCTGAAACCGAAATGCCGTTGATATCTGTAGCGGCATCATAGTGTTTGCGCAAACTGCTGTGGTTGTTGCTGCCCTGCTCTATAACGCCATGGGCAAACCAGGCTCCTACCAGTGCACAACAACCTGCTGCCACCCCACTCCAGCCGCTCAGGCTGATAAAGCGGCTGCTGCGGTCCATCATGCTGCGGATGTCTTTGAGTGTATCCAGTGATTGTTGGTCTTGACTCATAAAAGCACTTTGAGATTCAAAGTAAATGTATTTACATGCAGGCTCCAAAAAATATTTGAATGAAAGAAGATGAGTTGATTGGGTTAATTGGTTGAGTAGGTTAAATAGGTTGAGTAGTGAGGGATAAGCATACACTGAAAAAAACTGCCGGTTTACAATGAAAGTCATCATTGTAGACCGGCAGTTATCATTGGCTAATTTGCTAATTAGCACATTAGCTAATCAGCTAATCAATAAACGGTGCACCAAAGTATGGTTGCAATGCTTTGGGCAAATGAATGCCGCTATCACTTTGGTTGTTTTCCAGCAGGGCGGCCAAAATGCGGGGCAAAGCCATGCTGCTGCCATTGAGGGTATGGGCAATTTGTGTTTTGCCGTTTTCACCCTTAAAGCGGCACTTCATGCGGTTGGCCTGAAAGGTTTCAAAATTGCTCACAGAGCTTACTTCCAGCCAGCGTTGCTGGGCGGCACTCCACACTTCAAAGTCGTAGGTGATGGCGCTGGCAAAACCCATATCGCCACCGCAGAGGCGCAAGATGCGGTACGGCAGTTCGAGGCTTTGTACCAGCTTTTCTACGTGGGCCACCATTTCGTCGAGCACTGCATGGCTTTGGTCCGGGTGTACAATCTGAATGATTTCTACTTTTTCAAACTGGTGTACCCGGTTGAGGCCACGTACCTGGGCGCCAAAGCTGCCTGCTTCACGGCGGAAGCACTGGCTGTAAGCCGTCATTTTGATGGGGAAGTCGCTTTCTTTCAGCACCACATCACGGTAGATATTGGTTACGGGTACTTCGGCGGTCGGAATCATGTACAGGTCGTCGGCCGGCATGTAGTACATCTGGCCTTCTTTATCGGGCAGCTGGCCGGTGCCGTAGGCGCTGGCGGAATTCACCATGTAGGGAGGAATGTATTCCACATAACCCGCAGCGGTATTGAAGTCGAGGAAATAGCTGGTGAGGGCACGCTGCAATTTGGCACCCTTGCCTTTGTACAGCGGGAAACCGCTGCCGGTGATTTTGGCACCGGTTTCAAAATCGATGAGGTCAAATTTTTTGATGAGGTCCCAGTGCGGCACTGCATCGGCGGGCAGGTTGGGTTTGGCACCGCCTTCCCGCACTACTTCGTTTTCTTCGGGGGTTTTGCCCGCTGGTACAAGGGCTGCCGGCAGGTTGGGCAATTGTATGGCAATGTCTTGCTGCTGCTGCTCTACAGCTGTCAGCTCATCTTTCAGCAGTTTTTCGCGGTCTTTCAGTACGGCTACTTCTGTTTTTTTAGCTTCGGCAGCTTCTTTGTTGCCTTCTTTCATGAGGCCACCAATGGCTTTGGCGGCGAGGTTGCTTTGGTTCAGCACATTATCCAATTCCTGCTGCAGGGTGCGGCGCTGGCTGTCGAGGGTGGCAATCTGATCGACCAGTTCCAGTTGCTTAAACTGTTTGTGTGCCAGGCGTTCTTTTACGAAGTCAGGATTTTCGCGGATGAGTTTTATGTCGAGCATAGTGGTTCGTCTTTTTTACGAGGCACAAAGATAACCAAGCGGGTAAAAGGGGGCACGGATAATCTATGGGACACGGATTTGCAAGTATGAATCGAAAGCCCCCTAGCCCCCGGAGGGGGAAATAGTATAGGACGCGGATTTTAGGGATGAAACGGATGTTCGCAGATTTGTTTTTTGAACCACCAAGTCACAAAGACACACAGGGACACAAAGAATAACAGCCGACGACTGTATTCTTCTTCCCGCCAACCATCATCTGCCAATTTTAACCTCTCCCGGCCTCTCCACAGGAGAGGAGACGAAGCATGGGTCGTCGTCTCCGGACTAACATCAAACATCTGTCATCAAACATCTACTTTCTTCCCACCAACCACCAACGTTAAACCTCTTGCAAAGCCTCCCTTTAGGAAGGTTGGAGGGTTAGCGGTTTGGAGGGTTCTTACCTACATTTGCCCCCATGAACCTACACGACGACCTGCAGCAGCGCTGGTGGAATTTGGAAGCACAATTGGTGGAGCGGTTTGGCAAAAAGCCCGACCTCGATGCTGTTTTATACCTCATTGGTTTGCAGGAAATGCAACTGTTCGACAACAACATTTCGAAAGAAACCAAGCAAGACCTGATGCATGTGGCGGTGTGCACCATCTTATCGCCCAGCGGTTATTATGTATTGGAAGGAAAAGACGAAGACGGCTGGCCGCATTTCAAACAGCTGAAAGCCCTGCCCGATATGGGCCTGCGGGAGCAGGAAGATTTTTTGAAAGACCATGTACTGCTTTATTTTGAGCAAGAGAAGTTTGCGGAGTAGCATCTGCATATTACTTGCTGAAACAACGGCAAGCTTTATCTTCCCTTCATCTCAATCCATCCATTCCATGCGTATCGTTTCCTTGTTTGTAGTGCTGCTGACGCTGGCAGCCTGTAGTGCTCCTAAGCAGTTTCGTAAGCTCAACAGCGAAGAAAAATCAGCCGTAAAACATTACCGCCAACTCATTCCTGCCAAAGACAACCATTACTATGTGCTCATCATGACTACGCAGGGCAATATGGTGGTAAAACTGTACGACGAAACACCGCTGCACCGCGACAATTTCATGAGCAAAGTGCAGGCTGGTTTTTACGATAGCCTGTTGTTTCACCGTGTCATCAACAACTTTATGATACAAGGCGGCGACCCCACCAGCAAGCGGGCAACTTCCGAAACACCGGTGGGCAGCGGCAGTGCACCGGGTCAGGAACGCATACCGGCCGAACTGAAAACCGACATCGGCATTTACCACAAGCGGGGTGCATTGGCGGCCGCCAGAGACAACAACCCCGAAAAGGCCAGCAGCAATTGCCAGTTTTACATTGTGCAGCGGCCGGCCTGGCGCCAGAGCCAGCTCGACAGTACCATTACGCAGCGCAAACTCACCCTCAATGCCGAGCAGCAGAAACTGTACACCACCGTAGGCGGCACACCGCACCTCGATGGCAACTATACCGTGTTTGGCGAACTGGTGATTGGCTTTGATGTACTCGACAAAATAGCCACCACCAAAACCCGCCCCGGCGATCGCCCCGAAGCCGATGTACGGATGCGCATGTTTGTGCTCCGCAAACGGAAGTAGATATTTGAAAAGCGTTTGCTCCCGATAGCTATCGGGATTGCAGTGAGCAGTTTGCAAGATGAATCCGTGAAAATCCGATCAATCTTATTCATCCGCGTCCCAGAAACCGCGTCCTATCAACAAGGTTTTCAACGCTTGGCTATCGAAAGCCATTTTCCCATTAGGTTTGCACTTTCCAAATTGCATTGCAAACTGTATTAAAAATTTACGTCATGAATTTTCCAGCTGAACTGCGTTACACCAAAGACCACGAATGGATTAGC
The DNA here is from genome assembly GCF_036803085.1 of Phnomibacter sp. Lineage (NCBI taxonomy): Bacteria > Pseudomonadati > Bacteroidota > Chitinophagia > Chitinophagales > Chitinophagaceae > Phnomibacter > Phnomibacter sp. The sequence continues at coordinate 747,224 of NZ_DAIRUZ010000002.1, read as the reverse complement.
CTCGAAGGCAATGTTGCCACCATTGGCATTACCGATTTTGCACAACGTGAGCTCGGCGATATTGTATACGTAGACGTTGACAGTGTAGGCAAAAGCCTGGAAGCCGAAGCTGTGTTTGGTACCGTAGAAGCCGTGAAAACCGTGAGTGATTTGTTTTTGCCAGTGGCAGGAAAAATTTTGGAAGTAAACGCCGGCCTGAATGATCAGCCCGAACTGGTAAATACTGACCCCTACGGACAGGGCTGGTTGATCAAAATGGAAGTGGCCAATACTGCAGATGTAGAAGCACTTATGACTGCTGAAGCTTACAGTGCTTCTGTGAGCTAAATTTTTCTACCTAACCCTAAGCCAAAAGGGCAAAGCCATCGTATTTGCTTTGCTCTGGCAAAGCAACGAGCCTCGAACCGGGGTTCATTTTAAAGTGTTGCCACCCATTTGAAACAAGCCGAACAGTATACCGAAGCACAATTGGTAAGCCTGCTGCAAGCCAGAAAGCAGGAGGCATTTGCCTACCTGTACGACCACTATAGCGGTGCCCTCAATGCCATCATTTACGCAGTGGTGGGCGATGCTACCGTGGCGGAAGATGTACTGCAGGAGGTATTCATCCGCATATTCAGGAAAATAGAATTGTACGACCACAGCAAGAGCCGTTTGTACACCTGGATGGCCCAGATAGCCCGCAATGCCGCCATTGATTGGATGCGCAAAACAGGAAATCAACCATCGGTAGTGAACCAAAAGGCGCCTGAAGACGTACCTACTCAGGCAAGTACGAGTTTTAACCCCGATACCACCGATGTGCGGCAGTGGATAGCCCAGCTACCAAAGCCCGAACAGCAGGTAGTAATACTTGCCTACCTGGAAGGACTCACGCAGGAAGAAATCAGCCAACTGCTGCAAACACCACTCGGTACCATCAAAAGCCGGGTGCGAAGCGGTCTGGTAAAATTGAGGACAATGATGCAAGTAAACCGATGAACGCCAACGAATACATCAACAGTGGGGCTATAGAAGCCTACATCCACGGACTGGCCGATGAGGCAGATATTGCCCAGCAGCTGGAAATGGAAGGCCGCTATCCGGAAGTGCGGGCAGCCCGCATGGCATTGGAAGAGCAGCTGGAACAACAGGCCCTGCAAATGCCGCTGGCCAACCCTGCTGCCACCCGTGAACGCATCCTCAATGCCCTCAAAGAGGAAAAGGCGCACACCACCAAAGTGGTGACGATGCCTACCGATTTGAAAGCCGCACCCAAACCCATCCGTTGGTTTCGTACTGCCTTGGCGGCTTCTGTGCTGCTGCTCATGGGCAGCGTATTGCTCAACTTTTATTTTTATAGTCAATACACCGACTTTTCTAACCGGTACGAAGAACTCTCTGCCCGCCAAAATGTACTGGCCAACAAGGCCAATGCCATGGAAGCCAGCATGCAAATGATTAAAAGTCCGCAGGTACAACCCGTGGTAATGCAGGGCGTACCCGGCAATGCCGGCATGATGGCCACCGTGTACTACGACAAAAGCACCACCGATGTGTACCTGATGGTTAATAACCTGCCCATGCCACAAAAAGGCAAGCAATACCAGTTGTGGGCACAGGTAGATGGCCAAATGGTAGATGCAGGCTTGCTCACCTGGACAGACGATGTAGCCCTGATAAAAATGAGCCGCATAGCCAATGCACAGGCTTTTGCCATCAGTCTGGAACCGGAAGGTGGCAGCAAAGTGCCTACACTAACCGAAGTAAAAGTGCTGGGCAAAGCATAAAGCCACTTATTTTCACCTGTTCCTATTGGTGAAACATGAAACGCTGGCTGCACAATATTCTCCGTACTTATTTTCCCGCTTTGCTGTGGCTCAGTGCCGCAACCTATCTTTTTTTAATGCCCACCGATGGCATGGAAACAACGCCATTCATAGACATTCCGTATGCCGATAAATGGGTGCACATGGCGCTGTTTTTTGGGCTGGTACAACTATGGCTGATGCCGCAATATTTGCGCCGAATTTCTCTCAGTAAAAAAACAGGATGGCTGGCGGTATTGCTGGCGATGGGCTATGGTATTGCTATTGAAATAGTGCAGGGGAACTTTACCGCCAACCGCAGCGCCGACCCTTGGGATGTACTGGCAGATACAGCAGGTGCCGTATTGGGTTTGCTATTGTTGCCTTGGGTGGTACGCCGTTTTATTCTTCCTCAAAGCCAAGGCTCCTCAGCTCCCTAAAATGGCCATTGAGTTTGATTTTACTTTTCAGCAGTTCCATTTCTTTTACCACCGGCAATACTTTTTGCAAATGCCGGCGCAGGTATTCTACCCGTTGGTCTTCCCGCAGCAATTGCAGCAGGTCGTAGGCTTCTTCTATGCTCAAACCGGTCATGCTGGCTACATCGTAACTGCAAAGTTCGTTGTCGGGTTTCGAAAATGCTTTTGGCGATTCTAGCAATAGCAATAACTGTTGTATTTGCCTGAGCACTGGTTGCAACGCAGGCAGATTGACGACGATTTCATTTTGCGGATAAGTAACAATGGCGCCGCTGTACAACTTGTCGGGCAGGTCTTTTACCAACTCCAGCACCCGAAACACTTCTGTGGCCCGGGTGGCAATATCCATGCGGCCATCTTCATACAATTTTTTTACTTCGGCTACCTGCATCAGGGTGCCGTATTCCATCAGCTTGTTGTTGATGACCGCAATAATGCCAAAGGGTTTACCCTGCGCTACACAATCGCCTATGAGCTGTTTGTAGCGGGGTTCAAAAATGTGGAGGTTGAGTTTTTCTCCAGGAAAAGCCACCAACTCCAATGGAAACAGGGGAATAAAATTCGTCATGGTTTGATAAAAGTAGCAAGCTTACCAACGCATCAGTGCACTGGCCCAGGTAAAGCCGCTGCCAAAGGCTGCCAAACACACCAGGTCACCTTTTTGTACACGCCCTTGCTCCCATGCTTCGCAAAGGGCAATGGGCACACTGGCGGCGGTGGTGTTGCCGTACTGCTGTATGTTGTTGTACACCTGATCGTCTCGCAGCTTGAGGCGCTGCTGTACAAACTGGCTGATGCGGAGGTTGGCCTGATGCGGTATTAGCAATTGCAAATGCTGCGGCGTCAATCCATTGGCGTTAAGCGATTCCATAATCACTTCCGGAAACTTCACTACCGCTGTTTTAAATACAGCCGGGCCATCCATGTTGGGATAAAATTGTTCTTTATCGAGCATGGGTTGTGTTACAAACATTTGGCCCATGGCGGCATCACCAAAATCGGCCAACTCAGGTTTCCATTTGTTGGCATGGGTACCGGGGTTGTACATGGCCAGTATTTCTGCTTCGTTGCCATCGCTGTGCAAGTGGGTGCTGAGTATGCCGCGGTTGGGTTCTTCATTGGCTTGCAATACCACCGCACCGGCGCCATCGCCAAAAATCACACTCACATTGCGGCCACGGGTGCTGAAGTCGAGTCCGAAAGAATGTTTTTCGGCACCAACCACCAATATGTTTTTGTACATACCGGTTTTAATAAACTGATCGGCTACGCTGATGGCATATACAAAACCACTGCATTGGTTGCGTACATCCAGGGCACCAATTTGGCGCATGCCCATGGCCCGCTGCAGCAGCACCCCACAGCCCGGAAAATAGTAGTCGGGGCTGAGCGTGGCAAACACAATAAAATCAATATCGTGTGGGGTAAGGCCTGCTCTTTCAATGGCTTGTTGGGCCGCTGCCACACCCATGGTAGTGGTGGTTTCTTCGGTACGGTGGGCATAGCGCCGTTGTTGTATTCCGGTGCGTTCCTGAATCCACTCATCGGTGGTATCCATGTACTGCATTAAATCGTGGTTGGTTACAACCTGCTGTGGTACATACATACCAATACCAGCGATGACAGAAGTAGGCATAGCAATCAGATTTTTAGCATGGCAATGTACTGAATATGCGATAAAGCCTTTGTGGTAGCAACATAAAAAAACCGACCCTGGAAAGGGCCGGTGGTCTAAACTAACAACATGTATTGCAAAAAACTATTTCTTCCATCCTAATTGTACTTCCGAAATGCGGCCGTTGGCAAAAGCCTGATATGTTTTGGTCTGTCCATCCTTAATGGCATTGAAGTAATAAGCTGTTTCCAAGGAATGCTCTACGTAGTACATTTCGGATAATAAGACGCTACCGAGCTTTGCATCAATCGCTAAGCGTAACTTAATTGGCAACTGATGTTTTTGCAGGCTCACGGTGGTGGCAACCAGATCGCCGGCATTGTCGAAAAATGCAGACACTTCCTGATCGTCGAGCATGAAGCTGGCCTTGGTTAAGTTTTCTTTCAGAGGCGACCAGTTGACTTCTTTTACATTACCAAACTCTCTGGCAAATGACTGGCGCACCTGGTGCGGAGCAACGTGGCTTGAAGTAGTGAAAGCCTGTGCAGACAAAGCGAATACGCCAACTACGGCGATACAAAACAAACGTTTCATGTGTTACGGTTTTTGGTGTGAGTAATTGTTTGTACAGCAAAGATGTACTACCACATACACCTACACAAGCATGCTGTTAAGAACGGTTGCAATAGCTGGAAGAATGCGCCGTTGCTCATGCGAAGTGATGAGTGGCAGCCTCGTATGTAAAAAAAATGCCGCATGAAAAAATGTTACATCATGCGGCAATTATTTTTTTGTGTATTACTGTTGGTTATTCTTCCTTGCTGCCTTTTTCGCCCACAAACCAATCATCTTTATCCCGAAACAACACATTGAACGTGGTGAGTGAACCATAGATGCGGGTGATGTATTGCTGCAGGTTGATTTTGTCTTCATCAGTCAGCACTTTGTGGCTGTTGATGTTTTGCTCCAGCACCCGCAGCCTGTCTCGCAGCATTACTATTTTATGAAAAAACATTTCTACCGGTACTTCTTTTGGCTTGAGTGATTTGTCGGCAGGCTGCAACAACATCATGCCGTTTTTCCAACGGTCGCCGAGGGCAACGGGCTCGCCAATGCCATTCCAGTACCGCAGTATTTGCAGCAAACTTTTTTCTACTTCACTGCTGGTTTCACCTACAGGTTTTATTTGCTCCGGAATGATTTCATCCAGGGCATCATCCTTTTTGTCAATTTCTTTAATGCCATGATGAATGAAAGAAATAAGGTAGCTCGACAATCGTACATCTACAATAACGCCGGGGCCCAATTGTGTGTGTTGCAATCTTGTGCCAATGCCTGGTTCCATAGCCATGATGTTTGGTTTATAAAGGCAATAATAATTTATTGATGACAAAAGCTTGCTGCAGTGCCTGCTTCATTTATTTTTAAAAAGTTGAGTTTATTAAAAAATGCTAGCCAACAGATGAGATGCAAGTAAGAAGTTGTAAAAATAAGTTACACAGGGGGAGGCGTTGGCTGGGCAATCCCGATAGCTATCGGGATTCTTTGTACGCAAGCTCCCATTCCGCTTGCCTTTCTTTTTTTCAAGAAAAAGAAAGTAACAATGCTTGCATAAGAATCTCTTAGCGAATATAAAAGTTGTTGCATTTATAGATTTCATCTTAGAAAAACTGGTAGGTTAATACGGTTATTTTTAATCTTTATGATACCATTCATTACTGTTAAAAAGAAATACGGAATTCTCTTGCTGTGCTTACTCAGCCTGCAGCTACAAGCATTTTGCTGGGGTTTTTTCGGCCACCGCAAAATCAATTTTCAAGCGGTGTTTTCATTGCCACCCGAAATGATTGGTTTTTATAAAATGCATATCGATTTCATTACCGAGCATGCTGTGGACCCCGATAAACGACGCTATGCCATACCCGAAGAAGCGCCGCGGCATTACATCGATATCGATCATTATGGTGAGTATCCCTACAAAGAATTGCCCCGTAAGTGGACAGATGCGGTAGCCAAGTTTTCGGAAGACACATTGCTCACCTATGGCATAGTGCCGTGGTGGGTGCAAACCATGAAGCTGCGCCTGACCGATGCCTTCAAAGAAAAAAATCAGGTGAAAATTTTAAAGCTGAGTGCAGAGATTGCGCATTACATCAGCGATGCCCATGTGCCGCTGCATGCCTGCCACAACCACAACGGGCAGTTTAGCAATCAGTATGGCATTCATGGTTTTTGGGAAAGCCGGGTGCCAGAGTTGTTTGCCGAAGCACAGTATGATTTTTTCATTGGCAAAGCTGTATACATCCAAAACACCAGCCAGTTTATGTGGGACCGGGTACTCGAAAGCGGTGCTGCTGCCGATACCGTGCTCAAAATGGAAGCCCTGCTGACCAGTAAGATGAAGCCCGATGAAAAATATGCGTTTGAAGAACGGTCGGGCAAAATCATCCGGCAGTACTCCACGGCTTTTTCAGCAGCGTATCAGCAGGCGTTGGATGGCATGATTGAACGGCGGATGCGGCAGTCCATTTTGGCTACAGCCAGCTTTTGGTACACGGCTTGGGTAGATGCCGGCCAGCCAGATTTGAAAAGCCTGACCAACAAAAGCTTTACCCCCGAAGACCTGAAAGAATTTGAAGCCCTGAACACGGGCTGGCAAACCGGCAAAGCATTGGGCAAAATTTGCGATTAACAAATCCATGCTACCCCTTCCCCATGGGTTGATGTATGTTTGTGCCCCCAAACAACCAAACAACACTGTGGTACATAATTTCAATTCAGGCCCCAGCATACTGCCAAAAGTGGTGTATGAGCTGGCTGCTCAGGCAATAACCGATTTCAACGGCACCGGATTATCTATTTTAGAATTGGGCCACCGCACATCGCATTTTCAGGCCGTGATGGACGAAGCCGTGGCACTGGTAAAAGAGCTGATGCAACTCGATGCCAACAAAGAAGTCTTGTTTTTGCATGGCGGTGCATCCACCCAGTTTTTTCAGGTGCCGTTCAACCTGCTGCCGCAGGGTAAAAAAGCAGCGTACCTCGATTGTGGTATGTGGGGTACCAAGTCCATTAAAGACGCCAAACTCTACGGTGATGTACAGGTGCTGGGCTCATCCAAAGACAAAAATTATACCTACATCCCCAAAGATTATACAGTGGATGCCGATGCGGTTTACTGCCACATCACCAGCAACAACACCGTAGAAGGTACGCAGCAGCATGAGTGGCCCGATACACAAGTGCCCCTCATCAGCGACATGAGCAGTGATATCCTGAGCCGCCAGCTCGATTTTAACCGCTTTGGCCTCATTTATGCCGGGGCGCAAAAAAACATTGGCGCTGCCGGGGTAAACCTGGTAGTGGTAGATAAAAACATGCTGGGCCACAACGACCGCAGCATGCCGCCCATGCTCGATTACCGACAGCACATTGCCAATGGCAGCATGCTCAATACGCCACCGGTATTTGCCGTGTATGTATGCATGCTCACCCTCCGGTGGCTCAAAGAAATGGGGGGTATTGCCGCCATTGAACCCATCAATCAGGCCAAGGCCGACCTGCTGTACAATGCCCTCGACCGCCTGCCGGTTTTTACCCCCACCGTGGCTAAGGAAGACCGCAGCCTCATGAATGCCGTGTGGATTATGGAAGATGCTACACTGGAAGCCCTGTTTTTGGAACAGTGCAAAAAAGAAGGCATGGTGGGTATTAAAGGGCACCGCAGTGTGGGTGGTTTCAGGGCCTCTATGTACAATGCCATGCCACTGAGCAGTGTGCAGGCATTGGTGCAACTGATGGAACATTTTGCCCACACCCATGGGTGACCATTTTCCCTGCCGGGTATCAACCTTTGCAATAGGGTACGATATGCTATATTGCACCCCCGATTTTTAGTATCAGATCAACAGGAGTAGTAAGTCAAAACAACATGGCACACATTCAGCCCTTCAAAGCGCTAAGACCCGACCCTCAGTTTGCCGCAGGCGTAGCCAGCCGTCCGTACGACGTGATGAGCCGCTCAGAGGCCAAAGACGAAGCCCGGGGCAACCCCAACAGCTTTTTGCACATTACCCGCAGCGAAATTGATTTGCCCGATACGGTAAGTGCCTACGATGAGCAGGTATACCAAACTGCCAAGAGTAACCTCAAGGCTTTTTTGAGCCGCAATGTGCTGTTTAAAGAAGCCAAACCCTGCTATTATTTATACCGCCTTACCATGAACGGCCGCAGCCAGAGTGGTTTGGTGTGTGTGTCTTCGGTGGAAGATTACAACAAAGACATTATCAAGAAACACGAGTTTACCCGTCCGGAAAAAGAGAACGACCGCATTCAGCACATTGTGAATACGGGAGCTCAAACCGGCAACGTGTTTTTAGCTTACCGCAATGTGGCCGCCATTGATGAGTTTATTGCCAACTGGCAAACCCAGCGTGGTGCCGTGTACGATTTTACTGCCGAAGACGGGGTGAAGCACGAAATATGGGTGATCAACAACGACAAGGCGATTGAAACCATTACCCAGCTGTTTGAAACTGAAGTGCCCTGCACGTATATAGCCGATGGCCACCACCGGGCAGCCAGTGCGGCCAAAAGCCAGGCACTATTTACCAGCGAAAGAGCCAAGGCCAAAGCCGATTGGTTCCTTACCACATTGTTTCCTGCCGACCAGTTGTACATCATGGATTACAACCGGGTGGTGACCGATTTGAACGGCCTGAGCAAAGAAGCTTTTCTGGAAAAGACAGCCACGCATTTTACAGTAGAAGCCATTGGCAGAAAGCCATTGCATCCGAAAGGATTGCATGAGTTTGGCATGTACCTCGACAAAACCTGGTATCGCCTTACAGCAAAAGAGGGCACGTATAGCAACGACCCGATTGGTGTGCTGGATGTAACCATTTTGCAAGACAACCTGTTGGCTCCTGTGCTGGGCATTCTGGACCAGCGGACGGATAAGCGCATCGATTTTGTAGGCGGCATTCGTGGGTTGGAAGCCTTGCAGGAAAGAGTAGACAGTGGCGAAATGGCTGTGGCTTTCAGCCTGTATCCTGTTACCATTCATCAGCTGTTCGACATAGCCGACAGCGGCAACGTAATGCCACCCAAAAGCACCTGGTTTGAGCCCAAGCTCCGCGATGGTTTGCTGACGCATTTGGTAGGCCAGCTGTAAATATCGACACAGACAAATACGCATAAAAAAAGCGGCACTCATACCCATGAGTGCCGCTTTGCTTTTGGAGAATTCTATCTGAACAGAAACTGTGGAATTTTTCGGATGGGCTTGAGGTAGCGGGTAAAAATCATGGGTTTCAAATCGTTCATTACCCAAGCCTGGTGGTCTTCCTGATTGGCCCGCAGGCGGTTTTTAAGCGATGCGTTGCTGTAGCCACCCAGCCGCATTTTTACCAGTACTTCGGGAATGTAGCAGGCATCATGTTCGTGTTTGAGCAAAATGCGGAGCATCAGTTCGTAATCGGCAGCACTGGTGAGTTCGGTATTGAAAAAGCCCACCTCTTCGTACACTTCTTTTTTGGCAAAAAAGGCGGGGTGTGGTGGCATCCAACCATAGTACAGGTTTTTGCGGCGAAAGCGGCCCGATTTCCAGGTGCGAACTATGCGTTCAGGATTAAACTGCTGCACATATTGCAAATCGCCATAGGCCACATTGCAATGCGATTGCTGCAGACAATTTACGACGCTGGAAATAACGTGTGGACTAATGTACCAATCATCAGAGTTGAGGAAACAAATAACGTCGCCGGTGCAGAGTTGCAGGCCCTTGTTCATGGCATGAAAAATGCCGCCATCTTTTTCTGAAACTGCAACCGACACGTGGTCGAATTTGCTCACTACCTGCATGGTGCCATCTTTAGAACCACCGTCGATAATGAGGTGTTCAATGTTGGCATAATCCTGCGTGGCCACACTCATGAGTGTGTCTTTGATGGTGTGCCCACTGTTGTACGATGTGGTAATTACAGAAACTTTCATATCACGCTGGCCTTTTTTTAACGGCTGATAAGGTAGTTTTCCAATACCAGCATATCCATACTGGTTCTTTCGAAACAGTCTAAGGCTTCTTCAGGGGTGTTGACGATTGGTTCGTTCTCGTTGAAGGATGTGTTCAGCAATACAGGAACGCCCGTTAATTGCCTGAAAGTATCAATCAGGTCGTAATAAGGCGGATTATATTTTCTACATACTGTTTGTAACCTGCCACTTCCATCAACGTGAGTTACTGCGGGAATTTGGTTTTGCATCTCGGGCTTAATGGGAAACACCTTTTCCATAAAAGGGGCTTCTTCACAAAACTCGAAGTACGCACTGGCGTATTCTTCCAGTACAGAGGGCGCAAAGGGGCGGAAGATTTCTCTACGCTTAATTTTTTTGTTGAGCAGGTCTTTGGCATCTGCCCGTCGGGGATCTGCTAGTATGGATCGGTTGCCGAGGGCTCTGGGGCCAAATTCACTGCGGCCTTTGAACCATCCCACCACGCCACCATCTGCAATACAACGGGCCACCTTTTGGTAAAGCTCCTGATTGTCTTGTATAAATGTATGTTTAACCATCCTTTTTTCCAAGAATATTTTCAGGGCCTCGTTGCTGTATCCACTGCCTGTGTAGGCATGAAACTGTCCTTGTGTACGGGGTAGTTGTAACATTTGGTGGCTTACATACATGGCTGCCCCCATAGAGAGCCCGGCATCGTGGCCGGCGGAGGGTACGTATACTTTGGTAAAAGGCGTGTTGCGGGTAATTTTTCCGTTGGCCACCGAGTTTTGCGCTACACCACCCGCCAGGCAAAGGTTGGTGAGGCCGGTTTGATGGTGCAGGTGCCGCAGCATGTGAAAGAGGGTTTCCTCCAGCATTTTTTGCACCGAAGCGGCCATGTTTTTGTGGCGTTGTTCCAGCGGTTCGCTGGCGGTTCTTACAGGGCCAAATTTGTGGGCCAGTGCCGGGCTGAATAATTCTGGTATGAGTGGACGATGCTGTTCGTCATAGGTCACGTACCCTTTTTCCGGCCGCCGAAACCATTGTTCATTCAGGCTGAAAGTACCATCATCGTGCCAGTTTACAACGGCTTTCAGGTCTTCAAAATAGTCGGGTTGGCCGTAAGGCGCCAGGCCCATCACTTTGTACTCATCGCCATAGTGCGGAAAGCCAAGCAGCTGGGTAAATGCGGTATAAAAAATACCCATGGAATGCGGAAAGTCGATGGATTGCAACACCTGGATATGCTGCCCGTTGCCCACGCCCATCATGGTGGTGCTAAAGTCGCCCGAGCCGTCTACACTCAGCAGGGCTGCTTTTTCCATACCCGAGGCATAAAAAGCACTGGCCAAATGGCTGCGGTGGTGTTCTATCTGGAAAATTTTATGGCCCACTTTATGGTGCCCCATGGCAACTGCCATTTGGTTGAGGCTTGCCTCAGTGCTGGCCATGGCATCAGCATTGTTGAGCCGCCCCCGTATGGCAAAGCCAACCGCCTCGGGGTGGGCCATCATAAACCGGGCTTTTTTCAGCCACTTGGCCCGGGGGTCGCGGCTAATGGCGATAGCCTGCAGTTCATTGAACCCAATTCCAGCTTCACTCAGGCAAAAACGGATGGCTTCTGTAGGAAAGCCTGCCCAGTGCTTGATGCGGCGGATGCGTTCTTCTTCAATGGCAGCAATAAGTTCGCCATTTTTCAGCAATGCTGCCGATGCATCGGCATGGTGCGCATTGATGCCCAATACATACACGGGTTGTTGTGATCCGTTGTGGGTAGGCTTGACTAAGTTTTGCAACTGCTGGTACATGCTGCTGTACTGAGCTACAATATGCTCATCGGTAAAATGAGTATTGACCAGGGCTATGGCTGCATTGCCCATTTCGGGCCATTTACGTTGCTGCTCCCAGGCGGTGTTGAGTACATGGCTGATGCTCTCCGGATTGGCCTCGCAAATCCAGCCCAATCCGTAATCGGCCACATAATGGCTGATGCCCACGCCGGTGCTTACAATGGTAGGTTTGCCGGCTGCCCAGGCTTCGGCTACCACGTTGGCAAAATTTTCGTTGAAAGAGGGCAGCACAAAAACCTGAAACTGTTTGAAAAATGCCGGCTTTTCGGCATCGCTTACCCAGCCTACAAACCGCACTTTGTGGGCAATGCCCAAGTCGGCTATTTGCTGTTGTAGCTTTTGTTCGTATTGGGTATCATCGCCACGGCCACCTATTACCAGCTCGGTAATGGCTGGAGTGAGTGCTACTGCTTTCAGCAGTTCTTCAATGCCTTTTTTGTGGTGCAGCCTCGATAAAAAACCAATGGAAAAACCACCTTCAACAGGCGTGTATTCACTTGCAGCAGTCAGGCTCAGCATATTCGGCATAATGTGGATGTCGGCTTCATTGCGTTGGCTTCTGGCCGCCATATCGGCTGCTTCGGCGAGGCTGGTGGCATGCAGGCCGGCATGGCGCAGCAGTTTTACCCCCAGCCACTTTTGGAAGTTTCGTTTTACAAATGTTTTACGGTGGGTAAAACTGTAATCACTCATCATGCCCCGCGGCGACACCACAAAAGGCACCCCTGCTTTTTGCAGTATCTGAATGGAGCGAAAAATGAGCACATTCCACCAGGTGTGGAGGTGCACCACCTGAAAAGAATGGCAATTCTGCTGCAATGCCTGCCACAGGTGGCGGGAAATTTGACAAGGTTTGCCGGCATCGCCTTTAAAATAAGTTACCTGTACCCCGTTTACCACCTGCTGCAATGGGTATTGTTGTTCACTTTGGTAGCCAACGGTGTACACAGAAACTTCGTGTCCAGATTTTACCAATGCTTCGCACAAAGCCGACACAGAAAAAACGGGACCGCCAAAGGCCACATCGGGTAAGTAGTAAGGAGTAATATGCAAATAATGCATCTTCATGGATAGGAGTTAATAAGCTGCAGTAACGCTACGAAGTAAAATCATTCAGCCGTAACAGGTCGCTATTATGTCTGGGCTTTCTCTTGCAGTAATTGTGCCTGATGTTGCTGAAAATGCTCAAACGAAAAATGGGTGGCCACCAACCTTCGCTGCTGCTGTTGCACCTCTTGAGAAATCGGTGGTTGCTGCAGCACCGTTTCAATGGCCTGCAAAATGCTTTCTTCACTTTGGGGGTCTACTAACAGGCCGAGCTGTCCTTGCAACAATGCTTCCGGAGAGCCATCGGCATTGCCTGCTATCACCCTTGTGCCGCACCAGGCAGCTTCTACAAATACAATCCCGAACCCTTCTTTCCGGCTGGGCATAATAAATGCAGCAGCGTGTTGATAGTAAGCAGGTAAAGCTTCATCGGGAATAAATCCGGTGAGGGTTACATGTTTTTCCAATCCCAGCGATTGTATCAGCTGCTGTATGCGTTGCAATTCATGTTTACTGCCTGAGCCACCCAATATGTATTGTATGTTTGGGTATTGTTGTAGCAATTTGGGTAGCACAGCAATCACTTTATCGTATCCTTTGTAAGCTTCGGAATCTGCCAGGCGGGCAATGGTAAGCAGGTAACCCGCAGGTAACGGGGCTGGCAGGGTAACCTTAACCAGCTGCGCTGTTTCTTGCTCAAAAAAAGGATCGAGTGTATTGTGAAAAATGTGCACCCCGGGCAATGAAGGACCATTTATTTCCTTCAACTTGGTTTTACTAAATGCACTCACGGTCCAAATATTGCTGCAGCTATGCAGTGCTACCCGCTGCAGCGTTGAAGGCTTGCTCCATACTTCAATACCATGGGTAAGCATAATGCGCTGCGCATTGCTAAACCACTTGGTAATGGCAAAACAAATGCTGAGGTTGATGTGCCCCAGAATATGCGTATCGAAGTAGCGGTGATGCCGGAGGAAATACCATACGAACTCCCATTTGTGCTGCCTAAAACCCATGAATGCCTGCGCCGGAAAATAGCGGGTATCGGGTTGTGCATCGTACAGTGAGGTATGTGCCACCTGCCAGTTGTACTGCAGCGCATTGTGCTGCAAGGCAAGGGCATAGGCCCGGTTGAATTTTTCGATACCCCCCATGGCAGAAAATGTACGCAGGCTGGCAAACAACATGCGCTGCTTAGGCTTGCCAATTTGAATGGGCAATCTGGTACTGAGCAGGTAGGCCCAGTAACGGCTCCACTGCATATGGCCGTTTTCGAATTGCTTTTCAAAATGCGGCAGCTCGGGATGTACGGCACCCCGTACACTCAGGGGTTGCATCCATTTGCCAAAAGGAAAAGCGAAGCCCATTTTTTTGCGGTTCCAAATAGCTTCGGGCAGGTCGTTGGCAAAGGTTTGTATCAGCCACTGCTTCGGTTGGCTGGTATTGAATCGGGTATGGTTGTCTGTTTGCTCACACACTTGCAGCACCCGCTTATCGAGAAATGGAATGCGGACTTCTACGCTGTGCCACATGCTCATGACATCGGTATCGCGGAGCAGTTGGTTTTGCAGGTAAAAATGTTGCTCCATGCTGCTCACCTGTGCGGGGTTGTTGTGGCGCAGGATGGCAGCTGGTTGTTGCAGTTGCAACACATCATTTACCTGCTGCAGGCTACTGCCGGTGAGCATGCTTATCTGGCTGCTGTTGAAGTATCCCCGGTGAAAGAGGTATTGCGCCGCATCGGATGTATGGCGTAAATACGAGAAGCGTTTGATCCAGTCTTTGGCCGACCAGTTGCCGAGCCCTAAGAGTGGGCCCAGTGTTTGCAAGGGTTTTACCCAACGTTGCCTTTTAAAAGAGGGATAACCGCCAAAGAGTTCATCGCCGCCGATACCGCTGAGTACTGCTTTCAAACCAATCTGCCGGGCATAATTACAAATGAAATAGGCATTGATACCATCGTTGCTGGGTTGGTCGAGGGCCATCAAAATATCGGGCAGCTGCTCCTGAAACTGTGCTTGGTCAATGGTAAACGCATGGTGCGTAGTACCACATTGGCGGGCTATGATTTGCTGGTATTCTTTTTCTGAGTATTTGGCGTCTTCAAAATCGAGACTCAGCGTAACAATGGGCTGCGTATGGTGCCTTGCAGCCATGGTGGTAATGATGGAGCTATCGATGCCGCCACTCAAAAACACCCCAATGGGGGCATCGGCTATCATGTGGTCTTTTACGGCGGCTTCTATACTTTGGTGCAAGGCATCATTGGCAGCAGCTCCGTGCAGCAATGCAGGTCCGTTATACGGCTGGTGCCAGGCCTGTGTATGCTGCTGAAAACTATCCAGCTGTATGTGCATGTAATGGCCCTTGGGCAGGCTGTACACGTCTTTGAGGGTGGTGTGGGGCTCGGGCATGTGGCCATAGGCCAAAAAGCGGATGCGCCAGTGTTCGTCTTCGGGCCAGCCGGGCCTTACCTGATGAAAGCTGCGTACTTCTGAGCCGAAATAACACTGCCGTTGTTGGGCGTTGACATAATAATAAAGGGGCTTCATGCCGGCATGGTCTCTGGCCAACGTGAGGGTGTTGGCCGTTGCATCGTACACAGCGAGGGCAAACATCCCATTGAAGCGTTGGAAGCAATCGAGCCCCCATTGCACATAAGCTTTGAGGGCCACTTCGGTATCGGTACCCGAATGGAAAAGGTGGCCGGCTTGCTGTAGTTGCCGGCGGATGTCGGCAAAGTTGTACAGCTCACCATTGAAAGCAATGTGGTAGCGGCCATCGGCGGTTTGCATGGGCTGGTGACCCTGCAGGCTGAGGTCGAGCAGCGATAGCCGGCGAACGCCAAAACTGAGGGGCAAAGCAGTGGCATGAAAAATGCCCGCATCATCTGGGCCGCCATGCAACATACTGTCCCGCATGGCGGTGATGCGGTGGCAATTTTCTGGTTGTGTAAAATCAATGATTCCGGCAATGCGGCACATGGGTCAAATTCGGTACTATGTTAGTCAATCACGCTGCGGTGAAGGTGCAACATTTTGACCCACGCCCCAATGGATAGTTAATGACGGCCTGTTGAAATACCGGTGTTGCTGTCAATTGATTTATCTTGCCCGCAGGTCAAAAATCCCTGGTTTGAAAAAGATACTGGTTACAGGCTCATCCGGATTGATAGGTTCGGAAGTATGCGAATGGTTTGGCAGGAAAGGTTGGGCAGTACACGGTATTGACAACAATCAGCGGGCTGTGTTTTTTGGCACAGCAGGCGATACCCGCTGGAACCAGCAACGCTTGCAGCAAACGCTGCCGGGCTTTACCCATCACGAGATTGACATCCGCCACCGCGATGAGCTTGTTGCGCTGGTCGCTTCTATACAGCCTGATGCCATTGTGCATGCTGCGGCACAGCCCAGCCACGACAAAGCGGCACAAATTCCTTTCGACGATTTTGATACCAATGCCGTGGGTACGCTCAACCTGTTGGAAGCTGCCCGTCGCCATGTGCCCGAGGCGCCCTTCGTACACATGAGCACCAACAAAGTGTATGGCGACCGGCCCAATGATATTACACTGGTAGAGACCGAAACCCGTTGGGATTATGCCGATGCAGCTTTTGCTCATGGCATTCCGGAAAGTTTATCCATCGACCAATGCAAGCACTCTTTGTTTGGCGCCGGCAAAGTAGCTGCCGATGTGCTGGTGCAGGAGTATGGCCGCTATTTTGGTATGCCTACGGTGTGCCTGCGGGGTGGCTGCCTCACTGGGCCCAACCACAGCGGCGTGGAGCTGCATGGCTTCCTCAGTTTTTTGGTACGCTGCAATGTGGAAGGCAGGGAATACCATATTAACGGTTACAAAGGCAAGCAGGTACGGGATAATATTCACAGCGCCGATGTGGCTGCTTTTATAGAAGCATTTATTGCCGCTCCCCGCAGCGGTGAAGTATACAACCTGGGTGGTGGCAAGGCCAATACCTGCAGCATTCTGGAAGCCTTTGATTTGGTGGCCAATATTACCGGTAAGCCGATGCGCTACCGCTATTTGGAGCAGCACCGCGAAGGCGATCACATTTGTTACTATAGCGACCTGCGCAAAATTCGCAGTCATTATCCCGGTTGGGATATTACGATTTCATTGGAAGAATGTTTCCGGCAGATAGTGCAGCGGATGAGCTGAAGACACAATGCGAAGGCGCTAAAACGCCAAGAAATTACAGATAGTTTTTACCGCTGGGATGTAGTGTGGAATCTAATGACTGTTGTCGGAGCATTTTTCAATTCTTTCAAAACTAATTTGGGAAAAGAAGGCCAGTGAAGATGGGGCCTTCGAGAAAAGCTGTAGTAAGGCTACGAGCTATTGCCTGTCTGCCGCCAGCTGGCGCAGGGTGGCTTCGATGGCGGCGAAATTGTATTGGTTGATGCGCCGGAGAGATTGTGCCTGCATGGCGGCACGGGTACCGGCATCGGTATGGAGGAATGCTTGCATGCATTGCTGCAAGGCATCCACATTTCCACAAGTATATTGCCAACCGTTTTGGCCGGGCAGCAGTAGGTCGGGGGCACAGCCCACCCGATGACTGAGGATGAGGGGCAAGCCGAAGTTCATGGCTTCGTTGACACTGAGGCCCCAGGTTTCGCCATAATCACTGCTCATGATGAAGGCATCGGCAGCGGCGTAATAATTGGCAACGTCCTTTTGATTGATGAAGCCGGTGAGTGTAACCAAGTGGGCGATGTTTTCGGCTTGCATGAATGCTTCCATTTGTGGCCGCAGGGCGCCTTCGCCCATCATCAGCAAATGTGCCTGCGGATGCCGCAGCTGTGCAAAAGCACGGAGCACATCCATCGGTCTTTTTTTATCGATGTATTTACCCGAGCATAAAAAAATACTGGCTTCGGCGGGCAATCGGAGTTGCTCACGTACTGCAGATTTGTGCAGTTGTTGTGCTGCATGTTGAAACCGTTGATTGTCGACGGCATAGGGCGTACAATGCAGTTGCTGCTGTGGTATGCCCAGCCGGGTATAGAACTGTTTGCTTTGCTGGCCGATGTAGAGGAAATAATCAACGTGGCGCAACAAGTAACGCAACATGTATTTGCGTAGCAGTTGTTGCCAGCGGGGGCGGGCCATTTCCATGGCGGCATTGGTTTCTGCTCTGAAAGCCAGCTGATGCCCATATCGTTTGGCCTGTTGCAGCAGTTGTACATAAGTGCGGTAGTTCCAGCCATGCACCACTACGATGCTGGGTGGTTCTTGCTGCAGGGCTTGCAGCATGGCGGGGTTGTGAAAGGCTGAAAAGCCTTTAGCGGCCTGCTGTGCAGCGCTGGCTTTGTTGGGAAAGATGCGATACGAATATCCTTCGAGTAGCGGTATGTCCCACTGTACGGCTTGTCCGAATTCGGCATCGTAGCCATCGGGGCGGCTGCCAGCAGCACAGTACCATACCTGCAAGGCCATGCCTTTGCTGATCAGGTATTGGTAGAGCGGCGCAAAGTACTGGATGGGATGGGTATGGATGAAAATGAACGGTCGCATTGTTATGAAGACTGCAGCAGTTGGTGAATGATGTGTGCCCAGCGATCGCCATAGGCCTGCCAGGTGTAGGGCAATACCTGCCGGCGGGCCGCTTCGCCCATGGGGCGGATGGTATCTGGCTGTTCCAGAAAATGAATCATGGCTTTTGTCAGCGCATCATCATCTCCGGGTGTGAGCACAAATCCGTGCTGGTTGTTTTCAATCACTTCGGGCCCCACGGTATGCGTGGTGGTAATTACAGGCAGTCCACAGGCCATGGCTTCGATGATGGTTTGTGCAAAACCTTCAAAAAAGCTGGGGAAGACAAACACATCGGCCTGCTGCAAAAAAGCGAGCCGGTCGGCGGGATGAATGGGGCCTTTTAGTACAACGCCCTTGGGCAGGGGCAGTTGTGCCGGCCATTGACCATAGCCGGCCAGCTGCAGCTCAGCCTGCGGGTATTGGGCATGAATGGCGGGCCAAATTTTCAGCAACCAAGGGATGCCTTTGCGGGCATTGATGCTGCCGAGAAAGGCAAAAATGACTTTCTGTTTTTCAGCTACCGGTTGATCCCATTTGCTGTGGAAGTAACCGAGGTTGACGCCGTAAGGATTGATGCTGATTTTATCGGCAGGAATGCCTTGGGCGATGTAGCTGTTTTTGGTAAAAGACGTAGCTGCTACTATGTGGGTAGCATGTTGCATTTCGGTTTGTTCGAGTTGCAGGAAGGCTTCGCTTTTGGGGATGAGTTGCTGCTGCCATTGCGGGTATTGCTCCCGCAGTTGGGTATAGATGGATTCTTTGAGGCGTGGGTGGGCAATGCTGGCATCGAGCACAAAAGGTTTGCGCCATTTTGCAGCCCGTTGAGCCAATATCCAGGAGCTGGTATCAAAGCCAATGATGCAGTCGGCGGCTTGCAGCAGGGCATCGGGCAGTTGCTCTTGAAAGCGTTGGTTGCGTTGGTGGAGGATGTTTTCGGCATCGCTGCCTTTGCGCAGTTGGCGCAGGCTGTGGTATTCGGTGCGCCACTGGCGGTGCAGGAGGGCATCGGGTACAGTGGGCAGTAACCGGCTTTGCAGGGCTTTCGGTAGCCAGCTATACCTCTTGCCAAAAGCAATGCCGGTGGCAAAGCGGTAAAGCATGCTTTGGCGGTGCAGTTGAGCGGCCAGTGCGTGGCTGTATTGGGTACCCGGATGGGTGAGTAAAACGGCAGGTTGTGTCACGACATCAGGAAGTTGTGCCTATAGCAATGGGTGGTGGTGCTGTATCTGTGGCGGCTGTTTGGGTTGCCCCTTGCCGTGCTTTTTGGTAAAGCTCCCATTGGTGCTTGCGTTCTATTTTTTGCCGCCAAATGATGTTGTCGACGAGGATAATGCCGAGTAATAAAAAGGCAGCATTGTGCGGGTTGTACACGATGGGCTGCGCAAATGCCACTACCAGCCATACTGCCCAGCGCATAAAACCGCCAAAAGATAGATTGAGGGCCATAATGAGGCCAAGGGAGAGTTTAAATAACAGCAGTAAAACACCGCCTTCCAAAAGAATGCGGGTAAATTCTGTTTCTACGTAGCCGAACTCCAATACAGATCTGCTGGTGCCAAATAATTGGGTGGCACCTTGGTAGGTGCTTCCTAATCCAACACCTATGATCGGGTTTTTAAATCGACCGTTTTGCAGGTACCATAAATCTGTGGTGAACCGGGCATTTTGTTCACCCGATTTTTGGTTGGCTTCTACCCTTGCCATGAAATTGTCGTACGCTTTTTCCGCCTGCTCGAATACCGGTATTTTCTTGTACAATAAAATGACGGCCGTAAAAATCATAGCGGGAATGATCAATCTTCCCAATAAAGCGAAGATTTTTCCCGCTGGGTATTCGGTAAATAGGATTCCTCCTACAAACAAAAAGTAGATTACCAGTCCGCTTCGGGAGCCGGTCATGAAGGTGGCAATAAGGCCGGCAGGGATGGCTGTAAAAATCATCCACTGGGGCAAACGCATCCGAATCATGCCCCAAATCATGAGGGCAAAAAACATGGTATAAGCCGTGTAGCCGCTGAGAAAGCTGAAGGTGCCCGTTACCCGCACCCGATCGCCCACCGTGGCCACTTCAATCAAATCGCTGGCGTATTTGTTGAGGATATGATTGGGTGGTAATTGATATTGAACAAAGGCCAGCGCTACTTCTATAATGGCCACTATTAAAAAAACATACATGTATTGCCGGGGATCGAAGAGGTGCCGGTTGGAGAAATAGTAAAAGATGCCCAGCCAAAAACCACCATGTACCAAGATGCCAAACACACCGTGCATAAACGTGAGCTGCAGGGGGTGAATGATATGGAAGGCCATGTAGAAAAAATAGAACAGCAATATTTTGTGCTGACTGAATGGGGTGTAGCAGTTGGGACTGCGGAAATACACCATCAAAAAGGGTACAATCATTTGCAGACCCAGGATCACATTGGAAACGGCCCCGCTGCTGGTGCCCCATTTGCGTACCGCCCCACCCAATGCGGCCAGCAAAAACAGGATGAGGTACCACCTCATTTCGTTGTTGGTATGCTTGGGTAGCAGGCGCATGTGTTACAAATGTTGTTGAATGGCTCTAAGCACTGCATCGGCCGATGCCGGAACGGTAAGCCCCTGCAAATGTGCAGCCATTGCCGCAGTTGCGATGGGCTTATTTGGTGATAGTAATGCTGCCTGGATGGCCGACGCCAGCGCTGCTGCATCTCCGGCCCGTACCATTGTGGCTAATCCGCCGGCTGCTTCGGGCAGGCCCCCGCTGTTGCTGCAAATAACGGTGCAACCACAGGCCAGTGCTTCTGGCACTACGGTGCCAAAGGGTTCTACTAATGAGGGTACGACAACCATCTGGTGCTGTTGCATGAGCCGTACCAGCTGGTGCTGGTTTATTGCGCCCAACCACTGAATTTGAGTGAGTTGTTGGGAGTTGCTGAAGGCCTGCAGTTCTTCGCGGAGCGGTCCGTCGCCGGCGATGCTGAGCTGAAATGGCAGCCCCTGTTGTTGCAAGAGGGCTGCAGCTTCGAGCAGAGTGTGGATGCCTTTGTCGCTAACGAGGCGGCCGACAAACAAGATGCTGCCGGGATTTCTTTCGCCGCTGCCGGGTTGAAACAGGCTGGCATCGTAAGGACTGTGCACCACCACGGTACGGCGCAGGCTGCGGGCTACGTAATGGCTGCAGCAAATGTTGAGCCGGGCAAAGCGGTTGCAAATGAACCTTTTGAGTTGCTGCCGCCATTGCCGGGCATAGTGGCCGTCTGTAAGCAGGGTATGGTGGCTGATGAAGAGTGGTTTGCCCGCCAACCAAACCAGTGGCAAGCCTTTCAGGGAAATATTGAGCATGAGTACGACATCGGCCCGGCGCATGGCCTGCCATTGTTGCCAAAGTGATGGTTGGCGCAGGATGCGGTAAGTGCAGTTGTCGGGCTTCGGGTTGGGGGTGTGGGTGATGACCGTGACCGTATGCCCCTGTTGCTGCCAATAGGTAGCCCAGGCCATGGTGACTCTTTCGAGGCCACCGAGGAGGGGATAGAAACGGGGGGAGTAGAGAACGATGTTCAATGTGATAATTAGCTAATTTGGAAATGTGCTAATGGGTGTGTTTCGCACAGGGCTCACAGAGGACTCGGAGGGTAATGTGCTGATGAGTTAATTAGCTAATGTGCTAATTTGAAAATTTGAAAATGGAGCTGTGGAGGTATTTGCCTTCGGCAAATGAGGTTTGGTTTCGCACAGAGGCACGGAGAGCACGGAGGTTTTTATTTGCCTTCGGCAAATGTTTGCTTTCGCACAACTTGTCCCGCAGCAGGCGGGATAGCTATCAGAGGTCACGGAGAAATTTTGTTTTAGCTATGTACATCCGGCTTTATCCTACAAATCCGCGTCCAATTGAACTGGATGTTGGATGGTAGTAGAGAAGAATCTGTGAACATCCGAACTTCTCCGTAAAATCTGCGTCTAATTCTTTCGGACAAATGAATGTATTCATTTTGGCACACCAGCCGAACTGCTAACAGGTTTTCAAATGTGCTAAGTATTCAACAGTTGTTCGAATTGGTCGGTTAATACGGTATCGCTCATGTATTGCTGATAGCAGGTTTGAGCGGCATGACCCAGTTGTTGGCGCAGGGAGGCTTTGCTGCCGAGTTCTTGCAAAGCATCCAGCCAGGCTTGCGGGCTGTCTTCTTGTAAGAGCCAGCAGGTTTGCCCGTGCCTGAAGTAGGTGGTTTCGGTCATGTCGCCGGCGATGCTGATGATGGGTTTGCCTGCTTGCATGGCGGCGGCGATAGTACCGTTTTTGGCCGATACGCCACCCTGCCCGTTGGCTGTTCGGGGCTGCCATTGCAGTACAATATCACTTAGCAGTAATTGGTCCATCATATCGGTTGCGGGTAATGCTCCCAGACATTGTACCGATGACTGCAGGTGGAGTGCAGCTAACCACTGTTGTATTTGTGCTGTTTGCACCGGATTTGCCTGCCCTATGAGGATGACCTGATGCGCCGGATTTTCTACCAGCCATTGTGCAAAGGCTTGCAACAGGGCATAGCTGCAACGGTTGGTAAAACAGCAGCAACGCAAACCCTCACTTACTATCGGTGCCTGTGGCTGCTGCGGCAGTTGGAAATTGCTGCCCGCCGGTATGATGATGGGTTTGTACAACCAGCAATATTGCTGATATAATGCGATGCTGGTGGCGGAAGCGTTGGCCAAAACATTCATCTTGTTGGCCAGCCATTTTTGTACCATCGACAAGAGCATTTGCCGACTCCCATAGCCAAGGGTACGCATGGCTATTTCGTGGAAAAAGATGTATTGACGAATGCCCTGTAGCCGTAGGCGAAGCATGAGGGCTATCAGGAAAACCGGCATGCCTTTGTTGCTGAATCCGTTGGGGGCATATTGCCAGAGCAGTTTGGTATTGGCAGGTATGTGTGGCAAGCTTTGCAGAATGGCTTTTTGCAGCTGCTTACCCATGGGTTGCTCGGCTGCGCCTTCTTGCAGTAAACACCAGCCATGCGTTCTTTTGGTGAGGATGCTCACTGTCCAACCCCGTTGGCGCAACCTGCCGGCCAGCACTTGGCTGTGGTGCCCTACGCCGCATATCAGCGGGGCATAGTTGGGGGTAATGATGAGCAAGGATGGCAAGTGCAACGGATGCTTATTGGTGCCGGATGATATAAATGATGTTGTCGCCTTCGTAGGTTTTTTTCATCCATGGACTGAGCAGACCTGCCAGCAGGCGAATGGGTGCATTGTAGTTGAGCGACCGGCCTTCGGGAAAATGATGGATGCTATCGATGCGCAGGCCCCGACGCTGCAACAGTTTTTTGAGGTTGTCGGTGTATACAGGATAAATATGAGTGGGGTCGCTTTTGGTATCGAAATGGCCCAGTTCCCCTTTGAGGGCATAGCGTAGCCGGGCATTTCGGCTGTGTATGTTGGGCGTACTCATAATGCAGCAACCATCCTGAGCAAGGTTGTGCTGTATCATGCTGATGACATGCCCGGGATTTTCGAGGTGCTCGATTAATTCCAAACAGGTGATGAGTTGGAAACTGCCAAACACTTCGTTGCGGTAATGGTCGAAGTTCATAGCGATGGTGGGCACCTGTTGCAGTTGAAACTGAGCGGTATCCAAATCGAGGCCGAGCAGCTGCTGTGTACCGGCTTGCTCGAACCGCGACAGCCAGGCACCGCTGCCGCAGCCGATGTCCATCACGGAGGAAAGGGGAAGCAAGGGAGCTATGAGCTGCGCCCAGATGGAATGATGTAAGCCAGCGTTGGCTCTTTCTATGAGCATGGTAAATGGTTGATAGTTGAGTAAACGACTTCTAAACAGTAATGGAATCTGTATCCTTTGTATGCAAACAGCTAAAGAAATATTTACATGTCTTTAGTGTCAGCCTTGTTACTTTCTTTTTCTTGAAAAAAAGAAAGGCAAGCGGAATGGGAGCTTGCGTACAAAGAATCCCGATAGCTATCGGGATTGCCCGGCCCACTCCTCCCTCTGTGCAATTGAATGCGGTATTGTTTACCATCATCCTGTGTAGTGTTTTTTATCATTACCATTTCAGCAAGCGTTGAAAGGCGTGGTAGTGCCAGAGGGTGCTGAGGCGATGGCGGCCACTGAGCAGGTGGCGGCGGGTGTAGGCCCAGATGCCGGACAAGGTTTTGCTGTATGCGGCTTCCTGCCAGGCCAGCTCACGGGTATCGTGTTTGAGCTGATAGGCGTTTTGCAGCCATGCGGGTGCATGTATGTTGGCTAACTGCTGCAATATTGCCAGGCTCGATTGTCGAAGGCGGGCCTGTTTTTGCAGCAGGGCTTCTCCCCCGCTGCCCGAGTAATTGCGCTGGTGTACCCACCACACACTGTAGGGCTCGGGCAGGAAATAGGTATCGCCGGACAGCAGGGCGGCAATCACTAACCATTCGTCGGTGTACATATCGATGGCGGGCTGCCATTGGATTTGTTTGGCTGCTGCGGTACGCATGGCAAACGAAGAGCCGCCGCCGAACAGCCTATTGCGCTGAAAGAAATATTGCAATACCTCGGTGCCTTTGAGCGGCTGCCCGAGTAATGCAGTGGGGATGGGTTCGGCTACCGGTTGCCTGCCCTCCTGCCATTGTATTTGTGCCGGACTGGCCACATGTACCACGGAAGGGTATTGCTGCAACACGGCTGCTGTAGCAGCCAGCTTGCCGGGGAGCAACCAATCGTCGGCATCGAGGGTGAAAATGAAATCGCCGGTGGCGAGTGCAATGCCCTGTTGTGTAGCCACTGCTTTGCCGCTGTTGGGCTGCGCATGGTATTGGAGCATTGGTAGCTGCTGTTGCAAGGCTGCAATTACAGCTGTTGTATCATCGGTGCTGCCATCATCTACCACGATGATTTCTACTGCCGGGTATTGCTGTGCCAGCACCGATTCAATGGCACGGCCAATGAACTCGGCATAGTTGTAGGTGGGTATGATGACCGAGGCTTTCAGGGGGTTATCGCTTTTGGAGTGTGACAGCAATAGAATCGCTATTCCCAGTTCTATTGAGTTCATTCGCCTGCTCTTCAAACTGACGGATTTGGACTGGCGTAAAGAGCTCTGTATTTCCTTCAAACCAGCTGCGTTTGTCGCCATGTAGCGGAATGTCCATCCGGTATTGTTCGCTGCCGATGAATTGAAAGGAAGTGCCTTCATCTATCATTACCTGCAGGTGGAATTGGTGTGCTTTTGCCAGCAGTTCGATACCCTTTCTGGAGTACAGCATGGCATGACGGGGGGCATCCAATTGCACCCAGTTTTCCTGATATTGTTGAAAGGCGAAAGAAGAAACAGTAGGAATCCGTATGAGCAACTGCCCATGCGGTTTTAAGAGTTTGTAAGCGGCATCCAGGTATTCGTGTGGTGATGACAAATGTTCGAATGAATGATTGAACATGATGAGATCGAAAGGTTCATCCGCATAATCGGCAAGCCACCCTTTTTTTATCGTCAATCCATTGGCGTAATGAATGTCTTCTTGTATGAAGGGTTCTAGGCCAGTAATTTGTTTGAACCCTGCATTGTACAATACATAGGGAATGGTACCTGTGCCACAACCAACATCTAAAATGCGTGTAGAGGAAGTGAGTTCTAAGTGCCGCAGGTTTGCCAGTTCAATGGATTTGTTAGGCATGCGTTGTTGAATGTGTTTTCCCAACCAACCTTTGCCTGTTATCCAATAGGCATCTCTGTATTGTTTCAGCCAAGCTTTCCATGCCGGCTGAAATAACCCCTCTACTGCATGATTGGTACTGTAGTAGCCTTGGCTATAGTATGCCGACATATCGGCCGGTTCATCCAGTAATTGCAAGCTGCCACAGTTTTCGCAAACTGTATAGTCGAATACTGCTCTGGTTCCACGCATCATTTCTTTTGCTGAAAGATGCTTTTCAATTTTTGTGTGATGACAAGCTTTGCAACGAAAACTCATTAGCAATGGGGTTTAAACGACTAATCTTTTGGCAGTGTAGGGTGAATGCTTGCTATCAGTCGTTGAGCAACGGCAGCTGTTGTGTGTTGTTCAATCCATCGATAACTGTTCTGCAACAGTTTCTCGTAGTCTTTTTCAGCAATGGCATTAAGCTTATTTTCTAAATCTGTAAAATTTGTATAGCAAATGGAGTTGCTTTCGTTTAAGCCATGTGGAGCAGACATGGCAGGTTTTTTATTCAAATCTTGAAAGCATAGCACAGCGCCATTGGCAGCGAATTCGTAGTGTCTCAAACAATCCCATCCACTTCTTTTGGTAGTAATGCCATACATGCTTTTCTGGATATCAGCGTAGTAATCTTGCTCATTCGTAAAAGCATAGCTTTCAGTGTGCTTGTTATGATGTAACACAGATGCAATGTCTGCATCCACTATGTGTGTGGTAAAGCGTTGTGTTTTCTGAGCGGGGGTTATGTAACTGATTTTGGAACCCGGAATGCCAAAACTGATGGGTAAAATTTTTTCCGGAAGTAAACTTTTGTATAGGCTATTGGGCAAAAGCTGCATAGCGGGGCCGACTGCTTCAGACCAACGGGCAGGTATCTCCCGCTTGGCATATCCTAAACAATGCTTCAATAGTTTTCTTTTACGCCAAATACCTCGCCATGAAGTTTTCAAATTGTTCCAAGGAAAAAAGCGATTTGTATCTCCAGAGTCAACAATCAGAATTTTCCGGGTATCAACGTGCTCCAGCAATTGGTCGAGCATCCGCCAACTGTTCCAGATGTCGGCGATAATGTACAAGTCAAAAGCTGCAATGTTTTTTTGCCAAATAAAAAAACGTTCTTCTTCCAGCTCCGGTATGTCTTCTAATAATCCATACAAAGTGAAACCATGCCCCCTGATTTTATTCAACACACCCCGTTTTATGGGTGCATACATACAATCGAACCGGGGCAGGTCCACGCAGTTGGTACCATATATTTCTCTTAGGCCATGAAATAAGCTGGCACATAAATAGTCGGGCGAATTTGGATGTAAGAAGAGAATACGCACTATTTAAATCAGGCTGGCTTTTGAATGGTTATAAAACTATGTTCGTCAAACGGTGCTTCTTTACCCATTGGGTATTCAATGGTGCCATTTACTTGCATTGCCCAATGTTCTACATCGCTTTTACTTGCTATATATACGGCATCATAATCTGGCCAAACTTGTTGTTTGGTGGCGTGTAAACAGGCCGGTGCAGTATTGATGATAAATTGACCAGGGTGTAGCGCTATCTTCTTCAACGCTTTTTGCAATCTTACCCTGCTGTCGTAGATACTTATGATAGCATCGAAAACCCTTAGCTTTTGTAATTTTCGTTTTGCAGACTGCAGCAAACTCAGTCCCAATTGTTGAGAAGGCAACCGCTTGGTACATGTAAAATCGGGAAATACCAATGCCATTATGCCACCAGGTTTGAGTTTTTGATACATCAGGTCTAAGGCTTTTTTTGGGTAAACCAAGTGTTCTACAACGTACATGGAAAAAATGAGGTCAGCAAATTCGTCCGTCACTGGTAAAGTGTAGGCATCAGACTGAATCCAATGTTGCTGCGGCCATTTTTGTTGATTTCTTGTTATTGACTGCTCATCTACTTCTATGCCAGTATAGGTACCATTTGCCATCAGGTGTTGTAAGTAGTTAAAGGTTCTGCCATTGCCACAACCGACTTCAATGATGTTTGAAAATTGTTGTTGTTGAAACCAATGAAGAAAGGCAATTGAAACAGGGTCTGCTGGAGTTGTGTTTTCGCTAGTTGGAATGAGTACCTGATAGCCATCTCTCGTTGATTCATTTGCATAAAACTGCATCATGCGATGGTGCAGCTGCTCCAGTTGCAGTTTGTTTTGTGGGTCAGTACTTGAAATCCATTGGAATGTTCTAGAAGCCATTATTTGTGCTTGGAGTGAAAGAGAAGTGTTGGCAATAGTAGTAAAAGCGTAATTATATTTAAGACAGCTGACTGCCATTTTCTGGCTTTGAGATTGGCAATGCAGGCAGCAAACTGGCTTTGTATACCAGACAACAGAGCCATATAGCGAGATTGTTTTTTCAGCGAAAACTTCCACCAATTTGATATACCAGCGGGAATAGCACTGAGTTTATTACGCAATGAAATCCTCCTCACCGGATGTACCACTGTTGCCGGCTGCACAAATACAATGTCGTGTTGTTGTTGAATGCGCCATTGTAAATCCTGGTCTTCCTGTGCGGCAATGGCAAACTGTTCGTCGAAGCCACTCAGTTCTTGAAACAGTGATTGGGCAACCATGATATTGGCACTCCAAAAGCAGCCCCCTTCGGTGTTGACGGGGCATTCGGCCATGTCTTTTTTAAGTAGCGCCCAATCGTCGGGCAGGATGGCGCCTTCAAAAGCCTTGCAATCGGGATGCAATTCAATGGCGTCGGCATAGGCCTGCAACCATTGCGCATCGGGCAGGCAATCGTCGTCGGTAAATACGAGCCACTGCCCGATGGCCAAACTTGCGCCATGGTTGCGGTTAGCCGCTGGTCCTCTGTGCGGTCCGGCAGTATATGTGGCCCAGGGAAATTGAGTGAGCAATAACTGTTCCGTTGCAGCATCGGCTGCATCATCTGTTACAATCACCTCATACAAACTTGCCTCCAGCGATTGTGCCGCTGGCTGCAAGCGTTGCAGGCATAGTGCCAGCTGGTGGTTGCGTTTGTATGTTGGGATGACAATTGAATATTGAACAGGCATAAGTCGTATTCATGTCAGCGCAGGCTCCACGCTATCCAGCGGGTGAGCCATTTTTGCCAATCGTTTTCAGGATATCCTTTTCCTGTGCGGATGAGT
Organism: Phnomibacter sp.; assembly: GCF_036803085.1. NCBI lineage: Bacteria > Pseudomonadati > Bacteroidota > Chitinophagia > Chitinophagales > Chitinophagaceae > Phnomibacter > Phnomibacter sp. The sequence continues at coordinate 718,078 of NZ_DAIRUZ010000002.1, read as the reverse complement.
GCCGGGAGATACAGGTGTTTTAGTGCCACATGAAATGCTGCGGCCCCATCAAAAGTAAGGCCTGGTATCAGGTGATAGCAGGATTCTGTTGCAGGCCGGGGCATGGTACCCAGACTGATTTTTTTGCTGAACGACAGCTTGCTGAACGCTGCATAATGTTCATCTGTTGCAAAATCTTTTTCACCTGCAAACTTGATCAGCATGTTCTGTTTGTTGATGCGTTGGCAACGTCGTTTCCATTTAGCTGCTGCTTCTTCGGCAGTGTGGTAATGCAGAAAATGAATCTCTACATCGTTGAGCATGCCTATGGGATAAGGATTGGCTTGGCGATGGACATTGAGGGATGCGTATTTGGACTCGTTCACAAAATGAAGCGGTTGTTCCATATACTCATCAAAGTGCTGTAACAGTTTGATGTAACAAGGTGCCATGAGCATCAGCCCCACGAAGGGTGTGTTGTAAGGCAACTGTAGCAGGCGGTAATACTCGCCGCCGAAACAATCATTGCTGATGATGCTTACCTCTTCCGACCACAGCTGGTGTCGTAGCCATGCAACTGCTGGCTTGCGTTTGGCCATCCGGAATTGGCGTTTCCAAAAAGAGGGACCGTATTTCATGCCGTGAGCATCTTGTTGAGTTGTGTGATGTATTGTGCTGCCAATGATGTGCCAAACCGGTGTTGCACATAGGTGCGTAGTTCTGCAGAGATGGCCGGATTTTTTCGCTGTACATGTTGGGAGATGGTTTTCGCAATGCCTACGATATCTGATGAAGTAAAGTAGGCAGCATAATCTTGAAATACCCAACGAGCCCCTGGCCATGGATGGCAAATGACAGGCGTGCCCTGCAGCATGGCTTCCAGCATGACCAAACCAAATGACTCTGCTTTGCTGTTGGACACCAACAAATCGGCTGTCTGGTACCAGGCAGCTAATTCTGGTTGTGTGGCTTTTCCGAGGTAGTAAGCATTGCCAAAATGTTGTTGTAAATATTGTTCGATGGCTGGTGTTTCTGGTGAAGCTTCTCCCAGCAATATTGGAAAAACAGTCTTGCCGCATTGCGCCAAAGCTTTCAGGAGCGATAGCATGCCTTTAACTGATTCGTCGAGGGAGCCAACACTGAGCACAATGGGTGCATGGGCTGCCGCCTGAACGTTGGCGAGTGCAGCCGACACAACGGGTTGTTGTTCGGTGATGAGGTGTGGCAAAACAAATTGATGTGTATCGGGAAAGCCCTGCTGCCGGCAGGATGCTACAAAACGGTCGGTTACATGGTGCACCCAGTCTTTGCCTGGTACAAACAGACCGGGCATAGCCTGGCCACCCGTGTGGAGGCATAGTTGCCATTGCCCGCCAAACAGCTGGCGCCATTTGTACAACCAGCAATACAATTGGTATTCGCCTAAATACACTACGCGGGGTTTGATACGATGGATGTGCAGCAACAGCGGCAATAATATGCTGAGTTGCTCGGTATGGAATTGGGTGTGGAGGTTGCTGGTGAGGTGTTGTAACCACCTGTTGTTTCGGGAAATGGCCAACAACTTTTTGTGTGGGTATGTGCTGTTGGGCACATTGTATGCGGAGGCGACTGCCACGTTGAAACGGCGATCGGGGGCCTGCATACACACAGTGGCCAGGTCGTGGATGTGTGTTTCAAAGCCACGGTGCACACCGCCAAGACCGGTGCAAACGAAGAGGATGGTGGGGGTGGATGACAGATGGTAGATGTTGGATGTTAAATGTTAGGGTGTGGGTTGGGTGTTGTTTGACCTCCCCCGCCCTGAAGGGCACCCCCTCCGAAAGAGGGGGGAAAGTAAACGTTGGCAAGTAGCGGCCGGTTTCACAATTCCCCTCCTGTGGAGGGGAAGGGAACAGGCTTGCATGAAGCCGGCTGCGAGGGGTGGGTGAGATGGGTGCTGATTCTGTTTTGATTTAACCACCCCGCCCTGCGGGCACCCCTCCGCAGGAGGGGAGGAAACCTCTTCGCCCTGAAGGGCACCCCCCGCTAATGGCGGGGCGGGCTCTCCGCAGGAGGGGAGGAAGCTAATGCTGGCCAGCTGCGACCGGTTTTGCAACTCCCCTCCTGTGGAGGGGAAGGGAACCAGCAGGCATAGAACCGGTTTTGAGGGGTGGGTGAGATGATTTTATGTTCATTTATAGTTTGACCTCCCCCGCCCTGAAGGGCACCCCACCAAAGGAGGGGGAGAAGACACCCCGCCCTGCGGGCACTCCCCGCTTATGGCGGGGCAGGCTATCTACAGCCGGGAAGAAATCTTTTTCAAAAACGCATACAGCTCCTGTTGTACCAAAGCCTTACTGAAGCGGGTGCGGGCTTCGTGCAAGGTGTTGAGCTGCTTGCGGTGGTCTTGTTCGGGCATGCGGGCAATGACCTGCAAGCGTTCGGCTATATCTGCCGGTACCTGCGTGGCCAGCGTAAAGCCCAAGTCGTAATCTTCTACAAAGGCGCCGCTGGCAGCGTCGGCGGGACCTACGAATAAGATGGGCTTGCCACAGGCCATGTAATCGGTGAGTTTGGTTTGTACACTGCTGCGGCTATAGGCCTGGTGGGCCTCCGCAAAACTGGCGGTGCATACCAATAGCCACGCTTGTTGCAGTGGGGCATGTATTTCGTGGTAGGGCTTCCAGCCGCCGTACTGCACCCCGGGGCCGGTGAGCTGCAAGCGGTATTGCGCCCAATGGGCTTCGCTGGTATAAATGGTGAGTTCATAGGCCGTTTGCCCCTGTGCCTGCAGCAGGTGAATGGCTTTGGCCACTGCGATGAGGGCATCGGCATGCATGGGCCAGATGGAGCCGGCGTAAACGAGTTTGCGGTTTGTGGTTTGTAGTTTGCAGTTTGCGGTTTGCAGTTTGCAGGAAAGATCATCTTCAGCAACCGTACTCCTTGCCAACTGCAAATTGTTGGCTGCAAACTCGATGCTGGGTGCCGGATTGTGGATGATGAGGGTGGGTTTGGGGAGGAGGTTGTAGCGGTGGCGGAGGGTGTTGGCCAGCTGGCGGCTGATCATGAGCCAGGCGGGTGCATGCTGCAACAGCTCTTTGGTAATCAGGTGTATGTTGTACCATTGGCGACGGTGATTCCATTGCCGGGTATCATTTGCCATCCAGTCGTCCATAAAGTATGGAAGTACGGTGTAGCCGGCTTTCAAGAGGCGCCAAGCATACAGCAACTTGTGGGCTACAGTGGTACTTACCAGTACGGTGGCTGCTGTGGGTGCCGGTAAATCCGTCGTATCCAATGGCTGCTGCATCATCCATTGCAGTTGCTTTCGCAACAGGTAGGGGTTTACCCAATGGCCTAGCCGGTTGCTCCAACAACGCCAGGGCCCGGTGGAATAATATGCAATGGTCATGAGCAATTCGCCGGGCATTGGGCTGCGCTGTTCTGTATCGGCGCATACACAGGTTATTTTTCCGGGGTAAGCATCCAGCAGGTTGGCCAGCGTTTGGCTGATACCGGCACCGTTGATAGACGGTTTGCCATCACTTATGAGTATCAGTTGGGCTGCCATGGTGGTTTGCTGCAATAGCTTGTTGTAAGGCTTGTAAGTTCGGAAAATTGGTTTTACGCAGCTTTCAGTTCGGCACTACAGTTTGGTGGCAGGTACCAGTTGGGATGTACAAATCTCATGAAACGCAGCAGGGCATCTGCCCATTGAACCCGGCGGTGCACACAAAGGGTATCATAGCCTAATGAATAACAACGATAGTTTTCTTTTCGAAGTTTTAAGATTAACCTAATGAGTTCCGGTTTTGGAATGTGATAATGTTCGAACCAAATGATGTGTGGTCTCACCACTTCAAAATCTACCGAGTCAATGATTTTTCCATCGTATCCTTCGGTGTCGGTTGCCAAAATATTGAGTTGTTCAAAGCCCGATTGTTTGTATAGTGCATTGATGGTGAGGCAAGGCACTTCTTCCATACAAAAAAGCGTATCAAAATTGGGCACATTGCCCCGAAAGTTTTCCAGATGCTGCCGGGAAAAAGAGCCCCACAAATTGTACATCTCCAAAAAGGGTTCGCCGGGTACAGGTTTTAAATAATGAAAGGGTAAGCTGCTGATGGCATCATTATCGCCCACAGCTATTTGCATAGGCCTCACCTGTGGGTAAGCCGCATAGTTTTTTTTCAACTGGCTAAATATATGGGGCACCGGCTCCAATACAATGGCATGGCTTTTGGGCAGGGTGATGAGCCGAAACATGTTGTCGATGGATTTGCCATCATTGGCACCCGCTTGTATAATGTTTAGCTTGCGCTGCCCCATGGCATACAGCCGCAGGCAAAAGAGCATGTTGGCCTGTAAAAAGCGATAGATGAAATGTTTCATGTGGGTTTGTGAAGTAATGATTTTCGAGTAAAGCTATCATGCAATTTTTCTCAGTATTTGTTTAAGCGCAATTTTGGCATGTTGCTTAAATGAAAGCCAGCTGGCAAAACGAAGTTGATATTGAATCCTATCTGAAAAGGGCAGTTCTGCAAGCAGCAGATTAGCTATTGATCTGCTTATGTGTTGCTTTATAATTCGCTTATGTGCTATCGAAAGTTGGGCACTTCGCTGGTAAAGTTCAAGCAACAATGTCAGGTATGCCTTTGTATGTTGCAGATCTGCCAGGGAAATCAATTGAGGATAATAAGTAAGCTTGTCATGCAAGCTCAGCACTGCATCATCAGCCCGAAGCCCTTTTGCTGTCAGCTGAATATTCCACGCTACTTTTCTTCCGGCTACTATATCGGCGCCTCTTGCGGGGTTGGTGGTAATGCGGTTGGGATCGGTATGTTCCCGATAGTAGTAGAGTTTATCCGGAAGATTGACAAAGCTTCCTGTATCCATCAACATACTATACAATGTGTAGTCGTCGGCCTGATTTACCAGCGACAGGGCTTCGACATGAGCCGGCTTTACTGCTGCCATGCGTATGCCTACAGAAGGACTCATAAACGGAAATCCAAAAAACATGCCTGCCTTGATGGCTTCATCTGTAGCGGGATAAGTTATTTCACGCAGTTGTTCATCGTGTTCATTGATGATAACAGCACTTGTTCCGCACAGCACTACTTCCGGATGCTGTTCAAAACAGTCCACCTGTTTGACTATTCTGTCTGTTGCAGCAATGTCATCGTTGTCCATCCAAAATATATACTTGCCTTTGGCTACGGATAGCGCCAACTGACGATTGAAGGCAATACCGGAGTTCTGCTCGTTGCAAATGAGTACGATGCGGGGGTCGGTGTAACTGCCTACGATGCTCATTGAGCCATCGGTAGAGCAATCTTCAATAATAATGAGTTCAAAATGCTGATACGATTGCTGCAGCAAGCTGTCGATGGCTTTTCGCAGGAATTTTTCGGCATTATAGCAAAACAGTACTATGGATACAAAAGGAGCTGATTGCATGGGAATGTATGATGATGGTATTGGCTGAACACTGTTTGTTGCAGTTACCTGAAGTGTTGTAAATACAATGGCATACACCGGTAATAGTTATTGCCAGCCAAATACTCTAGCCAGGTATTTTGTATCTGTTGTTGCTGTTGCATAAAAGCATTGTCCTGGTATGTAAAATGATAGGCCATTAAGGTTGGGACTATCTGATGCAGCTGATCGGCTTCTACCCACACAAACAGCCTTCTGTAGTCTATCTTTTCTTCCAACGGCAATACACAGTCTGTATTTACAAACAGCGGTATGCGGGCTGCGGCCATGGTTTCATAAAGCCTGAAAGAATAATTGCCGTGACCGCTCACACACAATGCATACGGATGTTGCAACAGGTTGCGGGCATAGGCCATGCGGGAATTTTCACTAAAAATATCTGATGTCTGGGTTAGTTGATAGTCCAGCAGAATATTGGATGATTGCTGCAAATAATGCAAGGCATTGCGCCGGTGCAGGTAGCCAAAGTTGTACTGAATGGGAAAGCGTTTTTTCCAACCCCATTGCTGCGCCAGCAGGTTAAAATAGTTGCGCCAGGCTTCGTTGCGTGGCAGCTGTTCCGGCGCTGCTTGTCCTCTGAAGCTTACGGCAGGTTTTTTTTGCCAGGGCAGAAATTCGGGAAACGCCTGACCATTGGTTAGTAATGGACGCCCGTTGGCCGGAAAGGCAAATTCGTTGCGCTGCCTGCCCGAAGCCGTAAGCGAAGTGCGAAATACAATGGCATGTTCCGCTGGCAAAGGTTTAGCATTGTCGCGGATGTACACGGCAATGATTCTTTTGTTGCACCGGGCTGCCAATGCCTCTAATTCCTGAAACCGTTGCTGAATGAGCGGTTGAATATCCGCCGCAACATTGTGCTGTGAAAAATCAACAGCGGTATAATCATACGCCACCTGATAATGGGTGGGGTAGGCAAAAAAGTCGGCTTCTTCGGGGTTAGCCGTCAGGGCATACGTATCGGTGCACACAAAAATTTCCGACAGCAAAGCTGCCGGGATGCCTTCGGTGATACTATAAATACGGTATACCACTATTGGCTCAGTTTATACGTTTGTGTGCTGCGGTCGAAACTGATCACCGGATTATTGACGCCCAGTTTGCTGCGAATGACAAGGTCAAAAAACGCAGTGTTGACTATTTTTAAGCGAGCCAATAAGCGATTCAAAGCTTTCAGTGTTTTGTATAGTGTAAACCGGCTCGTAGTATGTGTCAGTTTTTTTTGCCGGATGATTTCGTTCACTTCATTTACGTAGTCGTCAAAGTGTTCGAGGGTGAGCTGTGCCTTGGAGCGGTAGCGGAAGCCTGCCAGCAAGGTATCGGTAATACATAGCTGTGCATGATCGAAAAAGCGGCTCCAGAGTTCGAAGTCGCCGGCGTATTTGTATTGCTGGCTGATGCGGCTGCCGGCCTTTTCCCAAAGGGCTCTTGTCCAGAAGGTAGATTCTTGTTGCAGCCAGCCGCCCCGGGGCATCAGGTAGTCATATTTGCAAATGCGGGCCATGCCATAGCAGTGAATGGTACGGCCCTTTTCGTCGAAGTAGGTAGGATTGCCCATGAGCCACTGTACCTGCGGAAAGCTGGTAAATATTTCGGCAAGGGTAAACAAGCTTTTAGGGTGGTGCATATCGTCAGCATTGAGCCAGCCCATAATGTCGCCGGTAGCCAGGGCCATCCCTTTTTGAATAGCATGGTACAAACCATTATCTGGTTCGCTGATAATATGCGTCATGTGCTGCCTGTAGCGGTTGATGATCTCCATTGAATGATCGGTACTGCCGCCATCTATCACAATGTATTCGAGGTTGGGATAGTGCTGGTTTACCAGCGATTGAATGGTGGCTTCGAGGTAGGCACCGCCATTGTAATTGGGGGTAATGATGGATATTTTCGGAAAGGGGTTCATGATGGTAAGGTTGTCAGCAATTGCTGGTACAGCTGCTGGTGTTGCTGAGCAATGTGTTGTGCATCAAAATGCTGCTGTGCAAATTGGCGGATAGCGTTGGCTTCGGGTTTTTCTGGAGCGTCAAGCCATTGCTGAATGAGTTGTTGCAGTCCTTCGGCACTCATGTTGGTACTGGTGTAGCCGGTAAGCCCGGGCACCACATATTGCTGCATGCCGCCAACGGCAAAACTGAGTACAGGTGTGCCACAGGCAAAGGCTTCGAGCATTACATTGGGCAGGTTGTCTTCGGCACTGGGTATAACCACAGCATCGGCAGCAGTGTAGAGCAGTTGCATGTAGCTGTTGTTGCTGATAAAACCATGCAACCGCATATTGCTGCCGGCAAGTGTGCCGTTGGTATAATGCCCGGCAATTTCCCATTGAATATTGGGGAATTGTGGCGCCACTTCATAAATCAGGTTTGTTTGCTTGCGGGCCACGGTTGTGCTTTCTACCACCGCCAGCAGCACTGTTTGATGAGCATCGATGCCCAATTGCCGGCGGGCTTGTAAGCGGGTTACAGGTGCGGCAGGTTGCTTGGGCAAACAGTAAGGAATGTTAACCGCCTGCATGTGTGCGGCAAAATCCGACTGCTGTATTTGCTGCTGCATCCAGGTGTTGGGTGCAATGGCTACAACTGACTGCCCATACTCTTGCATACATCGCAGTTTAAATGCCACCACTTCTTGTTCTAACAGGGCAGCCTGCGGATTGCGTTTCACATCGTAATGGTAGTGAAATAAGCCACTGATGGGGTTGAGGTCGTGCAGTGTCCAGCAGAGGGCATAGCGGCCACGGGCCCTACGGAAAAACTCATGCTGTTTGATAAAGAGGGCGACCCAATGCAGGTGAATAATGTCGGCATCCTGCAACAGGGGGTCTTCCAAAATATTTTTTTGCGCATCGGGCAGTGAAACCATTTCTGCTGTTATGCCGGGGAGCAGCGCCGCATAGGTAACTGCCATTGTATGCAACTCTTTTCTGCTGCCGGCTGTTTGCCATTGCCAGTATTTGCGGATGCTGTAGGCTTTTATTCTTTGCCAGCAATTGTATTTGGGTTCTTTCCAGCAGATCCATTGTTGTGCAGGGTCTTCGGCACCGCGGGGTTCGAGTGTATAAAACCAACTGTTCACACCGCTTTGCAACAAGGCCAGGTGCAAACGCCAGGCTGCTGCGGCAGCGCCGCCATTTTTGTTGAGGCAAACATGAACCACTTTCATAGGCGCTACAATGGCTTCAGGGCTTCCATAAACAGCGAATCGGGTTTGCGAACAACACCTGCTTCTACATCCAGCATTTGATACTTGTTCCACTGCGGAATGCGGCTATGAAAGGCATCTGTTTGTGTGATGGCTTCAAAGCCTTGCTGCTCCAGCAGTTGCTGCAGCGAAACGGCATCGTACATCCACAAATGTTTTTCGCCCGACTGTTGAAACAGCATATCGGGTAGTTGCGATGCAGCAATGCCCCAACGGTGCAGCCAGTAATTTTTCCAATGCATGCTGATGCGTTGACGCCATGAAGGCGATGCATGTTTAATACGGTAATTGTTTACAGGAGAGGCCTGTTGGTTTTGCAAATATGCTTTACGCCATGTGGTAAATTCGTACCCCAGCCTTTGCTCCAATGTAGTTTCGTTGAGGATCTGTGGCTGACTCCAGTAAGCCATCATATCGCCACCGCTTTGGGTACGTACCAGCTGATCAATCATTTCAATGGTAGCCCATGTATGGTTGGCTTTGTTCATTGCATCGGGTTGTTGGCGAAAGGCATTCAATGCCTGCACATATTGCAGGGCCAGTGCTTCGAGGTCGGGCACTACCACCCGCAACACACCACCGGGTTTTAACACCCGAAAGCATTCTTGTATAAAAGCTGCTCCGTTGCTTTTGCTGAAATGCTCCAGCACATGCGAATGATACACGGCATCGGCACGGTTATCCGGTACGGGTATACCGGTAGTGAGATCGTGTGCCATTACTTCGGGTGCATGACTCACAAAATCGATATTCATCCAATCGGGATGAAAGCGTTGGCCACAACCAAGATTGAGTAAGGTCATTGCTAAGAAAAGTCAGGTTGTTTTTGCATCATTCTGCCGGTATAATCTACGCGGTGCAAAAAAGGTGCAGCCGGTAGTGTAGCAACATATTCATCAATGGCCTGACGGGCACCTTGCCAGTGTCCGTAGTCGTCGGCTATCATAAAACCACCCGTCACTAATTGGTGATACAGTTGTTCTATTTCCACTTTGGTACTGGCGTACCAATCGGTATCGAGCCGCAGCATGGCAATATGCGGATGAAGCGGCGCATGCTGGTGCAAGGTTTCTTCTACGGGGCCTTTTATAAAATGCAATTGTGCTGCAGGATAGCCCGTCAATTGCAAATTGGCCTGTACATCTTCCAAAGAAGCATAGCACCAGATATTGTCGTACGAAGTACCCACGGAAGTTTGTTGCAGCAATTCAGCCGCCGCCTGGTTGCCAAAATCTTTATCGTGATCTGAAGGAGCACTCATGCCTTCATAAGTGTCATACATGTACAAATGGCGGCTTGTATCACCCAATGCCAGCAGGGTTTCTGCAATAGCCATCATGCTGCCGCCACGCCACACGCCACATTCCACCATATCGCCGGGCAGTTTATTTTCTACGATGTATTTCACTGCATTGATGAGTGCATACAATCGTTCGGGGGAAGTCATGGTGTATGGAAAAACCTTTTCAATAATGTTGGTATGAAAGGTTTCGAAATCGGGGTAGTCTGTTCTGTTAAAGGAGCGGATGTTTGCCTGCTGTTGCATTGAATCAGCTGGCAATGCGGGTACTAATCGTACACCTAAAGGGCGAAGTAACATATTGGCCAAACGTCCTAGCATGTATCGTTTCAGAAAAATGGTAAGGTAAAGCGGTATGATTGTTTGCGCAGCTTGATACTTACATTGCTTGATGCTGTGCAGTTTTGCTGAAAATTTTATGTTTAAAACCCATCCAGTATTGCCTGAGTTTCGAGTTTCTCCAAAAATTGGTGTCTACTCCATAAATATGCTGCAGTGTGTATAGGTCTGCTAACCGGTTTATTATCTTCTCAGTGGGTGCTGTGCAATTTTCTAATGTAAACGTATTTTTATTCATGCCTGGTCCGTTGGGGTCTTTGGTATGAATGGCATCGGGGCCAAAACCAATGTTTTTGATGAGGTTTACTTCAGGAATACAACAGATGCCCCGATGCCGCCAAATGGAGTATTGCCAGGGATAATCCCAGGTATCGTTGGGCGATTGATGATGCCGGTTGAAGATGTACTGCCAGTACTGAATGGCTTGCTTATCCTTACCAAACTGGCGGTGTAAAATGTGTAGTCCATCAGTAGGCCAATCGGCCATGGATTTGTCGTGCAGTTGCCAGGCCCTGCGCCAGGTAGCAAAAGCCCAGGAGTGAGCGTAAGCCGAAAAATAATAGCCAGCCTGTTTGGTACGCCTGATACCATCCTGGAAGTTTAATCCGCCAATCTGCATTACCTGGTCATCATGCATATACCTGTGGAGTAAGGTACTTGTGTAGGTAAAAAAAGAAGGATCGGGTATCACATCATCTTCCAGTACAATGCCTGCTTCGTTGAGGTCAAAAAACCAGTCGAGGCCACTATCGAAGCGGCCCCGCAGGCCCATGTTGGTAGCGGCATAGTTTTTTGTAACGGTACAGGGCCATGAGATTTGGTCTATCAGTTGCCGGCAGGCGTTTACCTGTACGGCTGCAGCGGCATCTTTAGGCCCATCGCAAATGGCAAACAGCCGTGTTGGCCGAACGATGGCCAACACATTGAGGAGCGATTGCAGATAGGCAGGCCGGTTGTAAAAAATGATGGCAATGGGTGTATCCATATACAGTGCTAGCGTCTGCTTGAATAATAATTTATTGTTGATTTCAGGAGATGAGTTCCCTGATTTTGCGGCGCCAAAAATCAGGCGATACTAATTTCTGCCGCAGTGGTCTTGTATCGCTGGTGTTTTGGTAGGCCACAAAATGCTTCATTCGGTAAAGTGTGGCCTTGTTTACTTCTTGAATGATGTGGTCATACTCAAATTGTGTATGCAAATTGAAATAGTGCAGCAATTTTACCGACTCTAATGACAGCTGAATTTGATTGGCTTCCATTTCAACACTCACACCCTTCTCATGTTTGCGGTACACGCCCATTTTTTCGCGGAGGAGGATTATATCTCCCTGTAAAGAATTCATCAAAACAAGGGCGATATCACCAATAGATGTCCGGGAAAACCAACTTGGAAAGTCGAATCCTTCTACTCGAAATACAATACTTAAACTAGGAATGAAGGCGCCTGTTTTTAATATATCAACAGTTTTATAAATATCTTGTCGGAACAGGCCATAAGTCTGCATAGTTCCGCTTTTATTCAAAAGCAGCCAGGCATCATGAAAACACAGTGAGTATTGTGGGTTTGATTCCAGAAGGCTTACCTGTTTGTGTAGTTTCATTGGGTCTGTCCAGTAGTCGTCGCCTTCGCATATAGCAATATATTTGGCATTAGTTTTTTTACATGTTTTAAAAACCACCATTTGGTTAAAACAGGCACCAATGTTCATGTCATGCAATATCAAACGAAACAGCCAGGGCCGCTGCTGGTAATACCGAAAGATAACCGCACGGGTATCGTCGGTAGAGGCATCGTCGCCCAGTACAATTTCTATGGGAAAATCCACTTGCTGATCGAACACTCCTTGCAAGGCCTGCCCAATGAAGGCCGCATGGTTGTAGCTCATCATAAATACGCTGAGCGTAGGGTTACTCTCGCTGGGTTTGCGTCTTTCCATAAGCAGTTGTTGACTACTGATGTGACCAACGGGCACAAAGCCTGCATGCTGGTACAGGCGAATGGCAGCGGTATTATCGGGGTGAACCTGCAGGTAGAGTACTTCACTTTCAGGTAAGTGGTCAATCAGTTGCAACAAAGCGGCTATGGCTTGCCGGCCATAGCCGCTGCCCCAGTATTGTTTGACACCAATAAACAGGTGTACCTGTGCCCCACGGGCGGTAATATGGGTGAGCTGCACATTGCCAATGTATTCATGCGTATCGGTCAGGCAAATGGCGTATCGGCGTTCATTGGGGCGTTGTAGGGCTTCTTCCAGCCAAGCGGTTTCGATGGCCTCGGTAATGGCACGGTCGGGTCGGCTACCGGTGTACTGCCACACATCGGCATCGTTGCGCCATGGCCATGAAGTTTTGGCATCAGCTATGGTCAAATCCCGCAAATAAATAATACTCACTTCTTGTAGCTATTAGCTATGATTATTGCATCAGAAACCTTTCCAATAATCAACGAACCCTTTAGTGTACATCAAATACTCTTTCTGTAATTCCAGATTGATTTGTGCTACGCTTGCTGCGATACTGTCAGTATCCTTTTTTAATAAAATCCAACACTTAGCAGTAGGGCAATACAATGAAGAAGCGTAACCCCATTGCTGCATCAGAATACTCATACTCTTATTGGTATGAAAGGCTGTGTGCACAGGCGGTCTAAAATAAAACCATTCGGGATCGGCAGGAACATTTTCACAGATAACCGTATGAAGTATGAGAGCTCCATCGTCTGTAACCAGTTGATTGACCTTATCCAGATCCTCTCTGGTCAGCACATGTTCAAACATGGCACTGTTGATAACCGTGTTGTACAATCCAAGGTTTTCTTTTAGGATATACCTCTTTACATCCCCGTCAGTTACATACTCGTCAAATATGGGTAGATGTAGCTGAAAATATTTTTCCAGCACCCGACTGAGTGTGCCATGACCAGCTGCATAGTCAAGCATGTTTGTACCGTTGATAAGACCATGCTCTATGAGAATTTTGATCATGGCAGCCTGCTCTAAATAGGGTGGTTGATTGCCCTTTTTTTCAGCCGCAGGGTCTTCCATAAAAGCATGTACATCCAGGTTTAATTTGGCCCATCGTTCAGGGCTGAGTGAGGCATGGGTTTTGGAAAAAGTAAATCCACAGTTGCTACACTTGAAGTAATCAACTGTACCAATGTCTTCCATATGTGCGGCAAAAGGCTGTTCAGTATACGTCTTGGATAAAAAGTAAGAAGTAGGCTCTTGACAAATAAGGCAATGCATAAGAATGCTGTTGGGTATTAATAGTGCTGAAGAAAAAAGTCTATGATTGTTTTCATATCCTTTACACCGCAGCGGTGATCGATAGGGAGCGGCAGCAATTGCTGAGCCCATTGTATTTCGTTGGCGTTGCTGCCGGGTGTATGTGGCACTTCAGCCCACAGGCGGGGTACATACAACTGCTGCTGCCAGCAGGCTTGGTGGCTGATGTGCAGGTTTGGCAAGAATGGATAGTACATGGGTGTGACATCGCCATCACCGGAATGCAGCTGCCATTGATTGTAAGGCTGCAAGGCTTGATGCAATTGTTGGTAGTTGGCTTTTCTGCGGGCCAGCATAGCGGGCACATCTGCCTGCTGTACTATACTGTGGCTGTATGCCGACATCAGCGCCAGCCCTTCTCCGCACAAGCGTTCATTTTCCTGAAAGAAAGGATAGCCTTCCTGCGTGTGGCCCTTCCTGCGCAGTTCGAGGTGGCGGGTGGTGTAAGCGGTGTTGGGCAACAGCCCGCCAGCATCGGGTAGTGGCTGGCCTGAGGGGGCATAGAGGTAAGCACCGTCGGCTACGCCCAACCACTTGCGGGCACTGTTGAACGACCAGGCAGCTAGCCGGGGCTGCCAGCCAAATGCCTGTGTATTGTCGATGATGAGTTGTTGCTGCCATTCGGCTGCCAGGGCTTCGGCCACTGGCCTGCAGGCATCGTTGTAATTGATGTAGAGCAACAGATGCCCGGGTTGTGGAGCAGGCAGCTCAATAGGCTCAGCCTGTTCGTTGATGCTGTACAGGCTATATGGAATACCCAGCGTTTCAAAAGGATGATACACGACGCCACAGGTATAGCGGGGCAGCCATGCATGGGTGGGCTTGAGGTGCTGCAACAGCAGCAAGAGGGCGGCTCTGCCGCTTTTGAGTGCCAGCGTGTGGTGGTAGGCGCTGTTGGCGCCCAGCCAGCTTTCGGTGGGAAAGTATCCTCCTATTTCAGGCATGGTTGTTTATGGTGCAGGCATCCAGCATTTGCCGGATGGCGGCGGGCTCGTTGTACATCATCACATCAATGATGCTGAGGCCGGGTTCAAAAACGGGTCGGCGCTGGCTATAGGCCGGCAGTGCTGGCTGTAAAAATTGCAGGGCTATGCCTGCGGCTGCAAACTCTTCGGGTACAAACAATTCGGCACCAGCTTCGGGGTTGAGGTAGGCTGTTGCCTGCAATTGCTGGGCAATGCGCAGTGCCCATTGGCCGGCATGTTGCACCTCGTGGTATTGGAGTGACAGCTGGCTGCTGATGTGTACCGGTGTGTGGATGCCGATGTACCGGTTGCAGCATAGCAGGGCATGGGCATTTACCTGTGTTACCGATAGCTCTGGCGTGGCCAGTGCTTCGGCTACCACGGCCCGGCAGGCTTCGTAGTGTGGGGCTTTCTTTTTATAGTGTTCCAGCTGGCGCAACAATTTTTCGCGGTGGTTGGGCTGGGGTTGATATTGTATTTGCGCAATGCTATCTGTTTGATGATGCGGCTGCAGTGGTAAGATGAAGTATTGCCAACCTTCGCCGGGTTTCAAAATGCGGTTGCGGTTGATCCATCCGTGGCGGATGTATTGCACGGCATCAAGCAATACAAACCTGTCGGCCCGGTGCATGAGCTGAAAGTAGCCCAGGTAGGGAAACAGGTAGGGCTGCATGATGGCGAGTTGCATATTGGATGTTAGATGACAGATGTTAGATGTTAGGAGGGCAAGGCCGAGATTGAGGTCCAGGAGTGTTATCTTGAGGTACGAGGGATCTCCTGAAACGTTTTGTGGTTGAGATGCTTCGTGCCTCAGCATGACGTCGTATTACAGTCACCCTGACGGAGGAAGGGTCCCACGATTCGGCTATTGAATTCTAGTTGTTGAGATTCCTCGTTCCTCGGCATGATGAACTGCTCAGCAATTGTTGCGTATGATGCTGGCTACCCGTTCCTGGTCGGTGCTGCTGAGGCCGTTGAAAAACGGCAGGCAAAGCACGGTAGCGGCCAGCTGCTCACTTACGGGGCATTGTTGTACCGGTCCATAAAAGGGCAATGTATTGAGTGAAGGATGAAAATAGCGGCGGGTTAAAATTTGTGCTGCTTCCAAGGCCTGCCGGATGCGCAGGGTGGTGCTTTCGGTTTCAAAAAACACGGGGAAGTAAGCATAGTTCCATTGCAGTCCTTCAATGGCTTCGGGTTGCAGCATCCGCAGCGGAAGGCCCTGCAACAGTTGGCGGTATTGTTCAAACAATTGCCTCCGTTCGGCTATCAGGCCATCCATTATGGGCAGCATGGCCAGGCCCATGGCGGCATGGACTTCGCTGTTTTTGGCATTAATGCCAATGCTGCTGTATTCCTCGCCAATATGTCCAAACTGGCGGTAGAGTTCGAGGGTATGGTGCAGGGTTTCGTTGTGCGACACAATGCAGCCGCCTTCTACGGTATGAAACAACTTGGTGGCATGAAAGCTACAGGTGGCCATGTCGCCATACTGCAGCAGCGGTTGCGACTGATAGTGTACCCCAAAGGCGTGGGCAGCATCATATATCACCGTGAGGTGGTGCTGCCGGGCAATGCTGTCGATGGCGGCAGTATTGCAAGGAAGGCCGTACACATGGGTGGCCAAAATGGCTTTGGTGCGGGGGCCAATGTGCCGGGTTATTTGTGTTGCATCTATGCAGCAGGTGTTGGGGTCAATGTCGGCAAACACGGGCCGGCATTGCTCCCAGGCTATGGCATTGGCCGTGGCTACATAGCTGAAAGGTGTGGTAATGATTTCATCGCCGGGTTGTAGTTGCAGGGCTTTGATGGCCATTTGCAATACCACGGTCCCATTGCTGCAATACCAGAGCAGCGGCGATTGCAGGTACTGGCGTAATTGTGTTTCCAGTTCTTGTACTAACGCACCGTTGTTGGTGACATATCCTTTGCTCCATGCACGCCGCAGGATGCTGATGAACTGATCGAAATCGGGGAGTGTGGTTTTGGTAACGGTGAGCACTATTTTTCTGTGTTTATCTGCCATTGAATGTTTGAAAGACGAATGACTCCTTCCTTTTGACCTTGCCATCCAAATCCTAATTCCATACCTTGTTCTATCTCGAATGTCACAGTGTCGTTCCATTCGGTTATTACAGTACCCCGGTCTTTTACCAGTAGTAATCTGCTTACAGAGTAAATACCTTCATTTAAAATATTTGCCGGAAACTCAATTTTGCAATGCAGTTCTGATGAACTGAATTTTTTTGGTTCAAAAAAGTGTGCAGTTGATGTTACAAGCACTAGTATGCCTTTTTCATCCACCAAGTGAATTGTAATATCTAATTGTTCATCATCAATATCCAATAGTTGTATTATACAGTTGATATGAAAACCTGTAGTCGTATCAAAACGAGATGAATCATCTGTCTTTGGATTTACGACACTAACAGAAAGCAATTTTGCTTTGAGGTTTCCGGGTGCCTCAGGTAATGACCAGTGATTGTTTGTGCTAGCAACAATATTGTGTCTTTGATAATGTTCAATGGCTTGTAATGCACTACCATGAAAGCTGAAAGTTCCGTTCTGTAAGACTAAGCCGGTGGTACAAAGATTTTTGACTGCCTCCATGTTATGGCTCACAAACAGCACGGTCCGGCCCTCGTTGGTGCTCACGGATTTCATTTTGCCGAGGCATTTTTTCTGGAACTCAGCATCGCCCACGGCCAATACTTCATCTACAATTAAGATTTCGGGTTCGAGGTGGGCGGCTACCGCAAAGCCGAGGCGTACATGCATGCCGCTGCTGTAGCGTTTTACGGGGGTGTCGATGTAGCGTTCTACCCCGGCAAAGTCAACAATCTCATCAAACTTGCGGGTAATTTCTTTTTTGGTCATGCCGAGGATGGCGCCGTTGAGGTAGATGTTTTCTCGGCCGGTAAGGTCGGGGTGAAAGCCGGTGCCTACTTCGAGCAGACTGGCTACCCTGCCCCGCATGGCTATGCGGCCGGTGGTAGGTTCAGTTACCCGGCTCAGTATTTTGAGCAGGGTGCTTTTGCCGGCGCCGTTGCGGCCAATGATGCCCAGCACTTCGCCCTGTTGTACCTCGAAGTTGATATGCTGCAATGCCCATATATAATCGCTGTGGCCCCGGGTGCTGCGGTCGTTGGTATCGCCCACCTGCAGGTAGGGGTCTTCTTTACCCCGCAGCTTGTGCCACCAGCGGTTGAGGTCTTGCTGAAAGGAGCCGGTACCTACTTCGCCGAGGCGGTATTGCTTGGATACATTAGAAACGGAAATGATAGGAGTCATAAGAGGATGCAGCCAGTGCTGCTAAAAGATGAAATTAATATACCGGAACCGGTGTAAATGAAGCCGGTAAAATACCCTGCGGATATTCTTGGCCAATTTTAAAACCCAGCCAATGTTGGGGGGCCATCACCTGCGGTTGATGTGAATTGAGCCATGCGGCCCACCAGGCAAAAGTGCTGTTGGAGATAACAAGTCTTTTTGCCTCTAGCATTGCCTGAAAACTTAGTTGGGAGCCATGGCTAAAAACCACAAGGTTTTTCAAGAAAGATAGCCTTTCCTGTGCATACGCTTCATCGTCGCTGATTAATATAACAGGAGTGTTTGTGGTTGCGCCTAACTGTGTCATGGCGTTTATATAATAACTAGTTGGTAGACTTAAGTCCATTCCTCCAAGTTCGTCATTACCCCAGGTAATGTAATCTCGCAACCTTGCGTGTACCACAATGCTGTTGTCGAAATCATATTGGAATTTTACTTTTTCAAATGCCGTTTTCCATTGCGGTTGCAGCTGAAAGACCTCTTTAATAAACGGGGCTACTTGGGCAAAATATTGTTCGTTTTGAAAGAAGCCTTTGTAGGTACAATGATTCGACAAATCTGGATAAAACAGGCGCATGTCTTCTTCCAGGAAGTTTTTCTGTAGCAAGCGGCTGCGTTGCTTAAAAATCCACTGCTCAAGTGGTGTGGCTATCAGTGGTTGAAGTATTTCTTTGATGTTAAACCAATCTGCCACTTCGTCTTTGTGGTGTACAAATTCAAGCTGAAATGTGGTATTGAATTGCTTTGCAGTAGCAATGGCAAAGGCATACTGAAACATTTGATTACCCAAGCGGCCATCCGAAATAACCCGTATCAACTTATAACAGTGTGTTGTCTATAAAAATGGTATTGAGCCCGGTATCGGCGTATACCTGATAATTAATGTCTGTAAGATATTGAATGAGGGACTGGTTTTTTTGTCCAATTCCTGCTTCTGTGTAACGCATGGTTTCTACGCAGAGCACCTTGGGCCGTATCAGATGAAGCGGATTGTAGTGAATGATTTCCCAATCAAGTCCTTCTACATCTATACTCATAAAATCGACTACACCAGTAGGGCAATGTGTCTCGATGATTTCGGTAAGCGATAGTAGTGGAACCCTTACTTTGCCAGTAATGGTATAGGTACCAAACGCAGCTACATGTTCTGCTTCCTGTTGGCTAAAAGTGTTTAGCACTGGGGAACTCATGACATACAAGGTTGATTCGGATCTGTCGTTGAACCGGACGCCACATTGCAGGTTCGTATCTGCTGGCCGGTATTGCTGAAAAGCGGCCATTAGCGAAGGGTCGGGTTCTATATTTATACCCCGGGCGCCTTGCTGATACATCAGGTAGGTATTACTGAGGATAAACGGGTGGTGAGCTCCTATATCAACGAAAAAGGGTTGCTGCACCTGTAATACACGCATGAGGTGCTCTACCAGCAAATCTTCGCCATGCTGGGCATAGCTTTTTCAATGAGGAACTTCTGGTATTTCTAACTTTTCTTTGTTTCTAAGAATTTTATTAAGAAAGGATTTCATTGAAAATCAGCATTGTTTTCAGAAGTTTCTTTTAATCATAATAACGTTATGTAAGCTGTCAGACTTTCTTACGCCAAAGTGAAAATTGCGGAGCTGTTTGAAGTCTTGTTTTTACAAAATCGATATCCCTGATATAAATGGTATTGTGACCATGCGGTTGCGTCAACGCAATTAGCCTGCGGCTATATGGCGCATATGTAAATGCAACAAAACCTTGCTGCAGCAACCACTCATGTGTGGTTTGCGGGTGTGGTGGTTGAAAGGGTTGTTGCGTGGTTTCTATAATCATGGCTTTGAGGCCAGGTGATGACAACAGTTTTGTGGCACCTTGTAGTACCCGGTGTTCGTTGCCTTCCACATCTATTTTCAGCAGCAGCGGTGTAGTATCATGCAGGGCTTCATCCAGTGTGGTGCAGGGTACGGCAATGCTGTGAGCATCGGCACGGTCGAGCACGTGGTTCATGGCATCGAGGTGGCTGGTAAAATGCACTTGTCCCGATTGGTCACTCACTGCTTTGGGAATGATAGTGACCTGTTGTTGTATATCGTTGGCGCTTACATTTTGCTGCAACCAATGCAGGGCAGCCGGTACTGGTTCGAAGCTGTACACACGGGCACCTGTGTGTGCAGCGGCAAGTACCGTATATGAACCGGCATTGGCACCCACATCTGCAAAGTTGTCTTGGGGCCGCAGGAGGTGCAGCAAAAAAGACATGTCTTCAAATTCGTGAAGGCCGCAGTAGTGGTTGCCGGTTGTTCCGCTCAGCCCCGGCGCAAGCCAAAGTCTGCTGTTATTGGTCCATCTTACCAGTTTGGGTTTTTGAATGAGTTTTGCATACAACTGCCAGGATACAAAACGTACAAACGCTTTCAGCGGATGATTTTTACTGAAAGGGTGTGAAACGATAAAAGCGATGATATTGACGAGGCGATGCAAAGACTAGTTATTTGTTTGTCATGTTGTTTTGCAGCATACCAAGTACATATTGTGCAAAAGCTTCGGGGGTAAGGTATTGGTTGTACAACTGTCGTAGTTGTTGTTGGCGGGTTTCAAATTGGGCCGGGCTGCATTGGCGGTGAAACTGCAAAAGGATAGCCCCTGTTTGTGGTATTTGTGCGGTATCTATCCATACCAGATGCTCCCGCCAGTTGATGACATCGGTGCAGGGCAGCAGGCAATCACTATCTACGAACAGGGGAATGCGGGCCTCCCGAATGGCTTCATAAAACCGATAGGAGTAGTTGCCAAATCCGCCCACACACAGTATGTAGGCATGCTGAGCCATAGCCTGCAAATAATCATTTTTTAGCGGGTGTGCATAAGCACCATGGTGTTGCGTAATGGCTACATCAAACTGTATTGCATTATCCAATTGTAACAGACTTTGTATTGCTGCTCTTCTATAAAGATAATTCGGTAAGTACCAAAGCTTCAGTTGGTGGCGGTTTATACCTGCTTTGCGCAATAACCGGTTGATGGCAAATTTTAAGCGCATCGTAATTGGCACCGTTAATGGCGCCGATTGCCCCCGGAAGCTAACCGTGGGCTGCTGCTGATATGGTAGTATGGTGGGTTGCGGGTTTTGCGGCAGGCTGTCCACAAATGCGGGCATGCCAAACACATTGGGCCGTTGCTTGCTCCTGCGCCAGGATGTGCGGAAAATAATGGCATTGCTAAAGGGCAGTTCTTCTTCAGAGTCGTGGTAAAAGAATACAATCAGCTTTTTTTGATGCGTGATGGAAAGCTGCTCGTAATGTGCAGCCAGCTGTTGCATTTGCTCATATGCTTCTTTTGCTGCCTTTTCTTCATGCTTAGTCGACGGCTGGTTATACACAAGCGTTTCGTAAGCAAATGGCAGCAGCAGGTATGGTGCGGCATGGATGTCATTCGTTACAAGCCCTTGCTTCGCCGCTATGTTGTATAAAAAACAGGGTTGTGGAGTGGGTTGGCTGTAGAGCAAGGTTGTGCCGGGCATTGGGAGAGGTTGGTAAGTTGGCAGCTTGATGGATTGATATGTTGTACGATCAACCAACCATCATCTACACGGTATCCATAAACGTCTTTTCTACCCGGCTAAACAGGCGCATGCCGATGAACAGGAGCACCAGCATCCAGGCGCTGCTGTATGCCAGTTGCCAGTATTGCACGTCGGCACCGAGGATGCTGTTGCGAAACAGCTCCACAAGGGCTGCCAGCGGGTTGTATTCTATCAGCTTATATACCCAGGGGTGTTTGGCTTGCAGGTTGCTGAGGGCACTCAGCGGATAGTTGACTGCACTGGCAAACATGAGCAGCTGTACGCCAAAACCAATGAGTACGGTGAAGTCGCGGTACTTGGTGGTGATGCTGCTGATGATGATGCCGAGGCCTAGGCCCATACCGGCCATGATGAGCAGGACTATGGGAATGATGAATAATGAATGAGGAATGCTGAATGCCGAATGGGATTGACTGGCGGGTGCTATCCAATGGAAGTAGAGCATCACACAGATGAGGAGGAAGAGCTGGATGCCGAACTGGATGAGCTGGCTGATGACCACGCTGATGGGACTGACCAAGCGGGGGAAATAGACTTTGCCGAAAATGCCGGCATTGGCAATGAAGGTGTTGCTGGTATTGGTGAGGCAGGCGGCAAAATAGCTCCAGATAACGATGCCGCTCATTTGAAACAGCACGGGGTTGACGCCATTGGTACCTATGCCCGCCACCACATTGAAGAGCAGCACACTCATGGCCGTGGTGAGGGCCGGTTGTATGAGGTGCCAGAGCGGACCCAGCAGGGTTTGTTTGTACCGAGCGGTGAAGTCGCGTTTCACAAACAATACCATCAGGTCGCGGTACTGCCAAAGGTCACGCAGGTAGGTGCGGCTGCGGCGGTTGGGTTCTATGATGGTGGTTTCCATTTCAGTTTGCGATTTGCAGTTAGCAGTTTGCAGGGGGGCAGTTGTGAGGGGTTTGCAATTTGCGGTTTGCAGTTGGCAGGGGGTGATAGCTAGTTGGCAGTTTGCAATTTGCAGTTTGCAGTGGGGCAGCTGTGAGGGTTTGCAATTTGCGAGGGATGAAGGCTGCCTTGCAAACTGGTAACTGCCAATTATTTTTTTGACAGGAAGCCGATATACTTTTTAGGATTAGCCAGCATGTCATTCAACAAGCGACCAATTTCCTCCGTTGACAAATACAGCTTTTGGTAGGTTTCGTTGTTGATATAGTGGCTGGCATGTGCGAAGTCTAACCATACCTGCGTTTCACTGTTTTCAGCATCACAGTCAGATAGTTTGCTTACAAAATGGGCTTCATATTGTCGCTTCCTGTATGCTTCAGCCAAATTCACACAAATACTACGAGAAGATCTTCTTATCTGGTCTGTTAGGGAATACTTCTCTTCCGGTGGAAATTCTTTGCTGATATGAAAGATTTCCATTGCCTGCGCAAAAGCCTTTTTATATACCGTGAGATCTTTAAAAGTTCCCATGATTGCTAAACATGGATATTTATTGCAAACGTCTCATCCTGCCAACTGCCAACTGCCAACTGTCAACTGCTGACTGGTTTAACGGTCCCAAAACATCAGCTTTTGTTTCCATTTTTTCCATTTGCGGCGCCACTGCGGCACTTTGATGTCGTAGTATTCATCGGCACCAGTGTTGAAGTATTCGCCGCCATAGCCATAGTAGTGGCCGTAGCCGTAACCGTATCCTTTGCCATAGCCGTACCCATAGCCGTAGTAGCCGAAACGGGCCCCCATTTTCAGGTCATTTACCACCAACCATAAGAATGGCAACTTACCCTGTTTGTAAATTTCATCTACAAAACTCAGCTGCCGCTTGTAAGTAAAGCGGTGGCGTACAATAAACACCGAAGTGTCGATATATGGTGCCAGACTAAAAGTATCACTCACCAGGCCTACGGGAGCGGAGTCGATGATGATGTAATCGTAATGGGCTTTGAGATAATCGAAGAATTCCTTGTTTTTGACGCTGAGCACCAGTTCGCCGGGGTTGGGGGGTACAATACCGGTGGGGTATACATGCAGCTCGGGATAGCCGGGAAGGGCAGTGTACACATCGGCGGGGTCGGCCAGGCCCAGCAAAACATTGGAGATACCGACCCCTGTTTTTTTCAGTTCGAGGTTCTTCATGATGCGGGGGCGGCGGAGGTCAAATTCGAGCAGGGCCACCCGCTTGCCGCTGAGGGCCAGTACCGCGGCAATGTTGATACTGATAAACGACTTCCCTTCGCCCGATACCGTAGAGGTAACGAGGATGGTTTGGAAAGGCCGCTTTTCCATCATAAAGGCAAGGTTGCTCCGGATGATGCGGAACTGTTCGGATATGAGGTTGCGGCTTTTGTCGGCCACCACCAGGCTTTTGTTGTTTTCTACATGGCCAATTTCACCAATGATAGTCACCTTGGTGGCTTTGGCAATGTCGTCGCGGGTCATTAGCTTATCGTTGAGCAAATCGCGGAGGTAGATAACGCCAATGGGCAGCAGCAGGCCCAGCAAAATGCTGAACATGCGGATTTTGCCTTCGTCGGGTTCTACGGGGGTAAGGCTGCCGCCGGCAGGGTTGAGGGCCGCATAACCCGGGTCTGTGCTGGTAGTGGTGATGGCAATTTCTTCTTTGCGCTGCAGCAGGTAGAGGTAGAGGCCTTCTTTTACTTTTTGCTGGCGTTCCATTTCAAGCAGGCGGCGCTGCTTGTCGGGTATTTTAGCAAGGTAACTGGTGTACAAAGTGCTTTTGGCCATCAGGTCGCCCCGCTGGCGTAGCAATACGTTGCGGTAGTTGCCAATGGCTTCTTTGAGGCTGCGTTGTACTTCTTCCAGTTGCTTGTCGAGCTCCTGCACCTGCAGGCTGCCGGCAGTTTGCTGGCGGCCGGTTTTTTCCCGCTCCAGTCGCAGCGAATTGAATGTGCCGATGAGTGCTGAGATTGTTGGTTCTTCAATACCCAGTGAGCTGGGTACGAGTTCGGTTTTTTTGCGGGGCGATTGCAGGTATTGCTCAATGTTGCTGAGCATCGTCAGCTGCCAGTCAAGCAGGGCTGCTTTTTCCTGACTTTCTGTGAGCCGGGTAGAAAACAGTGAGGCTTGTTCTTCTACCGGCAGTACATCGTTTTGGTCGCGGTAGTCACGCAAAGAATTTTCAATTTGCTTAAGTTCTCCACTCAGTGAGTCAAGCCGTTCTTCAATAAACCGGATGGTGGCTTCTGCAGCTACGTTTTTGGTATCAACGCTGAACAATATGTATTCCCGCACCAGGGCATCCAAAATGGCACGGCCCATGTGGGGGTTGTCGTTGGTAATGCTGAGGTTGAGGATGGTGGTGTTGGGGTCTGGCAGGAAAATCAACAGACCATTGAGTATTTCGGAAGCTCTGCTGGCGGGGTTGCTCCAGGTAACAATATTCACCGCATCGGTGGTGGGGATGTAGATGCTGCTGTCTTTGGTTACAAGCTTAAATCTGCTTCCATTAATATTTAGTACATCGCCCCAAACATGGGTTTCGCGGCCTTCGAGGCCTACCAGCAGGGTATAGCCCGAAGGCGACATATTGGTAAAGCGTATTTTGTAAGAAGCATTGCTATCAGCAATGGCTACGGGCACAAGGCGGAAGGGCACCTGATCGAAGAGGTTGGAGGTTTTGATATTGCCCTCGTTGAAATACTGGATGTGAAAATTGTTTTTTTCGACGGCCCGTTTTACCACAGCAATGGTGCGCAACTTTTGAATCTCGTTGCTCATATTGATGTCGCGGGGGCCGTAGAGGGCCCGTTCTACAATGTCGCCCTGATTGCCGTATACGGGATTGGTTTCGCCACTTTTTACCAGCATTTGTACACTGCTGGTATACTTGGGCGTGGTGTAGCGCAGGTATATCATGCCGCCGGCAATGCACAAGGCGAGACTCACGATGAAGAGGGGCAAGAAGGCCAGGTACTTGAACAGTATATCTGCCGGAGAAAATTTGCCGCCACTACCGTCGCCGGTGGGGTTGTATTCGGAAGGAAATGGAGTCATGAATTAGTTGGGAAGATTAACGGGTTAACGGGTTGATGCGTTGACGAGTTGCGACATCAACAAAATGAGAGCCATTTATAAATATGGAGCTGTCAGGCATTTTTGTTTCCATCCTGCTTTGTTTGTTTTTCCAACCAAGAGATGTAGCCACTTAATAGTTTTTCAATTGTTTGGCTTCCAGCCAAAATTTTAATTCTTCAAATGAGTGATATGGCATGAAGCTGAGTAATGTGACTGTATTATCAACTTATCAACTCGTCAACTCATACATCCAAACCCTACCTCGTTAAACTAATAATCAGTGTGCCGAAGGCCATGATGGAGGTAACCAAACCGAGGTAAACCGGCAGGTCGCGAAAGAAGGGTGAGTTGCTCCGTTGGTATTGAATGAGCTTGCTGTCGTTGGGCAATACGTAGAGGATATCGTTTTGCTGCAGCTGGTAGTAGGGCGATTGAAAGATGAGGGCATCGTTGAGGTCGATGCGGTGGGTTTCTACCTGTCCGTTGGGCTGCTGGCGAATGAGCAGGATATTGGTACGCATGCCTTGCTCTGTAATGCCTGCCTGACCAATGGCATCTACAATGGTGGCCCGTTCGTTGGGGAAACTGAGCCAGCCCTGTCCGCCCACTTCACCCATCATCATTACCCGAAAGTTGATGAAACGGATGTTGAGCACAGGATCTTTTACATACGGCGAGAGCTTTTGCTCCAGCTGTTGGATGAGTTGCGATTTGGTGAGGCCGGCCGCCTGTACTTTTCCAATCACTGGCAGGGTGATGTTGCCATCATAATCTACGAGGTACCCAATGGCACCGGCCTGAGAGGCTCCGCCGCCACCAGTACTACCACCCAGCAGGTTGAATACCTGCGTTTGTGTTTGATCGAGAGAAGCACTGCTCACATTGATGACGAGCTGGTCGTTTTTTTGAATGACCGGCTCTTTGAGGTTGAGCACGACCTTGTTCAGCGAGTCGATGTTTTTTTCGAAGAAGCGGTAGTCCACCACGGCTTCTTTAGAGGGCCTGCAGGCAGCCATGGCCAGCGTCAAAAACAAGAGGAATACGGTGCTGCGTTGGCGGCATATCGTTGTTATCAACCGGTTGCTCATAAAATGCAGATTGTGCAGTGGCATTGCCACAGCAGAAAGTTAAGGAATGCGTTGCAGCCTGCGGCTGTCTATTTTGGCCCGCAGGCGGTAGCCAATACTCTCGATGCTCACTCCTACCCAGCGGTTGTCAATTTTTTCTACTACGGCAGTGGCACCCATCATGAGGCCCGATTGAATTTGTACCCGCTGGCCGGGTGCCAATACTGGCAGGGCTTCTACATTGTCGTATTCGTTTAAAAAACGACGGATGGTGTCTATTTCATGCGGCGGAATAACGGCGGGCTTTCCATTCCAGTACACAAAATTGATGACGCCTTCGGTGAGGCGAACCTCGGATTGTGCCGGCGGCAGCACCTGCACAAATACATAAGATTTAAAGAGAGGCTCTTCTACTTTTTTGATGCGGTCGCTCCATTGGCGGTGTACCACATTGAGGGGGCAATAGCTTACAATGCCTTTGGCCTGCAGGCGGGCATGCACTTTTTTTTCCCAGCGGGGCTTGGTGTACACGGCCAGCCAGCTGGCTTCGGGTGATATGGGTAGTGTAGCAGACAATGCTATCCATCAATTTTGTTCAAAGCTTCGCCATCTCAGTCACATTCGGCTTTTAAAAAAAAGCATCCATGGGCTGCAGTAAGTGGTATTAGAACAGGCCTGAAAAGTACCGCAAAAAATAAGGCTGCCTGCGGTAAGAAATCCACCACAAACAACCTGTATGCGTATAACAATTTTAGGAATCAAGAGCCCCCAAACCATGTTACCTCAGGTCGTTCGCAGCACATTCTCAGATCAGGGGTTTTACTGTTCTCATCAGTGCCGTAAAAGTAGGGGGTTCGGTGCAGTTGACCGCCGCTGTGGCGTCATCTTTATGGCGGCTGTGTAAAGCTTGTTGGCGAAAGGATTTTTTATGCTTCAAACAAGCGGGCAAAATGGTTTTCCAAATGGTTGCGCATGCCGTTGCGAAATTCTTCCGGGGTACCGTTTTCGAGGATGTCGACCAGCTCTTTGTGCGATACAAACACTTTGAGCAGGGGCTGCTTTTTGAGCAGGCCGCTGTGGTGTACGTAATCGAACACCGGTAGCAGCATGTTTTGAAACTTGTGCAGGGTTTCGTTGCCTGTAATGTCGTACAGTTTACCGTGAAAGGCAATTTCGTGCTGCACATTGAACAAGTGGTATTGCGTAACCGGTGGTTCGCTGGCTACTATGTGGCGCAGTTCGGCAATGTCTTCTTTGGTAATGCGGTGAAACAGGAAGTCGGCCATCCCGATTTCGAGCACCAGGCGGATTTCGAAAATTTCCCGCAGGGTTTCCGGACTCAGGATGTGCGGGTTCATGCTTTTGCTGAGGTTGCCAAACAGGTCGGGGCTGGTAATAACGGCACCCTTCTTCTTTTTCGATTCTATCAAACCCATTAGCCGCAGTCGTAGCAGGGCTTCCCTCACAACAGTACGACTTACACCTAGTTTTTCGGCCAGCTCCATTTCCTTGGGAATGCTGTCGCCTACTTTCAGCTTTTGCTGCTGCAGCAGCGCTACCAGGCTGGCTTCTACCCTATCCACCAGCGAGCTGTTTTCGATGGAGGTAAAAGCAGTGTCTATAGGTTCAATGGCCATATTATGTATTACTTCATTCAAAGGTAGGGAAAATGCTTTTTTGCTATACAGAGTAATTATTCATTGATTTATAGTGAGTTAGGTTCCTAAAAAGATTTATTTTGAAAATCAGAATAAAATTTTGTTACCTTTATTATGTCATACATAATACAAAAACAAAAACTGCTTGTCATGAAATTGACGTTTTTAAAACAATGTTTTCTTGCAGTCTTCACCCTGCTGGCAATGGCCTCCTTTGCACAGACCGGGAAGATTTCGGGAAGAATTTTGGATGATGATGCAAAGCCTCTTGCAGGCGTTTCCGTAACCATTAAGGGAAAAACAACCGGCACTCAGTCGAATGCCTCCGGCGATTTTAGCATTGAGGCAACGCAGGGTGAAGTGCTGGTTTTTTCAATGACGGGCTTCAACACAACTGAAGTGCGGGTAGGTACAGCAGCCGTCGTAAATGTTACGTTGAAAGCAAGTATCAGCCAGCTGGATGAAGTGGTGGTAACCGGTTATGGTACGCAAAAGCGCAAAGAGGTAACCGGCGCTGTGGCTTCGGTAAATCCCAAAACATTTGAACACAGCCCCAGCACCAACGTGGCTACTGTGCTTCAGGGCAATGCTCCCGGCCTGCGGGTGCAGCAGCGTACCGGCCAGCCGGGTACTACGCCGTCGATTTCGTTTCGCGGTGGTACCGAGTTTGGCGGTGGTGGTACGCCCCTGTTTATTTTGGATGGGGTGATTGTGCCTTCGCTGTATGGTTTGGACATCAATGATGTGGCCAGCATCGACCTGTTGAAAGATGCGGCAACCACAGCCATTTATGGAGCCCGTGCTGCCAACGGTGTGGTATTGGTAACCACCAAAAAAGGTCGTAAGGGAAAAGCACAGGTGACCTATTCTTACAGCCATACCGCCAACTATATCCGCCGCAACCCATCAGAATACCTGAGTGCGGCCGATTATATCCGCATGAACCGTTTTGGTTTGCAGTCGCGGTTTCGTGGCGACTCATTGGACAACAATACAAATGCCATGAATACCGACCGTGGCCAACTGGTAGGTGCCTGGGGTTGGGCCGTAAACAATGGCTGGCGTTCGCCGGAAGGATTGTACACCACGCAGTTGCTGAACGATCAGAACCGCGGCCTGCTGAGCAAGCCCGGTTGGAAACTGCTGGTAGATCCCAATCCGTTTAATGTGAATCAAATGGATAGCATTCTGTACACCGACCTGAGTGCCAGAGACCGCGAAGCCATGATTTTACAACAGGTAAATACCAACGAACACAATATCAATTTTTCGGGTGCCAACGATCAGGGCTCTTATGCATTGTCGCTGGGTACCGTTCGGGATAATGGTATGATTATCGGCTCTTGGTTGAAGCGCATGAACATGAACTTTAACGGTGGCCTCAATGTGGGCAAAAACCTGAAGATTACCACTAACATTGGTGCTTACAATGTAGAGCAGGCATTGCCTTACGGTCAGTTTGGTGGTGTAGATCCTGAAGGTGGTGCAGCGGGTGGTTTGCTGCAGCGCTTTGTAGGTGTGGCGCCTACTGTTCGGTATACAAATGATACTTCCGGTGCTATATTGCCCGGACCGAATGATGTAACACTGGGTAACCCCATGTACTGGAGCAACCTCACAGTGAACAGAACGAGCCAGCAGCGTTTTCTGGGCGGCATCAACCTGGAGTATACCATTTTGCCTTACCTGAAAGTATTGGCCAGTGGTTCTGGTTACTACCAGTTTACGACCAACGATTTCTTTACAAAGGCTTACCAGCAGGGTAATGGCGGTGCCATGAATACGAACCGTGCTGCCAGCTTCAACAACAACAAGGCTATTCAGTATACGACGAATGCCTTCCTGCAGTTCAACAAGAATTTTAAAGGACATACCATTACAGCACTGGCTGGTACGGAATTTTATGAGTACAGAAACTATGTAAGCTCTGGTTTTGCACAAGGTGCACCCACCGATCTTATACCCTGGCTCACCGCTGCTACACCGCCCAACGTACAGGGTACCACCATTGTAAACCCTGCAGGTGCTTCTTCCAACTTTAACCAGTGGGAAAAAATTACGTCAGCCATTGGCCGGGTAAACTATACGTACCGCAACCGCTATCTGGTAACCGGTATTGTACGGGTAGATGGTAGCAGCCGCTTGAAAAAAGGCAACTACTATGGTACTTTCCCCGGTGTATCTGTGGGCTGGAACCTGCACAACGAAGATTTTTATGCAGCCAGTGGCATAGCCAAAATCCTGAGCAGCGTAAAGCCAAGGGTGAGCTATGGTGTAAACGGTAACGTGAATTCGCTTGGCTTTTTTGCCACTGCACAGGTGTACAACAATGCGGGTACCTACAATGGTTTTGGTGGTACGTATGCTGCGTCTTACATCAACTCCGACCTGCGTTGGGAACGTACCAACAGCCTGAACTTTGGTGCCGACCTCGGTTTCCTGAACAACAGGATTACCGTGAACTTCGATTACTTCATCCGCAATGTGTTTGATAAACTGGCGGGTTTGAATATTTCTTCTCAAACTGGTTTTGGCAGCTTTACCACCAACCTGGGTCAGTTGCAAAACAAGGGTGTGGAAATAGCGGTAAATGCCCGACTGATAGAGCCGAAGAAGGCGGATGGATTCAGCCTCGAAGTAGGTGCCAACTATTTCCATGTGCGCAGCTTTGCCAAAAAACTGCCATTCAACGCACTGCCCGGCAACCGTACCAATGGTTTCTTTGTGTGGGATCCTAAAAACCCCGGCCAACAGATGTATGTAGGTGGTATGGTAGAAGGGAAACGCATTGGCCTTGATGAAGTATGGGCACCCAAGTGGGATGGCGTGTATACAGACGCCGGAAAAATTACCAGCGATGCCAATGTGTACAATGCTTTCCTGCCTTATACCAATAAGCGCATCAAGCAATTGGGCGATGCCGATTGGCATCAGGTGTATCAAAACGATACTATCGACTCACGTCAGTTTGTATATGTAGGCCGCACTACCCCACAGCACATGGGTGGCTTTAATGTGGCAGCTGCTTACAAAGGCATTCGCCTGTATGCCGGTTTCGATTACGCTTTTGGATTTGTGATTTTGAACAACCAGATTATGCGGGGTCTCAATCAGGTACAGGGTTCGCAAAACTCTACTACCGATGTGTTGAAAACATGGATGCCCAGCAACCCCACTGCTACTATGCCACGCTACTACTGGGCCAACCAGGGTCGCAACTATGCTACAGATGCCAGCGGCAACAACCCTGCTGCCAACCTGTGGGAGAAAGGCGACTATGTAATGCTGCGTGAACTCACCATGGCGTATGATTTGCCTGCCTCTGTGCTGAGCAAGTACCTCGCCAACCGCATCAAAGGATTGAGTGTGAATGTAACCGGTAGCAACCTGTTGTATCTCTCTGGCTACAGTGGCAACTTCCCCGAAGTGGGTGGTGTAGATCAGGGCAAGTTTCCGCTGCCAAAGCGCCTCACCATTGGTGTACGGGTAACGCTGTAATTGGTTTTCAACTTTAAATTATTTGCAATGAAAAAGAATAAACTCCTCTTCATATCGGGCCTCCTGCTGCTGATGGCAGGCATGGCTTCCTGCACCAAAGATCTGGATGCTGTGGTGCCACAGGATACCATTAGTAAAGACCAGGCATTGAGTGATCCTAACGCAGCCCGTACGTTGTATCATGGCGTATATGGCCTCACCCGTTCGTATGCCGGTACATTTTTTCAATTGGGCGAAATGCGCTCCGACCTTTGGGTAGATGGTTTGTTTACAGAATCGGTGGATGGTGGTTTGCAAAACTTGTATCGCCACAACATTAGTGCACTCAACGTACCTTTTAGTAACTGGGGTGGTTTTTATAACCTCATCTACAATTACAACAACGTTATCAAAATTATTCCGCAAACCACTTTGCCTGCGGCAGAAAAGAACCGCATACTGGCAGAAGTGTATGGCTTGCGGGCATATGTGTATTACACTATGCTACGTACATGGGGCAATGTACCGTTGAATACAGAACCGGTAGAAGCCATCAACAATGCTGCAGAAACCTATAAGCGTCGTACCGGTGTTGATACGGTAATGACACAGGTGAAGGCTGACATTGAAGAATCGCTGAAGTTGTTTGGCAGCAGCAATACGCTTCCAACTGGCAAGCGGGTATACTGGAGCCGTGTGGCTACACAAATACTCAAGGGTGATGTGTATTTATGGTCGGGTACGCACATGGGTGGCGGTACTGCCGATTTCACTACTGCTAAAACAGCCTTGCAGGAAATCCGCAATTTGCAAGGTGCTACGCTGGATTTGCAGGCCAACTATGCCGATGTATTTGACCCCACTAAAAAGACCAATAACAAGGAAATTATTTTTGCGATTAACTATGAATTGCAACAATCGCAGATGGGTATGTTTGGTAGTTTTTTGGTGAACTCTATTCAGGCAAACACTTTATCATTTGCACAAGCACCTACGCCTACTGTATCATCTGTTTATCCGTATGTGAATGGTGCCAACCGGGTTGGTTTCAACCAAACCATGCTCACCCGCCTTACCAGTGGTACTCCGGATCAGCGCATCAACTACAGCTTCAAAACCATGTATTCTACAGCGCCACCACATGCTGTAAGAGGTGTGATGCTCACGAAGTACATTGGTACTACAGCTGGTACCTCTCAGATTTACAACAACGATTTCCCCATTTATCGTTATGCTGATGTGTTGTTGTTGCTGGCAGAAGCAAAAGCAAAATTGGGTGAAGACCCATCTGCAGAAATCAATGCTGTTCGCCTTCGTGCATACGGTGCTGGTTATACACCGCATACCAATGCGGGTGTTACGGCCAATATGAATGCGATACTGGAAGAATACCTGCGGGAATTTATAGCGGAAGGCAAACGCTGGTGGGCCCTGCGCCGTGCAGGCGATACCTATGTGTATGCCAATGTAAATCCCACGTATTTCTCTGCGTCTACCGCCGCCAAATTCCTCCTGCCGTTGTCACTCACCATGCTCAACAACGATCCATTGCTGGTGCAAACTGCAGGATACTAATATTGGTTTCTCATAAGCAGTAGTTTTGATAGCAAGGGGTAGTCAAGTGCCCCTTGTATTTTCTCATCCTCAAGTATTTGAATTATGTCTTTGCCACACCTCGAAGGGTTGATTGCAGCGCCATTTACCCCTATGCATGCCGATGGAAGTCTTCATACAGAAATGATTCCTGCTTACTATGCTTTGTTAAAAAACAATGGTGTAAAAGGGGCTTTTATTTGTGGAAGCACAGGTGAAGGCGTATCGCTGACGGCCAAAGAAAAGATGGCGGTAATTACTGCCTGGGGCAAAGTAGCTGCTAACGATGCGGACTTTACCGTAATGCCGTTACTCGGTGGTACCAGCCTTACTGATTGTAAGGAGCTGGCCCTGTTTGCCCGTGATGCTGGCATGGATGCTGTATCGTTTACCGCCCCTTTTTATTTTAAACCGGCCAGTGTGCAGGCCCTCGCTGATTGTTGCATAGAAGTGGCTGCTGCTGTGCCCGATTTGCCTTTCTATTATTACCACATTCCGGTACTTACGGGTGTGCAGCATACGATGTATGATTTGTTGAAAGCGATTCATGGGCGCCTGCCGAATTTTGCGGGCATCAAATACACGCATGAAGATTTCATGGATTTCCTCTCCTGTCTTCATTTTGCCAACGGGCAATATGATATGCTGTGGGGCCGCGATGAAAACATGCTGGCCGCATTGGCACTGGGTGCCAAAGGTGCTGTGGGTAGCACTTTCAACTATGCCACACCGCTGTACCTGCAACTCATTGCTGCTTTTGAAGCCGGTGATTTAGAAAAAGCCCGTGCCTTGCAGCAGCAATCTATTGATATGATCCGGTTGCTGGGCAAGTACGGTGGCATTGCTACCGGAAAGGCATTTATGAAGTTGATTGGATTGGATTGCGGACAGTTTCGCCTGCCGGTACAAAACATGAGTACCGCACAGTTTGAAGCATTTACGCAAGACAATGCGGCGCAGCAATTTGCAACTTATTGTTCACAGTTACCACAGGCTACCCTTGCATAAGCCATGCGGTGCCTGTTGCTGATATTTCTCCTCATGATGATGCAAACCGCAGAACCTGTGGCTGCACAGCAGGCAGTGCCTGTATTGCAGCATTGGAAACTGGCTGCCGACCTTACCCATGCCGGAGCAGCAGCTGTACAAGGCGTGGCCGGGCCTATTACCGGCGTGTACGACAACTGCCTGCTGGTAGCGGGTGGTGCTAATTTTCCGGATGGCATGCCCTGGCTGGGTGGCAAAAAAGTATATCAACAACGGGTATACATTTATGCCATTCAAAAAAATGCGGAGCTCCTGCTGGAAAGAACGGGCTTGCTACCGGAGCCGCTGGCATATGCTGCCGTGTGCAGTACTGCTGATGGAATTGTGGTGGCCGGTGGCGAATCGGCAAAAGGGTTGAGCAAAGCTTGTTGGCTGCTCAGCTTATCGGCCACGGGGCAATTGCAAACAACCGCCCTGCCCGACTTGCCGGTGGCTACTACCAACGCTGCTGCTTGTACCGATGACCGCTATGTGTATGTAGGCGGTGGCGAAACAGCAGCAGGTACTACCGCCGCCATGTATCGCCTCGATTTGCAGGCACCAGCCAAAGGATGGACCAGTTGGATTGCTTTGCCACAACCACTATCGCACTTTGTATTGCTGCACCGAAAGCAACAGGGTAAGCACATACTGTTTGCAGCGGCTGGCCGGTATAAACAAAGCAATGGCTTAAGTGCATTTTCATCAAAACTCTACAGTATGGATGTAACATCGAAAGCATGGACATCCTTGGCTGATATGCCAGTTGCATTGTCTGCCGGAACAGCAGTGGTTACAAAAGATGGATTGATGCTTTTTGGTGGCGATACCGGTGAAACTTTTTATCAGGTGGAAGCTTTGATACAATCCATTGCACAAACCAAAGATGCTGCACAAGCAGCCAAATTGAATGAGCAAAAGATTGCTTTACAAAGTCAGCATCCGGGGTTTCATCAGCAAGTGTATCAATACCATGTGGATAGTAAAAGATGGAAAGAAGCAGGGAGATTGCCTTATGCAACACCGGTTACTACTATAGCAGTACCATGGAAGCAGTGGGTGTTTATACCAAGTGGTGAAGTAAAAGCCGGCGTACGTAGCCCGTATATCATATCCGTTAAATTGCATTGGCTATGAGTTTGCAACAGCACAAATCGTATGCATGGGTGGTAGTTGGGCTGCTGTGGGTAGTGGCCCTGCTCAACTACATGGACCGGCAAATGCTGAGTACCATGAAACCCTCCATGATGGCGGATATTGCTGAGTTGCAAACCGCCACCAACTTTGGCAGGCTCATGGCCATCTTTTTGTGGATCTATGGTTTTATGAGCCCGGTAGCGGGCATAATAGCGGACAGGGTAAATCGTAAATGGCTGATCGTTATCAGTTTGTTTGTGTGGAGTGCCGTTACACTCGCCATGGGCTATGCACAAAACTTTACACAGCTCTACTGGCTTCGTGCCATTATGGGTGTAAGTGAGGCCTTGTACATACCGGCGGGCCTGGCACTCATTGCCGATTATCACAGCGACAAAACAAGATCACTTGCCATTGGCATTCACATGACGGGCTTGTACATGGGCCAGGCATTGGGTGGTTTTGGTGCTACCATGGCTGCTGCTTTTTCGTGGAAGGCAGCCTTTCATACTTTTGGATTGATTGGTATAGTGTATGCCTTTGTATTAATGTTTTTTTTAAGGGAGAAAAAATCAACTACAGTAGAAAGAAGTAGCACTGAGAAGCCTTCTGTTACGAAAGGATTGGCACTCCTCTTCAGCAATATTTCTTTCTGGATTATCCTATTGTATTTTGCTGTGCCCAGCTTGCCGGGATGGGGTGTCAAAAACTGGCTGCCCACTTTGTTTGCCGACAGCCTGCATATTGATATGTCGAAAGCTGGTCCATTGTCAACCATTACTATTGCCGCATCTTCTTTTATTGGTGTCATCTTTGGCGGTATTTTATCCGACCGTTGGGTGCAAAAAAATATTCGGGGCCGCATTTACACCAGTGCTATCGGTTTGGGCTTAACCATTCCTGCCTTGTTGTTCATTGGCTTTGGCAGTTCATTGTTCAGCGTTATTGGAGCAGCATTTTGTTTTGGTTTTGGCTTTGGTATGTTCGATGCCAACAACATGCCCATCCTTTGTCAGTTTGTGTCATCAAAATACCGGGCCACTGCGTATGGTTTAATGAATATGACCGGCGTGTTTGCCGGAGCTTTCATCACCGATTGGCTGGGCAAATCAACCGATGCCGGCAATTTGGGTAAAGACTTCGCCATGCTCGGTGGCATTGTTGCATTTGCCTTACTTATACAGTTGTGGTTTTTAAAACCAAAAGCTAATACTGAAGCAGCAGCTTAATCATTCATCCGTTTTATACCATTGCACATGAAAAGATTTTGTTTGAGTGTTATCGTTTTATTCATCACAACAACGATTGTGATAGCACAAACTGCACCCGTTACTGTATTTGAATCGGGGAAGGAAGGGCATAAGAGCTATCGCATTCCGGCTATTGTGGCGTTGAAGAACGGCACTTTACTTGCCTTTGCCGAAGGCCGTGTAAATAATGCCGGCGATTTTGGCGATATCAACATCGTATTGAAACGCAGCACCGATGGCGGAAAAACATGGACCAGCCTGCAAACGATTGTAGATTACGATCAGCTACAGGCGGGCAACCCCGCACCTGTGGTAGACCTGACAGACCCGATGTATCCGCAAGGCCGGGTGTTTTTGTTTTACAACACCGGCAACAATCATGAAGGGGAAGTACGCAAAGGAAAAGGCCTGCGGGAAGTGTGGTACAAAACCTCTACCGATGGTGGCATTACCTGGAGTGAAGCGGTGAACATCACCACACAAACGCATCGCCCCAAACAACCGGCTACCAATGCAGCCTATAATTTTTCCGAAGACTGGCGCAGTTATGCCAACACGCCCGGCCATGCCATGCAGTTTAGTACTGGTGTATACAAAGGCCGCATTTTTGTTGCCGCTAATCATTCTGCCGGCGAGCCATTGCAACATTTCGAAGATTACAAGGCACATGGTTTTTATACCGATGATCATGGCAAAACATTTCAGCTGAGTGAAACCGTTGATCGGGTGGGTGGCAACGAAGCCATGGCCACGCAAATTTCCGGCGACCGTTTGATGATGAATATCCGTAACCAGAAAGGTGATGTGCGGGCAAGATTAATTGCTATCAGTAAAGATGGTGGTGCAAAATGGGACAGTGTTTATTTCGACAACAATCTGCCCGATCCTGTTTGCCAGGGAAGCATTGTAACGCTGGGTAAAAAGAAGGGCAAACACATTGTTGCGTTTTGCAACGCTGCCGATACCAAAAGCAGGGACAATCTTACGCTGCGCATCAGTTACGATGATGGTTTTACCTGGACAAAAAATATGCTGATTGATGCAACGGGTAAAAGAGACAATGCTGCCTACTCAGATATTGTACCCCTGCCCAAAAAGCAAATTGGCATCCTCTACGAAAAAGACAATTACGCATCAATCATTTTCACTGTGGTTAAGTGGAATTGATTCTGCAACAGCTATAAGAACGCAAGATGGCTTACACTACAAACGATTTAGCAGCGCTACACCAGTATTATAAACAGCAACTGCTGGAGAGCACAATCCCTTTTTGGTTTCCCCGTTCTTTCGATACAGCACATGGTGGTTTTTTATTGATGCGGGATGCAGACGGTACACTCATCGATGATGACAAAGCCGTGTGGATACAAGGCCGTGCCACCTGGATGCTCAGCACTTTATACAACACGGTTGAGCCTCGCCAGGAGTGGTTGGAAGGTGCCAAACTCGGCTACGACTTTTTGAATAAACATTGCTTTGATACCGATGGGCAAATGTTTTTTCATGTAACAAGAACTGGTGAGCCCCTGCGCAAACGCCGTTACTTTTTTTCAGAAACCTTTTATGTGATTGCGGCAGCGGCGTATGCCAAAGCCAGCGGTGATGAAACAGCTGCCGACAATGCCCGCCGGGTATTTGGCCGTTGCCTGGAATATGCATCGGGTGAACGAAAACTAGCGCCCAAGTATACGGGCACTCGTCCATCACGTGGTATTGGTGTACCCATGATTATGATGAATACCGCACAACAGCTACGGGAAACCATTGGCGATCCTCGATGTGATGATTGCATCACGCAATGGATAGCCGACATTGAACAGTATTTTGTAAAAGATGATATCCGCTGTGTGATGGAGCAAGTAGCG
The DNA here is from genome assembly GCF_036803085.1 of Phnomibacter sp. Taxonomy (NCBI): domain Bacteria; kingdom Pseudomonadati; phylum Bacteroidota; class Chitinophagia; order Chitinophagales; family Chitinophagaceae; genus Phnomibacter; species Phnomibacter sp. The sequence goes on along the minus strand of NZ_DAIRUZ010000002.1, from coordinate 679,562 downwards.
CCAGATGGCAGCATCATTGATCACATCGACGGCCGTACCCTCAACCCCGGTCATGCCATTGAAGGGGCCTGGTTTATTCTGCACGAAGCGAAGCATCGTAACAACAATCCACATTTGATAGAACTTGGTTGCAAAATGCTCGACTATATGTGGGAGCGTGGCTGGGACAAGGTTTATGGCGGCATTCTTTACTTCCGCGATGTGTACAACAAACCCGTGCAGGAGTATTGGCAAGACATGAAGTTTTGGTGGCCGCAAAATGAAACCATCATTGCTACACTGCTGGCCTATCTGATGACGGGCAATGAAAAATATGCACAGTGGCACCAACAAATTCATGAGTATGCCTACAGTCATTTTCGGGATGCTGCACATGGCGAATGGTTTGGCTACCTTCACAGGGATGGCCGCGTAGCACAAACTGCCAAGGGCAATTTGTACAAAGGTCCGTTTCATTTGCCCCGGCAGGAATGGTACTGCATGCAACTGCTGAAAAGCTATGCGCAGTAACCAACAACGCAGTCGCCTCGCTTCCACACCGCAGCACCATTGATTGACCAGATATTGCATAAACCAATGAAGAAAATTTGGCTGTATAGTCTGCTGAGTATTTGTCTTTTTCAAGGCAATGCACAAACCAACCTCGCACCTACCCCACCCATGGCCTGGATGACCTGGAATTACTTTGGTGAAAACATTAACGAACAACTGATACGGGAAATAGCCGATGCCATGCACAGCAGTGGCATGCTGCAAGCTGGGTACCAATACCTGGTGATAGACGATGGCTGGCAAGGTGGCCGCGACAACAGAAACAACATCATTCCCGATCCAAAGAAATTTCCCTCGGGCATCAAAGCACTGGCCGATTATGTGCACAGCAAGGGCTTGAAGCTGGGCATATACTCCGATGCGGCGCCGCTTACCTGTGCCGGCTATACGGCGAGTTTACATTTTGAAGAACAGGATGCGAAAACATTTGCTTCATGGGGTATAGATTACCTGAAGTATGATTATTGCAATGCGCCGAAAGATTCATTTACGGCAAAGCAACGCTACAAAACCATGGCCGATGCGCTGCGCAACAGTGGTCGTGATATGGTCTTTGCTGTATGCGAATGGGGCGAACGCCAACCCTGGCATTGGGCTGCTGCAGCTGGTGGTCAGCTATGGCGTACTACGTTCGATATCCGTGATTCGTGGAGCAGCATGATGGGTATATATGAAACCAATGTGCAGCTGCATGCGTATGCCGGCAGCGGTCGTTGGAACGATCCGGACATGTTGATTGTAGGTCTCGGTGGCAACAAAGGTCCTTCCGGCGATTTGGGTGGCACAGGCTGCACCATGACAGAATACCAAACCAACATGAGCCTGTGGAGCATGATGGCGGCACCACTCATTGCCACCAACGATGTACGCCAAATGACACAGGAAGTAAAACGCATTTTGATGCATGCCGGCATTATTGCCATCAATCAGGATTCGTTGGGGAAACAAGCAAAAAGAATAATCTCCAATGATGCTTTTGACGTATTGTTGAAGCCATTGGCGAATGGGGATGTTGCAATAGCCATCCTCAACAAATCGGCTACTACACAACCTTATGCCGTGCCTTTTGCCAGCATTGGTTTGGAAGGCCGCTATACGGTGCAGGATGTGTGGACGGGCACCACAACAAAACGCAGCCAGCAATGGAAGGGAAGCATTGAAAGCCATGCTACCGTTGTGCTCAGGCTGAAGAAAGAATAATGATTCATCAAACGGTGCATGGAGTTGTGAAGCATGCGCTGTGTAAAGAAATTATGGCATGAGGTGGTGGAGTATTGTTTGCGGATTATTGATGTGTGTAACAGCACAGGCCCGTTTGCAGTTGGCGGCACCTTTTGCTTCGCAGATGCTGCTGCAGCGCAACCAGCCCATTCATGTGTGGGGAAAGGGTACACCGCAACAGTCAGTGCAAGTTTCTCTTGGTAAACATAACGCCGTTACACAAGTAGCCGCAGATTCCACTTGGTCGCTGTACCTGCCTGCACAATCAGCCAGTACTCAGCCCCTGTCTATGTACGTTGTTTCGGGTACTGATTCTGTTGTATTGACAGATCTGCTCATTGGCGATGTATGGTTGTGCATTGGCCAGAGCAATATGGAATGGCCGGTGAAAAGATCGCTTCATGCAGCCGAAGCTATGGCTGCCGCACCGCAACCCTTACTTCGTTTTTACAACCCCAGCTATGCGGGTAAAAATCTTTACAACATTGCTTTTACTGATTCCGTTATCCGCCGGTTGAATACGCAACAATTTTACCAAGGCACCTGGCAACGCTGCGATAGCAGCAGCCTGCCCGATATGAGTGCCGTGGCCTATTTCTTTGGCCAACATTTGCTCAACAATACCGGCGTACCACAAGGTTTTATTCAACTCTCGATAGGCGGTGCACCGCTTGAAACTTTTATTCGGAGAAAAGCGTTGGCGGCACATCCGCAGCTGGCAGCCAAGCAACAAGGCAACTGGCTGAACAACGATGCGCTGCCCATATGGGTGCGGGAACGTGGCTTTCAAAACACTGCCAAAAAAGCTTCAGTTCCGGCAGATGATTTGGGACCAAATCATGCGTATAAGCCTGGCTTTGCATACGCAGCTGGTGTGGCTGCTTTTGTGCCGATGCATATTGCTGGTGTGCTTTGCTATCAGGGTGAAAGCAATGCGCAGGAACCAGAACGGGTAGCAGAATATGCGGCCTTGAATGAGCTGATGATAAATGACTATCGTCGGGCATGGCAACTGCCTGCACTGCCTTTTTATTTTGTACAACTCTCTTCTATTGAAGCAACGAATTACAAGAGTGCATTGTGGCCTGCATTCAGAAATGAACAACGGTTGATGTTGGACAAGATTCCCTTCAGCGGCATGGCGGTAACCAGCGATGTAGGTGCAAGGAATGATGTACACCCGACGGATAAAAAAACAGTGGGCCAACGGCTGGCTTTGTGGGCCCTGCGGGATGTGTATGGCCAGCAAATAACAGCTTCTGGTCCCTTGCCTTTGAGTGCACGTTATAAGCAAGGAAAAGTGGTGATTCGCTTTGCACATGGCAAAGGTTTGCAGACTGCGAATGCAGCTTCATTGCAAGGTTTTTCACTGAATGGCGCATCACCAGTACCTGCACAGATTCGCAACAACAAAATCATCATTTCTAGCCCTACCAAACCCGAAGCGGTGTATTATGGTTGGCAGCCATACAGCAATGGCAATTTGCTGAATGCTGCACAGCTGCCGGCTTCCACATTTAAAATAGCGGTTCAATGAAACAATGGATTTTTACTTGTTGTTGTGTATGGATGATGGGTTTGGCACAGGCACAAACTGTGTTGCCGCAGTACCCCGACTCTTTGTTCAACACCTACTATCATCAGCGCAACAGTTTGTTTGCAGCCCTGCCGCTGCAACGTAACGATATTGTATTTGTGGGCAACAGCATTACAGATGGCAATGAGTGGCCGGAGTTGTTCAATGATTTGCGCATTAAGAACCGCGGCATCAGCGGCGATGTAAGTGCAGGAGTGCTGCATCGGCTGCCACAAATGGTACAATACAAACCCGCCAAAATTGTATTGATGATTGGTGTGAATGATTTGGCCCGAGGCGTATCGGCTGATAGTTTGCTGCGCAATATTTTCCTGATAGCCGATTATGTGCATGAGCAATCCCCGTCTACAAAGTTGATAGTGCAGAGCATCCTGCCGGTGAATGCTGCCTTTGGCAAATTTGGTGGCCACACCAGTAAAGCAGCCGTTATCAAAACCGTGAATGCTCAGCTGGCCACACAGGCGGCCAAGCATCAGTATGTGTTTGCCGATTTGTATACTGGTTTTCTCAATGCCAACGGCGATATGCAGGAAAACTATACCAACGATGGCCTGCACCTGATGGGTGAAGGATATCTGTTGTGGAAACACCTCATTTATCCGTATGTGTACGATTTGCTGTTGCAGCCGGCACTCATTCCCATGCCGCAGCAACTGCAATGGCAGGCGGGTCGTTTTCCGTTGTACAAATGCCGGAACGTTGTGGTATCAAATGATAGCTTGCTGCCCGAAGCAAAGCTGTTGCAGCAATGGCTGCCCCATCAGCAATTACAAATGGGTAAGCAAAAACAAAATGAACCTACTATCGAACTGCAGATGGATGCAAGCATCAACGCTGCTGTTTCGCCAGAAAAATATGCGTTGACGGTAACAACACACAAGATCATATTGAAAGCTGCTACCCGGCATGGCTTGTTCAATGGCTTACAAACCTTGCATCAATTGATGCGGGATGCTGTGATGATACCGGCTGTCAGCATTCAAGACTGGCCGGCCTTTCCGGTACGGGGTTTTATGGTAGATGTGGGCCGCAATTTTCAATCGATGCAGCAGTTGAAAGCACAGATAGATGTGATGGCGGCGTACAAACTCAACGTGTTTCATTTTCACCTTACAGAAGATATTGCGTGGCGCCTGCAAAGCCGCCGTTATCCGCAGCTCACCGCAACGCAACACATGCAGCGCAATGCGGGTGAGTATTACTCCGTAGCCGATATGCAGGACTTGATTGCGTATTGCAAAGAACGCCACATTACCCTGATACCCGAGATAGACATGCCCGGCCACAGTGCGGCTTTTGAAAGAGCTATGGGGGTGAACATGCAAAGCGATTCGGGTATGGCCATTTGCAAAAACATACTGCGGGAGTTTTGCGAAACCTACGATGTACCGGCTATACATATTGGTGGCGATGAAGTAACAATTACCAACCAACGTTTTCTGCCCGAGATGGTGGCATTGCTCAAATCACTCGGCAAACAGGTGTGGGCCTGGGACCCCGGCGGCAATGTGCCTAAGGGAACTTATCTGCAAATGTGGAATGGCAATACCAAAGTAAAAGCGGGTTATCCTGCTGTTGACTCCCGGCATTTGTACCTCAATCATTTTGATCCGCTGGATGGCGTGGTCACTACTTACCATCATCAGATTTGTGATGTAGATTCTGCCACTACCGATGCCCGTGGTGCCATACTCTGCAACTGGCCCGACCGGCGGGTAAGTGTAGAAGCCGACCTCATTCGCATGAATGCTGTGTACCCGGTAATGCTCACGTTTGCAGAACGCACCTGGCAAGGCAAGGGATGGAAAAATTATACCACAGCCATGGCAGCAAAGGGTACTGCGAAGCATGCGGCCTTTGCTGCTTTTGAGCAACGCTTGCTGGCCCATCAACAGCAGTATTTTCAGCAGCAATCTTTTCCTTACTGGCCACAGGCCAATATTGAATGGACCTTGATTGGTCCGTATAAAAATGGTGGTAAACTGCAACAGTCTTTTGCACCCGAACAACCCGCTTTTTGGGATACAGTGAAACTACAGCAATACCCAACCGTTACAGGAGGTACCATTTGGCTGCGTCATTTTTGGCATCCCATGATTCCTTCACATTTGGCCAAGCCTACGGATAGTACTACCTGGTATGCTGTGCGAAAAATTTGGAGCAACGAAGCAGGCATGGCAGATGCATGGATTGGCTTCAATGATTTGTCACGTTCTACCGCCACGCATTCATTGCCTGCAGGTGCGTGGGATGATAAGGGTAGTGAAGTATGGGTAAATGGGCAACGTATAGCGCCACCACAATGGCAGCGGGCAGGACAGCAAGGTCATCTCGAAATTCCGTACACCGACGAAGGCTATGCGTACCGGCCGCCGACAAAAATATTTTTCCAGAAAGGATGGAATACCGTGCTAATCAAAGCGCCAGTTGGTAGCTTTCGGGCCGACTGGCAACAGCCGGTGAAATGGATGTTCACCTTTTTAGCAGCCACAAAATGAAACGAAGTTTTTTCAAATACATGTAATAGGCTTTCTGCTATTGATAAATTTATTTATTACGTGTATTGCGCTGAATCGTGAAGAATTGTCTTTTGAATAGAGGAAATTTGTTTATCCAACGAAATGATAGTTATGAATAAATGGTTGCTAGCTATTGCATTAGTTTTTTGTCAGCTGAATGGTTGGGCACAACAACCTGCTGCCAAACACAGCTTTGCTTTTAAAGGACAGGAATTTATGCTGGATGGAAAGCCATTCCAGATCATTAGTGGTGAAATGCATCCTGCACGGGTGCCTAAGGCCTACTGGCGTCATCGCATTCAAATGATTAAAGCCATGGGCTGCAATACTGTGGCCGCTTATATCTTTTGGAACTATCATGAAGTAAGCAAGGGCAAGTTTGATTTCAATACCGAAAACCGTAACATGGCTGAATTTGTGCAGCTGTGTGCTGCAGAAGGTATGTGGGTGCTGTTTCGCCCGGGGCCTTATGTATGTGCCGAATGGGATTTTGGTGGATTGCCCACTTACCTGTTGCAAATTCCTGATATCAAAATCCGATGTATGGATACCCGCTACATGGCAGCGGTGCAGCGCTATGTAACGGCTCTGGCTGCTCATGTGCGGCATTTGCAAATCAGCAAAGGCGGCCCTATTTTGATGTGGCAGGTAGAAAACGAATATGGTTCTTACGGCAACGATCGTACCTATATGCAAACCCTTGCCAGCATGTGGCGCAAGTCAGGTATTGATGTACCTTTTTATACAGCCGATGGTCCAACCCCTTACATGCTCGAAGCAGGTAGTTTGATTGATGCTGCCATTGGATTGGACAGCGGTAGCGATTCAGCAGCTTTTGCACAAGCTACCCGCCAAAATCCCAATGTACCTTCTTTCAGCAGCGAAACCTATCCTGGCTGGCTCACCCACTGGGGTGAAAAATGGGCACGACCCGATACCATTGCTTTGAAAAACGAAGTGAGTTTTTTGCTGGCGAATAAAAAGTCGTTCAATTTTTATGTGATACATGGCGGCACCAACTTTGGCTATACTGCTGGTGCCAATGCTTTCAGTCCTACGCAGTACCAACCCGACCTCACCAGTTATGATTATGATGCACCCATTGATGAGTCGGGCAATGCCACGCCGAAGTACCACATGCTACGTCGGCTGATTGAACAGTACACCGGAAAGCCCGCTCCGCCCATACCTGCTCCCGTGAAGCATATCAGCATTCCGACTTTCAGCATGCAGCCTGCCCACAGCCTGTTTGATTATGCACCCAAAGTGCATGCGTCGGCACAGCCACAGCCCATGGAATATTACGGCCAAAATCAGGGCTTCATTGTGTACCGCACCAAACTGATTGGACATAAAAGTGGCCGCCTCAAAATTTGGGAGCCACACGATTATGCATTGGTGTACCTCGACGGAGAATTTATAGATACCGTGTATCGTGATGGTGGTAATTGGGAAGTGCAACTGCCCAAAACCAACAGCACTACACCTGAACTCACCATTGTTGTAGAAGGCATGGGCCATATCAATTTTGCGCAGTTCATGATTGACCGCAAGGGCATCACTGACCGTGTAACGCTCAACGGCATGACGCTGATGAACTGGCAAACACAATTGCTGCCCGTGGATGAGGCATTCATGCAACAACCTTTCCCGAAAGCAGTAAGTGCCAGCAAGCAAAATGGGGATTTCCGTTTTTTCACGGGTGAATTTTCATTGACCGAAACCGGCGATACTTACCTCGATTTGAGCGGCTACAGCAAAGGCGTGGTATTTGTGAACGGCCGCTTGCTGGGCCGTTATTGGAACCTTGGTCCGCAATACCGCTTGTATTGCCCCGCTACCTGGTTGAAGAAAGGACAAAACAAGATTGTGGTGATGGACCTGCACCAATCTACCGCCGCTGCTATTGCCGGTTTTACCTCTATGTTATAAAAACACCTACACAACCATCCACATGAAACGATTGCTCTCTTTACTTCTTGCCAGCACCTGTTTGCAGGCTGCTGCACAGCAGCAAAACATGGTATGGATTGCACCCACCGACAGCCTGCCACAAATACTGCACAAAGCTGTGCAGGTTACTCCAACGCCACGGCAACTACGCTGGCAGCAATTAGAGCTCACCGCATTTTTTCATTTTGGTATCAACACATTTACTAACCGGGAGTGGGGCGATGGAAAAGAAAATCCGCAGTTGTTCAATCCTTCTCAACTCGATGCCCGGCAATGGGTGAATACCGTGAAAGCAGCTGGTATCAAACAAGTGATTATTACCGCCAAGCACCACGATGGTTTTTGCTTGTGGCCAACTACATCCACAAAACATTCCGTAGCCTCCAGCCCATGGAAAAACGGCAAGGGTGATGTGGTGAAAGAAGTAGCTGAAGCCTGCCGCGAAGCCGGTATCGGTTTTGGTGTGTATCTCTCGCCCTGGGACATGCACGAGCCGAGCTATGGTACGGAGGCGTACAATACATTTTTTGTACAGCAACTCACAGAGCTGCTTACTCAGTACGGACAGATAGATGAAGTATGGTTTGATGGCGCCAATGGCGAAGGGCCCAATGGCAAAAAGCAAGTGTATGATTTCGACCGCTGGTACAAAGTGATTCGGAAGTTGCAACCGCAGGCCACCATCGCCATTATGGGGCCTGATGTACGCTGGGTAGGTACCGAAACAGGCCACGGACGCACTACAGAATGGAGTGTGGTGCCGGCCAATCATCTGGACCCCGCAGCAGTGGCAGCCAATTCGCAGCAAGACCTGGCCTTTAAACCAGCTGGCGATATGATGGGCGACAATTTGGGCAGCCGCGAAAAAATCAGCAAGGCAAAAGCATTAGTGTGGTATCCGGCCGAAACCGATGTATCTATCCGGCCGGGTTGGTTTTATCATGCCAGCGAAGACAGCCTGGTAAAAACGCCGGAGCAATTGCTGGATATTTATTTCCATTCGGTGGGTAGAAACGGCGTACTGCTGCTCAATATTCCGCCCGATAAACGTGGGCTTATTCACGAACAGGATGTAAAAGCATTGCAGCAATGGCACCAACGTCGCAACGATATTTTCCGACGAAATTTGCTATCATCAGCCCAAAGTACGTTACTCTATTCGAATTTACTTTTAGACAAGAATGATAGCACTGCTTATACTTTCGACCAACAGCAACCCATGCAAATGGAATGGAGATGGCGGGGCCTACAAGACATGAATGTGCTGTTGTTGCAGGAGGATATTCGCAAAGGCCAAAGAGTAGAAAACTTTGTGTTGGAATACCTGGATCATGACGGATGGAAGACGGCTGCAACAGGCACTACTATTGGCTATAAGCGGCTGTTGCGTTTTCCTGCTGTTAGTACCTCTGCCATGCGGTTGCGCATTACCGGTACCAGAGCCAATCCTGTGCTGGCAGAAATGGGCATTTATTACGACGACAAACAACCCCAACATATCAACGATTAAAATACACGTGAAGCAATGAAAAGAATGATTGGCGTATTGCTGGCAGCCATGCTGCTGCTGGGCAAGCTGCAGGCGCAGCAGGTATCTATTATTCCACAACCAGCCAAGCTGGAAGTATTGTCGGGATATTTTCTGATCAATGAAACGGTATCGTTGCAATACAACGAGCCTGCATTGCTGAAACCTGCAGCCGATTGGTTCAGGGCAGCTATTGCCGATATTTCAGGCATCCGTTTGTCGGCACAGCCTAATGCAGCCCGCCGTATTGTGTTGCAGCTGGCTACACCTGTGCAACCTAAAGATGAAAGCTATACACTGGATGTATCAGCCAATCTCATTACTATCAAGGCAAAAAGCTATGGCGGTATTTTTTATGGTATGCAATCGGTGCTGCAAACATTGCCTGCCATTCGCACCAATGCTTTGCTGCAAGTACCCTGTATGCGGGTGCAGGATGCGCCACGCTTTGGCTGGCGGGGCATGCACCTCGATGTGAGTCGTCATTTCTTCGGCCCCGAAGTAATAAAGCAATACATTGATTTGATGGCTGCGTATAAAATGAATACGTTTCACTGGCATCTGGTAGACGATCAGGGCTGGCGAATCGAAATAAAAAAGTATCCTAAGCTCACCAGTGTAGGTGCGTGGCGGGTAGATCAAAACGATAAAGTGTGGGGCAGCAGACCACAAGCCAAGCCCGGAGAAACGCCCAGCTACGGCGGCTATTACACGCAGGCACAGCTTAAAGAAATAGTAGCCTATGCCCGTCAGCGCAACGTGACTATTGTGCCCGAAATAGAAATGCCCGGCCACGTAGCGTCGGCCATTGCTGCTTACCCCGAGCTGAGTTGTACACAGCAACCACAACTGCCACTTACTGGTGGCGATTACAGCAACATGTCTTCCAACTACTGTGCAGGTAACGATGCTGTATTTACGTTTTTGCAAGATGTACTTACTGAAACCATGGCTATTTTTCCATCTACCTATATCCACATTGGTGGCGATGAAGTAGACAAAGGCCCATGGAAAAAATGTGCCCGTTGCCAACAACGCATGCAGCAGCAAGGATTGAAAACCGAAGAAGAACTGCAGAGCTATTTCATTCAGCGCATCGAAAAATTTGTAGTGAGCAAGGGCCGCAAAATGATTGGCTGGGATGAAATACTTGAAGGCGGACTAGCCCCCGAAGCTACTGTAATGAGCTGGAGAGGTGAAGCCGGTGGCATTGAAGCGGCGAAGATGAACCACGATGTGGTAATGACGCCTGGCTCGCCTTGCTATTTCGATCATTACCAGGCAGGGCCCGAAGGTGAACCCCGTGCCATTGGAGGCATGAACACGTTGCAAAAAGTGTACAGCTACGAGCCCATTCCGGCAGAGTTGCCTGCTGATAAAGCCCGTTATGTATTGGGTGCACAGGCCAACCTGTGGACAGAATATGTGACCACTGCCGAGCATGTGGAGTATATGATTTTACCCCGCATGCTGGCATTGGCCGAAGTAGTGTGGAGCCCCAAAGAAACCCGCGATTGGCAAGGCTTCAACCAACGCCTGCAGCCGCATTTTCGTGCTTTTGAGCAAAAGGGTTTGCATTATAGCAAGGGCAATTTTACTGTAAACATTAAGCCCGTATCGGCCAATGGCCAGGTACAGGTACAATTGTCTACCGAAGCCATGAATGGTACCATTTATTACAGCATTGATGGCAGCGAACCCGATGTAACCAGCCAGCGCTACACGGCGCCTTTTACACTGCAGCAATCTGCAGTAGTGAAAGCTGTAACAGTAATACAAGGAGAAGTGATGGGCGTGAAAGCAGCATCGCAAAACTTTGTGTTGCACAAAGCTGTAGGTAGTGCGGTGCAGTATGTACATCCTGTAAGCCGCTACTATCAGGCCGATGGACAAAACTCACTCACCGATGGCATTCGTGGTATGCATGCTGTGGGTAAGTTTTGGCATGGTTTCAGTGGCAAAGATTTGGTGGCGACCGTTGATTTGGGCACCAGTAAAACCATTCAGCAGGTTACATTGGGTTGCCTGCAGCGGTATAACGATTGGATTTTCTTACCGCAATCAGTAACGATTGAATATTCTGCAGATGGTCAAAAATTTAGCAGCCTTGGTACAGTCAACAATACAGTGAGTAGTAATGAGAAAGCATCGATCATTAAAGACTTTACAGTGAAGGCTGCAGCAGTACAAGCACGTTATATACGGGTGACGGCCAAAGTGATTGATGCTTGTCCTAAGGGGCATTCCGGCGAGGGTAAACCCGGCTGGTTGTTTGCTGATGAAATTATTGTGGAGTAATTATTCAATTATAAGTAAGGCAATCAAAAGTTGAAAAAGCTATTAGGCTTAATTATTCAGCTGCACAGAGGGGGGCGCTGGCAAGGCAATCCCGATAGCTATCGGGAGGCCGGAGGCGTCGGGTTTGCCTTGATCCCGATAGCCATCGGGATTCTTTGGTTACTTTCTTTTTTTCAAGAAAAAGAAAGTAACAAGGCTGCATGAGCATCGATTAACTAATTATCAATCGGGAAATACTTTGAATGGCTCTTTAGAGTTTGAGTTAAATAAGACATTGCAATGAAAAAAAAACACCTGATTTTATTGTGTGGCATGCTATGCTTGTTGGTGAACGTTCAAGCACAACGAGATACCATTTGGTTGAACAATGCGTGGTCTTTTCAACCAGATACAGCGACAGTAGGCCAGCAGCAGCAATGGTTTACAAAGACATTACCTGCAGGAAAAAATGTGAGTTTGCCACATACCTGGAATGTAGATGAACAATGGCAGCATCATTATGGCTGGGCATGGTATCAGCACACCTTGATGGTACCTGCTGCGTGGAAAAACAAGCAACTAACACTCCAGTTTGGTGCCGTCAATCATACAGCCATTGTGTATGTAAACGGACAAGAAGTAGCCCGGCATTCAGGGGATGGATTCAATAAGTTTTTTGTGCCGATTTCCTATTATGTACAAGCAGGCAAAGAGAACCGGATTACGGTAGCCTGTAACAATGCGTATAGTGCCAACAAAGTACCATTCAGCAATTCGTTCGACTGGCCCAATGATGGTGGACTGATTCGTCCGGTAGCATTGCTGATTAGCGAAACGCCGGCCCTCACTACGCTCAAAGCTACGCCAGTACTGCACGAAGCCGATAGTGCCGGTACACTTCGGGTGCAGGTATCACAGCCCGGTGCTATGAAGAAGCCATATCAATTGGTTATCCGTTTACGCGAAGTCAATGAAAAGGGAACTATCGTATACGAGCAAACGCAAATGCCTCTATGGCAGCAGGCCATTGCACATTTGCAAATTACATTACCCAAAGTGCAACCCTGGCATTTCGACTTCCCGAATTTGTACCGCCTAGAGGTAACCGTACTGGATGGCAAGAAGGCTGTTGACAAGCAACATGCGGATATCGGCTTTCGCAACTTTCGATTGCACAATGGTAAAATTTGGCTGAACGGAGAAGCCGTGAAGCTGATGGGTGTAGAATGGACGGCAGGTTCCAATCCGCAGTATGGTTTTGCAGAGCCTGCAGCAGAAATCATTCGCCATGCACAGCTCATGAAAGATGTGAATGCCATATTTACAAGAGTGCATTTTCAGCAAGATGATGTGTTTTATGACTTCTGCAACCGCAATGGCATTTTGGTGCAGGAAGAAGTACCGCTGTGGGGTGGCGAAACACCCGCCAACGATACCATTCGCCGTATTGCTACAGCGCAGGTGCAAACCATGATAGCGCAGCACTACAATCATCCTTCCATTGTAAGCTGGGGCATGGGCAATGAACTGCAGGGACGATTGCCGGCGATGCAACAAATGATTGCCGGATTGGTGGCTACTGCCCGCAGCCTCGACAGTAGCCGCATGATTAATTATGTGAGCAATACGGTGGCGCATTCTTTTTATAACCACCCTGCATTTGTGCCAGACGCCGCAGCACTCGGCGATGCCATTTTAATGAATGAATATGCAGGAAGTTGGTGGAGCATTCCCACAGGTTCACTGGGTAATTATCTCGATAGTGTGCATGCCAGCTATCCCGATAAAGTGATGATGATTTCGGAGTTTGGTTTGTGCGAACCCAACTTCAAAGGTGGCGACCCTCGTCGCATCACTGACCTCATTTACCACATGGCAGTATACGAAAGCAAGCCCTATATAGAAGCGGCTATTTATTTTGATTTGACGGATTATCGCACCCATTATCCCGGTACTACAGACGAGCCGAAATATCGCCGCCGCATACATGGCGTGTACGATATGTATGGCCAACCCAAGCCATCGATGAAAGTGCTGCGGGAGCTGTCTTCACCACTGGAAGTACAACAGGTACACCGCTGGAAAAAAGGTATGCTCACAGTGCAATTATTTGGAAGCATCGGCTTGCCGCAGCACCGCTGTACTGGCTACACCGTGCAGGTAGGTGGTACATTGGCCGAAGCGATGCATGCTACGCCGGTGACCATTCCAACCACTATGCCGGGTAAGCAGGTATATGTAGAAGTGAAAGACCACGGCCAGCCACAATCGGTGGTCATTGTTCGCCGTCCATCGGGCCAGCTGGTATCGGTATGGCCGGGTGAGGAATGATGATTTATCATGAAGTATTGCAAAGGCATAATATCCATTTTGTGCCTTTGCTGATTACTTTAGCCACTGCATAAACTCTTTCTGTAATTCTTTTACTATTTCTACTTTAAACGGAAGCCCGGTGAGGTGAACGTATTGCCTGTCGGTGCCGGAGATATGTGTTTTGCAAACAATAGCCTGACGTTTGTTTACCACAAAAAAATCTATTTGATGGGCTTGCAATAAACTGGTTGCTTCTTGCCAGGTAAGTAAGCATGGAATTCCGTTTTTATGCTGGGTAGTATGAATGATTTTTTGTCGGGGATGGTCAACTGCCTGCACAATGCAAATGATATTTTGCGCAGCCACTTTCAGCTGTTTTCCTTCGGCACTCGATATCCAGCAATCGCTGATTACTGATTCTTTGCGGACAATTTTCTGCTGTGCAGCTACTACAATGTCGGGCAACTGTTCCTGCAATTTTTTCCAATAGGGTTTATTGATAAATACATCGGGCCGATAGGTGTTGATGAGTTCTTCAGCTATCTCCGGATGATCGGACTGAAACCCTGTATTGAACACAACAAATGGTTGATAGTTACTGATGGTTTGCACATATTTCAGCACTTCAAAACCAGACCCACCTATCAAATCCCAATCGCAAAAAAGCAAATGCGGTTGTTGTTGCTCTATCAGCCATTTGGCTTCGCGTACACTTTTGGCATTACCGATATAATTCCAACCTGCAAATCTTTTCATTTCATATTGCAGGCGTGTTGCTACATCGGGAATGTCTTCAATGATGACAAATTTGAGCTGGTTTTCAGAGTGCATAGTTGTATTGTTTAGGGATGCTGATACTAACTTTTGTGCCGGTGTCTGGAGCGGGTACATCTGCTATATTAAAATGTAATTGTGCAGCATTGTGCTGGTTGAGTAAGTCAATAATGGCCAGCAAATTTTTGGTTCCAACGCCATTGTTTCGATGATTGGTCATACTGGCGGCGGCCTTTCTTCCTACACCATTGTCTTCAATAGTTATCAGTAAATGATCTGGCGTTTCTTGCAAGCCGAGGTATAAATGTTTGCTGCCTGTTTCTTTATTGCGCAAACCATGAATGAGGGCATTTTCTACAGGTATTTGCAAGATACCCATGGGTAATTGCCATTCAGCAAGAGCTGTTACAGTTGCTTCGTCGGGATAGTGCACTGTTACTGCATGATGGTATTCCATCTGTTTGATATTAATTACACTTTGCACCAGTTTCCACTCCTGCGCAAATGCATGTGCGATACTACCTTGCTGTGAATTTCTGAAAATAATGCCGATACTGTCTCCTAATTGCCCGAGCACTTCATCTACCTCGGGTTTATCGTACAGTTGTGCTCCTACAGTGTTGAGTGCATTCAGAATAAAGTGTGGCCGAAATTGATTACTCAGGCTTTTCACTTGCATGTTGGTGAGTTGCCTGTTTTGTTCGCTACGCAGGGCATTGGTTTCTGCTTGCATGCGTTTGGTTTCTGCTTCAGCAATTTGCTTGCGTTTGCGCAGGTTTAAGTAAAATGCAAAGGCAGCAATAATGATGATGGATAGCAGGGTCCAGAACCACCAGTGCTGCCACAAAAATTTACGGATGGTTATGGGAAATGCATATTCATAGGTGCCACCGCTTTGCTCAAACACCCGAACGTAAAATGTATATTTTCCTGTTTGTTTATTAAACGCTTCCCAATGATGGTCTAATGTAACGTTGCTCCACCGGATGCTGTCGCCTTCTGCTACCAGTGCTACCTGCAGCAATCTGGGCAGGTTATCTGCACATTGATACAATATATCTACTGCTAAACTGTTGCTTGTAGGTGGCAGCTGAATGGATTGGCCAGGTTTGGCCAATAATGTATCGGTACCGGTAATAATGGAAATAGATGGCTCAGCTTTATAAAAAGTTTGCTGTAGCCATGGTTTCAGCATTACTTGAAACACATTATCTGTTGTAGCCACCCACACACTGCTGTCACGATGATCAACCAACATGGCGTTTTGTTCTACACCACTCGTCATGGGCAATTCAAAAGGATGTAGATAGCGAAGTTGGATGGGTTGAGTTGCATAGCTGGCTGATGCGCCAAGTGGTAGCAATAGCAGCCGTTGTCCTTTGCCAATAAGTAAGTAATTGCCCCATTGTTTGATGGCACTGATATTGGTTTTTTCGCTAAGTAAAGGATGTTGTATTTGTGAAAGACTAGCAGGGGTAATAATACCTGGTTTATTACCATTGTAGTACCACAATCCGTCATCGGTGCCCAGCCACATGGTACCATAGCTATCGCAGTAGCTGCTCATGACACCAATGTGTGTTTGCTTGTTGGATTTGAGATAGCTGGTTGCTTTTTTGCTGATAGTATCATACACACCCCAGCCTTGGCTTGTTCTGCCAAAAATTATTCTTCCTTTGGGATCTTCGGCAAGGGTAAGGATGTTGGCTATTTGCACACCATTTCCAGGGCCAATACTCGTCCAGTCAGCACTGCCTGCCATAAACTCTTTGACGGGCATCATACCAAAACTGCTATCACCGCCAAAGCCTGCCAGTATGCGACTGCTGTCTCTGTTATAAGTAAGATAGAAGCCAGTGTTGCTGAGTTTTGGTTTCAACCGGGTGAGAGATCGGCGTTGTCTGGTACCGGTAATTTGTACCAGCCCACTCCAGTTTTCTGAAAAGAAATTGATGGTATTGCCCACCCCGAGGCCACCTGGTAGTATAGCCCGTTCATTGGGCATGGGCACAATGCCTTTGGTTGTAATTTTTGTAAAGGCTCCCGTGTAGCTTCCTATATACACATCACCATTAGCCGTTTGGATAATGGTATGATTGGCATTGCTGTTATTTTGATTGTAGAGTTGAGGGTACTCCCACACATGCTGAAAAACTCGGGCCACCCGATTGGTACTGCCCACGTAATACGCTTGAGTTTGTTTGTGGAAAAAGGTTTGTTGTACTTTATCAGATTGAAGCAGGCGGGGAACTGGCATTGCTGATGTATCCCTGTTTTTAAAATCTATCAGGTATTGCTCACCGTTTTTTTGCAAAACATATTCAGCCGGAAAATTGCTGACGAACGAAACTGTATAACCTGCGTTTTGTGAATTACCCTGTGCATCTAATATGCGCCATGTCACATTTGCCGTTGATGTATTGATAGGGTAATACAGTATTTGGTCATTGGGTAAATAATAGGTCCAGCTAAAGCCGGGTGGAGCATTGAAATATTGCCAGTATATAAATCGTTTTTGTTTATCATCGAATCGGTACAGATTACTGCCCTGCTGATGGGGCATGGCCAGTAGCAGTTCGCCTGTAACGCTATGCCGCAATGCCGCCGCCTGCCAGGCTACAGTATCGGTACCGGGTAGCAGTGCCGGAATGGTAACACTGGTAAAAGCATGGCCATCAAAATAAGTAGCTGTGCGTGGCTGGGGCATTCCTTCAAAAAAAATGACCCCTTTGCTCAGAATGAATGTGCTGCCCGACCGAATGGCCTTAAAAGGATGCAAACTATCTGCCAGCAGCTTGAATAGCATACCATTGGCCATATCATGCATATAAAAGCCGTGCTGATAAAACAGGATGCTGTTTTGAAATGAAGCAGGTATTGTATTTACAGTGGCAAGCAAGGGTTGTACTTGTTGCTGATGTATCCTGTATACTCCGCCGGTTTGTGAATGTGCGTAAACAGCCCCGTTTTCTCCCACCACCAGGCCCGTCCAGTTAGAGCCCTGCAGGTTGTATTGCTTGCCTATATCCAGCATTACAGGATAGCGGCCCTGCTGTGCATGTACAACCAGGGAACAGCAAACAAAGAGAGCACAAACGAACAAGGGTTTCATGTAGCATAAATGTAAAGCGCAGTACTACTCAAAATGCACCGAAGATTGATGGAACAGCCGGTTTCATGCTTCTATTTGGCGGTTTGGTGATTGCCAAAGCATGTTTTGTTACAAGCGATGCTATTTTCAAACCATCGAAACCCTAAACCCCCATTCAAAAACCCCAAACTTTCATGAAGAAACTAATTGCTGCTGCAGCACTGTTGTGCTTGCTCCAAACCTCATTTGCGCAAGGGCTCGATTTTGGCATTAAAGCTGGTGTAAACGCTGCCAAAATCGACAATACCAATTTTATAGTCGGCTTCAAATATGGCTTTTTTCGCCGGAGCCATTTGCGCCTCAACGTGAGCAAACTTTTTTAAAATATAATTTATGACAAATATGCTATCAACTACCGCCATCATTCTTAGTTTGCTTTTACCCACCACTGGGACTATTTCGCTTGATGTTCATAAAACGGAACAGAAAAATTCTGCTTTGATTATTGATTCGCTGCACAATAAACAACAGGACGATTGTGCTGAGCTAAAGAATGATACAGACCTGCGTCAAGAAATTCAAGACATCGCAAATTCCGCATCTGTGAAACTTATGGGATGCTGTTCGAGCTACGGTGGCCGTGAGAACAAAGCTGAAATACATTGGGGGAAAGACGAAAATGGAATTTGCCAAACAAGAATCAGTAAGCTGACAAACAAATTGATCATTACAATGACTGCCTCGTGGCGCGGTTCACTTTCGGGTAATTACTACTGGATAAAAGGGAGGTTAGTTATGGATTTTGAAACTAAACAATTAAACTGGGAAAAAATATCCGACAGCGGCGGGTTTCCGGCAGGATGCGGGCAAAGATGCATTTAACGTCGATAAATCTACTTGATAGAAATACTCAACCAATATTAAATTCTTTTTTGGTAAACCATGATTTAAAATGAAAGAAATTGGTACGCTGTTTTTGATCACTTCATTTGCTGGCAAGACACTATCACAAGCAATTTTGAAAAAAAAGTTCCAAAAAAACTTTCTAAAAAAGGGCTTTCGGAGAATTGCCTTTGTTTATGTATTTCTTTCAACTCAGTTTTCTTACGCTCAAAATCCATCGGATGTGCCGCTTACTTTGATGTCACCTATTATAGGAACAGTTACATACCAATATCCCCCAACTAGCTGCCCTTGGATGGGAACAACCATATGGGGCTTTTGTCAACATCAAACAGGAGGACATACTTCAAATGGTGGCATTTCACAAGCTAACGATACATACGCATGGGATTGTAATTTGTCAAGTAACTTTGATGCCGGTAAAGATGTTTATCCAGTTGACGATGGATATATTGCAAATCTAAGCGGGTGGTCTGGTGGTTCTTATGGGCAGTTGTTGATACGGCATGTAACTAATGGAAAAACTTGGTATTCTGGGTATTTGCACATGTCAAACATTACGGCAAAAAAAAGCACACCAGGAGCCTTTGTATCAAAAAATGAAATTATTGGTAAAGTTGATAAAGTTTCACCAGACGCAATTTCTGAGCATTTACATTTCGCTGTTTATTATCTGAATGCTGACCAAAAACTGATATCTGTTGACAGAAGTTCTTTTACTGTCCGGTCATCATGTAATGCAATTGTTCCTCAGCTTTCTACTCCTGCAGTAAATCAAACCAATACAGGCATTCCTGTATATTTTGATTGGAATGATGTTACCGGTACAAATCCTGAGTATAGGATTCAGGTTTCTACCTCTAACAGTGGTTGGACTGCAAAGGACGGATTTACTTCTGCTACTACAGAAAATTCTACAATAAGGGTTAACCGTAACACTGGTTCAATTTCTAATCTTTCTTGGGAATTAACAGATCTGTTTCCTCCAGCTGGATTAACTACTTACTATTACACAGTAAAAGCTTTTGTATGTGGCCAATCTTCTGATTATTCTCCTGTTCGAAGTTTTACTACTACTTGTGTGCCAACTATACCGGTTTTAATAGCACCCAATGCTGGCGCAGCTGGGGTTTCAATTCCTGTTAATTTTGATTGGAATGATTTGCCAAGTACCGTAACGGGATTAGCTTATCGCATTCAGGTTTCTACTTCAAATGCCGGATGGACTCCTGCAAATGGTTTTGCATCGACTGTCATGGAATCATCAACGGTTCGGGTAAATAAAGCTACCGGAACTACATCAAGTTATTTATGGCCAACTAATGCTACATACCCACCGCAGCCAGGTACAACATACTACTGGACAGTTAAAGCTTTTGGTTGTAACATTAATACTAATTACTCACAAGTAAGATCATTTACTACAGCATCAAATGCAGCCTTGCCCGGCTCGTTTACGCTTACTGCCACACCAGAATGTAGCGGTACCAGCAGCCAGGTGCGGCTTAGCTGGACCGCATCAGCAAATGCGACATCGTATGATATTTATCGAAACGGAACGCTGCTGGCATCCAATATTACCACTACCCAGTACATTAATACCGGACTTACGGCAGGCACCCAGTACACCTATTATGTACAAGCAAAGAATACAGCGGTTAATACCAACAATAGTAATGGAACACTGGCTGTAACAGCGTTGAATTGTGCACCTGCAGTTCCGGGTACTTTTACACTAACTGCCACACCAGAATGTAGCGGCACCAGCAGCCAGGTGCCTCTTAGCTGGACCGCATCAGCAAATGCGACATCGTATGATATTTATCGAAACGGAACGCTGCTGGCACCCAATATTACCACTACCCAGTACATTAATACCGGATTAACAGCAGGTACGCAGTACACATATTATGTACAAGCAAAGAATACAGCGGGTAATACCAACAACAGCAACGGAATACTGGCAGTAACTGCGTTGAATTGTGCACCTACTTTACCTGGCTTGTTCACACTTTCAGTTGCTCCTGAATGCAACGTGACATTAAGCCAAATAAAAGTTAGTTGGACACCATCAGCAAATGCAACTTCATATGATGTGTACAGAAATGGCCAGCTTTATTTAGCTGATATTGTATCAACCCAATTGAATAATACTGGTTTGACTGTTGGTGCAACTTATTCTTATCTTATTAAAGCAAAAAATCAATTTGGAACAATTGACAATCAAAATGGCACTTTGTCCACAATTGCCCCTTACTGTGCAGGCGTTTATACATTTGTAGGTAGCGGTAATTTCAACAACCCATCTAATTGGTCGCCATCCATTTTGCCGCCGAATCCTCTCCCTGCTGGTAATATTATTCTAATCAATGGAACTGGTGAATGTATTCTAAATGTGCCCCAGACGATCAGCGCAGGCGCCACCCTACGTGTGGTATCAGGTAAGTTGTTTAGGGTCAATGGAAACCTCATAAGGCAATAAAGTACACAGGAAGTTGAAAGCCTCCGGCAGCCACATCATCATTGAGCCGGGTGCCACGCTGGAAGTATCCGGCAAGCCCAAACAATAACCGTTTTCATACGACTGAAACACGCTCCTTTTTCTCATCACGCCAATACAAGGCCTTCCTTCGGGAGGGCTTTGTTGTGTAAGGGCATGAAATAAATAATTTGCCCAAACAAAAAAGACCCGCTAATCAGCGAGTCTTTTTGTTGTTGTGGTGTGGGCCGGGATCGAACCGGCGACACAAGGATTTTCAGTCCTTTGCTCTACCGACTGAGCTACCGCACCATTCAGTATCTGTTATCGACACAAGGATTTTCAGTTTTTCGCTCTACCTCCCGATAGCTATCGGGATGAGCTACCGCACCATCCTTTCCCCTTTCGGGGCTGCAAATATAGGTGCTCAATGCAATCGGCAAAAAAGAAATTTAAAAACGAATCAGGTATGGCCGATCAGGGTGAGCCCGTTAGTCTGAACAATGGCTGCAGCTATACGCAGGTGTGGCTGTGCCAAACGAGCACCATCATCAATATTACCCCCACTGCCCTTAGTGTAAATAGTTGCTAATCAATGGTTAAACGCCCAAAAAAATAATCCCAAACATGCCACATCGTGGTGGCTGCCACCTAATTTTATGCCGTCTGTAAGCGGTCGCCTTTTTTTGTATACCTGGCCGCTTATCTTACTCCAACCGGCTATTACCCACCTAGAAAGGGATCCGAATAGCAGTGACGGGGCCCGGTATTCCAGCTACCGGCGCCCTGTTTTTTTACCAAAAACTCCGACTGAACAGCAAACGAAATCTGCTAGTGGCGTGTTGGCATTCTCCTTTGCTTCTTACCCGATGCCACACAATTGTGCCATTACAGGCATGCAGAGCAAGGTTGCTAACAAATGATTAATTGGGAAATATCTGCCAGGTTAGAAAGGCGTTCGATAGTGAAAGCACATCGGTGTATCCCGAGTTGTTGAACATTACCTTGAAAGTATAGCTTCCTGCCGGGTAATCCACCACTATCGGACCACTGGCCAAAACCCCCGATCGCCAGGCATAACCCAAACCGCCGGAATAAGCAGACCGAACCAATTCTGTTCCTCCTACAATATTGCGGTACAACAGCATGGTAGCGCTGGGGTTTTCGCAGGCAAGACAATAATTGCCCGAATAATTGCCTGAAAGATGAAATACAACACGGGCTGGTGTAGCCAGGTTGATAGCCGCCGTTAGCCCGGGCACATCTACCGACGGCCCGTTTTCATTCGCAGATACAGAAAAACCAGACTGTTTGGCCTGGTAATAATATCCTGGCCGGCTATAATAAGCTGGCCCTGCTCCACCACTGGTTACTACTTCACCATTGGCACCCTGATTGCCGGTAAGTGCCAGTGCACCGGTTGGTTTCACAGAAAAACGCTCATTAAATGTACCTGCTGCATCGTAGCCAATGGCCACATCTGCATTAGGGTTGTCGCTGTATATCTGCAAACGGTTGCCTGCCATGCCAAAGCCCGCATCACCCAACGTACCGGGATACAGGGTAATTTTTTTGCCCAGGGTAGCGGCAAATGCCAGCGGTGCATTGGGCAGGTTATTGCCAATGCCCACACGTCCATTTGTAATATCGTAGGTAAAGCCCCATTGTGTGGGCCCACCGTAAAAGCCAATGTTTCTGTCGTTTTGAGTGCCCATAAATCCAATAGCGGCAGTATTATCGGGCTTATACAGCCATATGCCACCGCCGCCCCCGGCATTGGTAGCATCACCATTGCGTAGGTGCAACCTGCCATTCAGATACATGCCCTCCAGGCCGGAATTAAAAATGCGGGCCCGTTCGGTAAAGCTGCCACTACGGCCATAACCAAAGGCAATATTGGAATTGGCAACATCGGCATAGAGTTGCAAATAGGTGCTTTGTACACCTATGCCATAATGGGCGTTGTTGCCATTGCCCCACAGCACCAGTTTATTGCCCAATGTATTGGCAAAACTTAGCGGGCCGGTAGGTGCATTGGTGCCAATGCCCACGTTTTGTGCAGTTGCTATTAGGGATAGTTGCTGCATCATCAACAACAGCAGTAATCTGACAAGGGCTTTTTCTTTCATGGGGAGTATTTGCTGCTAAAATCAGCATTACAGCCCAACCGGCTTATCAACGAAAACAGGGAATTTGAGCGTTGACTGCCGCTCTTCTGCCGCAAAAAAATCCCCGGCTGACCAGCAACCGGGGATTGGTATATCAAGCAATAATTTCACTCAATCACCATTGACACATTCTCTATTAGAACTCGCAGTTCTTTGGTGTTCTGGCAAAAGGTATCACGTCGCGGATATTGGTCATGCCGCTTACAAATTGCACCATGCGTTCGAAGCCAAGGCCAAAGCCGCTGTGCGGACAGCCACCGAAGCGGCGGGTATCGAGGAACCACTCCATTTCATGAGTGGGTACGCCCATGGCTTCCATGCGGGCCACCAGCCTGTAGTAGCGTTCTTCTCTTTGTGAACCGCCCACAATTTCGCCAATGCCGGGGGCGAGGATGTCCATGGCAGCAACGGTTTCTTTGCCGGGCTCGCAGCCATCGTTCATGCGCATGTAAAAGGCCTTGATAGCGGCAGGATAACCAGTTACGATTACTGGCTTTTTGAAATGCTTTTCTACTAGGTAGCGTTCGTGTTCGCTTTGCAGGTCGATGCCCCACTGCACATCGTACTGAAACTTCTTCTTTTTGTACGGGGTACTGTTGCGAAGGATGTCGATGGCTTCGGTATAGGTGATGCGTTCAAACTCGTTGTTGAGCACAAACTCCAGTTTTTCAATGAGGCCCAACTCGCTGCGCTTGTCTTGCGGCAGGCTTTTCTCTTCGTCTTTCAGGCGGTTGTCGAGGAATTCGAGGTCGTCGGCGTTGCGTTCCAAAGCAGCTTTGATGAGGAACTTGATGTACGCCTCGGCCAGGTTCATGTTGTCTTCGATGTCGTAAAACGCCATTTCGGGTTCAATCATCCAAAACTCGGCGAGGTGGCGGGCCGTGTTACTGTTTTCGGCACGGAAGGTGGGGCCGAAGGTGTAGATTTCGCTAAAGGCCATGGCACCCAGTTCGCCTTCGAGCTGACCGCTTACGGTGAGGTTGGTGCTTTTGCCAAAAAAGTCCTGGCTGAAATCGATGCTGCCATCGTCGGTACGGGGGGCGCTGCCATCAATGGGCAGGGTGGTGACGCGAAACATTTCGCCGGCACCTTCGGCATCGCTGGCGGTAATGATGGGGCTGTTCCAGTACACAAAGCCGCGACCCTGAAAGAATTCGTGGGTGGCGCTGGCGAGGGTGTTGCGCACCCTGAAAACGGCACCAAAGGTGTTGGTACGCATCCTCAGGTGGGCAATTTCCCGCAGGAACTCGAGGCTGTGTTTTTTGGGTTGCAGCGGAAACTTTTCGGCATCGCTGTCGCCCAATATTTCTATTTGCTCGGCCTTGATTTCTACCTTTTGGCCACTGCCTACGCTGGGTACCAGTTGGCCGCTTACTTTGATGCAGGCGCCGGTGGTAATGCGTTTGAGCAGGACTTCGTCGGTATTTTCAAAGTCTACTACAATCTGGATATTATTGATGGTGCTGCCATCGTTGAGGGCTATAAAACGGTTGCTGCGAAAGGTGCGCACCCAACCCATGATAATAATGTGCTGGTTAGTGGGGTCACTAACCAGAGCGTCCTTAATTTTTGTACGAATGTTGAAAGCCATAAAGCATGTTCTGTTTTTAAAGCTGAAGTATGCACTGCAGCCACAAGTGAGTGACACAACGCAGCTGCCATGAGCACTGCAGTTGGTATCATAAAAAAAGCCCCTGTTGGGGGGCTGCAAAGATACAGGCAGCGGGTAAATGCCCACAATGGTTTATTGTGCCAAACATTTACCCAAAGGTCTAGCTGCTATTGCGGAATAGCAGCGACAAACAAACGGCTGGCAAATACGATGATGTTGTGGGTGTTGCTGTTAGTAACCGAAACCGAAAAAGTGTAGGTGCCGGCACCACCTGTAATGAGTTCTACGCCGGAAGAGTAGGTCATGTTTGTGCCGTTGACGATTTGTGCATTGTCGATAAAGTTGCCTTGCAGCAGGCCATTTCTGAATACCCGCACATTGAAGCTGGCGTAGGAATGCTCACAAAAAGTGCAAAATGTAGACCCTAGAAAAGTGGTGAAATTGAGGATGATTTTGTTGTTGGCGGAAGGCAGGTTAATGGAGAATGTACCGGTTTCTATACCGGGAATAACGATGTCGTTGGCGTTGGCGGCAATGGTGTAAGCGTTGCTGGGTTGACGCATCACCTGCACATTGTTGTACAACCAGTTGGAGGGCGAAGTCCAGCTGGCGGAGGCTCCTGACCCGTTGGATTGTAAGGTTTGTCCTGCATTGCCGGTGTTGCCGCTCACTGCCAGTGCACCGTTTGGTTTCACCGCAAAACGTTCATTAAAAAGGCCGGAAGCATCGTAGCCAATGGCTACATCGGCATTGGGATTGTCACTGTAAATCTGCAAGCGGTTGCCGGCCACACCGAAACCCACATCGCCTGTGGCACCGGGGTAAAGGGTAATTTTTTTGCCCAGCGTGGGGCCAAAAGCCAATGGTGCATTGGGGTTTTCGTTGCCAATACCCACCCGGCTGTTGCTGGTGTTGTAGGTGAAGCCCCAGCCGGCACTGCCGCCATAAAAGCCGATGTTTTGGCTGTTTTGGGTACCCATAAAACCAATTTGAGCGGTATTGGTGGGGTTGTACAGCCAAACGCCGCCACCACCACCCAGGTTAGTGGGATCGCCGTTGCGTAGGTGCAGGCGGCCATTGAGGTACATGCCTTCGATGCCACTGTTGTAAATGCGGGCCCTTTCGGTAAATGCTCCGCTACGGCCATAGCCAAAACTGATGTTGCTGTTGAAGGCATCGGCGTACAGCTGCAGGGTAGAGCCCTGAATGCCCAATCCATAATGGGCAGCATTTCCATCGCCCCAGAGCACAATTTTATTGCCCAGCTGGCTGGCAAAACTGAGGGGACCGGTAGGCGTATTGGTACCAATGCCTACGTTTTGGGCAAATGCCGCTTGGTGCAAAGCACCAATGAGCAGCAGACTGGGGATGAACTTTTTCATAATGGGTAAAGGCTATTTTATCTGCACACCTTGCAGCAATCCGCGGCCGCTGAGGCTGGGGCCGCTGTTCATGCCTATTTGGGCAGTGGCACCTGCAATTTCGATGCTTTTATCGCCATAACCAAGATTGCTGCCTACACTTACCCCTGCTTCGGCGGTCACGGTCCAGTTGGTAATTTGTTTGTCGTTCCATTCCAGCTTGCCCCGTACTTCTGCTTTGGCTTCGGCCGCCACAGGGCCCTTTTCCCAGCCTTTGCTTACGCCTGCTGTGACTTCCAAAGAAGCGGCCAGCAGGATGTCTTTGTCCATGTCTATTTTGCGGTTGTACTCCACCGGCCCCAGTTTGAGGTGGCCGCTGAGGCGGCTACAGTTGCTGGTAATCTGGAACAAACCGAGGTCCATGCTGCTGTTGTACTGGCAGGCAATGTCGTCGAACTCGGCAAGGCCCTTACCGGAGGGCGGAGTTTGGGGTTTGCTTTTGCAAAATGGCCCAAGGGCAGCAAACTGCACCGGCTGATCTGCAATGGCGCTGAGCCAACTTATTTTGGCTTGCAATTTGGTGGCTTCAAATTGGGTGGGCCATTGAATGTACTGGTAGTAATACATTTCGTTGTTGAGGCGGCGCAGGTTTTCATCGAGCCAATTTTTGTAGCTGCGCTCCAGTAAGGGGTTGGCGGCGGCTAAAAATTTTGAGTTCACAGCATTGTATTCGGCGCAGTAGGCCTCCAGCGGGTTGGGGCGGCCTTCGCCAATGAGGGGGTCATATTTTTCTTGCACCGCCTTGAGGTCTGCCTGCCGTTGTTGGTCAAGCAGTGCTACTTTTTGGTGGGCATCGGCCATAGCCTGGGCCAGCTTTTGAATGCGGAATTGTTGTCCACCGTCTTTGTCTTCGATGTAGTAGCGTAGCTTAATACTGGCAGCTTCGGCAAAAGGGGGCAATGGCTGCGGTGGTGGCACTCCGCTAAAGGGATTGTAGTTGAGCAATGCATGGTTGAGTTGCTGCTGTTCTTCAAATGCTTGCTGTTGGGTTCGTTCATATTTAATTTTCAGTTCTGCCATTTCCAGCCGGCATTGCTCCTTGAACTTATCCCATTCTTTTTCGAGTATTACCGATTGCTCTACAGTGGCAGGATAGGCTGGCCAGGTAAAGCGGTGCAGGCCCAGTGCATCGGCAGGCATGGTGGAGGGGAGGCGCAGGTTGCTACCATTGTATCGTTCACCGTATTTACGCAGTTGATTTACCTTATCGTTGCTGAACGATTCATCCAGCGATTTGCGGATGGCTTCGGCAGCGGCTTTGGTATTGCCTTTGCTCTCGGATATGTTGGCCTTGGCCAAATTGGCCTGCGAGTGGCCGGGGTAAATACGGATAGCGCTGTCGAGGTATTGTTCGGCTTTCAGCAAATCGCCCAAACCCAGCCATGCCTGCCCTATGTTGTTGAGGATGGTGCTGTTGCGGGGATACTCTTGGTTGAGCCGTTGCAAAATGGGCAGTGCCAGTTGTTCGGCACCGGCCATGCTCAGCATGCTGGCGTAGTTGTTGAGGGTGTTAGGGTTGGCAGCATCTGCTACGGCAGTCTTACTCATCACGTATAGTGCCTGCAGGGGCATTTTGCCCATCCACAAACCCACGGCTGCATTGGCTGCATGTACGGAGCTGCCAGCAGCTTGCAGTAGTTTGTCGGCTTCGGTTTTGTCGGCAGCAGAAATTTTTGCAGCGATGGCCATTTGTAATTTTTGCAAATAAGCTGGCATGGCTGCAGTAGCAGGGGTGGCTGGTATGGCAGCAATTTTGGCCGGATTCTTTTTAGGTACTATCGGTTCTTCCGCATTCATATCCATGCCTGCCGCTTGCATCAATCCTTGTGCGTTGTTAAGCATGCCGCCCATTTTTTTCAGCATATCCAATTGCTGGCGCAGCATGCTGAGTTCTTGTTTGGCGTTGGCCAACTCATCGGCATCGGTCATGGTTTTCATGTCGGCTTCCAGCTGGGCAATGTCTTTTTCCAGTTGTTTTATTTCTGCCGCCATTTCGGCATTGATGCTGGCTTTTGGATTGGCTTTGGGCTTGGGTTGTGCCTGCATACCAACGCACAACAGCACAGCAAGGAGTGAGCAGAGGAGCGTTTTCATGTTAATGTTTTGGTGCGGTCAGAGATTGAAGCATCATTTGTATATCAGCAATTTTTTTATTGGCTTCCTGCAATTGCTGTTGTTGTTCTTTAATGGCATTTATGAGCAGAAAAATGTAGGCCTGATGATCTACCCAACGCATGTCCTGCACGGTGCCTTCAGTGGTTTGGCGTACCATGTAAGGGGCAATTTTTTCCAACTCTTGTGCAATGATGCCGATTTGAGTTTGGGTACTGGCAAAGGGTGCATTGGCTTTGTAATCGAACTGTACGGGATGGATTTGATTAATGACATTGAGCCCATCGGTAAAGGGCACAATGTTTTCTTTTAAGCGTTCATCGCTAAAGCTGCCCACGCTGCCGGTGGCGGTGAGTACGGCGCCATTGCGTATTTCCATGCCTTTTACCGCACCATACAAATTGCCTGAGCCGGTGCCATTGGTATAAAACTCCAGCTTGCCGGTAAAGCTGCCGTTGTCGCCGCTTTGAATGATGCCTGGGCGCCATTGGCTGGCCAGGCCGTAATCACTTACAAACTCGAGAGCTGCGGGGCCAAAGCCGCCGCGGTTGCCAATCACTATTTTGGTGGGGTTGGCACTGGGGCCTGCCACTACTTCGAGCCGTTGTTGCGGATTGCTGCTGCCGATACCCGTATTGCCGTTGCGCAAAACGGTGATGGCATTGTTTCGGGCGGCAGCTGAAGCTCCATTGCCCACCTGGAAAATCCGGTCTGTTGCCACGGCCTTGGTACCAACCGGTGCATCTGTAATATCGTTGTATGTACCAGCTACAAAACCGGCGTAGCTTTTGGCTCTTGTGCCTTCGCCTAATGCTGCAGCGGCTATTCCACTGGCTTGAACATCATAGCCCATACTGGTAGCAACAACTCCTGTAGCATAACTGGATAAGCCCGTAGCAAGTGAAGCGTATGCAGATGCCACATTGCCATCACCCAACACACTCGAAAAATCGCCACTGGCGATAGTGCTATTACCCATGGCTACTGCACCATACCCACTGGCTTTTGTGTCGATGCCGAGCCCTATGGAGTATTTACCAATATTGTCTTTATCCCATAATGAGCCATTTACAAATCCTGCCCTGAAAGCTGCTTTTTCTGGATACCACATGAGTCGACTGCCTGCGCCGCTTGTGGGTGGCGGAATGGGCGTGTCTTGATAGCCGGGAGTCGGGTTAGGACCGGTAAATAAAACGGCACCATTGTCGACATGAAATCTGGCCAGGGGCTGCAGAATACCCAAGCCCGTATTGCCATTGCGCAACACCGTCATGGCATTGCTGCGACCGGCTACTGTGCCATTGCCAATCTGAAACAACCTGTCGGTGGGTAGGCTATTTCCTGGTATAATGACATCGCTGGTATCGTTAAGGCTGCCAAATGCAATACTGCCGTAAGAGCGGGCCCTTGTTTCGTTACCAATGGCCACAGCCATGTCGTTAGAGGCCTGTGCACGGTAGCCCATTGCATAGCTGTACACACCGGTAGCTTTTGCCTCGGTGCCCATGGCCATGGCACCCTGGGCCAGCGCTTCGGTATTTTGCCCCAAGGCCACACAAGAAAAACCAGCAGCATTGGCACTAATGCCCATGGCAATAGAGGTATTGGATGTGGCTTTGGCCGATTGACCAAATGCAACAGCAGCAAAACCGCTGGCAGTGTTTGAAGTGCCGAGGGCAACACTGTAATCGGTTGAAGCAATATTGCCAAACCCCATGGCAATGGCATTTCTACCGGCAGCCCTGTTGCCAGAGCCTGCTGCAAAAGATGCGAAGCCCGATGCGGTCGAAAAATCGCCCATGGCAGTAGCCCGATCGCCGTAGGCGGTTGTGCCTGCGCCGCTTGCAAAAGAGGATTCACCCATGGCTTTGGTGCTATTGCCCAAACCGATAGACATAATGCCCATGCTGTCTTTATCCCATTGCAAACCAAAGGCAAGGCCTGCCCGAAAAGCGGCTTTTTGCGGATACCACATTAGCCTTGCACCGGGGCCTTGAACCGGTGGATTGGCAGATGTAGTGTTGACTACGTTGTTTGGTCCGGTGAAGAGCACATTGCTATCGGCTACATGCAATCTGGCTGCAGGGTTGCTGGTACCAATGCCTACATTTTGTGCTTGAGCTAATTGTATCATCAATACAAAAAACGTGATGAGTACACAGCGTGGGATATGCTGGCAAAAAGGAATGGATTGTACCATGAGTTGCTTTTATTTTCTAGTGAGGTGGTATTGCAGGCCGCTGGCTGTCTTGTCTTGTAAATGTAAAATGCGGCCACCACGTATGATTTCAAACTGGCACCAATACGTGTCTGTTTTGCCATTGTATCGGTTGGTAAAACTCACTTCCCAATTGCCATTCATAGTGTAGCGGCCGTTGTATTTCTGCGTAAAGAAAGTTTGGCTGCCCACCATGCCACTGGCGCCGCTGTGCTGGCTGCGGTAGCTGCCATCGGCTGCTATCCAAAACTCT
Source organism: Phnomibacter sp. (assembly GCF_036803085.1). NCBI lineage: Bacteria > Pseudomonadati > Bacteroidota > Chitinophagia > Chitinophagales > Chitinophagaceae > Phnomibacter > Phnomibacter sp. The sequence continues at coordinate 648,571 of NZ_DAIRUZ010000002.1, read as the reverse complement.
GCACTGTTGCTTACAGCGTTCATGCCTGCATAGTTGCCGGTATTTACATTGTACATCTGCGCATAAGAGCCACTGCTTTCGCTCCAGTTTCCTATAAGGTCGGCAGGGGCTACGGCAAATTTGTTGCAGCGTTGCATGTTGTCCATTTTCAACCACAAATCATCGTAGCTGTTGATAAGCATTTGGTCGTTGCTGGCCACAAAGCTGACACCAAATTCTTTTTCAAATGTGGCCGGGTCGGGGGTGATGAATTCGAGGAATGGTCCGCCACCTCTTCTGAACAAAACTACAAAGTACTTTATGCCTTTAACATCAGTTAAGGTGGCACTAATGCCGGACGAACGCAAGTAGCTCATGTTGCCGTTGAAGGCATAAAAGTTTTGTTTGTCTTTATAGCGGGGAGCCACTAAAGTGTTCCAGGCGTTGGCGTTGATGGTAGGTGTTTGCATGCTGCTCATGTCGATGGCGGCATTGCTGAAATGCAGCAACACTTTGATGTTGCCTTTGCTCACTTCCACCCAATCAGCTTGGACGGTGGCCGTCCAGCCATCATCAAAGTTGGTGGTATGAAACTGGTACATGCCCGCATTGGCTGGTGCAGCAAGCTGCACGGGTTGCACCGGATGGGCAGGCTGCACGGGCTGCGGCTTAGTGGGTGAAGTCGGCGCAGCGGGTTTAGCGGCTTGCCCCTTTGCTATTTCGGCAATGTAGAGCCAGCTTTCTTTTTTAGCTGTTTCAAAATAAATCATGAGGCGGCGGCTGCCTTTGCTGGCCAGGCCCCATTTGTTGTTGCGTTCGTTTATCAGCAATTGCCATCCGTTATGTTCCAATGCTGTGATGATACTGTCGGAGATATCGTTGTTGCTACCCACCGGCAACTGAAATACTTCGTAGTTATCGGACAGTATCCAGTTGCTATCAGCTGCTTCCAAATCCATGGTGGTTTTGGCGGCTACCCGAATGAGGAGCCGTTTATCCGACTTAGTATTAGCAGGCAATGAAATGCCGGCAACAGTACTGCTGCTGGCCGGTTGCAGGTTTTTTTGCGCAAAACTTTGTGTAGGGCAGCAGTAGCATACAGCAGCCAAAAGGAGTAAAAAAAGATGTTGCATACGCTTTGGTAGCGCCAAGGGTTGTGCATGGCGTACGCTGGGGTGAAAATAGCGGTGCAATCACTGTGTCATTTCCCCTAAAAACAGGAAATTACGGGGGCTGTGAACGGGTAGATTTGTGCGTTGCCCGCCGGCATCATTTTATTTGACGCTCATGAAATCAAAGTATTTTTTCCGATGGATGATTGCGGGCTGCATGAGCTTGCTTGTGTCAGCTGTTCATGGCCAAACCCTCATGAACCTCGATAGTTTGTTGCGGTTGTTGCCTGCTACAAAAGCCGACAGCAGCAAGGTGGATTTGTACATCAACATAGGGCAGCAGTATGAAGGCACTCAATTGGAAACTGCAGCACACTATTACCGCCTGGCCGGTGAGCTCAGCCACCAACTTGGATACACTCGTGGTGTCATCAAATACATCAATAACTACACCTACATTTTAAATTTAGTGAGCAAGTACGATTCGTCGTTGCTGCTCAATCAGCAAGCCATCCGCCTGTCGGATACCATCAACGATTCTTTGATGATGGGCAAGGCTTTTTTCAATGCAGGTACTTCGGCCCGATTGTGTGAGAAGCTGCGCCTTGCGGTACAGTATTATTTAGAGGGGCAACGCATATTTGAACGCCACGGCAATGCTTCAATAGAAGCAAGGGGGCACGATATTTTACAATCCTTATATGAAAACCTCGACCAGTTTGACAAGGCCAAAGAACATGGCCGCATAGCCGTGTCATTGTCGAGGGCACAAAACGACAGCCTGTTGCTGATGAGTGCACTGGCCAATTTGGGTATGAGTTATGCCGAGCTCAACCAACTGGATAGCGCAGAAAAAGTATACAACGAATCATTGGCCATTTGCCGTTTGCTGAAAAACGATTATTCAGAAAACATACTGATGCTGAATATGGGTGATTTGTATTTCAATCAACAAAAATTTCAGCAACTCAAACCCATGTATGCAAGAGCCCTGGCCATTAGCACTGCCATGGAGAATATTGAAAACACAGGCATTGCCTTGCGGGGTATGGCCATTGCGCATTTGTACGAAAACGATTATGCCACTGCACTCAGGTATGCACAACGGGCCTTGCAAATTGCTGATTCATTGCATGTGTTATCAGAAAAACAGAAATGTCTGAACACACTGGCCAATATTCATTTTGCCTTACACAATGTAGCCACGGCGGCATCTCTCACCAAGCAGGCATCCATGCTGGCAGACAGCATCAGCAACCAACGGTTGCAACGTGATGTAGCAGAACTGGAAACCATTTATCTGGTGCAGCAAAAAGAAGACCGGTTGGCTCAGCAGCAAGCCAGCCTGCGGCAAAAAAGCAATCTGAATTATGCATTGGGTGCATTGGCGATATTACTGTTGGCCAGCTTGCTGCTGATATGGCGTACCTGGCAGCAAAAGCAAAAACTACAGGCGCAGGAAATAGACCGGTTGCAGCAAGAAAAACAGCTGGTAGCAGCTGAGGCCATTATGCAGGGCGAAGAACAGGAACGCAGCCGGCTGGCGAAAGATTTGCACGATGGATTGGGCGGCATGCTCAGCGGCATCAAGTTTTCATTGCAGCATACCAAGGGCAATGTGTTGCTGAATGATGAAGGCCAGGCTGCTTTCGAAAAAAGCATTGTGATGCTTGACCAATCTATCAATGAAATGCGCCGTGTGGCCCATAACATGATGCCAGAGAGTTTGCTGAAATTCGGCCTCAGCAAAGCCCTCACCGATTTTTGTCATGATATGCAGCAAAGCAGCCAGCTCAGCATCTCCTGCCACTTGCTGGAAGTAGAGAAACTACCCAAGGGTGAAGCCATAAGTGTGTACCGTATCGTACAGGAATTGGTGAACAATATTTTGAAGCATGCACATGCCACAGAAGCATTGATACAAGTAACCCGCCACGATAATGTGCTATCCATTACAGTAGAAGATAACGGTCGTGGTATGCAGCAGCAACAAAACGAAGATGCCGCAGGCATGGGCTGGAACAATATCCGCAGCCGGGTTCATTTTTTAAAAGGCCAGATAGATGTGCAATCAACACCCGAAGCTGGTACGTCGGTGCATATTGAGTGGCCGGTGCAGGGGTAAGCAATGGGAGTAACCTTGAACTACAACAGCTGCTGATCCATGGCAATTTTTACCAATGCAGCGGTGTTTTTAGCAGCCAGTTTTTGCAGCAGGTTTTTGCGGTGGGTATCTACTGTAGATACGCTTACAAACAAACGGTCGGCTATTTCCTGATTGGTGAGGCCTTCGGCAATGAGCTGGAGCACTTCTTTTTCGCGGCGGGTAAGCAGGGTGTTGCCCGTTTTTGCGGCATGTTTTACTACACCTGCAGCTTCGGCACTCAGGTATTTACGGCCATGCATTACTTCGTTGATGGCGGCCACTATTTCATCGCTGCCGGCATTTTTCAGCAGGTAGCCACTGGCACCGTTGTCCATCATTTTTTCTATAAAACTCAGCTGATTGAAAGTGCTGAGCCCAAGGATGAATACATGCGGATACTTTTGCTTCACTTCTTTGCACAACTCTATGCCCGATATATCAGGCAGGTTAATATCCATGAGGATGACATCGGGCTGACGGCTTTGTAAAAAAGCGAGACAAGAGTTGGCGTTGGAAGCATGCCCCATCCACTCAATGCCCTGCTCGGCTTGCAGTAAAGAACGGATACCTTCTACAACCATGTAGTGATCGTCGACTATAAAAACGGTGGTGGCCATTACACATCAAATTCAATGAATACAGAAGTGCCTTTATCGGGCGTTGATTGTACATCTATCTTACCCTGAAGATAGTTGATACGGCTTTGAATATTGCTCCAGCCCATACCGCCGCTGTTGTACAAAGTGGCCGTGTCAAAGCCTTTGCCATCATCTTCTACGGTAATGGTCATGTGCCCATCCTGATAGTTGATTTGTACCAACGCATTTTTAGCAGCAGCATGTTTCAGCACATTGTTGATGAGCTCTTGCACCACCCGGTAAATGCCAATGGCCATCTGTTGATCTAACGATAAGTTGTTTAACTGAAACGATTGGTAGCTCAGTTGTATGGCACCACTTTCGCTTACGCTGTGGCAAAAATCTTTGAGTGCAGCATCGAGCCCAAACTTTACAAGGCTTTCGGGCATCATGTTGTGTGCTACGCGGCGCAACTCTTTAATGGAGCTGTCGAGCATATCAATGCCCCGTTCGAAAGCCGCCTGATTGTCGGGCGTCATCACCAGATTTTCTCGCATATGTTGAAATGAAAATTTTACACCACTCAGCATACCGCCCAGTCCATCGTGCAGGTCTTTGGCCAGGCGGCTGCGTTCTTGCTCTTCTCCTTTTAAAATGGCTTCTGCAGCCATCAGTTGTTTTTCTGTTTCCAGCTGATCAATACGTTGCTGCTGCAGCTGTTGCTTTTGCCGGTAGGTGCGGTAATACAAAGCAACAATGAGCAACACCACAACCAATGCTGCCAACAATACATACATGATAAGACTGCGTTTTTGAAGCGTGATACTCTTAGCTACATTTTCTTTTTCAAGCGTAGAAATGCGGGTTTCTTTTTGCCGGCTTTGATAACGGGCATCATTCAGCAAAATGCGGTTGTGGTTTTGCCGTGCTACCAGACTGTCGGTAAAATTGTTGAGGGCACTGGCTTGCTGCCAGGCCATTTTATAATCGCCAATACCAGCATAGTAAGCCGCCATGTCTTTCAAAATAAATTTCACCTTAGGCAGGTAGTTGTATTGGCGGGCTACCTGCAGGGCTTTGTTGAGGTATGCTTCGGCTGAGTCGTGCTGCTGCAGTTGCAAAAATGCACGGCCCATTTCCCATGCTTCATCGGCTATGTAATACGGATCGTTGTACTGCAAACTCAGCGGGTAAGCCATGCGGTGCTGTTGCAGTGCTTGCTGCCAATCGCCCTTGGCCGCATAGTAATCGCCCCGTGCATTGTGTACATAAATAGCTGACAGTTCATAACTCGCTTTGGGCAACAAACTATCGGCTTTGCGCAGCAGTTGCAGGCCTTCCTGCATTTTATTGAGGCGGAAGCAAATGGCGGCTTTACGGGCAATGCTGTGCACTGCTTCGTCGTAAAAAAGTTTACTGGATAAATGGTCGATGCTGCGCTGCAAATAAAAATTGGCCTGCTCCCATTGTTGCATATCAATGTAGATGAAGGCCACATTAAAATGTGCTATTAACAGCGAAGTAGAGTCTTTCAGTTTTTCGAATTGCTCAATGCTGCGCAGGTAATATTGCTGTGCTGTTTCCAGTTCGTTGATCAGACTGTAGGCTGTACCTAAATTATTGAGCACAGCCGCCAAACCCCAGGTGCGGCGGTCATTATCGGGCAGCTGCAGGTACATTTTTTCAGTCCTTTCGTCGCTGGCTATGCTTTGTATATAGTCGCCTTTTCCGTAAAGAGCAATGCCTTTGTTGAGGTAATAATCCACTGCCAACAGATTGTAGCCCTTGGCAAAAGATTCGTTGGCGCCATCTTCCAGCACCTTCATACCCTTGTCAAAATTGTTGCGGGCAAGTGCCAGCCCATAGCGGCGCAAATACATGAGCCGTGCAGAATCGTTGGGTGCTTGTTGTGCCAGTTTGTAAATGCTGTCGAGTGCAGCAGTTTGTGCCACGGCCGCAGGCAGGGGCAGCAGCAAGTGCAGCACAAGTAGCAGCAAGGCTGCCCGTAAAAAATGGTACGTGGTTTGGCGCATGAAAAAGTAGATCAGGTGAAGGGGTAGTTTCCCTCAAGTGTACTGTTTATTTCAACACTACACAACAACTTCACCCCGGCAAGTAAGCAATCCTTGCCGCATGCTGCCATCCCTGTTTTTCAGGATTTTACATTACACCACTACCATTTCGTAAAATAGTTCAGGTTGCAGGTAGCGGTTGGCCAGCTCCTGCAATTGGCCGGCCGATATGGTTTTGATATTGTGAATGGCGTTGTAGAAATATTGATCGTCTACCCCGTGCAGCACATAGCTTTTCCAGCGGCCAATGATGTGAAAGGGGCCATCCAGATCGCCGAGTATAGAACCGAGCATGTAGTTGCGTACCAGCAGGAGTTCTTCCTCATCTACCGGCTCGTTGCGCAGCAGCTCCATTTCCTTGTACACTTCGGCTATGGTGGCTTCGCATACGTCGCGGCCGGCTTCGGTGCTAATCATCCAGGCACTTTGCTCCACATGGTTTTGCAGGTAGCTGTGTATGCCATACGTGTAGCCTTTTTCTTCGCGGATATTGCTCATGAGGCGACTGCCAAAAAAACCGCCAAACAAGATATTGAGCACACTCACTCCTTGAAAATCGGGGTGGTGACGGTTGGGAAAATTGCGGGCCATGCGAATGGCACCCTGTACGCCGTTGGCATCGTTGCTGATGCGGATGTGCCGCTCTCCATTCACCTGTTGCGGCACTGCCAGCGGAGAGGCTTTGGTAAACACTGCAGGCTTCAGTGGCAGGTCGCCAAACTGCGCATTGAGTTGATCGAATAAATCTTCGGGCAGCTGGCCAGCCACAAATAACACACAATGCCCCTGCTGGTAGTGCTGTTGGTAAAAGGATAGCAAGTCGTTGCGTTGCAGTGCATCCAATGCTTCGGCAGAACTGTATTTGCCGTAAGGATGATTGGCACCGTACAAATGCACATCAATTTCGCGGTTGGCTACAAAATCGCATTTCTGCAGGTTTACCTGCAGGCGCTGCTTGCTGTTGGTGACGAAAATATCGAGCTCCTCCTGCGGAAAAATGGCATCGGTCAAAATTTCCCGCACTACGGGCAGCAGGTGGCTCAGGTGTTTGCTGAGACTGTGGAGGGTAATGTTGCTGGTTTCGTTGTAGCAGTTGCGGTTGAGGTAGCTGCCATAAAAATCGAAGTGCTCGTTAATGTCGAAAGCACTGCGGCGGCTGGTGCCATTTTTCAGCAAAAAGTTGGTAGCACTGGCCACCATGTTAGCAGGCTCGTGGCTGTTGCCTGCCATGAACACCCACTCCAGTTGTACCACGGCTTCTTCGCCGGCATGCAGGGCATATACCTGCACCCCGTTGTTGAGGGTCCAAATGTTTACAGGTTTCAGTTGAAACGAAAAATCAACGGCATTTTTAATGAGGGGGGCAGTATGGCGATCCGGCATAGGTGTCTTCTTTTGTAAAACGACTGCAAATGTAGGCGTTCGTAGCGGCCGCTATGGTTATTTCGCTTACCCTTATCTTCCATTCATGTCAATTGCTGAAGTATGAAAAAATGTACACTTGCCCTGCTGCTGTTGGTAGCCACTGCTGCTGTTGCGCAAACAAAGGCCCGCTTCACGGCCAAGCCCGTTTGGGCCGATGAATTCAACTACAAAGGCATGAGCTATACCAGTGCCCGATTGGTGAGCAAGGGCAGGGGCGATTTTTTGTACGGTCGCTTTGAGGCCCGGGCCAAACTGCCTGCCGGCTTGGGTACATGGCCCGCCATATGGATGTTGCCCACAGACTGGCGCTATGGCAACTGGCCACGCAGTGGCGAAATAGATATTATGGAACATGTGGGCTACGACCCCGAGAAAGTGCACATCAGCGTACATACCCAAGCGTATAACCACATTGCCGGCACCCAAAAAACAGCTTTCCGGCAAGTGCCCGGCGCCATGGATGGCTACCATGTGTATCGGGTAGACTGGACACCCGAATTGATTGAGGGCTACATCGACAATCAGTTGTTATTCAGTTTTCGCAATGAGCACAAAAGCCCCGATGAATGGCCTTTTGACCAGCGCTTTCACTGGCTGCTGAATGTGGCCGTGGGTGGCAACTGGGGTGGCAAAAACGGCGTCAATCCGCAAGCATTTCCAGCCAGCCTGCTGATAGATTATGTGCGGGTGTATGGATGGGAGCAATGAAAGGCTTCTTCTATTTATTCTTCAGAAACAAAACAAATTTCTATTGAATAGTGAGTGGTGTAATTGAGGACTTTCTTCATCATGAATCAATTGAACAAACAGCCTCATCTTCACGATAACTCATGAATTCGTTATCTTCAACGCATGCTCATTCCTTACATCATCGCCGGTGGCATTCTGTTCTTCTTGCTGCAGAAGGTCATTTATAAGCTTAGCCCTAAGCAGGGTTGGTGCATTTTTGCTACACTCTATATTTTAGTATCAGTTTTGTGCGCCTTTTACTTTGCACCTCTTACCGAAAAGTTTAGCCTGTGGCAGCGCCTTACCATTTTGCTGGCATTTATCATTGGTACCGTGGTAAGGGTAGTTTACTACAGAGGCAGGATGCTGGCAGATAAATAAACAAGCAACAATTTATAAGCAAGCGGATGTCGTAATAGGTATCCGCTTTTTTGTTTTCAATCCATTATCAGCAATAATCAGTGAGCACATCCTATTTGCTGCAGGCATGCGGTCAGTAACTGTCAGCCAGCATTCATTGCTTCACAAATCCAACGCCACAATACCAAACCCTGCTTTGGCCATGGCAAAATAGGTGGGCTCGTACACACAGCGTATGAGCACGGCATGCTTGTGTTTTTTGGCCAGTTGGTAAAAGCGTTCTATTATGGATTTTTCTTCATTGGTGAGTCCGGCTTTGCTCCACAATGCGTCGCAGTCGTCAATAAACAGCAGGGCTTTTTGATCGGCGGCATTGGCGAAGGCTTTTTCCAGGTCGGTTACGGTATCACCAATATAACTGCTGTCTTTCGGGTTAAAACTCAGGCGCATCAAGCTTTCAACACGCAGGTCGGCCAGCCATCGGGCTGCTACCGTAGCGTTATCATTTACCTGATTGAGCATGGCCACGGGTACCAGTGTATTGGTTTTTGGGCCGGCATATTGCAATATGGTGATTTGGTGTTGCGGACTCAACGCAGAGCCTTGGGCAAAACTTAAAGATTGCATCAACAACAGCAAAGGGAGAAAGAGGATGTTTTTCATGTGTGATAATTTAATGGTAGCAAACTATTTCTGAATTAATTGTTGCTGAAAAGGCGCATACATCAACGCATAAACGTGCGGACTGTTGTGTTTAGCATATTCGAGGAATATTCTGTGGCATCAAAACATAACGATAGCGTTTAAAATGCAGTACTAAATTTTATTTAGCATCTGTTGTTAATTCATATTGCTGCGATAATACAGGGTGTTGCTGTTGTCTTCAGTAAAAATAGTTGCTGCCGTTTCCATGAATTGAGCGGCTGTAACGCTTTGGTATTTATTCAGCTCCGTATTCATTTCGGCAGCATCGCCCAGCAGTTCATAAAACGCCAGGTTGTTGGCCCTGTTCATCAGGCTCATGTCTTCAAAAGAGATGATGCTTTCGGTTTTATTTTTTGCTTTTTGTAATTCCTGTTCGGTTACACCTTGTTGTAAGAGTTGCGCAATTTCGGCCTGCACGGCAGCTTCTGCCGCTTCGGGGGTAATGCCTTTTACCAGCTTGCCTTCTATCACCAGCATGCCCGGGTCGATGCTGCCAAAATGGTAGCATTCAATATTGTTGAAAAGGCGTTGCTCTTTTACCAAATGTTGGTACAGCCTGCTGCTGGCACCACTGCCCAACACTTCGGTTATGAGGTCGGTGGCATGGTAGGCAGCATCTTGCCGGCCGCATACATGCCAGGTTTTGTAAAAAGCATCCAGCGGCACACTGGCCGTTACATCCATGCGGCGGGCAGCGGTTTGTGCTGGTTCTTTGGGTAGCTGGCGTACATACTTTGTACCCGATGGAATATCGCCAAACCATTTTTCTGCCAGCGCTTTTACATTGGCTGTTTGTACAGGCCCCGCTACCACCAGTATGGCATTGGAAGGGGTGTAATGTTTAAAGAAAAAGTTTTTTACGTCGTCGAGTTGCGCTTCTTCTACATGGCGCAATTCTTTGCCAATCGTCATCCATCGATAGGGGTGTTGTGTATAGCATAACTCCCGCAGTTTGTGCCACACATCGCCATACGGTTTATTAATGTAGTGCTCTTTAAACTCTTCACAAACCACTTTGCGTTGCACCTCTAAGCTATCGGGGCTGAAGGCCAGGCTGAGCATGCGGTCGCTTTCGAGCCAGAAAGCGGTTTCCAGATTTTCTACCGGTAGTTGTATATAATAGTTGGTAAGGTCGTTGGTGGTGTACGCATTGTTTTCGCCGCCGGCCATTTGCAATGGCTCGTCGTATTCGGGTATGTTGATGCTGCCGCCAAACATGAGGTGCTCAAACAAATGGGCAAAGCCGGTACGGTTGGGGTTTTCGTCACGGGCACCTACATCGTACATCACATTAACCACAGCCATGGGGGTGCTAAAATCCGGATGAACTATAACAGTGAGCCCATTGGGCAACATGAATTTTTCGTAGTGAATCATAAGTGGGCAAATGTCGGTGATGGCGGCACAATAAAAAAGCCGAAGCAATTTGCTCCGGCTTTTTAAAAATCTATTTGCAATGCTGTATTAGCGGGCCACGTTGAACGACTGGCTGCTTACGGTGCCGTTGTCGGCTTTGAGCTGCACCAGGTAGCGGCCTGCAGGCAGTTGCTGTACCGGTACTGCTACCTGACCACGCTGGTTGCTCAGCTGACGGCTGTAAACGCTACGGCCGGTCATGTCGGTTACAATGAGGCTACCACTGAAGAGGCTGCTGCCCAGTTCTACCGTAATGTTGCTGCTGGCAGGGTTGGGGTACACCTGGAAGCGAACATTGGCCTGCAGGTGAATGCTAAACACACTGCTCAGTTTGCTGCTGCCATCTTTATCAATCATATTGAGGCGGTAGTACAGGCGGCGGCCACCGAGCTTGCTTACATCATCGCTGTAGCTGTAGTTGCGAATGTTGCGGCCATTTACAGTAGCAATGGTTTGATAATCGGTGCCATTTACACTACGCTGTATTTCGTAGCGGCTAAAGTTGGCTTCGTTGCTGTTCTGCCATTCCAATTGTACATTGGTGCCTTTGAGAGCTCCTTTAAACCATTCCAGGGTTACAGGCAATGCGCCCAAACCGGCACAAGTACTGTTCCATACCTGAGATACATATTCCGGCCGGTCGATGTACGGATTTCGGTTGCGCTGAAAAGTGTATGCTGCATTGTTGCGGTCACGTTCTTTTTGGCTTACGGGGTCTTGATTGTGCCATTTAATCATCAGGCGCAGGTAGTCGATATCAACACTTGGGAAAGCGCTGTTGTCAAATGCCTGCGTGCCAAAACCACCACCGCTGTAGCTGGTCATATTATCCTGATATCGGGTTACAAAATACAGGAAGGCACGTGCTACATCACCCTTGTATTCATTGATGGGTTCAAACGCCGTACCGGTAAGGCCGGCAAATGAATTGGGCCCCAGTTTGCTACCGTTCTGGCTGGTCCAGGTGGGGTTGGTTACTTCACCATAGATGTAACTGCTGCGCTGGTTGTTGACCAATTTATCGGTAGGCATAATGTGCAGGTAGTCGGTAGCAGGGCCAGAGTTGTTTGTATTGCCATCAAACCAGTCGACCGGAACTGTGTGTTCACGGTTGTAGCGTTCACCTTCTGCGGCACCGCCAGATCCATTGTCTTGCTGACCACCGCTGGCTACGGTTCCGGGTGTAAAGTTGTAGGGGTCAGTTCCGGTGGGGTTATCGCTGTAGATATCCCAAATTACATTGGCTGAGCCTGTTCCCACTTCCCGTGGTTTAATATCGCTGATGAGGTATTGCGTCCACAAATCGCCGTAGGTTTTTGGTGTATTACCCGTGGTAATGGCGGTTTTCAGCGCCGTTTTTAAAGGTGCACAGCTCAGGCCGATGGCACCATCGTAGTAGCCCTCCGGCCAGTCGTTGGTGCTGCCGGTGGTGGTGGTGGCGCTACCATTGAGCGAAGTACCAAAATACAAGGGGCCATTGCTGCAGGCAAATCCATTGAGGCTAAATACGAAGAAGTAATACTGCGTACCAGCAGTAAGGCCGGTAGCAGAAAATGAAGTGTTGGTGCCGGTGTACACTACCACGCCTGTACCAACGGTTTGGCCTGCTGTGTATGGTATGCCATCAAAAGGTGTAAAGCCAAGGCTGCTGCTGGTGCTGCGAAATACCACATAACCATCGGCACTGGCACTACCTGTAAATGAACCGGCAATGGCGGTATTGGCAGGTGTAAGCACCAGGTTGGTTGGGGCAGCTGATGGGTTGCTGCAAAATACTCCGGCGGTACCAGTAGGCGTTAAACTTACATCGTCAATGGCCAGTGCATCATCGCTGGATGCAATATCGGCATCGGTCCAACGTAAATAAACAGATGTGCCATTGGGTATGTTGAGGCCAGTTATGGTTGCAGTTACAGTAGTAAAATTACCAGCAGCGTTGCCATCAATGGCTCCTTGTGTTGCATTGAGTACGGGTGACTGAAAGTCGAGACTGTTCACATCAATCCATGTACCGGTAGTAAGGCTTGTAGCATCTGTACTGTATTGAAAATCGAGCCGGTCGGCAGCAGTACGGGCCGAAAGACCTACCCGCCACATTTCGCCACGGTAAGTAATGTCCAGTGCGGTAATAACGCCGCCGGTATTGTTGGTAAACCACACACCAAACGAAGGCAGAAGGCTATTGCTGCGGAGGCTGCCAAGGGCACGGTCTGTAGCGCCGGTGGTACCATAGCTCCATACGTTACCATTGTTGGCAGCGCCATTGTCTACACCATACTTGCCGTCCATGAGTGCACTGGCACTGGTGCCTTGTGTTTCTTGCAGCAACCAGCCCGTAGGCAGTGCCAGTGCCGAAGCGGTAGTAGCGTTGTTGTCCAGTGTGTTGAAATCTTGCGTGTAAGCGGTACCAAGGCTGGTAATGCTTACCTGTGCCCATGCACTGGCTGATACCAAGAGGAGCAATAAGGGTAAAAGTCTTTTCATGTATCCAAAAAATTTGGCGCAAAAGTACAAGTAACGCCAATGCAGCAGCCTTAAGTTTAGGTAAACGAGCAGCAAACAACGGTCAATTGATAAACGATAGCATTTGTTTTGCCCCGGTTATTTGCTTTTGGGGCTGGCTTTTGCGGTCAGTTTTTTTCTGATGGATTCAATATATAAAGTGCACTCAAATAGTTCATTGTCTCTGGATAACACCAATCGTACTTTTTTGCCCGACTGCATGAGGAGCTGCTTATAGGTTTGAATGTTGTTGCTCAAATTATTTTCTATGGCCACCACCACATCATCTACCTGCATGCCTGCTTTATCGGCTGGTGAGCCCGGTATTACATCGCTTATTACTATCAGATCGTCTTGCTGATACATACCCAAGCCTGTATAAGAATAGTCGAAGGCATCGTAAAAATGGGTGTTGGGGGTAAGGTGAAAACGACTGGTGCTATAATCAATAATGGCGTTGAACCGGCGTAAAATATCATTGCCAATAAGGCCGCCCAGCTGTGGGTAAGCGGTCACATTAAATTCATCGTCGAACATGTACACCGGTACATTTCTAAACCCATACGGCCCCAGTTTAAACTTTTTCAGCACGGTCATTTCCATCGATGTTTTACCGCCAAGGCCTTCGGCTACGGTAGCATAACGTTGTTTATGTTGGGCAAAAAGTCCACTATCCCGCACATAGGCCGATGAAAAAAGCAGGTTTAATCCAGCGCCTGTGTCCAGGTAAAAACGTCCCGTTCTTTTGCTCTGGTCGGCTACGCTGGCATCTTGTATAGGCAGGCCGGCAATAGTGGGTGTCAAAAAAAAGCCTCTTTCGGGGTACGGTATTTTGCCCTGGGTGTACAGGGCTATTTCGTGGCTATCGTAGTTGAGCAAAACGATGTATCTCGAAAACAAACTGTAACCAATGATGCCGTCAATTTTCACCCCGTACACGCTGGTCAGCAGTTCATAATCATTGATGTGAAAGTTCATTCCGGATACATTCAGCCCCGGCAGGTGCAGGGTATGATTGTAAGCAAAATCCACCTGTTTTACACCCGCTATTCCACGGATGGTACGGTTGCTGGGCTCGGTGCGTATACCCAACCGCTGGCAGGTAATGCTATCCAGTGATATGCCGCCGCTACCCGTGTCAAGTATAAAATTCAGTGAGTCGGGGTGATTATCGATTGCAGCTTTCAGCAGTATAATCCCACCGGTCATTTGCTCAAATCTGAAACTGGTTAGCAGTTTTGCCGTTGCTTCTTTGGTTTGTGCTGCGGCCGGCAAAACCGGGTACAATAGCAGGTACAGCCACCAGCAAATGGAAACTATTTTTACGTAGAAAGAGAGTTGAGCAATCATTCAGGTACAATTTACAGGCAAATAGCATTAGTGCTATTGTATCATTTGCATTCATACACGAAGGCTTACTTTTGCTCACCTCCGCTGCATGGCATACAACAGCAGCAGCTCTTTTTTGTTATACCATACTTATGTTTCATTTACCAACTTTATACGACAAAGCCCTCCGGTCTGAATTTTTGACCATTGAAGAAGGCATGTTTTTGTTTGAGCATGCACCGCTGGCAGAGCTCATGGCCGTGGCCGATACCCTGCGCCGCCAAAAAGTGCCGCATGGCAAAGTAACCTGGCAAATAGACCGCAATGTAAACACCACCAACGTGTGCATTGCCAACTGTAAGTTTTGCAACTTCTACCGCATACCCGGCCATGCCGAAGCCTACATCACCGACATGGATACCTACCGCAAAAAAATTGCGGAAACCATTCAGTGGGGTGGCGATCAGTTGTTGCTGCAAGGCGGTCATCATCCTGAGCTAGGCCTAAAGTATTATGTCGATACGTTTCGTGCCATCAAGGCTGAGTTTCCCGATATCCGCCTGCATGCCCTCGGGCCACCCGAAGTGGCACACATAACCAAGCTGGAAAAAAGTACCCATGCCGAAGTGCTGAAAGCCTTGCAGGAAGCGGGTATGGACAGCCTGCCCGGTGCCGGTGCCGAAATATTGGTCGACAGGGTGCGTCGCCTCATCAGCAAGGGTAAATGTGGTGCGCAAGAATGGCTGGATGTAATGCACGAAGCCCACAAGCTCAACTTGGCTACCAGTGGTACCATGATGTTTGGCCATGTAGAAACCCTGCGGGAACGCTTTGAGCATTTGGAAAAATTGCGGGAAGTACAAAGCCGTAAGCCGGAAGGCAGCTATGGTTTCACCGCCTTCATTCCATGGACCTTCCAGGATGTAGATACCCTGCTTACCCGCATACGTGGTGTACACAACCTTACCACCAGCGAAGAGTATGTACGCATGATTGCCATCAGCCGCATTTTCCTGCCGAACATTACCAACATTCAAGCCAGCTGGCTCACGGTGGGTAAGGCCGTAGCACAAATGAGTCTGCATGCCGGTGCCAACGATTTTGGCAGCATTATGCTCGAAGAAAATGTGGTGAGTGCAGCCGGTGCGCCACACCGTTTTACGTACAAGAGCATTCAGGAAGCCATAGCCGAAGCAGGCTTTGAGCCACAGCTGCGCAACCAGCTGTACCAATGGCGGGAGCTACCTGCAGTCATCGAAGAGCAAGTGATAACGTATTGATATTGCTGCTCTGTTTGTAGCTTTCAATATCTAATAAATAATCTGTGCATCTGTGGCCAAATACTGGTAGCCACGAATGCGCAGATTTTTTTTGAATCGATGGCTATTTATTGGCTAGCAATGTCTCTTGCAAAGGACGTTGTGTTCTTATGATTGATTCAAATCATCACAAAATCAAATGGGCAGTCCGGTTAATTAGCGGTTGGTAGCGATACCAACCGGATGTAGGAAAAGGAACGAGGACTGAGAGTAGGCGGTTGACGCTGGACTCCTGTCAGCGGACTCCGGACTTTCTGACTTCCCGTCTCCTATTGATGAGCTGCTTCCTTTGTCAGCAGGACGGGTTTTTCCTTTTTGCTGTCCGCTTTTTTTTCAGGTTCTTTGCGCCACTTTCTACGTAAAAATTACCAACACATGGCAGCTAAATTCAAACGGGTATTGCTCAAACTTTCTGGTGAGTCGCTGATGGGCGACAATGCTTTTGGCCTCGATCCTAAAGTGCTGGCGCAATACGCTGCCGAAATCAAATCTATAGTGGCGGAAGGTGTGGAAGTGGCTATTGTAATTGGCGGCGGCAATATTTACCGCGGTATGAACGAAGCCGATACCGGCATCGAACGTGCACAAGGAGATTACATGGGCATGCTGGCTACCGTTATCAATGGTATGGCTATCCAAAGTGCTATGGAAAAAGCTGGTGTGTACACCCGTTTGCAAAGCGCCATCAAAATGGAAGCGGTGGCAGAACCATACATCCGTCGCCGGGCCATGCGTCACCTTGAAAAAGGCCGGGTCGTGATTTTCGGTGCCGGTACCGGCAACCCCTATTTCACCACGGATACTGCGGGTTCACTCAGGGCCATTGAGATTAAAGCCGAAGTGATTTTGAAAGGCACCCGGGTAGATGGCATTTACACTGCCGATCCTGAAAAAGACCCAACCGCTACCAAATACGAACAAATCAGCTATCAGGAGTGCATCAGCAAAAACCTGAAAGTGATGGACATGACGGCGTTTACCCTGTGTATGGAAAACAACCTGCCCATTATTGTATTTGACATGAACACCCCCGGCAACCTGAAAAAAGTGGTGATGGGCGAACAGGTGGGCACTTTGGTAAGTAAATAAGCTACATCAGATAGCAGCTGCGGGCAACCGGGCGCAATAAAAAAGCAACAGTAAACACTGTTGCTTTTAATTTTTTCGGGGGCGTATGTATCATTACGCTTCTTCCTTCTTGATAACAGCGCTACGCTTGTTTTGCGTAGGGCGAGCCAAGCGAGACTTACCAAAAGAGCCTTTGAAGATCTTACCCTTCTTGGTTTTTTTATCACCTCTTCCCATAGTTGATTGATTTTATTAGAGCGGCAAATATAGGCTGATACAACCCAAATAAAAAAGCAGGGCGTTTGCACACCCTGCTTTTTGCTGTAGGTCAGCGTAAAATTAGATCTTTTCAGAAAGCTCTTTGCCTGGCTTGAAGCGGGCAACTTTTTTAGCCTTGATCTTGATGGTTTCACCAGTTTGTGGGTTACGACCTGTACGGGCGGCACGCTTAGAAACTGAGAAAGTACCGAAACCAACCAGGGTTACTTTGTCACCTTTCTTCAATGTTTTAGTGATCGCTTCTACAAAAGAATCAAGAGCGGCACCAGCCTGTGTTTTGGCAATACCTGCATCTTCAGCAATCTTGGCAATCAAATCAGCTTTGTTCATAAAATGAGTTTTTAAATGTCTTCAACAAATATAGAATGTACCACCATCAGCCAAGGTGCTGAGTTATCAACATTTTTTTTGCGCAAACCCTTGCCAGTATTGGGTTTCCGCCGTTTTTGGAGGTCATGAAAATTAGAGGCAAAAAAAAGCAAAAATCGCCAAAACGCTTGTGTAGCAAGGGTTTTGGCGATTTGTTTCACGAAATGCAGTACTGGCGCAGGTTTCAGGGCTTATGCCATTTACAAAAACGAAAAAAAGCCCTGCTGATTCTTTTCCACAATCAGGCAACTACTTCCATCAAACTGCGGAAGGAAATAAACTGGTTGCCCCATTTTTCCATGCTGCTTTGGCGCAGTGCAGGCGCATGTACTTCTATGTAAGTATCGTATTGCTGGCGGCTGTCGGCGTGGTACTGAACGGCGTAGGTGGGGCCGTCTTCGTCCTCGGTTTCCAATAGTCGTACCATTTGCCAACGGTTAAAGCAGCCCGTTGCCATTACTTCGGGTATATGTACCTGTTGCATCCATTGCAGCCAGTCTTGGTGTATGGCCCAGGTTACTTTGGTGGTGACGTTATAAATGTGCATAGAAATACAAATGTGCTAAAGAGCTAATTTGAAAATGTGCCTATAGGGGGGCTAAAATAGTTGGTAGATGCTGGATGATAGTTGATAGGAAGGCATCCCCAAAATATCTGTGTTAATCCTCTCTTCATCCGTGTAAATCCGCGTCCCATTGCATTTTATCCGCGTCCGATCATTTACCCAGCTCCACATACACAGGGCAGTGGTCGCTGTGTTTTACATCGGGGTAAATAGCGGCGGCTTTGATGCGGGGCGCCAGATTGCCGGTTACAGAAATATAGTCAATGCGCCAGCCTTTGTTGTTGAGCCGCACACTCGGAAAGCGTTGGCTCCACCAACTATATGCACCGGTTTGCTCAGGGTTCAAATGACGGTAAGTGTCAATCAAATCATGCGATAGCCATTTGTCCATCCAGGCTCGTTCTTCTGGTAAAAAGCCGCTTGACTTTTTGTTGCCCTTCGGGTCGTGGATGTCTATTTCGCGGTGGGCAATGTTGTAATCGCCGGTAATCACCAGTTGCGGCCGGCTTTGGCGCAGGTCATTGATATGCCCCAAAAACTCATCGAGCCACACATATTTGTAAGCTTGCCTTTCATCGCCACTGGTGCCGCTGGGAAAATAGGCGTTCACCACCGTTACATCGCCTAAGTCGGCCCTTATAACCCGGCCTTCTGCATCGCTCTGGGCAATGCCATTGCCATACAGTACCTGGTCGGCTGGCTTTTTAGTGAGAATGGCCACGCCGCTGTATCCTTTCTTTTCGGCACTAAACCAATAGTCGTGGTAGCCCAGTTGGGTAAAAGTGCTTTGATCAATGTCTTCTTTCACTGCTTTAGTTTCCTGCAGGCAAATGATATCGGCTGGGTCGGTTTGCAGCCAGTCGAGAAAGCCTTTTTTTATTGCCGCCCGAATACCGTTGACGTTGTAGGATATGATACGCATAGATAAATGTGAAAATGAGCAATTGTGCTGATGTGCAAATGGGACAAATAAACTGCGAAAAACAGATGTGCAAATATGCCAATGAAATACCGTCAATGAGTCAATGAGTGAAATCAATGCGCAAATGTGTTTCAAAAAACAAAAGGCAGGCCTTGCAAACTGCAAACCGCCAACTGTTGATTCCTTAGTGTTCCTTTGTGCCTCCTTGTCTCCGTGGTTCAAAAATGTAGCGTATGCCCAAACTAAAATATTACCTCATCTACAAGCCTTTTCAGGTCATGAGTCAGTTTAGCCCCGTAGAAGGCAAGCAAACGCTGAAAGATTTTTTTTCTGTGGAGCAAGATGTGTACCCGGTTGGCCGGCTCGATTATGATAGCGAAGGCCTGCTGCTACTGACCAACGACAAACGCCTGAACCAGCAACTGCTGCACCCCAATGCCAAAACCGAAAAAGAATACTGGGTGCAGGTAGAAGGTCAGATAACTGATGAAGCTTTGCAACAGCTGGAAAAAGGAGTGCTCATTTCTATTGATGGCAAACCGCACCAAACCTTGCCGGCCCATGCAAGGCTGCTGCCTGCCGAACCCAACCTGCCAGAGCGGCATCCACCCATCCGCTATCGGGCCAATATTCCCACCAGTTGGCTGAGCCTCACTATTACCGAAGGTAAAAACCGGCAGGTACGCCGCATGACGGCTGCCGTGGGTTTTCCTACCCTGCGGCTGGTACGTTGGCGCCAGGGCAGGCTTACTATTGAAGGCCTGCAGCCGGGGGAGATGCGCATGTTGGATACGATAAGGTTGTAAATAGCCATTACACCAAACATTGTAGGGATAAGCCTTTCGGCATTTCATAGGCTCAAAAGCCTTGCCAGTGGCCACTTTGAGCTATGGAGATAAAAAAGCAGTAAAAAATTTTATTGAAAATCAACACGTTGCAATAGGTGCTTACAAAAAAGACTTGTAAAATCTTGGCTGTATGTTGTGTATCCCGATACCTTTGCCACCCAATTTGAAAACCGGGTAGTGTACGGGATGGCGACACTATCCAACTTAAAAAAACAAGAATGAGTAAGTTACATTTTACTACAAAGCATGCGAATGCGGCTACCGTACAGCGTCAGTGGTTCGTTGTAGACGGTACCAATCAAACCGTAGGACGTATGTGTGCCCGTATTGCCGCTGTATTGCGTGGCAAGCACAAGGCCTCATACACTCCACACGTAGACACTGGTGACTACGTGATTGTTATCAACGCCGATAAGGTTGTATTTACCGGCAACAAGTTTGACGACAAAATGTACCAGAATTTCAGCGGTTACCCCGGTGGTCTCAAAGAAGAAACTGCTAAGGATTTGCTGAAGCGTCGCCCTGAAGTAATTGTAGAACGTGCCGTAAAAGGCATGCTCCCCAAAAACCGTCTGGGTCGCAAAATGGTGAAGAAGCTGTTTGTATATGCTGGTACGCAGCATCCGCACACTGCGCAGCAACCAAAAGATCTGAAATTCTAACAACCCCCTAATGCCCACAGGGGCGATAGGATTTTACCACATTACAATCTCAAATTCCAAATAAATGGAAAAGCAAACAAATGCATTGGGTCGTAGGAAAGAAGCGGTAACCCGCGTATTTCTGACCAAGGGTAGCGGTGCTATCACTATAAACGACAAGGATTACAAAGTGTATTTCCCGTTGGTATACCTGCAAAATCAGGTAGAACTGCCATTGAAAACCGTTGAAGGCATCGACAAGTATGATGTAAAAGTAAACGCTGCTGGTGGTGGTATCAAAGGCCAGGCCGAAGCTACCAAGCTCGGCATTGCCCGTGCCCTCATTGAAGTAAACCCAGAGTTCCGCCCTGCACTGAAAGCCGCTGGCCTGCTTACCCGCGACCCACGTGCTGTAGAACGTAAAAAACCTGGTAAGAAGAAAGCACGTAAGAGCTTCCAGTTCTCTAAACGTTAATTCCGGTTTTGGTTTTTGGTTTGTTGTTGTTGGTTTTCCAAACGGCACAAACCAACAACAAACAAAAAACTACAAACAACAAACAAGTCATTCAAATGGAACAAAATACTTCTCTCCAGCAGCAGCTTCTCGATGCAGGTGTACACTTTGGTCACCTCAAAAAGAAGTGGAACCCCAAAATGCTGCCTTACATTTTTGCCGAAAAGAAAGGCATCCACATCATCGACCTCAACAAAACAGTAGAAGGTCTGCAGGAGTCTGCAGCCGCACTTAAGCAAATTGCCAAGAGCGGTAAAAAAATCATGTTTGTGGCTACCAAAAAGCAGGCAAAAGAAATCGTAACTGAATGTGCTCAGCGTGTAAACATGCCTTACGTTACTGAACGTTGGTTGGGTGGTATGCTCACCAACTTCAACACCGTGCGTAAGAGTGTGAAGAAAATGCAGAGCATCGAAAAAATGCTGAACGACGGTACACTGGAAAGCATTACCAAGAAAGAACGCCTCACTTTGACCCGTGATAAGGACAAAATGGAAAAGGTACTCGGCGGTATTGCCAACATGAGCCGCATTCCTGCTGCCCTGTTTTTGGTAGATATTGGCCACGAGCACATCGCTTTGGCTGAAGCCCGTCGCCTCGGTATCACTACCCTCGGTATGGTAGATACCAACTGCGATCCCAACAAAGTAGACTTCGCCGTTCCTGCCAACGATGACGCTACCAAGTCTATCGCTATCATCGTAAACTACCTCACTGCTGCTATTGCCGAAGGTTTGGCTGAGCGTCAGGCTGCTAAAGAAGAGGATACTGAAGAAGAAGTAACCGAAGCATCGGCTCGTTTTGATGCCGAAGAAGGTGGCGAAGACCGTGACCGTGCTGGTCGTGGTGGCCGTGGCCGTGGTGCCAACAGCGGCAACGCTGCTGGTCCTGGTGGTGCTCCCCGTCGTCGCGTAGCCAATGCTGGCGGCGGTGGTCGTAAGCCTGCCGGTGGTGGTGGCCGCTAATGTCCGGTAGCCCTTGGGCTTAGGCCCATCGGTTTTGTTCATTAGGCTGCATCCTTTGTTGTACTTAATGAAACCATAATAAAACCTGCTCCGGTTTGCGCTGCTACCAAACGAACTTTGGGTATCGCACCGGAGCATGTTTAATAACGACCATGCTCCTGATTTGAAAAACGAATGTGAAACAGTATCGCCTGCTTCATGCTCAAATTTTCACCTTGTCAAATTTTCAAATTCAACTCATATGTCAACTGTAACAATTACCGCTGCTGATATTAATAAACTCCGTCAGGCTACCGGTGCCGGTATGATGGATTGCCGCAAAGCGCTGACTGAAACCAACGGCGACTTCGAAGCTGCCATCGACTGGTTGCGTAAGCAAGGCCAGAAGATTGCTGCCAAGCGTAGCGACCGCGAAGCCAAAGAAGGTGTAGTAATTGCACAAACCACTGCCGACAACAAAACCGGTATTGCCGTGTGCATCAGCTGCGAAACTGACTTCGTATCTAAGAATGCTGACTTCGTTGCCTTTGCACAAAGCATTGCCGACGCAGCTATTGCCAACAACGTAAAAAGCGCAGAAGAACTGGCTGAAGTAAGCGTAAACGGTACTAAGGTTGCTGAACTCATCAACGACAAACTGGCTTCTATCGGCGAAAAAATCGGTATCAGCAAGTTTGAGCGTGTAGACGCTGAATACGTAGCCTCTTACATCCACGGTGCATACCGCATGGGCGTATTGGTAGGCCTGAGCAAAGAAGCTGCTGATGCAGGTAAAGACGTAGCGATGCAAATTGCTGCCATGAACCCACTGGCCGTTGATGCTTCAAGCGTATCTGCCGAAACCATCGAACGTGAACGTGCTATTGTGATCGATCAAATGAAGAACGATCCAAAAATGGCCGGTAAGCCTGAGGAAATGATTGCAAAAATTGCCGAAGGCAAACTCAATGCTTTCTTTAAAGAAAACACATTGATGCAACAGCCTTTTGTAAAAGACAGCAGCAAAACCGTAGCAGAATACTTGGGCAGCGATGTACAGGTGCTCGGCTTTAAGCGTGTAGCGCTGGGATAATCATCGAAAACCTGCACTGCCCAACAGTGCATACCATAAGGAAGGCCCACCAAACGGTGGGCCTTTTCTATTCTAGGTTATAAAGGAAAAATGTAGCCGCTGCAAGCTTAGTAAGCCGTAGGGCAACGATAAGAAGTAAGGTTAAACGTAATACCGATTTGTGCAGTAATGAATTGGTCTTTTTGCAAACTATTGCCCCGCTGCCTGCCGGTTGTACCGATGGGCGGGCCTAATTCGTAACTACGGTCTTGCAGTAAAAATGCAGGCGATGGGCTGCCATCGGGCAGGTTGGGAAATGCCGCCGCACCAGCATAAGTAGTGCTCACATCATCGAGGTAATCGGTATTGGTAAAGCGGTGGGTAATTTCAAACGTCAGGTTGGTACGTGCCGAGAGGTTGTACTTGATGCCAATGCCAATAGGAAAACTTACGGCCATGCTACTGTAAGGCTTGCGGTCGGGGTATAGTGCCGAGCCTTGTCCTTCGGTGCCCAATGGGCGTAAAAAGTATTTTTCGCCAGCCAAAAATGCGTAAGGATCGTAGGTGAAAAAGCCTGCACCAAACGTAACGTATGGCGTAAAGTTGTAGTCTCTCTGGCCGGGGATGAAACGGAAAAAGTTGAAATCGCCCATCAATGCCAACTCAAATACGTCGGTATTGAAACTAAGGTTGCGGGTACGCTCCGTTATGTTTTTACTGTGAACATCGCTATAGCCAAGCCGGGCGTAGGTACCCTGCAGCCGAAGGGCTATGTAATTGCCAAATTGCTTTCTGAATAATAATGAAATAGCAGGCTTTGGCCGACTCAAACTGGCATTGGTATTGAGGTCGCCAAAATAATGGGCGGCACCCACGGCTACGCCAAACTCACCATTGAGCACCGTTGATTCATACAGCTGACTTTTGCCCGGCAAGGCAGCAGCTATTAGTAATAGTATTGCAAAAAAACATTTTTTCATTGTATGCAAAGTAACTGGGTACCCGAGTAAAACGAATGTGCAACAGGTTTGGTATGCACTCAACAGCGGCTCTGTGCAGCTTTTTTTAAGCGTTGTGAACAAAAAAGTACAAAGCCTGCTTGTTTAACGGACTTCAATTTCTGATATCCAATCCCCATGCCAGTTTTTTACGCAGGGTTTCCAAAAAAGTATTTTCACTCAGGCGTACAAGCCCAACGGTAAATGATTCTTTACGCACTGCTACCTGTGTTTTAATATCTACTACTTCGCGGCGGGCATCCATGGCACACATAAAGTTTTCGGCACGGCCTTCTACTTCAAAACTTACAATGTTGTCATCAGGAACAATAATGCTACGCACATTGAGGTTATGCGGGGCAATGGGTGTTATCACCAGCGATTTACTTTCAGGAAAAACAATTGGACCATTGCAACTTAGGTTGTAGCCTGTACTACCAGTGGGTGTAGCTACAATTACACCATCGGCCCAGTAGGTATTTAAAAATTCACCGTTGAGGTAGGTGTGAATTTTTATCATTGGCGAAAAATCTCTTTTGTGTATTACAAACTCATTGAGGGCAATTGGTGCCGCTGCAAAAAGTGGTACATCGGCATCTACATGTATGAGTGTACGCTGGTCTATATGATAGCTGCGGTGTACAAGGGCTTCCACGGCTTGCTTCAGTGCTTCTTTGCCCAACGTGGCCAAAAAGCCCAACCGGCCAAAATTGATACCCAGTAGTGGAATGCCTTTGCCACGTATAAGAATGGCAGCATCCAGCACAGTGCCATCGCCACCAAGGCTTATCACACAGTCTACTGTTTCGTCCAGGTGGGTATCTGTTTCAAATACATCGTACTTGTATTTCTGCAAAAAAGGATAACTATCGGTGCTGGCCAGCGATTTGTACAACAGTATACTGGCTTTCTGAAGGGTGAGCTCTTGCAGCAACCATGCATAATGTTCCATTTGTTCTACTTCGATGCCCCGGCTATATATCGCAACTTTCATGAGGATTGTTCTACTTCATTTTTTGGTTATTCAACCAGCTTGCAGGGCTAAGCTACTGGCTTATTGCTAAAAGTCGGCACTGGTGTGTATGAAAAAACCACTCTGGCCAAACTGATTGAAACTATATTCTAACTTGAGTACGGCGTCGTAAATACTGGCAATTTCTAAACCCAAGCCGGCAGTACGCAGCAGGCGGTTGTTCATAAAGTTGGTAACGCCCGGCACTTTGTCATACACATACCCCAGGTTGCCATAGCCTTTCAGGTAAAAAGTAAAGGGGATGCGGCTGTAGGTCTTCCATTTTTCGGGCCCTTTAAAGGTGGTGCTAAACAACTTACGGCGCAATGTGGTGCGGCCCATAATGCCAAAGGTTCCATCAATCACATTGTACTCCAGGCCCTGCATGTACAGGCTGCCGTAGCCCATCAAGCGGTTGTTAAAATACGCTTGCTGCCGCTGCAGTGTGTAAGCAAAAGCTGTTTGAAAATTGATATACGTTTTGGGCAAAAACTCCCAGGTAGCAAGTGCACGGCCACCAATCTGGCTCATGCTTAAAGCTTTGGAAAAACGATGACTGGCATTCATATCTATGTACCATCCACGCAGCGGAAAGGGTATATAGTCCACATTGAAATACTGGTAGTTGGCAATTATATCGAGATAGCTGGCCGATAGCTGGCCGTTGAGATAATTTGGATTGAGGTTGTAAAAAGCCGTATCAATTTTTTCCCAACCAAATACAGAACGCAGGTAAAAACGCTTTTGGCTACCCTTGCGGTAAGAGAAAGCGGCTTCCACCCGCAGGTAATCTCTGCCAAAACTCGGCAAGGATCTGAACAATTGTTTGTTGCTATCGGTAGCGTAGTTGATTTCGCGGTTGCGGCCGTAGTTCATGCCCACCGTAAAACCTTTTTCCATTTTCTTGTCTACGTAAGGTAGTTGGTACTTAAACTCAACCTGCTGTGTGTAGCCACCAATAATCCAGACGTTCATTTTATCATTTCTGCCGGTGGTATTGTTGTGGGCAATTTTTACGCCAAAAAGTGTTCTGTCGAGGCTGGCTTTGTAATCATTAATCCACACATTCCAGTTGCGGTCTACTACTTTAAAGTAGGGCAATGGAAACAAATACCATCGTTCGCTTACTACAATTTGAACATCGCAAAAGCCATCGCCGGCAGGTACACGGCTAAGCTCAACGGATACAAACAGTGTTGTATTCATGAGTTGCTCCTTGGTAAGGCGCATTTTTTTTTCGAGATCGGCGTTGGTGTAGTTAATGCCAGACCGGATGGCTACTTCGCGGTATACAATCGCTTCGCGGGTAACACGGTTGCCTACTATAGAAATGCTTCGGATAGTTGTTTTGCTGGTGTCGATACTGCCGTCGGGGTTAAAAGCTGGTTGCAGTGTATCGCTCAAGGCTTTTGTACTGGACCGCTGGCACCAGCAGGTGGCGCAAATCATCATCAGCAGTGTACAAAAAATTACCTTTCTCAGCAGCATGCACTCAATCCCTTTTTTTATAGACGAACAGGAAAGGTAGGGGCTCAGGGGAAACTGCCCAATCCTACATGGTTAAAAAATTCATGAGGTGCTGATAGTTTTGGCGCAGCTCATTTTCATAATGCTCTTCGCCAGCATAAAACACCAGGTGATAATCGTACCGCTGTAGCGTGGCTACAATATCACTTACCTCATTTTTATTGATGCGAATGGTTACCAACAGCATGCCCGTTTCCGGATGAACTGCAGTATTGAGCTGAGTAATGTGTGCATCGTTTGTTTCAATCAGTTTCGAAAGCTCACTGATGCTAAACTGATGGGGCTCCATTTCTACAACCAGCAGGGCACCGCCGCTATTGGCCCCAATCATTTGTGCCAAATACTGCAGCAATTGCTGCGCAGTTATGCAACCTATGTATTCATACTGGCCGGTTACTACAGGCACTACTGTAAGCTGCCTGCCTACCAGGCTGGCCACTGCTGTAAGAAAATGCTGCTCTGCAGCCACAGCAATAATGGGTGAATACTGAAACAATGATTCCAAAGTATCGTTGCTGTTGGCATCCAGCAAATCTGCTTCGGCTATGAGTGCTTCCAGCTTGCCGTTTTTTACAAGGGGTAAATGGGCAACCTCCTGGTCTTCCATTTGCAGCAGTGCTTGCTCAACAGTTTGCCCGGGCTGCAGTGCTGTAATCAGGGGCGATATCAACTGTTGGTTAAGCATGGTGTATTTTTTTTAAACAATACGCTAAGCAACAACGGTTGGCTCACTGTGCTTTGTTAAAAATCGGGAAAGCACCTCATTAAACTCCTGCGGCACTTCCATCATAGGGGCGTGGCCACAATGATCGATAATGTGCAACTCGCTGTTGGGAATGAGTTTGTTGAACTCTCGGCCTACAAACGGCGGCGTAATAATATCGTTGTTGCCCCAAATTAGGAGCGTAGGTTGTTGTATCTGATTCAGTTCTTCACCCAGATTATTTCGGATGGCACTCTTAGCCAAGGCAATAATCTTAATCACTTTCAATCGGTTGTTGGTGATTTCAAACACTTCGTCTACCAGCTCTTTGGATGCCACTTTGGGATCGTAAAAAGTCATTTCGGTTTTCTTACGGATGTATTCGTAATCGCCACGCTTGGGATAAGTATCGCCCATGCCATTTTCAAACAATCCTGAGCTACCGGTGAGGATGAGTGTTTTAATGCGTTCGGGGTGCTTGAGAATATGTACCAGGGCTACATGACCGCCAAGGCTATTGCCCAGCAGGTGAATGTTGTGCAGGTCTAAAGTTTCAATGAATTTCTGAACGTGCTTTTCGAGCCCGCCAACCGAGGTATGAAAAATATCCAGATCGAACAATGGCAGCATCGGTACAATCACCTTGTGTGTGAGCCTGAAGTGCTCCACCAGATCTTTGAAATTGCTGAGTGCTCCAAACAACCCATGCAGCAGTAGTAGGGGTTCACCCTCACCTACTTCTATATACTTGAATTTGTCTTTATGTTTTATCTCGTACGGCATGTAACTACGTGGCCTTTATGCTCAGTAAAAATAATAATTCGCATCCATAGGAATGGCGAATGCCGCTAATATAAAGGATTTGACTATACAGCCTGCAATATGTTGGCCTGCAATGCTTAAGCAGGTTTTTGTGCCGGGGTGGTAAGGCCATCGAATGCGGCTTCCAACTGGCCAAACAAATCTTTGAAAACAGGAATAAGCTTACCGATGCCATCCATGAGTACCGGAGCCATGGGCTGCAACATGCTATAAGCTACAGAAGCCTGCTTGGTATCGGCAGAAAGCAAGGCCATTTTATCGGCATAAAAAAGAGCAATGCTAAACAGCAATGCATACAGCAGGGTAAAAAACAAGATGCCGCCGAGTTTATTGGCCCATCCCATCATGCTCCATTCCAGTGTTTTTTCAATAAAGGCGGCAATGATTCGCACCAAAATAACTACCCCGGCAAAAACGAGTATGAACGATAATAGCGGTACCCAAGGCCCGAGGTTGGGAAAGTGTGCCAGCAAGTATTGGCCGGCCATGCCGCTGAGTTTGAGAGCAGCTGCAGCACCCACAAAAATGCCAATGAAAGAAAACAGCCCAACAATCAATCCTTTTTGTAGCCCTTTCCACACGGCAATGGCCAATACTACTAATGCAATGATATCAATCGTCATACAGATAAAAATAGGCGATGCAGTAAAACAAAACCCGCTGCCCATACGATCGATGGAAGCAGCGGGTTTATTGTATTTGATCAGGCAAAAACTATTGACCGCTGAGCTGGGCTTTTACCATGGCGCTAATGGCTTTACCATCGGCTTTACCCGCCAATTGCTTGGTGGCCACGCCCATTACCTTGCCCATATCGGCAGGGCTGCTGGCACCGGTTTCGGCCAGTATGGCGGCAATGGCTGTTTTCAATTCTTCTTCGGTCATTTGCTTGGGCAAAAACAAATTGATGACATCAATTTCTTCCTGCTCCTTCACCGCCAAATCGGCGCGGCCTTGCTGGGTGTAAATATCGAGGCTGTCTTTGCGCTGCTTCACCAGCTTTTGCAAGAGTTTCATTTCATCGTCGGCACTGATTTCGCCATTGGCACCTTCGCTGGTTTTGGCCAAAATAATGGCTGCTTTAATGGCCCGCAACGAACGTAGTTTGGCTTCGTTCTTTGCCTTCATGGCTTCTTTCAATTGCTCCATTATCTGTGTTTCTAAGCTCATGGTATTGCTGTTTTTTATTTGCAAAAAGAATGATGGTTTGGCACTGCAAGGTACGTGAATATGCGGCCATTACTCCCGTACAATGTGTGCTCCCAATGCCTGCAGGCGGCCGTCGATGTTTTGATAACCACGGTCTATCTGTTCAATGTTTTGAATCACACTTTTGCCATCGGCACTCAGGGCGGCAATGAGCAATGCTACACCTGCCCGAATGTCGGGGCTGCTCATGGTAATGCCCCGCAGGTTTTGGCTGCGGCCAAGACCGATAACGGCGGCACGATGCGGGTCGCACAATATAATTTGGGCACCCATATCTATGAGTTTGTCGGTAAAAAACAGGCGGCTTTCAAACATTTTTTGGTGTATGAGTACACTGCCCCGGGCTTGTGTAGCTACTACAAGCATAATGCTTAGCAGGTCGGGGGTGAGGCCCGGCCACGGATGATCGTAAATGGTGAGTACACCACCGTCCATATAGGTTTGAATTTCGTAGCTGTCTTGCTCGGGCACTACAATATCATCACCTTCAATACTGAACTGAATACCCAGCTGCCGAAACTTTTCGGGAATGATGCCGAGGTGCGGAATGCCACAACCCTGAATGCGGATATTGCTTTGCGTCATGGCGGCGAGGCCAATGAAGCTGCCAATCTCAATCATATCGGGCAGCATGCGGTGCTCGGTACCTTTCAAAGAGCTTACACCTTCAATGCTGAGCAGGTTGCTGCCAATGCCGCTAATCTTGCCACCCATGCGGTTAATCATGGCGCAGAGCTGCTGCAGGTAAGGTTCGCAGGCGGCGTTGTAAATGGTAGTGGTGCCGGGTGTAAGCGATGCGGCCATTACAATGTTGGCAGTCCCGGTTACACTGGGTTCATCCAGCAAAATATAGGTTCCCTTCATGGCATCGCCACTCAGGTGGTAAAAGCCATCTTCGGGATGATAGGTGAATGTGGCGCCCAGTTTTTCAAAACCGATAATATGGGTATCGAGCCGGCGGCGGCCAATTTTATCGCCACCGGGCTTGGGTACAAAGGCTTTTTTAAACCGGGCCAGCATGGGGCCTGCGAGCATCACACTGCCCCGCAGCTTACCACTTTTTTTATGAAAAGCGGGGCTGTGCAGATAATCAACATCTACATCATCGGCCTGAAAAATGCAGGTGTCCCGCTGAGGCCTTTGCACTTTTACACCCATCTCCTGCAGCAGTTCTATCAGCAGGTTTACATCCAGTATATCAGGTATATTGGTAATGGTTACAGGCTCGGCGGTGAGCAACACAGCCGAAATGATTTGCAGGGCTTCGTTTTTGGCGCCTTGTGGCACAATAGTGCCGCTGAGTTTGTGGCCGCCTCTTACTACAAATTGACTCATACGCTTTCGCCAGCATGACGATTGACAGTGGCCGCCTTGCTGTAGCTGCGAAAATGCCAAATAGTTGCAGCACTAAAAAATGCAATACGAAAACTTACTTCTTGCTTATTGTATAATACTGAGCTTATAGCCTGCATCCACCCGAAATGAAGCTCCGGGAGCTACCGTTAAGCTTTTCACTTCCGCGTTTCTACGCATAATTACATTGCCGCTATTGATGATGACATGTGTATTGGCATCGGGCACAATGCCTTCGCTCCAGTTGGCATTGTTATCCCAGGCAGTAGCGGTGCCTCCCACCCATGTGCTGGTAAATTCCCGCCTAAACTGCAGCATCCATTCGTATACATTCTTGCCATTCTCTCTATAGCTTGGGTTGTAAGTATTGCTCCATGCATCGTGCCCCGAAACCGGAAAAATGGTTTTGCGGGCCAGCGGATTGGGAGGCACTGCGGCACCATTGATGTAACTCACATAATTATCGGTGTTGCTTACGGGCACGGTGGGGTCGGTTTGGTTGTGGGTGGCCCACACAGGCAGGTTGTGCTTGGCCATGGTGGCACCACGGGCTGTGCTGGGGGTAGTGGCGCCACAAACGGGTACAATGGCGGCAATTTTGCGGCATATTGCGGCACTGTTGCTGGCATAGTTCCACGTAACACCGCCACCCATGCTAAGGCCTGTTACATAAATACGACTGCGATCTACTTTGTACGTTGCCATCAAATAGTTCACCAACGTATCCATGTCGCCCGGTGTAGGCCATTCTATAAACTGTGGTGATATCACGATGGGTTTGTGCCACTGACCTTCTACATTAAAAGAATCGGGCCATGACTTGTTGTTGATGAGTTTAGGTGGGCCATTACGAAGCACCAGTGGCAGCTTGGCAGCAGATCCATCGCCCAGTTCGCCAAGGCCATGTACAAATACTATCAGTGGAAATTTTTGCGAAGGATTATTGGCATACCCGCTGGGTAGGTATTCATAAAAGCCGTTGCAATTGAGGTTTACTTTGGTGTATCGGGGTGTTTGCACTTGTGCCTGCCCGGTGCTGCTGAGCAAGCACACACTTAGCAGGATAAGTGCAGCCAGCCTGCTGCATCTTTCCAGGTAATTCATAAGTAATCTGAAACAAACCGTACCAGCTGTAAAATATTTACAGCCACTTTTGAACTTCAATATTAGTGCCAAAATGTGCAAGGGCAAGAGATAAATTGTGCCGCAATGCCCAAAAAAGCTGGCTTCTCCACAGTTTCGCTATTAGAAGGGATCAATACCGACAGGTTAAAAAATAGCAGCTGTGTTTTGAATCAACGAGGGAAACAGTTAACTTACCCATCATTAAATTTTTTTATACCATGCAACTAAGCCCGCTGAAGTCTTTTCGTTTTGCAATGATGGCCGCTGTAATGATGGCCTCTTTTTTTGTAACCGCCTGTGGTTCGTCGGAAGAAAAACCTGCTGAAACTACCACCGCAGCCCCCGCTGCTGACTCTACCGCACCGGTAGAAGATTCTGTGGTGCGAGATTCTGCCTCTACCCGACCAGTGGTAACACCCAATACACCACCACCTGCACAGCAATAATGCTGAAAAGCCGGCTCACTTACGGAGCCGGCTTTTTTATTTTTAGCCGTAGTGTTTTCAGCCGTACCATGTAGGCGGGTAAGGTGCCGGCAGGCCTGTTGGTAAGCTTTTC
The DNA here is from genome assembly GCF_036803085.1 of Phnomibacter sp. Lineage (NCBI taxonomy): Bacteria > Pseudomonadati > Bacteroidota > Chitinophagia > Chitinophagales > Chitinophagaceae > Phnomibacter > Phnomibacter sp. Next base: position 616,370 of record NZ_DAIRUZ010000002.1, on the reverse strand, counting down.
AATTATCCAATGCTCCAACCGGTGGTGTGCAGGTATAAGCAACGATGCTATACTTACAAAAATGAGTAACTCATACACTGGGTTGTGATGGGTAAATTCAGCTACCAGCGGATGAAGTAACAGCGTTAGAAACTCAAATAATATGAGCAGTGAAATGATACCCATAAAGCGGATAACACGGGTATGTATTTTTCGCTTACTCAAAAAGAAAGTGCACAAAAATACCAGCGGAATAAAAATGCTGATGAACAGGTATTGCAGTTGTTTCGATCTTTCCTCCTGAGCTTTCATGCGGTTAATAGCTGCTTCTTGCTGGCGCAGTTGCTCGTTGGTAGAAAGCATTTCCATTTGCCTTACCCGCTGCCGGCTATTGATGGAATCGCTTAGTATGGTGGCTCTTTCTAAAAAAGCAAAAGCACTATCTGGCCGTCGATTGTTTTTGTATAACGTAGTAAGCATTTGTGCAGCATCGAGAGCACGGGAAGGAAAGTTTACTTTTTGCGCCAGCTCAAAAGATTGAGTGGCAAAATAAATAGCCGAATCACTACGCTGCAACCGCTGAAATAAGCGTGCCAGGCCCAGGTATGCTTCGCAAAGCAAATCATTGTCGCTGGCGTTTATCAGTAAGGGTATGGCGGTGTAATAATATTGCGCAGCCCTGTCGTACTGTTGTTGTTTTTGGGTGCTGTGGCCAAGTCCTACCATGGAGGTAGCCATAAATCCACTATCCGATGCAGCTGTTGCCAGCATGAGCGACTTACTAAAAAACAGGTAAGCAGAATCGTTGATTTGCATACGATCGTACAAGTCGCCAATGTTGAGTGCGCTGTTGTATCGTATATCATTCAGGCTAAATTTTTCAATTAAAGAATCGGCCCGCAAATAGTAGCGCAAAGCTTCTCTATACTCTTGCTGAAACATGTAAACCACTCCAATATTCATCACTACACTTGCCAGGTTGCGGGGCATGTTTCTGGTTTCTTCAATTTGTAATTTGCGCAGGTAGTAATCCAATGCTGTGGGATAGTTGCCCAGTTTAATGAGCGTATTTGCAATAACCCCCAATGACCTCGATTCACCTTCGGTGTATCCCAACTGCTGCGCCAGCGATAGGGCCTGCTGTGCCAGATACAAAGCCGTGTCGGGAGTGTGCTTATTCATTTGGTCGGCCAGCTGCCATTGACGTATTACAGTATGCGTATCTGCTGCGGGCTTCGCCAACAGTTTTCTAAGGCTGTCTTCCTTTTGCCGTTGGGCAAAGGCCATGCCTACACACATGAAGATGATAAATAATATAAAAAACGGACGGGTGACGTAAGGTAGTTGCATGATCTATTGAGCGGTGTTGCGTGAATGTAAGTGGCAATGCCGGCATTCCAAAACAGTCGTTGTCAGATTTTTCTTATTTGCAATATTATACAAGCCACCGCAGAACTTGCTAAAGCCAAAAATGAAACGTACATTCAAAAAGCAACTTGATGTCCTGCTTCTTTTTACACCCTCTTCAAACCCCTTGTTATGCGTTTTTACTCACTTCTTATGCTTTGTCTTTTTGGAGCTTTCACTGCGTTCGGCCAATCTATTTACCGGTGCAGTTACGAATCATTTAATGCAGCAACCGGCGAGCCGCAAATGCACGAAGCATTCATTGTTCGGTTCGATGATGGTACCGGTTTTGTACGGGTGCATTTTACAGATAGTAAAGGCAATCAAGATGCGGTTGTTGATATGGATTTGACCGAAGCTATCGAAACATTTAAGGCACAGTCGAGAACGGAAAAGGACACAACATTTATGCTGCTGCAGGGCGAAAATCCACGAATGGTGCGGGGTAATATGCAGGAGAAATATGCACTCGATGCATTTGGTTTTTTTGAAGATGAAGAAGGTTTTTTTGTGCCATGGAAAGTATTCAGAGGCGATTTAATCCACGATGAAGATGACCAGATTGAAGTGCTGGAGTATGAAGGCGCTTCATTGATAACAGACGAAGACCTGACAGAAGAATTAGTATCTCAATTCTTTAATAAAGACGAAGAATTTTATACCAGTTTGTTCAATGTTTCTGTAAGGCCCTTACGCCCCGATCAGTTGGGCACCACCCTGCACTTGCTGGTGGTGGCCGATACGCAGGATGAAGAAATAGGACCTACCTGTGAAAAAGACCGGCTAAGAGTAACCAAAAACTATCGAGAGTTGGCTATGTTCATGGGAATTGGCTTCAAAGAAACGGCGGTGTTTGGCCCCAGCTACAACAAGAAAAATGTAGAGGCTGCTATTCAGGCGTTACGCCCATCACCCAAAGACATTGTTGTGTTTTATTACACCGGGCACGGGTTTAGCAACCCACAGGACCAGCATCAGTTTCCACACCTTGTATTAAGGCAGGCTAGTTTTGAACCGCTGAAAGAAAACTCGCTGAACATGGAAATCATCTACAATATGATAAAAGCAAAAGGTGCGAGGGTAAACCTGGTGATGAGCGACTGCTGCAACAGCGATCCTGCTGCCATAGCTCCCACCATGGCCGATGTAACACGTACCAGAAACTCTGGCGTACCGTGGGATAAAAACACATGTCAGGCGTTATTTATGCCTGCCAAGCCTGTTTCCATATTGATGACGGCAGCGTCAAAAGGTGAATTAGCAGCTGGCAATATGGCGTATGGCGGCTTCTTTTCTTACAATTTTAAAGCGGCACTCGATCGTTCGCTGAGCCCTTTCAATGCCATGCGGGGCGTTACCTGGGATCAGATTATTAAAGACGCTCAAAAGCAAACCATCCTAAAAGCCAACAATACCATTTGCGATATTCCCACGGTAGGGCAGAAACCCTGTGTGCAGCATCCGATTTTTAGAATCAACTAATATCTTTCACATACATACAAACCAGGCCGACATTGCGTCGGCCCGGTTTGCTTTAGGCATCAGCTCATTACCATCTGCCTCTGCCACGGCCACCCGTCCAGTAGCCTTGTACCCATATCCAACCACCACGGCTGCGGTGCCAGTAGCCGGGTACATATTGCATGTGCTTGCGGGGCACGGTCCAGTAGCCGGGCTGGTATGCATAGCGGCCATTGCGCCAAATCCATTCTGCATCTATCCAAATGTGCATGCCCGATGGGCGAAGCGTAGGCCGTACATAAGGTGCATTGGGCCGCTGCCTTACCGGATACATGTTTCGGCTTCGGTTATCGTCAATCCTGTCGCGGTCATCGTAGCGTCTTTCATAGCGGTCGTCGCGGTCGTACCGGTCATCATCTCGGTCACGGTACTGGGCTTGCACAGCAGTTGCTACAAACATCATTGCCATCAAAGCCAATCGGTGGGGGGTAAAAAATGTACTGCGCATAGTATTATGATTTTGCACATATGGAATGCCGGAGAAAACATTCGTTTACTAATGAAATCAAAAAGCCTAACTCCTAATTGGTTATGGTTTTGCAAAAAGATTGTGTAGGGTACAACTAACAAGGGTTTGTTACCTTCGCCGCCCCAAAAGGATTTTTCTGATATGATTGATAAACTGGAAGCCATAAAGGCAAGATTTGAACAGGTAGGTGTAGCCCTTACCAACCCCGAAGTGGTGAGCAACCAAAAGGAGTTTGGTACACTGAGCAAAGAATACCGCCAGTTAGAAAAAATTGTGCTACCTTTTGAGGAGTATAAAAAAGTGCTGGCCGACCTCGAATTCAGCAAAGAATTACTGGCCGGCGAAGATGCCGACATGCGGGAACTGGCTAAAGAAGAATTGCCCGTATTAACTGAGCGTTTCGAAACGTTGGAAGCCATCCTGAAAAAACTGCTGATACCCAAAGACCCGCAGGATGATAAAAATGCCATTTTGGAAATACGTGCCGGTACAGGTGGCGATGAAGCCAGTTTATTTGCCGGCAACCTGTTGGAAATGTACCTGCGCTACTGCAACAAAAAAGGCTGGAAAACGGCTTTGGTAAGCGAAAGCGAAGGCACCGTGGGCGGCTACAAAGAAGTGGTAGTAGAAGTAGAAGGCGAAGATGTATACGGCACCCTTAAGTTTGAAAGCGGGGTGCATCGGGTGCAGCGGGTACCCGCAACCGAAACTCAGGGACGGGTGCATACATCGGCAGCTACCGTGGCTGTAATGCCCGAAGCAGAAGAAGTAGATTTTGAACTAAACCCTGCAGATGTAAAAATGGAAACCTCCCGTAGCGGTGGTGCCGGTGGCCAAAACGTAAACAAGGTAGAAACCAAGGTAATGCTAACGCACATACCCACGGGCACCGTTGTAATTTGCCAAACAGAACGCAGCCAGCTGGGCAACCGCGAAAAAGCCATGACCATGCTACGAACCCGATTGTACGAAGAGCAGGTACGCAAGCACGAAGAAGAAATAGCCCGCCAGCGGAAAACACTGGTAAGTACCGGCGACAGAAGCGCTAAAATTCGCACCTACAACTACCCGCAGGGTAGAGTAACAGACCACCGCATAGGCCTCACTGTGTACAACCTTGATGCTGTAATGAGTGGGGAGATTGATGAATTTATTGAAGCCTTGCAACTCGCCGAAAACACTGAAAAAATGGCGAATATGCAGTAGCAATATTGTGCATTATGCCGGAATGGTTGCTGACGAAGTGTTGCTTCGCAGCAACCATTTTTTCATTTATCAATTGCCCAATTGTTGCAACTGGTAATAGAAATTTTTTGTCATTTTTTTTTGAAGGAGCCCTTTTGGCATTAACTTACCTACAAACTTCATAATATGTTAGATCAACTATTGCAAATGGTAAAAGAGTACGGCGAAAACGAAGTGGTACAAAACCCTGCTGTGCCTAACGAACAAAACAATGCCGTTATGAGTGAAGCCAGCTATGCGGTAGCCGGCACGTTGCAACAAGCTATTGCCAATGGCAATGTACAGGAACTCATGGGCCTTTTTCAGCAGGAAGAAAATGTAATGAGCAACCCACTGGCCCAGCAGGCACAGGGCTCGTTTGTAGAGAATATTACCAGCAAACTGGGCATTGATGGCAATACGGCTAAAGGTATTGCAGGTTCATTGCTGCCCATGATTATGCAGACTTTGGTAAAACGTACTAACAGCACTGCGCCCGAAGACAGCGGCTTTAATATCAGCAGCCTTATTGGTAGCCTCACCGGTGGTGGCCAGCAGGGCGGGTTGGATATTGGAAACATCATTAGTCAGTTTACCGGCGGCGGCAATAGTGGCGGTGGCGGATTAGATCTCAATAACATCATCAATCAGGTTAAGGGCAACAACGAGCAACAGCCGGGCAATAGTGGTGCTGGCGGATTGATGGACATGATTCAGGGTTTTTTCGGCAAGTAATGTCACAGTTGTATCAGCAGCCTGTTAAGCCTTGCAAAAACATTGGCAGACCTGTGTTAAATCACGGTTAATCAGAACTAAAATCATGATTTATTAGTGCAAGATTTCAGTACTTTGTTTTGTGATCGGGAAATAGTAAATTAGAGTTCCGAACAGATAAAGAGGTTTTGAAATTTTTAACAGCACTCACAGGTAACTTTCTAACACACACAACGTCTTACTGATACAAACAAGCGAATTAATTTTTTTCTCATAAGCAGTTAGTTTTGGTTGAGGCCCCAGTTTCTACTGGGGCTGATTTTTTGTATACAGTTTGCAATACTGATGTTTTCCGATAGGTTTGAAGCCAATTCATGTTTTTATGCCCATCAGGCTTCGCAAAACGCTTTGTATTGACTTTGGCAATACCCGACAAAAGGCTGCCCTTTTTCATCAGCAACAGCTGGTGGATGTTCACTATTTCGATGATGATTTAGCAAGCGGCATGGAAAGCCTGCTGCGCCAATGGCAGCCGGAATGCAGCATTCTGTCTTCTGTCATCAATCACCACAAAAGCATTGAAGACCTGCTACACCAGCATACCGAGGCCCATATTTTGCAGGCAAACAGCAAATTGCCTTTTGCAACCCCCGTGGGCAAGCCAGAAACAATTGGTGCCGACCGCTTAGCACTTTGTGCGGCTGCTGTACAAATGCACCCCGGCCAAAACAACCTGGTGATAGGTCTCGGCTCTGCGGTTACCTACAACTTTGTAAATGTGCGGAACGAATTTTTGGGCGGTGGCATTAGCCCCGGCATGGTGATGCGGATGAAAGCCCTCAATTCATTTACCGCCAAACTACCCATTGTAGACCCCGAGTGGAACGTGCCGCTGGTGGGCTACGATACCAAAACCAACATTCAAAGTGGCGTGGTGCTTGGGCTGGCCATAGAAATAGATGGGTTTATAGATGCTTACAAACAGAAGTACGGGGCATTTAACGTGCTTTTAACCGGGGGTGATTTAGTGCATTTGGCCCCCCACCTCAAAAACTTGATATTTGCCGACCCCGATTTATTGTTTAAAGGACTTTATGCAATTTGTGACCTCAATGTTTAAGCCGCTCCGAGTATTGGCCGTTTTGTCTGCCATCTCTTTATTTTATCAGGCAAAGGCGCAAATTAATTCGCCCTACTCCCGCTACGGCCTTGGTGAACTCTACAATTCCCGCAATGTAACCAACAGGGCTATGGGCGGCATTTCCGCAGCCTATGCCGATTATCAGGCGGTCAATTTTATGAACCCTGCTTCGTACAGCCAACTGCAAACCGTAACGTTTGATGTGGGTGCCGAAATGGAATCAAGGTCGTTGATTAACCCAACCAAAACCCTCAAATCTCAATCGGGTTACTTGTTGTTCAACTACGTGGCTATTGGTATGCCTTTGGCAAAAGATAAAAAAGGGATGACCAAATGGGGCATGGCTTTTGGCCTGCGCCCTTACACCCGTGTGGCTTATAATATTTCAGATGCCAGCCGATTGCCGGGCATTGATAGTGTACTCACCAGCTACAAAGGGCAAGGTGGTAGCTACCGTGCCTTTATTGGCACTGGCTATAGGGTAGGTGGTTTTTCTGCAGGTATCAACGTGGGCTTTTTGTTTGGCCAGCAAGACCTGAGCACAGAAAGAGTCATCACCAACGATTCGGTGTTTTACTTCAACGCCATGCAAAAAAGCAACACTTCTTACAGCAAGTTTAGCGCCGATGCTGGTTTTCAGTACAAGCTAAAGTTGGGTAAAGATTTTTACGCAAGGGTTGGAGCAAACGGCTTTTTGGGCAACAGTGTAAATGCCAGCCAGAGCCTGCTTCGCCAAACATTCGTGTACAATGCTACAACGGGTACCGACTCTCTTGATGTAGTAGAAAACATAAAAGATAATAGCGGGAAAATTGAACTGCCCGCAGGCTACTCAGTAGGCCTCACTTTCGAAAAAGAAGGCAGCTGGCTGTTTGGTGGCGAATACGAAACAGTTAACTGGAGCACCTTCCGCTTCTATGGTCGTGCCGACCAATTGGCCAATACCAAAATGCTTCGTTTTGGCGGCCATTTTATACCGCCAACTGCTGCTACCAGCAAAAGCTATTTTAGCAAAGTGGTATACAGGGCTGGTTTTTATACCGGTAAAGACATGGTAACCGTGGCGGGCAATCAGCTACCCGTTTGGGGTGTAACCTTCGGTATGGGTTTGCCCATTCGCCGGTACAATGTTTACTCCAATCAGTACACAGCTATCAATACTTCTTTTGAATACGGAAGGAGAGGAAATACTGATGTACCTATCCGCGAAACATTTTTCCGCCTCAACGTTGGTATAAGCTTGGGCGACCTGTGGTTTCAGAAGCGGAAGTTTGATTAATGGTTACTTTGCTGCATGGCAACTTCCAAAGCATATTGGTTAATCATTTGTAGTGCTATTGTCATAGCAACGGCCTGCGAAAACAATGTGCAGGAGGTAACCGCCCTTACCCGAAAAGTTCAAGAGGTAGAAGAAGGGAAAAACATCAAAGCCATTTTTAGCAGAAGTGCTAACCTGGCCGCTTACCTTACTGCACCCACTATGCAAAGGGTAAAAGGAGATACACAGTATGTCGATTTTCCCAACACCATCCATGTAGATTTTTATAACGACCTCAGAGTGCTGCAGAATGTAGTGACGGCAAAATTTGCCCGTTACTACGAAGGACTCAACAAAGTTTTTTTGAAAGACAGCGTAGTGGTGTACAATATGGTTGGCGACACTTTGCTTTGCCAAACACTATGGTGGAATCAAACAGAAGAATTGTTTTATACTGATGATTCGGTGTACATCCGCAGCCTTACCCGAAACCTGCGTGGCACAGGCTTTAGAAGTAAAAGTGATTTTAGCAAATACACCATCGATAATGTGGTGGGCCCTGTGCTGCTACCGGGCGAAACCGCCGATTCATCGGCCACTCCAGTGGATACTTTGAAACCCGTACTTAACAGTAAGCCAACGGTTGCCAAGCCCCAATAGCCCTACATTTGCCGCTTTTTGAAGCGATAAATAATCAACATGCTCCGACCTGCAACCGTAGCCGATTTTAGTTTTGTATACGACCTCTATTTTTTACCGGAAAACAACCCGTACCTCTTGTACGAACCCATGAGTAAAGATGCGTTTGAACCCATTTTTGCAGCACAGCTCAACGAAGGTGTCAAGTATATTTTCGAGATCAACGGGCATGCAGTGGGCATGGTAAAAATAAGCGGCTACACGCACCGCATGGCGCATGCTGCTTACATCGGCGCTGTAGCTATTCATCCAACATATGTACGTAACGGTTTTGGATTACTGCTGATGCATGAAACGATTCATTTTTGCAAAAGCCTTGGCTATACCCGACTCGAACTGGATGTAGATGACGACAACCCCAGGGCCAAACGCCTGTACGAAAAAGCCGGCTTTGAAACGGAAGGCCTGCTGCGCAACTACTCTAACCGTGTCGCTGCAGGGCAGTTGGTACACAACTACCGCATGGGCATTTTATTGTAAAGAAGAATCATCACTATTGTGTATTTGTGCCAGGCGCCATTCTTCCAGCATGGGCCACAAATCGGCACTGAAAGCATTGTAACATGCTTGTAACAAGGGCAGGTGTTGCTGAAACAATGCAAAACCAGTAGCACTATCGGTAAGGTGCTGGCTACGCCGCACTACGCCGCCAAAACTTTTTTCCATACCCCACATACTGCGGTAGTGGTACAGCCAGTTTTGCAACCGCATGTAGTGTAGCATCCCCTTAAATTTTTCGGGCAACACATCATGGTGGTCTTGCAGGGTTTGGTAGGTAAACTGTGCAAAGGATTCGAGGGCTGCTGCGTTGGTAAAACAACGGGGGTCGTTGGCTACGAAATAATCGAAACTCACATCTACAAAAGCACCGGCATATAAACGATAGTGCGGCCGGAAAACAGTTTTGGCTTCCTGCACTGCAGCATGTGCATCGGTAAATGTATCGATGAGGCGGTGTAACCGAATGCCGGTATGTATAGCCGACGGATAGTCGTATTGTTTTTTGCCTTTTACAAAATCGCTGATCATATTGCCCACCAGCCAGCCCGGCTCCCGAAACGAACAGTATGCATGCGCCAGATAATTCATTGCAGCAATATACACCAGTTGCTAAGAGCAAAAGGCAATTACACCCCCATGCCTTCTCTAGCCTGATGCAGGACAGGTTGTGCGAAAACACTAAAGGCAAAATCCTCTTGCATTGCACTATTTTTGCGCCTCAATATTTCGCAAAGTCTCATGCTGCGTGGTTTGCAGCATGATCTGAAGGCGGTTACTTTTAAATTCAAACAATGAACAAAGGACCCGTTTCACAATTCATTCTCCATCATTACCGTCACTTCAATGCTGCAGCACTTGTTGATGCTGCCAAAGGCTATGAAACACATTTGGCCGAAGGCGGCAAAATGATGGTTACCCTGGCTGGTGCCATGAGTACCGCCGAGTTGGGTATCAGCCTGGCCGAAATGATTCGGCAGGATAAGATTGCCATCATTAGCTGCACCGGTGCCAACCTCGAAGAAGACGTGATGAACCTGGTAGCCCACAGCCACTACAAGCGTGTGCCCAACTACCGCGACCTAACGCCACAAGATGAGTGGGATTTGCTCGAAAATCATTACAACAGGGTAACCGATACCTGCATTCCGGAAGAGGAAGCTTTCCGCCGTTTGCAAAAGCATTTGGTAAAGCAGTGGAAAGATGCTGAAGCCAAGGGCGAACGCTATTTTCCGCATGAGTTTTTATACAAAACTGTATTGAGTGGTGAGCTGGAGCAGTACTATGAAATTGACCCCAAAAACAGCTGGATTGTAGCCGCTGCGCAAAAGAACATTCCGATTGTAGTACCCGGTTGGGAAGACAGCACTACCGGCAACATTTTTGCCAGTTATGTTATTAAAAACGAACTGAAAGCCAGCACGGTAAAAAGTGGTATTGAATACATGGTTTGGTTGACCGAATGGTACCGCCAAAACAGCAGTGGCAAGGGCGTTGGCTTCTTCCAGATTGGTGGTGGTATTGCCGGCGACTTCCCGATTTGTGTGGTGCCCATGATGTATCAGGATTTGGAATGGCATGATGTTCCTTTCTGGAGTTACTTCTGCCAAATCAGCGATAGCACTACGTCTTACGGTTCTTACAGTGGTGCAGTACCCAACGAAAAAATTACCTGGGGCAAGCTCGATATTCATACACCTAAGTACATTGTAGAAAGTGATGCGACAATTGTAGCACCGTTGATGTTTGCGTACATCTTGGGTTGGTAAAGTAAGTTTGCAGGTTGCAAGTTTTCCTAACGAAACTTGTTTGTCTTAGTGGTTTTGTGGTTTGCAATCCACGGCATTTGTTACAACCATTTTACACAGGTTGGTAGATTGACCAAATAATAGGGCCATCAATCAACCAACCTGTTTTTTATTTCCTTTTTAATTTCATCAATATGGAATATCGTCGGTTAGGCAAATCAGGACTACAGGTTTCAGTTCTCAGCTTTGGCAGTTGGGTTACTTTTCACAAGCAGCTGGAAGATGGCAGTGCCGATGAACTCATGGGCATAGCCTACGACAACGGCATTAATTTTTTCGACAATGCCGAAGGCTACGCTTTTGGTGAAAGTGAAAAAATGATGGGCCGTGTACTGCAGCAAAAAGGTTGGGACCGCACCAGCTATGTGCTCAGCAGCAAAGTGTTTTTTGGCAGCCGGCCCAACAACAAGCCCAACCAAACCGGGCTCAGCCGCAAGCACATAGTAGAAGCCTGCCACGAAGCCTTGCAACGCCTGCAAACTGATTATCTCGATTTGTATTTCTGCCACCGCCCCGACCAAAACGTGCCCATGGAAGAAATAGTGTGGACGATGAACCACCTGATACAACAAGGTAAAATATTGTACTGGGGCACCAGCGAATGGAGTGCTCAGGAAATAACAGAAGCTCACATGGTAGCCAATCGGTATCGGCTGATAGGTCCTACCATGGAGCAACCTGAGTACAACATGTTTAACCGTACCAAACTCGAAAAAGACTACCTCAATATTTTCAACAACATAGGCCTCGGCACTACTATATGGAGTCCGCTGGCTGCAGGGGTGCTTACCGGCAAGTACAACAATGGCATACCTGAGGGCAGCCGCCTGGCCATGGAAGGCTTTGAGTGGTTGGTAAATAAACAACTGAACGACGACCGCATTGCCAAAGTGCGGCAGTTGGTTCCTATAGCCGAAGAACTGGGTTGCAGCATGGCATCGCTGGCTATTGCGTGGTGTGCCGCCAACCCCAATGTGAGTACCGTTATTTTAGGCGCTACCAAGGCTTCGCAGCTTACGCAAAACCTGCAGGCGTTGGAAGTATTGCCCAAGCTGACACCGGATGTAATGCAACGCATTGAGGCGGTATTGCAAAACAAACCTGTGGTGACCCCCTGGTAAATCGGTGTAGGCAAACAGAACGGCTGAATGTTTTAGCACAAAGCAAACACCTTGTGGCACTTACCTTTGCGCCTTCATGAAAAAGAGTGCTCTTCCATATTTGGCATTGGTGCTGACTTCGGTGGTGTGGGGTACTACCTGGGTGGCTTCTAAGTTTGGTATACAAGGTGTGCATCCGTTGTTTTTCTCTGCCATTCGCCAGTTGCTGGGCGGTTTGTGTTACCTCATTTTTTTTGCCGCCATAGGCAAAGCGGTGTGGCCCAGCCGCAAAGAGTGGGGCTACCTCATTATGATGGCGCTGCTACTTTTTGTAAGCAGCAATGGCCTCACTACCTGGGGCATTAAATATATCAATAGCGGACTTGCTGCTATTATTGGGGCCATCTTTCCCTTGTTTGTAGCCATTATAGACTGGGCACGGGGCAGCAGCGATAAACCCAATATTTTGGCCAGCATTGGATTGATTTTGGGCTTTGCCGGTGTGGCCGTTATTTTTTACGAGCACATTGCCGACTTTTCCAACAGCGATTTTTCTTTCGGCATCATCCTTTCTCTTATCGCCGCTTTTACCTGGGCTGTAGGTACCGTTATTACCACCAACAACAGCGTTGGCCTCAACCGCTATTATAGTTTGGGTTGGCAAATGTTTTTAGCGGGCTTCATGCTCACCTGTATTTCTACAGGGGCTGGCTTTGCCATGCCGTTGCAAGAAATACCAGCACAAACCTGGTACGCCTTGGCATACATGGTTACGTTTGGATCCATCATTACGTTTGGTGCTTTCATTTATTCGCTGCAGCATTTGCCTACCACACTGGCATCTATTTATGCATACATCAACCCCATGGTGGCAGTAGTACTCGGCCACTTTATGTTGGGAGAAGCATGGAGCCTGTTTTTACTCGTAGGTGCTTTGGTAACGGTAGCGGGTGTTTTTTTGGTAAACACCGGGTTCAAAAAAGCACGGGCTGGTGAAGCGGTTACCTGGCGCAGTTTGCTGCTTGGTCGCCGGGCTTAGCATCAGGTATTTTCTGCTAATCGTTGGTCGCGGTCAAACTCTCTGAAAATAAGCCGCAAGCTTTGGTCGTAAGTGAGGTAGTTGTACATCCAGTTGATAAACACCATGAGTTTGTTTTTAACCCCGAGTATCAGCATCAGGTGTAAAAACATCCATACCAACCAGGCAAACAAGCCCCCGAAGTGCCATCTTTTTCCCGACGATTTTGGAAATGGCAGATCAACCACTGCTTTGTTGCGGCCAACTGTGGCCATACTGCCGAGATCGTTGTATTCGTATGCTTTCCAATGGGTAGTATCGTAGCTGTATTTATGCCAGTTACTGGCAAGGTTGGCTGCCTGATTGATGGCTACATTGGCCACCTGCGGATGCCCGTTGGGATAGTTGGCTGTTTGCATCCATGCCACATCGCCCAGTGCATACACATTATTAAAACCTTCTACCTGATTAAACTGGTTGACCTTGATGCGGTTGCCCCGCACAAGAAGTGAAGGGTCGATGCCATCGGGCACGTTGCCTTTTATGCCTGCAGCCCATATCACCAATCCGCTTTCGATAGTCTTACCATCTTTTAGTGTAATGGTTTGCCCATCGTAAGTATCCATAAGCGTATTGGTCATAACTTCTACACCTAATTGTTGCAGGTATTGCTGGCTTTGCCGGCTGCTGCTTTCGCTCATGGCACCAAGTGTTTTACCCGTGCCTTCAAGTAGCAAAATGCGCATTTTCGAAAAATCAATTTCAGGATAATCTTTAGGCAGTACAAAGCTTTTCATTTCGGCAATGGCGCCGCTCAGTTCTACACCAGTTGGCCCGCCGCCTACTACTACAATCGTAAGTAATCGCTGCTGCAAAATGGGGTCCTGTGTGTATAGCAGCGCTTCAAAGTTGGTAATGATTTTATGCCGTAGTTGCAAAGCTTCTACCGTACTTTTCATGGGGTAGGTATGTTGCTCTAAATCAGCATTGTCAAAGAAATTGGTATCTGCACCGGTGGCAATCACTAAGTCGTCATAAAACTGCGTACCGTGTTCGGTATGTACCACTTGTGATTTGGTATCAATGGCGGTTACTTTATCTAGTCGTATGCGTACGTTTTTGCTGTTATGGAAAACTTTGCGCAGCGGAAAAGAAATATTACTGGCATCTAGCCCACCCGTAGCTACCTGATAAAACAAGGGTTGAAACTGATGATAGTTAAAACGGTCGATGAGGGTAACTGCAAATGAGGGCTTAGTATTGAGTTTTCGGGCCAATTGCAAACCGGCGAAACCACCACCGATAATGACCACTTTGCGGATTGTGTGCATAGTACAAGATAACAATGCTTATTGGTAAGAGTTTGTTAGCTGAATCATAAAGCTGCCCGTTTGTGCCGGCGCAACTTTTTTCATGGAATCATCTATAGCCACTGCGTATAAAAAAATGGCCCCGCCGGTAAAAACCAGCAGGGCGCCAACCTAAAAACTAATGAAGGTGTAAAAAAGGTATTCGTACGTTACTAAAACAGTTTGAGTACACTGGCTAATGGCGACATTGGTTTAAAACCACCAGCAGAAACTGTTGCATCATCTGTTGATGTTTCTATTGTTTTTTGTGTTGCCTGCTTGTAGCGGTACACACTATCTGGTGTTGCTTTTTTGTTGGGTACTGCTGGTGCAGCTGGTTCTTTCACGTTGTTTGTATCTGTGATGATGGTTTCGCGGTCACGGTCGCTATTTCGGCGGCGGTCGTTGCTGCGGACCCTGGCAGGTTCACGGCCATCCCACTCCAGTCGGTCGTTGGTCATTTGCATGTCAATTTCATCTTCCCAATACAAGCCTTCTTCCCATTCGCGGTCAACGTCTATCCTAAAGCCTCGGCGGCTGCGGCCAAAGTCGATGCTGAAATAGTCGTAATCTTCTACTTCATTACTCATCCTGATTTTTTTTCCCTCTGGCACTTCTATTACAATCAGTACTTTTTGGTTGCGCCACTTATCGTTTCGGGCAATGGTAAAAGTGGCAGGCAGGTAGAGCACATTTTCTTTTTGTACTACGGGGAAGTTGATTTTTTCGGCCAGCCGCTGGGCTTGTTCACGTTCACGGCCGCGGCTCATTTTTATCATGTGTACATGGTACAGGCTGTCTTTACTTTTTACCACATTTACTTTAGCGGTATTCAGGTGCATGCTGTCGCCATCAATACTTACCAGGCCATCCATTTCAAACCAGCCATCGTAATAAGTTATTTGTTCATCGGCAATGGCTACTTCCAGTTTGCCGTTGGCAGGTTGTTCAATTTTTATTTCTTCACGTTTACCTACTTGTGTAGAAAAGCTGCGGCGTACACTGCCTAACAAGGCAATGAGGCAAAACAAACCTACAAACCACATGGCAGTAAAAGCGTAGCCAATAAACTTGTTGTGAGTACGCACTTTCATAAGGCGGCGGATAAACCACACCAATATGCTAATGATGGGTACGCCTACAAACAGTACCAGCGTACCAAGGGCATACAGGTTTTGTGAAGTGCCTTGCAAAAAGAAGTCGTGCAGCGGCATTACACCTACACCGGCGCCGGTGAGGGCTATGAGGGCTACAAACAACCCGAAGGCTACGCAACCCAATACGAAGTACACAAAAGCTTTTACCAAAATGGCGATGGCGTTGCCAATCCCCCCACTCGATTTTTTTACTTCGGCATTAAAAGCCTGGCCACGTTCCTGAAAAGTTTCTTTCATTTCGGCACCCATTTTTTGAGCGGATACTTTTACGTCTTCGCCCATTTTTTGGGCACGGCCTTTAAAGCCTTGCAGGTCGCTCATTACGGTGTTGCGAATGCTGTTGAGGTCAACTTTTTCACCCCGCATTTCCAGCTTTTCAGAAGCGGTGAGTGCTTCGGGCAATACAATCCAGAGGATAACGTACACCAGTATAAATGTAGAGCCACCAAAACCGCCTACAATAATGGGCCCATCATCAAAAAAGTTGCGACCAATAGACGTAATGATGCCAAAGATGAATGGCGCTGCAAAAATGACGCGGGGAATGGCAGGGTTGATATCGAAATACTTACCGAGGCCACCGCATACACCGCTGATTACTTTATCATCTGGGTCACGAAAAAGGCGTTTGCGTACATGGTTTACCAGGCTTTTGCTGGGCAATACAATCCAAAGGATAATGTAGAGCAGAATACCGGTGCCACCTACAATTAAGAGGAAGGCAAAGATGAGGCGAACCACTGCAGGGTCGATGCCGAGGTAGTGAGCAATGCCGCTGGCTACACCGGCCAAAATTTTGTCTTGCTCATCGCGGTACAAGCGTTTGGGCTCAGTGGTTTGCTGGTACTGCTGCTGGTAGCTGTACTGCTGTTGGGTGTGGGTATAATCTGCAGCAGAAGCTCCGCTGGCGCTACCTGCCTCTTCATCATTGGCAGCAAAGTCTTCGGGGCGGCCAATATTGCTCATAATCTTGTTCAACTCATCGTCGGTAATGCAGGCGGCGCCTTTTTTGAGGGCTTCACCAAACAGTTCGCCAATGCGGTTTTCGATGTCGTTGATGATTTCTTCGCGGCCTTCTTCATTGGCAAAATAGTTGCGCAGGCTGCTGATATAGTTTTGCAACATCTCATAAGCAGTTTCTTCGATGGGTATTACTCTGCCCTGAAAGTTGATGTTGATGACCTTTTTCATGGTGAAATGTGTTTGAGAGAAAATTTTAGGTTGGAGTGCTTGTGTAGCAGTTGAGGTGTAAGTGTGCTTGTGTAGGTGTGTGATGGTGCGGGGAGTGGGTTAGGCTTCGTGTTGTTGTGTGCTTGTGTTTGCGGTTGTCATTTCTGGTGGCGGTGTGAGGGGGGTGCTGTGAATGACACTGTTGACGGCGTTGGCCATTTCCTGCCAGGTGCTTTCCAGTTCCCGGTAAAAGGCAAACCCCTTGTCGGTTAGGCTGAAATACTTGCGGGGTGGGCCACTACTACTTTCTACCCAGCGGTAGTTGAGCATGCCCGAATTTTTGAGTCGTGTGAGTAGTGGGTACAGCGTTCCTTCCAGCAATTGGAAGTTGGCAGCTTTCATCTGCTCAATGATATCACTCGGGTAGGCCTCACCCTTGCTTATCACCGATAGCACACAAAACTCCAGCACTCCCTTGCGCATCTGACTGGCGGTGTTTTCAATGTTCATGGTGTTTGTGTTTTATTAAGTCCGAAAGTCAGGAAGACGAAAAGCCCGAATGATCAAAGTGTGCGGGTGTGGGTGCTTGGTTGGCTTTCGTGCCTTTCCGTCTTCCTCGTGTTGACAACACAAAGATATAGGCACTATTCGGTACTATGCAACACACAGTACCATATTTTTTTTAGTACATGGCAGGCTGAAGTATTGTTTTTTAAATACAACACATTGATAAATAATTGTTTAAGGGTGTTTTGCTGTATGAAGTGCATTTTCATCACTTTGGAGCAGCGGCAAAATAGCTTGCTGAATGGTGGGCATGCGAAACAGGCATTTGGGCCCGAAGTGGAAAAGGCATGGAAAAAGGATGGAAAGAAGCCGGTAGAATAAAGAATAACCAATAAGAAATAATGAAGTCGGTAGCCACCTTACAGCGGCTATTCATTAACCACAGGTTTCAACCCGTGGAATAGAAACATGGGCGAAGTACATCAAGCCCCAGCGGGGCGAAATAATCAAAAGCCCCAGAGTCTCGATTTTTTTCACCAGCAACCACCAACTATTTTTTGGGACAAGGATTTTCCGGTTAACTACAATCCCGATAGCTATCGGGAGCAAACTTTTACATCGTACCTCATCCATCGTTTTACCGCCTTCTATTTCATTAACTAACAAGCGTTAGTTTTGTGCCAATCGATTGCTATGGCTCGCCCAAAACAAACTACCAGCCCCAACCGCCGCCGCCAAATACTGGAGCAGGCAGCAGGCTTGTTTAAAACCAACGGCTTTAATGCCACCACCATGCGGCAGCTGGCAGAGCAAAGCGGCATGGAAGCCGCCAGCTTGTACAACCACATTAGTAGTAAAGAAGAACTGCTCCGGGAAATTTGTTGCACCGTAGCCAACGATTTTAATGCGCACCTGCTACAATTAGAGGCCGACGATAGTTGCGCCAGCCGCAAAATGGAAGCCATTATCCGGTTTCACATACACATGCTGCTTACCCGGTACAACGATGTGTACGTAAGCAACCGCGACTGGAAGCATTTGAAAGAGCCCTGGCTCACCAATTTTCTAAACCAGCGCAAGCTTTACGAAAACCGCCTTGCCGCCATCATTCAGCAAGGTGTTGATGCGGGCAAGTTCAAACCCGTGCACCCGCATGTGGCAGTGCTTACCATACTTTCGGCAGTGCGGAGTATTGAGTATTGGCAGCGCAGCAAAAAGGCCATCAGCAGCAAACAAATAGCCGATGACTTGGTGATGCTGCTGTTAAAAGGATTGGAACAATAACAAAGAAGATACTGAAGCAATATGGCACAACATTTTTATACACTTACTGTAAAAAGCGTAACACCCGAAACGAACAATGCCGTAGTGGTTAGTTTTGATGTACCACATGAGCTGCGTAACGTTTTTGCATTTACGCATGGTCAATACCTCACCATTAAAGCCAATATCAATGGGCAGGATGTACGACGCAACTACAGCCTGTGTAGCAGCCCGCTGGATGAAGCCTGGCAAATTGGCATTAAAAAAGTGGAAGGCGGTGTTTTTTCTACCTGGGCCAATACCGAACTTAAGCCGGGCATGCAGTTGGAGGTAATGCCACCCATCGGTAAGTTTTTTACGCCATTGCAACCAGCGCAACAAAAACATTATCTCGCCATTGCTGCGGGTAGTGGCATCACGCCCATACTCAGCATCATCAGCACCACGCTGCGTACCGAACCCTACAGCCTTTTTACATTGGTGTATGGCAACCGCAACCGCAGCAGTATCATGTTTAAAGAAGCCTTGGAAGCATTAAAGGATAAATACATCGAACGCTTCCGGTTGATACATGTGCTGAGCCGCGAAAGAACCGATGCAGATATACATCATGGTCGTATTGATGCAGCCAAATGTGAAACGCTGGCTACTCAATTGATTGATGTAACAAAAGTAGATGCCTGCTTTTTGTGTGGCCCTCAGCAAATGACACTGGATGCCAAAGACACGTTGATACGTGCCGGCTTGGCAACTGAAAAAATACATGTGGAGTTGTTTAGTTCTGCAGCATCGCACAAGCCCATTCACAGAAATGATGCGGCGGCGCAGCACAAGCAACCTATGAGCAAAGTGCAGCTGCGTATTGATGGCGTTCACTCATCTTTCGAATTGGAATACATGGGCAACAGCATACTGGATGCGGCCCTGCTGCAAGGTGCTGACCTGCCCTATGCCTGCAAAGGCGGTGTATGCTGCACCTGCAAAGCCAAGCTGGTAAAAGGCGAAGTAGACATGGATGTGGTGTATGGCCTGGAACCCGATGAAATTGCGGCGGGCTATATTCTTACCTGCCAAAGCCATCCGCGTAGTGCCGAAGTAGAAGTGGATTTTGATGTGTAGAGTGTTCGCTACTTATTTTAAAGCATAAAAAAGCCACGAAGCAAACTGCAGCAATACACTTGCGTGATGTTGCCGGTTTTGCTTCGTGGCTGTTGCTTTGATGCTGCAGGCTTAGTTGCCGTACACACTCAAAAACTTAATGCGCATAATTTTCAACTGTTCCCAATCGAGGCCCAGGTCGCTCAGTTCTTTTTGCGCTATTTCTAAGGACGATGTTTCGCAGCCTTTAAAGTATTCAATCACTTCTTCCTGCTCGTATTCGTCCAGCATTTCATCTATAGCGTAGTCGAGGTTGAGGCGGGTGCCGCTGGCAGCAATGGTTTCCATTTCTTCCAGCAGTTCGTGCAGGCCAAGGCTCTTGTTTTTAGCAATGGTTTCCAGTGGTATTTTCTTATCAATGTTTTGAATAATGTACACCTTGTTACTGCTCTTGTTCACCACGCTTTTCATCACAAAGTCTTCCGGCTTGGTAATGTCATTTTCTTCTACGTAGTTGGCAATGAGTTCAATAAACGGCTTACCAAATTTGATGGCTTTGCCTTTGCTTACCCCTTGCATTTTTTCGAGCTCTTCCAGCGTGGTGGGGTACATGGTGGCCATGTCTTGCAGGCTGTTTTCGAGGAAGATCACAAACGGTGGCAGGCTACGTTTTTTCGCTTCCCGCTGACGCAGTTCTTTCAGCATTTCAAACAGCTTGTCATCGGCTGCGGCACCGGTGCCGCCACCGTCGCCACCATCGTATTCGCCATCATCTTCGTTGGCATCTTCAAACTGGTTGTTGAGCACAATACGGAATTCGGTTGGCTTCTTCATAAATGCCTTTCCTTTATCCGTAAACTTCAGCAGGCCATATTCTTCAATGTCTTTGCGGAGCAAAGTGCTCAGCAGCATTTGCCGAATGAGGCTGTTCCAGAAATGAGCGTCTTTGTCTTTGCCAATGCCAAACTCCGGAATGTTGTTGTGGCGGAACATGGTCACCTGCGGTATGGGGTTGCCCAGCAAAATATTGATGACGTAATCAATATTGAAATGTTCATCCAACGCTTTCACCACTTTCATCACTTTAATCACTTCGTCTTTGGTGTCGATGGATTCTTTCGGATGCAGGCAGTTGTCGCAGAGACCACAGTTTTCCTGCTTAGCTTCTTCGCCAAAGTAGTGCAGCAAAATTTTGCGGCGGCACACGTTGCTCTCCGCAAATGCTACGGTTTCGTTGATGAGTTGAGCACCCACTTCCCGCTCACTAAGCGGCTTGTCCCGCATCAGGTGTTCCAGCTTGGCCACATCGCTGTGAGAGTAGTATAGAATGCACTTGCCTTCCATACCATCGCGGCCGGCACGGCCAGTTTCCTGATAATAGTTTTCGATGGATTTAGGAATGTTGAAGTGAATGACAAAACGGATATCCGGTTTATCGATGCCCATGCCAAAAGCAATGGTGGCTACAATCACCTGCACATCTTCATTCAAAAACTTATCCTGTCGTTCGGCACGGATTTTCGAATCGAGACCTGCGTGGTAGGCTACTGCTTTTATGTTGTTGGCCCGCAACACTTCGGCCAGTTCTTCGGTTGTTTTGCGGTTGAGGGTGTAAATAATGCCGCTTTTGCCTTTGTTTTGCGAAATGAATTTTACAATGTTGCGTACCGTTTGTTCCTTCTTCACCTTGGGTTGTACTTCGTAGTACAGGTTGGTACGGTTGAAAGAAGAAATGTAAATGTTTGGATCCCGCAGGCCCAGGTTTTTTACAATGTCGCTTTGCACTTTTGGCGTAGCCGTGGCCGTGAGGGCAATCACCGGAATTTTTTCATCAATCTCATCCATCATATCCCGCAGGCGGCGATACTCCGGCCTGAAGTCGTGGCCCCATTCCGAAATACAATGGGCTTCGTCCACGGCAAAAAACGAAATATTGAGATCACGGAAAAAATCAAGGTTGTCTTGCTTGGTCAGCGTTTCTGGGGCTACGTATAAAATTTTGGTACGGCCGCTTGTGAGGTCGTCTTTCACTTCCCGCTGCTGTGTTTTATTCAGCGTACTGTTGAGGAAGTGGGCAATATTGTCGTTGTCGCTGTAGCCACGCACCAGGTCTACCTGGTTTTTCATGAGGGCAATGAGCGGACTTACCACAATGGCCACGCCTTCACAAATCATGGCAGGCAGTTGGTAGCAAAGGCTTTTGCCACCGCCGGTGGGCATAATAATGAAGGTGTCTTTACCGCTGAGCAGGCTGTTGATGGCTTCGAGTTGCTTGCCTTTAAAGGCATCGAAACCAAAATGGAAATTGAGTTTTTCCAGCAGTTCTTCCTGGCTAAAGGAGGAGATGGGCGTGATGGTATGTTGGGTAGCCGTTTTTTTGGCTGATGCTTTTTTGGTTACTGCAGTGCCCGTTGTTTTTTTAGGGGTTGCTGCCGATTTCTTCGTCACAGTTTTTGCCATGATATGCCATTTTGCTTCCTGGCACAATTGCCCGGAACTTCATTAAGATACTTCAATTCAGCCAGAGATGTGGTTTTTTTACGACCAGAAACGGAGTGTGTTGTACAACATTACGCAGTAGGCAATAGCCACACCTGCTGAAAAAAGGATGGCGAAGTTACTTTTAAATACGACGCTTTGCCGTAGCATTTCACACAGAAAATGTTAAAGAAAAACCTTTTAAATGGAGCATTTTCAACGGAAAAAATGAACGGGACTGCACAGCAAAGCAGCCATCAAAAAGCTACCTTTGCCACCGCATGGCACAACCCAATATTCAGGCGCTGGCGTTACAAACCATACAGGTAGAAGCTGATAGCATTTCAGCTTTAGCAGCGTTTATCAATCCTCAGTTTGAAAAAGTAGTTACCACTATTCACGAATGCAGCGGCCGCCTGGTGGTGAGCGGTATTGGCAAAAGCGCCATTATTGCCCAAAAAATGGTGGCCACCCTCAATAGCACGGGTACACCCAGCTTGTACATGCATGCCGCCGATGCCATCCATGGCGATTTGGGCATGATAACTCCACACGATGTGGTAATGCTGATTAGCAAAAGCGGCAATAGCCCCGAAATAAAAGTACTGGTGCCTCTCATCAAAAACTTCGGCAATACGCTGATAGGTATGGTGGGCAATATGGAAAGTTTTCTGGCTCAACAATCGCACTTAGTGCTGAATACCACTGTTGAAAAAGAAGCCTGCCCCAACAACCTGGCACCCACCAGCAGCACCACGGCACAAATGGTGATGGGCGATGCGCTGGCCGTGTGCCTCATGCACCTTAATCATTTTACCGGCGAAGATTTTGCCCGTTTCCACCCCGGCGGCACGTTGGGTAAACAACTGTTTTTGCGGGTGTCTGATTTGATTGCCGACAACCCCGTGCCCATGGTAAGGCCCGAAACACCACTACCCGAAACGGTAATAGAAATGACCGCCAAACGATTGGGGGCTACAGCTGTGGTAAATGCAGACGGCAGTTTGTTTGGAGTGATAACCGATGGCGATTTGCGCCGCATGCTCGAACGCAGACAACCCATTGCCGGTGTAAAAGCAGCTGACATTTGCACCCGCCAACCAAAAACTATTGAGCCCGATACCATGGCCATGCAAGCCCTCGATGAGCTGCGCCAATACGACATTACCCATTTGGTAGTAACGGCCAACAATCAATATCTGGGAATCCTACATTTGCACGACCTCGTAAAAGAGGGGCTACACTAAAAGCTTCATGACACCCAACCAAGCATCATCACCAAACACATGAATAACCATCAATATGTGGCCATTATGGCCGGCGGTATTGGTAGCCGCTTTTGGCCCATGAGCCGCAACCGATTGCCCAAGCAGTTTTTGGATGTACTCGGCACCGGTCAAACCTTGTTGCAATCTACCTACAACCGCTTTGCAGCCTTTGTACCTGCAGAAAATATTTTCATCATCACGTTTGAAGAATATGCGCCGCTGGTAGCACAGCAACTGCCCGATTTGCCACAAGCCAACATCTTGAAAGAACCCAGCCGCAAAAGCACTGCCCCCTGTGTAGCATACATGGCATTTAAACTCATGCAGCGCAATCCCGAAGCATCTTTCATTGTATCGCCCAGCGATCATTTGGTGCTCGATCAGCAGGGCTTTGCCAAGCTGGCACAGCAGGCCTTGCAGTTTGCAGAAGAAAGAAATGCCTTGGTTACACTTGGTATCAATCCCACATACCCCAACACCGGTTACGGCTACATTCAATACGATCAGGTGGCAGTGGAGAACAACGTGTTTAAGGTGAAAACCTTTACCGAAAAGCCCAACCTGGAACTGGCAAAAACCTTTATGGCCAGTGGCGACTTTTTATGGAACGCAGGCATATTTGTGTGGAAGGCTGCCGATGTATTGCATGCTTTTGAACAACACTTGCCAGAAATGTACGAAGTGTTTGCTGCGGAAGCCAATTTGTTTGATACCGAACAAGAGCATGACGCTTTGGTACGCATCTATCCGCAGTGTACCAATATTTCCATCGACTACGGCATTATGGAAAAAGCACAAAACGTACACATCATTCCGGCCAGCATTGGCTGGAGCGATTTGGGAACATGGAACAGTGCCTACGAAAACATGGACAAAGATTATTTGGGCAATGCCGTAACGGGTAAAAACGTAATGGTGATAGACGCTACCCGCAACATGGTGCATGTGCCCGATAGCAAAATGGTGGTGCTGCAGGGCCTCGACGATTTTGTAATTGTAGACACCAACGATGTGCTGCTTATTTGCAAAAAAGACCGTGAGCAGGAAATAAAAGATTACATGGCAGAAGTAAAGCGCAACAAAGGCGATAAGTATTTGTAAAGCGTTGCTTTCAATTGTTTTTCAAAAAACCATTCCACCCGGAATGGTTTTTTATTGTCCCGTAATGTTGAGCTGCACACCGGGTTTTACATCGAGTGTGCCATGCACTTCCATTTTGTGGACACTTACCGATTGCGGAATGCGCAGGGTGTGCCCTGCATTTACAATCACCGTTTCGCCGGCCAGTGGCATGCGACCGGCACTCCAGGTGCTGCGGTCGGCCCAGTTGCCCGTGCCAATGGTTTCAATGGTGGGTTTGAGTATGCTGGTGGTGGCAAAAGGCTGATACAAAATTTGCGCCGTATCGCCGGGGTCGTTGCCCAGCCAATCGTTGAGCACATCAGTGTACACTCTTCTGAAATCAATTTGCATGGCCAAATCACGTTGTGTTTCCCATGGCTGCGGATTCACCGGCAGCAAATCGCTGACGAGGTTTGAGGGTGTACCGATTTGCTTTTTCTGCAAGCCTTGCCCAATGAGAAACATAGGTGCCGCCTGGCCATGATCGGTGCCAAGCGAACTGTTGGAATTGGCCCTGCGGCCAAACTCAGAAAACGTCATGCTCAGCACTCGTTGTTGTGTGCCCTGTAGTTGCAAATCGGTGTAAAATGCCTTTACTGCATCGCCCAATTGCTTCAGCAAGTTGGCATGGGTGCCGGTGGTTACATCGCTGCTTTCGGCTTGTCCCGAATGCGTATCAAAACCATCCATCGACACGAAATAAATTTTGCTTTTTAAACCGCCGTGTATCAATCGGGATACAATTTTTAATTGATCGGCCAGCCGGTTTTGTGTGGGGTAAGTTGCCAGATTAGCCCCAGCATCCGCCGCTTGTTTTATTTCGGTTGAATAGCCCACGGCCAGCACTTGCTGCCGCCGCACAAAGGCTACCAAATCGCCGGCATCGCAGCAGGGCAAATCTTCGCCGGCCACATTGCTGCTTTCGCCAATCAGTTGGTAAAATGCATTGGCATCGTTGATGGTAACTCCTGTAGATTGTGTTGTGCCTTGTAAGGTTGGTGTAGCGGTGTACCCAATTTGTAAAGCCAACGGATCTTCCATGCTGGCGCTAGGGTATCCTGCTGGATAACCTGTAAAACGCTGCTCCAGGTATCGGCCCGCCCAACCCGTGCTGGCGTATTGATTGGCACTTACACCTGTCATCCAAATATCGCTGCTGCGGGCATGGCTTTGGTTAGAATCGGGATAGCCAGCGGCATGCACAATACTTACCAATCCATCATTGTACAAATCCCGCATACCCGAGAGTGCCGGGTGCAGCGCAATGTCTGTTTCGCCTTCCAGCGCCAGCAGTTTGTTGGTAGGAATGGCAATGTTGCTGCGCAAATTGTAGTACTGCGAATACTGCGCTACAGGTATCACAGTATTCAATCCATCATTGCCACCCACCATGTTAATGATGACCAGCACATGGTCTTCATTAGCAGCCGGTACATTGCCCAACGCCTGCACCAAATGGCTGGCTTCGCTGTGGGCCGTCATGCCAAAACCATTGAGCTGAAGCGGAAGCGCCACAGAAGCCAAAGCCGTATTGCGAACAAAGATTCTTCTTTTCATAAATGCAAATGCGTGGTGCGGGTTAGCTAATTTGAAATTCGGCCATGCGGAGCATGTAGCGCATCAGCAGCGATAAGCGCCAACGAACAGTATTGAAGTTGTCGAGGTTTGCGGGTGTTTGCCGGTAGCGGTTCCATTCAAATATCCAGGAGCTACGCGGAATGCCCTGCATCATGATGGTATCGATGAGAAAATTTTGCTGGGCAGTGCTCAACGGAAATACAAACAAGTGCTCAGCAAAACTGGCCAGTATTTGCTCGGTGGTAATGGCAGCCGACGCGGCCACATTGCCAAAGTTGGGCTGCAACGAAGTAGCCCATCCTACTAAATCCAAGCCCAATTTGTATGATGGCGTCACCTGCAGCCATGGCCAAATCAAGGTGTCGGCAAACTGATAGCGAAGAGCCAACGTAGCCGAACTTAACCAACCTTTCGACCTTGAAGCGAGATAGTATGGTTCATAGCCAAACACAGATGACTGAGCGGTAATGGGCATTTGCATGCTGAGTGTATTCCACCACACATTGCCGAGGTATTTTTCTGCCGGACCGGGCTCGGTGGCCGCATTGGGCGGCGGCAGGTTAAACAATCGATACGCACCAATAATCAACTCAATGGGCGATTTTAATATCGCACCGCGATTGCTGATGTCGAAAAAAATATCGCTGGTGAGCAACTTGCGCAGCACAGGTTCTATCTGGTAATTGTTGCCCGGGCTTTTGAAAAAATTTGCCAATGGAATAATCACATTGTTTTCAATTTCTTCCGTCACATTGGGGTTTACATACCAGCGGTACAATTTGCGGCAAATAAACTTGGGTGTTTCCGGATGATTGAGCAACATGCTGATGAGTGCATCTACTTCTACATTGCCAGCATTGGTGGTATTGTTGCCGGTAATAACTGCATTGTTGTATTTGGCAGAGAAAATTTTATTGCCTGTATCGTGGCGGTTGAGCTGAAAGGCACTGTAGATAGAAGTGGTGCCATTCCACCAGTAATTGTAATGCCGCCAACCGGTAAGCACACGGGCTGCTTCTTTTACATCTTGCTCTGTGTAGTTGGCATTGCCATAAAAATCTTTTTCACCTACGGTAAATAATTCTTGTAGCTCACGGGCATAGTTTTCGTTGGGGGCGCCGTTTACATTCTGATTGCCATTGAGGTATTCGAGCATGGCAGGGTCAATGGTTACTTGCTTCACAAAGCTGCGGAAGTTACCCAGCGCATTGTCCCGAATTAAATTGAGATAACGCCACACAAACCGGTACTCCGTTACAACCTCTGAACTCACTACAAAATGGTTTTGCCAAAACAGGGCCAGCTTCTCCAAAAGGCTGGGCGGCCGGCTTTGATTGGCCATTAAACCAAGCCACCAAAACCGTACCGATTGCACTTTACCAAAATTAGAATCAGTATCAAACGGGGCGCCGCTGTTGAGGGCATTGCCAAAGCCGGCATTGCCGGTATCGAGGTGAATGACCGGTTCGGGATAGTACTGCACATTGGCCAGCAACGTGTCGTATGCTTCGGTAGAGGTGAGGCTTGTAAAAGCCGAAATTTCTGGCTTGCGTGGACCCGCCGTGGCCCTGCGCAACAAATGTGCAGCAGTAGCTGCCGTGAGTGGCGTAGAATAAGTATCGAGATAAGGCATAAGCAGCAACAAGGTACAGCTCATTGCTGCAATTGCTATGCCACTTGTGTATGTGCTTTTACTTTTTGATAAAAGGCAAACGCCATTATCTGACATCAATGTTACCT
The DNA here is from genome assembly GCF_036803085.1 of Phnomibacter sp. NCBI lineage: Bacteria > Pseudomonadati > Bacteroidota > Chitinophagia > Chitinophagales > Chitinophagaceae > Phnomibacter > Phnomibacter sp. The sequence goes on along the minus strand of NZ_DAIRUZ010000002.1, from coordinate 588,804 downwards.
GATGTCAGATAATGGCTTATAAATGGTTTATTGCAGTATAATCTTCTCAGTATAGCGTTCTCCTGATTGTTCTATCAGCAAGAGGTAGCTGCCTTTGCTTTTTCCATTGATAAAGAGTGTGGCTTGTTTGCTGGCTTTCCATGTTTGTACAACTTGCCCCCACTGGTTAATGAGTGTAATGTTGGCATTGTCTGCAAGGTTAGTAATTTGAACACGGTCAAAAACTAAAGATGGAAATACGTTTGGTTTTTGAGCAAGAGAAAGTGTAACGCTTTTTACATTGCTGATTTCTGTTTTACCACTTTTATACACCAGCTGTATACGGTAATAATGTACGCCGCTGCCGGGCGATGGATGTGTATACTGATATTGTTGCTTTCCGATTGCTGATGCACTTGCTATCGTATTAAATAGTCGGCCATCTTTACTGTGCTGTATTTCATAACTACGGATTTCTTTTTCTTCCTGCTTGCTCCATAGTATCTGTACATTTTCCTGCATCAGTTTTGTTTGCCATCTTAAATCATCAATGGGAAGTACACAGTCTGTACCGGTTACTTCAGCCATGTTTACATCGTCTACATAGTAATAAACTGTTGGCTTTGCTTCTGTGGCACTACAGCCACTAAATGCACCGCCGGCATTGCTGCCGCCATTTTCTAATGCGGGGCTAATAGTTGTTTGTAAATGATGCTGAAAATTGCCAATGATAAAATACTCAACGGCTGTAGTAGGCGTGTATAAAAAGCTTACAGTGGTCCAGCCTTGTTTTTGGTTGAAGAATTGACCTGCAGGCGATTCCCAATGTGGCGTAAGTGGCAACGCACCATCTATAGGTACCTGTACAATTGTATTGGAAAAGTACACTCCAATTTTATCGATGGCCAATGCCGAAAAATCAGACAGACTAATGTTGAAACTGAAGAGGTAGGTTTTGCCTGCTACCAGTGGCGATGATAATTGGCCTTGCAAATATTCCTGATAATCTCTGTTGACAACATGCGCAAAAAAGCCGCTATAGTTACCACCACTAAGTGGTGTTTCATATCCCGTGCAATTGTTGTACAACGGATTTACAGAAGCAGCAATACCAGCGCAGGTAGCAAAAATATCGGTGGTGGCCAGGTTGGGCATTGTCCAGCTTTTTACTGGCAGTAAGTCGAAACGTGGGCTGCCAAAAGAAGGTTGTGTAACAAAGTTGGTAGGGCATACCGCATTTTGCTGTAAACTATCGAAGCCGGGATTTAACACCAGGTTTTGGCCTAAGCAGTTTGTATTGATGAGTGCATTACTCTGTAGTACGGGTGTTTCAAAAACACGCAGCTGAAATTCGGGTATGGCTGTCGAAAATCTGGGAGCTACTCTTATAGTGTAGCGTACACCATTTTGCGAAGCAATATTGAGCATGCCCAACTGATCGGTACAGGCAATGCTGGTGAAGCTGCCACAACTTCCGGTGTACACATGTACTACAGGTTGATTGTTGAGGGCGTCTGTTTCAATCGTCAGCTGCTTGCCATTGCCGGTGAAGTAAAACCAAACATCACCAAAATTTTGTGAAGCAGTACAAGTAGTAACAGGCAAAGTTCCTGTAGCGGATGCAGTGCTGCCACGTGTGCTCTGGTATTGGTTCAATTTATTTTGGAGTAAAGTGCCAATGGGTAACTCCAAGGCATTGATGCACTCGTCATTAGCCGGAGTATTGTTGTTGGTAATGGCAATGTCAAACTGACCACTGTTGGCAAAATTGCCTGTGCCGGCCACTCGTACATAATAGGTGTTGCCAGGTATCAGGTTGATTAAGCTCCGCACATCGCGGCCAGATTGGCTGGCTGTGATGCAAGAACCAGTAAGCAAGCTCAAACTGCCGCATTGGCCTGTGTATAAAGAAATGCGTGGCGATAAATTTCCTTTTACAACAAGAGTATGTGCTGTAGCTGTGGCTACAAAACTGTACCAAGCTTCACCCGTCGTAGTGCAGTTGTTTACCTCATTGTAAAAACCGGCATTAGTGCCCGAAGCAAAGCCATATCCCGATGAAGGCTGTATGGCCAATGGAACCGCTTGCGAACAATAATTGGCAGCCGCTTTTTTGGCATTAAACAAGTACATGAGTGGTTGTCTCGTTTCTGCTACAAAGCCTGTGCTGAGCATACGCAGCAGGTAGGTAGTGCCAGCCGTAAGACCGTTGATAATTGTAGGTGTCCAGGTGTTGCTACTATTTACTGTTCCACATTTCAGCGACGATAGATTGTTGCAATCTCCGGTAAATATCTGCCAGCCATAACCTTGCGGAGCCGCTGCCAGCACTAAGCCCAAAGAATCTGAACTTGCCTGAAAGCTAAACCAGGTTTCGGTGGTATACCCGGCAGGACAAGAGGCCTGGCTGAGCCCGCTACTGCCAAACTGCAACTTCACAGGAATTGCTTTTTCTGAGGATGCTGCCACGGTAACGGGATATGCATTTGTGCATACCTTATTGGGCGCATCAATTGCATTGCTTACGCCTACACGTATTTGCTGGTTGCCGGTACCGCTAAGCCATAGGTAATAGGTTTGTCCAATGGTAGTGCTAAGTGCCAGCTTTACATCTGTGCCAATAATGGATGGTGAAACCACAAGCGAAGGGGCGGCACAACTGCCACTAAAAATGGCATACTCTATTGCATTGGCTGTGGCTGCCGAAAGACCAACATAGCTTGTACTTGCTGTAGCTGTAAACTGAAGGTAAATGTCATTTTTATTGCCTGTAACAAATGGGGCGATAGCAGGTGAAACCGCCAGTGAGTAACTGGCATTGTTAATGGTAAAAGGCTGATAGTTGATGATGTGACTATTGCCTACAGCCAGGATGGCTGCACTGCTGCAATCATCGTAAACTGCAACTGGTGGTATACTCATACAGAGTTGACCAATGCTATCATTAATGGTGCCTCCACTTTTTGCGACACGTAAATAATAGGTTGTTCCAACTGATAAACCGCTGACAGTAAACGAATCTGCAACACCGCACACCAATGGGTTCAGGTTTTGGCAATCTCCATTGTATAGTGCCAGTCTTTTGCTCCAAGTATTTAGGCCTCCATCCTGCCAAAACTTTACTTTTAGTCTGTCGGCATTGGCTGTTATGGTATACCATATATCCTGGTCTTGAGTGCCCGTCCAGCTGCAGTTACTATTCGATACAGCGTCTGGTACTGCTCCGCGAAATGATATGCGTTGCGGGCTGCATGTTGTTTCAGATGCTTCCAAAGGTGTGGCGTTGGCACAAACATCATTGGCAGCAACAAAAGGCGTTGTGACTGCCAGTTGAAATCTGTTGTTGGTATTGAAGTTGCCCGAAAAAACTTTTGCATAGTAAGTAGCACCCACTTGTAGATTACTTGCGGTAATGCGGGTAGTGTCACTGATATTTTGAAAGAAAAAATTACAGGCTGTAGCAGTAAGATTGTTGCAGGTACCGGTAAAAAGTTGTAGTTGTGGATTGTTCAATTGTAAGATATCGATGCTGTGTGTAGCAGCTGATGCTGTAAATGTGTACCACACATCATTAGAGCTCGAAAAAATGCAGCTGTTGTTGGGTGTACTGGCGGTGGCACCAATGGTAGTACCAGCAATAAACGAACCTGTGGCATTGGCACTTACTCCCAGTGAAATGGCATTGGTGCATTCATTGTTGGGTGCGGCGTTGGCTACTGCTATCCCAAAGCCTGTACTGGTAGTATTGTTGTAGTACACCCTTATGAAATAAGTTTGGCCAGGTGTAAGACCTGATTGTGCAACAACAATGGTGTTGGGAAAGTTGTGCGTAATACCGCTTCCATTGCAGGATAAGGATGTAAGCGTCCCGCAGCTTCCGCTCAATACCTGAATAACAGCATTGGTAGGCCCGCTGTTGTTGTGTTGCAAGTAAATGTACTGGCTGCTTTGCGCAGCTGTAAACTGATACCAAACATCGGCAGTGGCGGTACCGGTACATCCGGCACTCGTAGCTGTAGCACCGGTAGTCAACCCTTGCGTAAATGTCGGCAGTCCAGAGGCAGAAACCGAAAGAGAAACAGCTTGGGCACAATCATCATTGCCGGGTTGTGCCATGGTCATGATGGTGTTTGCACAAAAAAGAAAAACCAATACAAAATTCTTACACATAAATGAGGAGGTACGCATGAGGTTGATGGTTGAAAGGAGTGTGCTGATGGTAGGCATTAACGTTGCTCAGCTAAAGCGGCAATCTTTTTTTCCAGCATTTCAATTTTGCTGAGTAGTTCTTTAATGGCTTCTACATACAAAGCGTCATAAGTACCATAGCTGGTTTGTAAGTAACCTTGTGCATCGGTGCTTACCAGTTGTGGAAATACCTGCTGAATATTTTGTGCTGTAAAACCCATTTGTTTTCCGGCAGGTCGTGTGGTGCCGGTTTTATCATCGTTCCATTCGTAAGTAACGCCCTTCAATTGCAGCAGTTTTTCTAAGGCATTGTTGAGTGGTGTAATTTCTTTTTTCAGCCGGGCATCGCTGTTGGCTAACCAATCGCCGGCTGTGGCTTTGCTGGCATTGCCGTTTACTTCGAGGGTGTTGGTGGTTGGGTTGCGGTTACCAACACCAAGGCGGCCGTTGTTCACGAACAATGCATTGCTGTTGCTTTTGCCTTCGTACAAAAAGAAACGATCGTTGCTGGCATCGTAGCCAAAGCCATAGCGGTAAGCACCTTCATTGCGAAGCTCTATGCTGGCACTACTGGCACTTGCTGCAGCGGGACGGTCGAGGGTAATTTTATCCGCACTAAAACGGGTATTGCCCCACATAAACACTTCATGCACATTGTCTGTCGACAAAGGGTACCCACCAATGCCCACCTGCCCGGTTTTATTTTGAGACAACGCAATCAAATCATTCTTGTAAAAAATAGCTCCCAGGGGGGTGGTTCTGTATCGCCCAATAGCCAGCGATCCACCTGCATCAGGTGAATTGAAAACACTACTGTCATTGAGCTTCATGAAATAATGAAAACGTTGTCCTAAAGGAACTGGCGCCGATTCGTTGCCCGATGCATTGTATGCCAGCTTAAAGTAGGAGCCGGATGAATAGTTGCTGGCAGGGCCATTAATGGACAATTGAGTGCCACCGGTTTTGCCTTCAATGGTTTGTGAGCCAAACAAGTGCAGGTCCGATTGAATGGGGTTGTTGTAGTAGCTCAGATAATTGCCAATACCAATTCTGCCGGTTGAGTCGAACAAAATTTCAGTTTGCTTTGCATTGGCGGTACCGTTTTTAAAATCAACTTCCAGTATTGCTTGTGAACGATCACCCCTGAGCAAGAAATTGAAAAAGTTTCTGCCCGTACTTAAATGTTTGGTGAGCACAACACCTGTGCCCAGATTGGTATTGCTGGCAATGGTATCTGCCACAAATACCAACGCACCGGTTGCAGGTTTGGCAATTACATATGCTGAACCATTGACAGACAATGTTGCTCCCGGATAAGGACTCATGCCAATGCCAATTTCACCGGTATTATTCATCACCAATCTGCGTTGCGTTCCCTGCCAAATGTTGAAAGGCAGATTAGCAGGTACGCTAATAAAGCCGTATCGGTTGATGGCATTTGCAGCATCATAAAACAAACCAATCCGCATGCCATTGGCTGCAGTATTACCCGTAGCGTTGTTGGTAAAACTAATGCCCGAACTGGTAGCATTGTTACCGTGCACTTGCAGGTTGTCTGTTGGGTTGGCAATGCCAATGCCCACATGTTGCGCAGTAGCAAACATGCTCATGAAGCAAAGTGCAAGAGAGAGTGTATGTTTCATAGGAGTAAAAACGATTTACAGTTTGATAAATTCAACCCTTCTGTTGTTGGCTTTTGCTTCGGGTGTGCTGCCTTTGTCGGTTGGCTCACTGCCGCCTTTGCCGTCGGTTTCCAGGCGGCTGGCATCAATGCCAAAATCTTTTACCAGTGTATTTTTTACGGCTGCTGCCCGTTGCTTACTCAGCAGCAGGTTGGCGTTGGCATCGCCATCGTTGCTGGTATGACCCATAATTTTTACACGTACAGTTGGGTTTTCTGCAAGGGTAGCCGCAATGTTTTTTAATACCTGATAGCTTTCGGGGCGGATGCTGCTTTGCTGAAAATCGAATAAAATGCCCGTAGTGCTGAAACGGCCTTCAGTAATGAGTTTGCTGCGGGTATCGGGGGCGCCGGCGGCTAACCTTATATCTGTCAACAACAGGTTGCAATCGCCAAAAAAGTCGCGGAAGAAGGCGAAGTGATATGGTTGTTGCAGGTTGAAGAAACGAGGGATATCCATCAGTTTGTTTTCATTTACATATACCCGTAACCTGCTGCCCTGGCGCCAGATGCTCAGCCGTGCAAAAGATTGGTCGGTTGTGATGTCCCATTGTGGCATTTTAAACTCGTTGCTCAGGCTGTTGTCGGTGGCTGCCTGATACACGCTGAATGCAGCGGTGCCGCCAGACGGGTGCAGGGTAACAAAGCTGCCCCTTGCAAAATGGTAATCAAACAGCTGTGTTTTATCAGTATTAAAATGCAACCCAAATCCACTCATGTTATTGCCTGGGTCATCAAGAATACCCACGTTCATTTCCAAGGTAAAATTGTCGGGCAGGCTGGTTATTTTTTCAGGTATGAAACTGCCGTTTTTTGAAAGGCCCAACCACTTGCCGGTTTTGCCTTCTATGGTCATTACTTCGCCGCTGGCATCTGTGTTGTATTCTGCCGGAAAGTCGCCCACGGCCACACGTTCAAAATCATCGTTGTACAATATTTTTTCGCCGGGTATAAAATCAAATTTGCTATACGCTTTCAACGGTTGTTTTTCCTGCATGCCAGGTTCGTTTTTTGCTGCGTTTGTATTGGGTGTAGCACTTGAGGTTTTGGCAGAGTCAGCGGCAGCTTTGTTTTTCTTTTTAAACAGTTTGCCATCCAGTACATCATCTATGGCTTGGTCTACTTTTTCGTTCACCTTGTTTTCGGTTTTCCATTTGGCATTTTCTTTAATGCGCTGGCCACTATTTTGGGCTGGCAGCAATTGGCAACTGCAAAGTGCAAGGAAGCTGAACAACAATTGTTTCATACGTTTCTTTCTGAGAGGGGTGAGCAAATGATGCAAGGGTGAAACTATGAAGGCCATGAGCAGCAGGCAATGGGCGTTGAGTATTGTGCAACATGAAGCGTAGCATTGTGCATAGTTGCCTGAGAATTTGCTGCAGCCTGTCGTTTTCTCAGTGAGTGTTACCAACTGCTCAATGCATATTTGTTGCCTGCAGCAGATTCTTGTACATTGCTGTTTACACTATGAAAGCTGTTTGTTTTCTTTTTGCATTGTGGTACTGTTGTGTTGGCCGTGTATCAGCGGCCGATACCATTGCTGTGGCTGCAATAGATGGCTACATTGCTTTGGAAAAGCACCAATCCGTGCAGGTGATGCCCGCCAGTGCGGCTTCCAATTGGCAGGAAGCTGCGCTGAGCAAAGCATGGCTCCCTGTTGATTCGCAATGGCTGAGCCGTGGGCAGAAAGATATCTGGCTGAGAGTTGTGCTGCACAACAACAGTTCCAGGTCGCAATATTTATACATCACACATGGCAGTAGCGATAGTTTTGTATTGACAGTTCAATATCCTGATACAGTGCTACAGCTCTTTTCCGGCGATTACATCAATAGCAGCGGATTACAGTTTGATGACGATAACAATTCAAATGGATTTTCTTTAGCAGCAGGAGTAACTGCTACGGTGTATGCCAAAGTGTACAACGAGCATGCACACTTGTACTTTCATAGTTTTTATTTAGAAACACCTGCTTATTATGATGCAAGCCTTGTGACGGCTTATGCTGAAGATAGTCCGCCAGCTTTGTACCATGCTGTTGTGTTAGGCTGTCTGGTATTTAGTCTTTTTTTCATGAGTTTTTTGGGCTGGTGGTTCAAAGAAAAAAGCTTCATGTATTACGTGATGTACATAGCTGGTGCACTGCTGTATTTATTGCCCAAAACAAATAGTACATACAGCTATGCAGGTAAGCTGGTGTTTCATGTAATGCCCTATTACCTGCAGGTAAGCGAAGGATTACAATACGTTTTTTATGCAGCTTATGTAGCATTTGGCGCCAGCCTTGTCAATGCATTTGCTTATCGTAGGTTGAGTGTGTACATCAAAACAGTTATTGCTGTGTTTTTGCTTTACGCAGCAAGTATTACCGTGTACCAATTTGCTACACATACTTACCTGCTGCCTAACTCGGGTTTTGTGTTGATTCGGTTGTTGAGTTATGTATTGTGTATTGTAGCGGTAGTGTGGATAGTGCTACAGGTAAAGAGTCCGCTGAAAAAGTTCTTCATGCTGGCCAGTGTCATTTTTATAGCATTTACTGCGTGGGCAGCTGTGAGTAATTTGTATCGTTCTGTCGATCCGAAACCGTTTTTTTACATCACCCCTATGGTGGCGTTAAAAACGGCAGTGTTGTTAGATAGCATTGTGTTTGCAGCAGCCCTCGGTTACAAAATGTATCTAACAGAAAAAGAAAAGCGTCAACATTTTCAATCGTACATACAACAGCTGGAAGTGAATGAACAACTGGTGCGCAACATGAATGTGCAGTTGGAGCAAACGGTGGCAGAACGTACAGCAGAACTGGAAGCGCAAAAAGAAAAGCAATTGCGATTGGAATATGAACGACAATTGGCACAACTCGAAATGCAATCGCTGCGCAGTCAAATGAATCCGCATTTTATCTTCAATAGCCTCAACAGCATTCGCTATCAAATACAAACAGCGCAGTATAAAAATGCCAGCGACTACCTGATGCGTTTTAGCAAATTGCTTCGGCTAACATTGGAAAACTCAAGACGGGAAACTGTGACACTGGCTGAAGAACTGGCCCTTACACAACTGTACCTCGATATTGAAGGCCAACGCTTTGGTGATACGTATCGTTATCATATAGAAGTGGCTGCGAATATTGATACCGATGAAATTGTACTGCCACCTTTGTTGCTGCAACCCTTTGCAGAAAATGCTATCAAGCATGGATTGATGAACAGCAACAAGCCCGAAAAAATGGTACGCATTAGTGTATCGGAAGTGCCCGGTGGTTGTTGCATTTGCATAGAAGACAATGGCGTAGGCAGGCAAGCCAGCCAGCTGCGAAAACAAGAAGGCGGACTGGAGCACCAAAGCCTTGGCATGAATATAACCATGGAACGGATGCGGCTTTTCGGTTTGCATGAACATGTAACGCTAACGGTTCAGGTAGAAGATATTATTGTAGATGAACACATTAACGGAACCCGTGTTGTAATCACTTGTAAACAACCCACACATGTTTAAAGCTATTCTTATTGATGATGAACTGCATTGCACGGAATCGCTGCGATTATTACTAACTGAACACTTTGGCGATCGCATCAGTATCAGCGGTACGTTTAATAAACCTGCCGAAGCATTGCGCTACTTGCTGGCACATAAAGTTGACCTCATTTTTCTGGACATAGAAATGCCGGAAATGAACGGCTTTGAATTGCTGAACAAGCTGATGCCTTACGAAGCAGATGTGGTATTTGTAACAGCGTACGATCAGTACGCCATCAAAGCTTTTAGCTACAGCGCCATCAGCTACTTGCTCAAACCCATTGATGATGATGATTTGAAAACCATGCTGGAAAAATGGTGGGAGAAAAAACACAAGCTCATTACTGCTTCGCAAATAGCCCTGATGCAGGAAGTAATGCAGGCGCAGCACAAACCCAAAACCAAAGTAGCATTACCAACAGGTGAAGGCCTGGAGTTTTTAGAAATTGCGAGTATCATCCGCTGCGAAAGCGACAACAACTACACCCGTATTTTTTGCAACGATAAAACGCAACACCTCATTTGCAGAACTTTGAAAGATGTAGAAAAAGTGTTGTCGGAAAATGGCTTCATCCGCATACACCAAAGCCACCTCATCAATCCACAGTACATGCGCAAATTATTGCGCAATGACGGTGGTAGTATCGTTATGACAGATGGTTCGGAATTGGCCATCAGCCGTACCAAAAAAGACCGCATTATTGAGCTGCTGTCGGGGGTAGAAAAATTATGATGTTGTAGTGGTTGTTTTGCAACAACGATAGGCCCACCACAATAGCAATGGATGCACAATCAATAAGCGAACCCATGCTACCCAAACTGGTACACACAAACCGTTGGGGTCGAGGCAGCCATCTTTTTGTATCATCCAGATATGTGCAGGTACAAAGGCCAGCAACATGGCCATAATGCCCCATGCCGCCCATCTTCTGCTGCGGGCATTTATCAAAAACAGCGCCAACACTACTTCAGCTACACCGCTCAGGTTGTTGAGCAGAATTTTATGGCCGAGATAGTCAGGTATCAACGGTAAATAAAACTCAGGAACCCGAAAATGATTGATGCCTGCCAGAAAATAAGCAGCCGCCATCAGCCATGCACTCCACGGTTTTTTTTGTGTAGCTTCTTGCATAAAAATTCATCAGACCAGCATCGATTACTGACCATTCGTTTTGATAATCCTATAGGTTTGCTACATGATGTTACAATCCAAACTGCCAAATGTTGGCACCACCATATTTACCGTCATGAGTGCTTTGGCTACGGAGCACAACGCCATCAACCTTGGTCAGGGCTTTCCCGATTATCCCATGGATGAAGCATTGACCGATTTGGTGAGCAAAGCCATGCAAGATGACTACAACCAATATGCACCCATGCCCGGGCATTTGGCACTGCGGGAAGCCATTGCCCAAAAAGTGCAGCGGTTGTATGGCACTACCATTCATCCCGATACAGAAATTACCATTACACCCGGCGGTACCTATGCCATCTACAGTGCCATCACTGCTGCCATTGGCCAAGGCGATGAAGTCATTGTGTTTGAACCTGCCTACGACAGTTACATTCCGAACATTGAAATCAACGGTGGCAAAGTCGTTCGCATACCATTGCAGTTTCCCGATTACAGCATTGATTGGGCGGCGGTACGCAAGGCCATTACACCACGTACCAAAATGATACTGCTCAATTCGCCACACAACCCCACGGGTGCTGTGCTGAGCGAAGCCGACATTGCACAACTCCGTAGTACGGTAGCTGGCACCAATATCCTCATCATGAGTGATGAAGTGTACGAGCACCTCATATTTGATGGCCGCCAACATCAGAGCATGCTGCGCTACCCCGATTTATACGAACGCAGCTTTGTGTCGTTTAGTTTTGGTAAAGTGTACAACTGCACCGGTTGGAAATTAGGCTACTGCATAGCACCGCCTGCTTTTACAAAAGAGTTTCGGAAAGTACATCAGTTCAATTGTTTTAGCTGCCACAGCCCGGCGCAGGTGGCACTGGCGCAGTACCTGCAGCCGGAAGAACCTTACCTACGCCTGAGTGGTCAGCTACAAGCCAAGCGGGATTATTTCCGGCAGCTCATGCAAGCCACACCTTTTGAAGAAGTGCCATCTTTTGGCAGCTATTTCGAAATGTACAGCTATGCCAACATCAGCCATGAAAGCGATACAAACATGGCCATGCGGTTGGTGAAAGAATGTGGTGTGGCCACCATACCTGCATCGGCGTTTTATGTAGATGGCGATGATCACAGAGTGTTGCGTTTTTGCTTCGCTAAAAAAGAAACGACGCTGGAAGCAGCTGTAGAACGGTTAAAGAAAATGTGCTGATTAGCCCCCTGCCCCCGGAGGGGGAAATTTTGCAGAACACTGATGGAGAAGATGAAAGTAGATTTTCAAGGATGCTTACTAACATCTAACATCTTCTTCCCACCAACCATCAACCAACAACTGCCAACCATTCGCAAGGCAGATGCATAAATGCCCTACCTTTCCATTTCTTTTAAACCTGCGTTATGTTTATTGTTCGTAGCATTTTGCCAAAGCTTGTGGTGGCTGTTTTTTCGATAGCTGTGTTCTCTTGCAGCAGTCCTGATCCTTATACGTCATTAACTGCGGAAGAAGCCACGAAGTTTGCGCAGGAGCTTGAGCAACATTTGGCAAAAGACGATGCATCTTTTTTGAGCGATAATATTGATGAAGAAGCTTTTCGTCAATGCTTTGCCGATGCGCTGTATATGGAAGCTAACCATCCGGATATCCGCAACCTCGATATTTTCAGAGATGCCAAAAAGTTGGGTTCTACTATTGTACAATCAAAAGGAAAGTCTGGTCATTACCGATTGCTGCGTATGGTACAGCAAGATGGCAAGCAAGTAGCCCGGTTTAGGTTATACACTCCTGAAGGCGGCCTCAACTATCACGACATGATATTGATGAAGCGGGACGGCAAAGTGAAAGTGGCAGATGTATTCATTTTTATGACAGGTGAAACACTGGCCGAAACATTTGCTCAGGAAACCAAATTTTTGCATAGCGGTGGCGGCAAAATCAATCAGCACAAGGCTTACTACATGGAACTGAAAGAAGACATGCAGCAAAAGCAAAGAGAAGGTGATAACGAGGGGGTGCTGGCGGTATTTGATGCCTTGCCCGGTGCTGTGCAAGCCTGGAAAACGACCCTGCTGCCCGCCATACAAGCCAGCCGTTTATTGGGCGATACTGCCCGTGAAACCAAACTACTGCAGCAATATCAGTCCTACCATCATACCCCTACCGACAGGTGTATGCTTCAGCTGATTTATCATTCGTTTCGCTACAATTATGATAGTTCGATGGTTAAAGTCAACCAACTTGATTCGCTGGTGGGCAAAGACCCGTCATTGGATTTTCACCGGGCTATTATGGCGCTAAATAATGATGACCGCAAAACCTGCATTGCACTACTCGAAAAACTATATCCTACTAAGGCAGTTTTTGGCGATGTGTTGCTCTACCTCGCCGGTCTCAAGTGGGTAGATGACGATGTGGATGAAGCCAAGAAAATTTTCAGGGCCTACCGCAGCATGCCCGACTACGATGCCGCCAAAGAAGCAGACATGATGCGGAATGTGAAAGCGGGTAGCTGAGTGGAAAATCTTGGAACTAAACAGCAAGGTCTAATGGCAAATCAGCAATATCCTTAAGTCTTTTCCCATCTACCATAATGTTTAGCATATTCAAAGCCTCATCGTTTTGACTATGTAAGACTGCATTTTGCAATTCAGGAAGTGCAAAATGATAAACACAGTCGATATCACCTGTTCCTAATGCAATGGATGCTAATCGACTAGGTGTTGGTTCACCGGTAACCACAACAATATGAGGAGACCTTCCCTTTCTGTTTCTAAGTAAATTCAATGCTTCTGATCTTGCATTCTGAGCCCTGTCACTTCTTAGCGTCCATTTGGTTGAAATGCTTGCATGAAGAAAATGCGAGACCCCAGAAATCAACCTTAAATCAGATAGTAGCGCAAGATGCTCATCTACAATTGGGAATGGTTTATTGATATTGCTGTCAGCTTCTCTTTCTCTAGTAATTATCACGTCTGGAGATATGGAATAGTCATTGCCTAATGAGGCCGCTAAAGAAACATTTTGTTTAGAGAGCTTGCTTAAAGTCTCTAAATGTTCATATTGAGTGTAGGAAGAAATTACGTCTCTTCTACGAGAACCAACTTTTATAATATCCCATTTTCCTGGCCTTAAATGTTCAAGTTTTAAGAATGTGTTAGTCAGGAAACTTGCAACCGCATTTTCAAACTTGTTACCCGATGATTGGCCGGATAATCTCGCTCCATTATTTGCAGATAATTGGTTTGCAATACTAGTGGCAAAATCAACACTAGATTTTTGGTCTTTATCAGCATTACTTGGGATACCATTTTTATCTATAGTCAAAATATCATTAAGAAGCGACTGGTGAAACTTGCTTCTTTCTTGCTGTAGCAGTGTTGATTTTCTTTTCATTTTGTTGAGTTAGCGAGGATACCAAAGCTTTGAAAATTTCTTTTCCAATTGAGGCAGCAACAGGAGGAGGAAATGCATTTCCTACTTGCCGATAGGATGCGGTTTTCTTACCAGCGAAACGCCAAGAATCAGGAAAGCCTTGGATTCTTGCTGTCATACGTACTGTAAGTTTGGGGTTGCCGGTAAAATCCTTTAGGGGCGCTTGGTCGGCTATGCCTGATCCATCAACTCCTAAAACTGCCCAAGATTTTTTTGCTCTTGTTGGGCCAAGGTCGGGACCTCCATGTTTTTTTGAACCGCCAACCAATGTGGGTGCAATTGTATTTGCAATCTTTTTCCAAGCTTCAACATCTTTCCATCCGTTTTCACCCATTAAATCGTACAGGCATTCTCCCACTGTTGGGGCTTCAACAATATTTTCAGGCCAATTGAAATGTTTAATGATATTCCTTTTAAAAGCAACTAAGATTGTTCTGGGTCTTAATTGAGGAACCCCGAAGTCTGATGATTGAATGAGCTTCCATGAAGATGAATAACCTAAGTCTGCAAGTTGAGCAATGATGGCTTTCCTGTATGATTCAAATTTCGGATCAAAAAGTCCCCTCACATTTTCAAGCATGATAGCTTTTGGCTGAATTTCATTCACCAATCGTAATGCTTCGGGAAATAAATCCCTTTCATCGTCATTTCCTAACTGCTGACCTGCTACAGAGAAAGGAGGACATGGAACTCCACCAGCAAGTAAGTCTACCCCTTTGTAACGTTTTCCAGAAAACTTACGTAAGTCGCCTTGAACAACATGCCAATGCGGTCTATTTAAAACCAATGTTTGGCAAGCGTGTTCATCAATCTCTACTAAGCCTACATGCTCAAATCCTGCCATTTCTAGCCCTAGAGCTTGTCCGCCACCTCCTGCACATATTTCTAATGAAGTCATTCGTTTGATTTTTGGGCTGCTAACAATATTAGCAAACAAATATCTATTTATTCAATAACAGTTTGTCTTTTTATTGCCGGGTCAGTCTTTCAATCAACACCCGATGTGCTGGCATAGCGCTGCTCAATGCCGCAGCGGTTGCCAGTTCAAAATCGGCAAAATCGAAACCGGGTGCCACCGTGCAGCCCACCAGTGCATAGCCAAGCGGGCCGCTTGTTTCACTGGCAAACCAATGCCCGGCGGGTACCATGCCCTGCTGTTGCTCGCCATCGCCCTTGCCCAGTTTAATGCAACTGTAATTGCCCTCCGGCGATAGCACATGCACCAGCACCGTATCGCCTTCGTAGTGGTGCCAGCCTTCATCGCTGGCTATGCGGTGAAAGGCGGAGAAATTGCCCGCCGTTAGCAAAAAATAAATGGCCGTGCTCATGGGGCGTGGGCCATTGGCCGTGGCCACCAGCGTGGCGCTGCGGTAGGTTTCGGCATAAAAGCCGCCTTCGGGATGGGGCAGTAGTTGCAGCTGTTGTACGAGGGTGTCGATGCGGTTCATGCCGGCAATTTGCACAAAAAATCGGGGCCGCGGCACAATCCTGAAAGGCTTTGGCTTCAAAGTAGTTTCTTTGCACGGCCAAATTTCAAAACGGCCGGTAAAACATTTACTCTATGTCATTAATTGTGGTAGGCACCATGGCGTACGACGCCCTTGAAACGCCCTTCGGAAAAGTAGACAAAATTGTAGGCGGAAGCGCCACTTATGCAGCCTATGCCGCTGCCAACTTTGTACAGCCCGTACAGCAAATCAGCATTGTGGGCAATGATTTTGAAGAAGCCATTCTCGACGACCTGCACAGCCGCGGTGTACAAACCGACGGTGTAGAAAAAGTGGCCGACAAGCCTTCTTTCTTTTGGAGCGGTCGCTACCACCTCGACATGAACAGCCGCGACACGCTGGTGACAGACCTGAACGTGCTGGCCGATTTTAACCCGCAGGTGCCCGAATCGTATCAGGGCAGCGAGTTTTTGCTGCTGGGCAACCTGATGCCCAAGCTGCAAAAGCAAGTGATAGACCAACTGACCACCCGCCCCAAACTCATTGTGCTCGACACCATGAACTTTTGGATGGACACCGCTTGGGACGATTTGATGGTAAACCTGAAATTGGTAGACGTACTGCTGGTAAATGATAGCGAAGCCCGCCAGCTTACCAATGAGTTTAGCCTGGTAAAAGCGGCCCGCAAAATCATGGACATGGGTCCGAAATACCTCATCATTAAGAAGGGCGAACATGGAGCTTTGCTCTTCCACGAAGACCATGTGTTTTTTGCACCGGCGCTGCCGCTGGAAGATGTGTTTGACCCCACTGGTGCCGGCGACACATTTGCCGGTGGCTTTATGGGCTGGCTAGCCAAAACCGGCGACATAAGCTTCCAAAATATGAAGACCGCTATCATCGTAGGTTCGGCCATGGCTTCTTTCTGCGTAGAAAAGTTTGGCCCCCAACGCATGCAGGAACTCACCAAAGCAGAAATTGATGCCCGCATTCAGCAGTTTGTGAATTTGGTGCAGTTTGATATTGAGCTGGTGTAGGAGTTAATGTGCCAATTGGCTAATTAGCAAATGTGCTAATGGAATATAGGGGAGTGAATTGGTGAATGAGTTGATTGGTTAACTGGTTAACGAGTGATTGGTAAAACTCCTTTGTGCTGCTTAGTGTATGCTTTGCGTTTTAGTGGTTCAGAAAAAGTGAATAGGCGAGTATCCGCCAATATAAAAGAGAGCAGCTATTGATGGGCTGCTCTCTTCTTTTTGTACAATCTGTTCATCAATTATTCAGCTGCCCTCGCAAGTGGCTCAATATGTTTTGATACATTTTTTCAATCAGGCGTTGTTCCATTAGTTCTTCATCGCGGTTGTTGCTGTTGCGTGGCGCATTAATTAGTTCCCAATCCTGGTTGCTCAGGGCACCGGCATCGCCTTTGTAAGTAGCCCAGCTGGTTTTAAACGAGTAGTTCTCGTGGAAGCTGCGGTTGCTGATGCGTTCGTTATTGTCATCGTCCATAATGCGGAGCTCCAGTCTGCCAGTAGCTGTGTACGTTACTTCTGTAACAGTTAAAGTAGCGGTCAGTTTTTTATAGATGGGCCGGCCAGCGGTATCCTTACCAATTTCTGCTTGTTTTTCAACGGTGCGGTCGTAGCGGTTGCTGCGGGGATTGTCCATTTGCAACTGCGTCCACACAGGTTGCACGGTCCAATTGGGGCGAACGTTTTGCCGCTGTATATCCCAGCTATTGTACACCCGGTACCAGCCGCCACTGTTGTAGCTACGGCCTAAATCATTTACCAGTTGCTCACTCAGGCGGGGTGTGCTACCCATATTGTTGTTGCCAAAATTGTTGTTGCTATAGCGGTTGTTGTAGTAAAATCCTTCTGCACTCAGCGGGAGTATCACAGCGTTTATGATGCCTTGCTCTTTGGCTTGGCGCATGAGTTGGCGGGTGTTTTTATAATCGGGCATCCACTGCTGTACTTTGGTGAGTGAGCGGTAGGCACGGCGGGCACTGCGCCAGTTGTTGTCATCCATCCACTCCGCAGCTTGCTCGTAATGGCCGCTCACCAATTCGAGTTTTGTTTTTTCAATTTCAGCACCCACAGTGCCGGGCTTCAGCAGGTTGCTCACGGTGCTGTAACCACGAATGCGATCATAAAACGATTGCAGATTGATGTAGTAGCCCAGCAAAGATTCTTTTCCTTCTAAAGTGCTGCTGTATTGGTACTGCGTAATGCCTGCCTGGTATTGGTTGTGCAGATAATCGTAGGCAAATTTTACCTGGTCGGCTATGTATTTATCCGAAGGATTGGCGCTGTATTCCCGAATCAGTTTTTCGAGTTTTTTCTCAGTGATGTTTTTGTCTTCGTAAATGCTTTTGCTGCCGCCGCAGGCCATCAGCAATGCCGCAAAGATGAAAGTGTAGAAGTATTTCATGCAGGTAGTTTTTTGAAAGACGCAACAACGCCGCGGTTGTTAGTTACGGCCTTGTTAAGGATCAGTATTCTCTACAAATTTGGTTAGAATTTTTTGGCAATGGTCACGGTGTTTTTAAACACCTGCCGCTGGCCTTGCAGATTGAATATTGCTGTAAAAACAATGTAGGTGCCCACGGGTACTTTTTGCAGTTTGTCATTCAATCCATCCCAACGAAAATTGCCACTGATGCCGCAGGTGGCATTGCGCTGCAGCACTTTTACAGGCCGGCCTGCAGCATCCATAATGGTAATGTTGGCCACATAACCCGGCTGCGCAAACTGATATTGAATCAATGCAAAATCTTCGATGCCATCATTGTCGGGGCTAAAGATGACAGGTTGAATGCTGATGCTGGCCGTGTTGGCTACGGCTGTTTTTTGTTGGCTGTTGGCAGCGGTAGGCGTGCCATAGCCCACCGTTTTGGCAGCACTCGTCCAGTTGTCTTTGTTGTTGGAAGTGGCATTGGCATCAATGCGTTCCAGTGCAATGCCTTCTTTGTTGTTGATGAGGGCAAAATGCCAGTTGTCGTCGTAGGTTACTTCATCCAGTATGCGGCCGGCGTTGTTCAGCAACAGCACCGTGCCTTTGTCATCGGGATAGGAAGGCATGCTGCCCGCAATTTTCACCGATAGACCCGGCTTCATCACCGTGTATTGCTGTGCTACAATGGCGGGGTCAGCACTCACCACCAAATACTCCTGCGGAAACAATGGAAAATTATCAGTGAGGATGCTGCCGAAAGTACCAACGCTGCCATTGCTGCTGCGGTTGGCCAGCACCAATTGCTGCACGTTAATAATCTTGTTGCTGCGGTTGTAGAGCTCTACATAATCTACGCCCTGCGGGTTGGGGTTGAAAAGGATTTCATTTACCACCACATCGTTGCTGTCGGCAGTGCTAAAGCTGCCCAGCTTCACCCGGCTGAAATTATTATCTACCGCATTGCCGCTGCAATCAGTTACGTTGTTGGCATCTACGGTGTAAATGGTATTGCCCATCAACGGAGCACTCAGCAACAGGTTTACCCGGTTGAAGAATGGTGCTACCGGAGTAGCGGTTATTACATTTATGCCATTGGAAATTTGGTAATTGCTGCTGGTAGCCAACCGGCTGCTGTCCATGGTTTCATCAAATACCAATTGCGCTACCAACACGGTGGAGGCTGCAGCATACAACAACCGCGGAGCACGGCTATCGGCATTCACTTTATTGGCACTGTTAATGGCACCGGGCGTACCACCTTTCGCATCGGTGCTGGCGGTCCAGTTGCCGGTGCCGGTGCAGGCATTTTTTACATCTATCATTTCCAGCGTCCAGCCGCCATCGGCTTTTATCGCATTGTTGTACCAACTGCTGCTGTACGATACCGCATGCATCACACTGCCATTGGGTGCCAACAGCATGAGCTCATCTGCATCGTTGCTCAAACTGGGAAAACTGGTGACGCTGATGGTGCGGCCAAACACACTCAAACCGGCAACTTGTGAAGCGGTGCACACTACCACACAACTATCGGGTGCCAATAGCAAAGAGGGCATGGCACCACTGGCAGTGCTGCCAGGTTTTTGCAACCGAAATCCTTGCAGGTTGATGGCCGTTGAAGAAGCATTGCGCAGCTCAATCCACTCCGCATTGGGCAAGCCTATTTGTGGCGTTGGATCGGCCATTATTTCTGATATCACAATACTGTAACGAGACTGTGCCAAAATGTTTTCACTGCAAACGATTGTGCAAACGATGACCAGCAACAGCCATGGGAATTTTCCTTTCATAGTCCGTATGAAAATAGCACACTTAGGTATATTCAATTTTAAATTTTGATTGCCTGCTTATGTCCATCACCAAGCCCCGCTTATCGTTTTGGCAAATCATCAACATGAATGTCGGGTTCTTCGGCATTCAATACAGTTTTGGTTTGCAACAAAGCGCCGTCAATCCCATCTACGATATGCTGGGCGCCAGTCCTGATGAGATACCACTGCTCAACCTAGCCGGTCCTATGACGGGCTTGCTGGTGCAGCCCATCATTGGTGCTCTCAGCGATAAAACATGGAGCCCTCGTTTTGGCCGACGCAAGCCGTATTTTTTTATTGGCGCCATCATGTGTAGTCTGGCGTTGTTTCTATATCCGTTTAGCAGCAGCTTGTGGATGGCCGCAGGTTTGCTCTGGATTTTAGACGCCGGCAACAACACCGCCATGGAACCTTATCGTGCTTTTGTGGCCGATAAACTGGATGTATCGCAACAGCCCACAGGCTTTCAGGCACAAAGTTTTTTCACCGGCTTCGGGCAAACATTGGCCAACCTGTCGCTCTTCATTTTCCCCATGATTTTTGTAGGCACAACGGGCAAGCTGCCCACCTGGGTGTATGCCTCATTTTTTCTGGGGGCGGTGTGCAGCATCGCTTCCATTTGGTGGAGTGCCCGCACCACACCGGAGATACCGCCTACTGAAGAAGAGTTGGTACACATGAAAGCAACACCACTCAATGTATTCTCTCCTTTTGTAGAAATTATCAGCGCCATTAAAGACATGCCCCGCATTATGTGGCAGCTGGCATTGGTGTATTTGTTTCAGTGGTATGCTTTGTTTTGTTACTGGCAAAACAGCAGCAAGAGTATTGCACAATCCGTGTTTCATACATCGCCATCCGAAAATCAAACCTTGTATGAAGAAGCGGTGAGCTGGACAGGCCTGGTAAACGGCTGGTACAATATTGTGACGTTTTTATCGGCTTTTGCCTTGGTGTGGTTTGCTAAAAAATATTCGCCCAAGCTGGTGCATTTTGCCTGCCTCATGTTGGCTGGCATTGGTTTTCTCGCTTTTCCTTTTATAGAAAATAAATACCTGCTTTTTCCTGCCATTACTGGTTTTGGTATTGGCTGGGCCAGCATGATGGGTATTCCTTACCTGATGGTGGTGAGCAATATTCCGAAGGAACGCTATGGTGTGTACATGGGTATCGTCAATATGATGATCGTTATTCCGATGATTTTGCAAAACATCACATTTGGCTATGTGCTCAAACATTTTTTAAACAATGATCCGGGCAAAGCCATTGCACTGGCAGGTGTGCTGTTGCTACTGGCTGCAGCTGCCACTTTGCTCATGAAACCTAAACAACCAACCGGCGATATTGTGATGCCAGTTGGCGGCGGTCATTGATTCATCTCTTTATTTTTTGCCATGAAAAAAACATTTTTCGCTTTATTGATGATGGGTGACACAAAGCCATTATTTGTGCTTTTATAACAACGAATACGATGAATAAAAAAATTGTATTGTGCATAGGAGAAGCGCTGATTGATATGATTTGCACCGACAAGGGCAAACCATTATCGGCCGGCGAAAACTTTTTAAAAAAAGCGGGTGGTGCACCTGCCAACGTGGCTGCGGCCATTGCAGCGTTGGGCGGCAGCGTAGACATGACCGCCAAAGTAGGTGTCGATCCTTTTGGGCAACACCTGGTAGACATGCTGCATGACATGGGCGTAAATACAAGGTACGTGTTTCGGGATGCAGCGCATTTTACCACGTTTGCTTTTGTATCGTTGATGGAAAATGGCGAACGTGATTTCTATTTTAATCGTGGTGCCGATGGTCAGTTGAGGATTGATGATTTAGCACAGATTAACCTCGATGATTTTTCCATCATTCATTTTGGCAGCGCCACTGGTTTTTTGCCCGGGCCATTGCAGGCGGCATATGTACACCTGCTGCAGCAGGCATTGCAACGAAACATTTTGGTAAGCTTTGATCCCAATTATCGGGAGCTATTGTTTGGGCACAACAAGCCTTCGTTTGTAGAGCAGTCGTGGCCATTTTTAAAAGCAGCACATTTTTTCAAACTCAGCGATGAAGAAGCAATGCTGCTCACCAATACAAATATTGTTGAAGAAGCCGCTGCGCATTTGTTGCAAACAACCAGCGGTGTATTTGCCATTACCCTTGGTGCTGCAGGTACTTTGCTGGGCATCAACGGACAAACGCAACTCATAGGTAGCATACCCGTGAAGCCCGTGGATACAACCGGTGCCGGCGATGCTTTTGTAGGTGCTGTGCTGTATCAGTTATCGCAGCTATCGACGCAAGAGCAACAATCACTGGATGCAACAGCATGGCAACAAATTGTACGCAACGGCAACAAAGCCGGAGCCCGAACCTGTGAGTACATGGGTGCCATGGAAGCTTTTAAACACCTCAATAAAAATATATTCGGATAAAGAGCTCATGTACAACCATCCCCTTCATCAGCAGGTAAAAGAAGTGTTGCAAAAAGCTGCTTTGGCAAATGCAAAGGCAGATAATGATATGGCAGTGCGGCTCATAGCCAATGCGGCCGATATGCAGCAGTTGTTTCAGCAATTGTATGGCCACCGTGCCGATACCGGCCAGCACTTTGGTGCACTGTTGCAAACAATAGTGGCGGCACACCAGCAACGCAGTGCGGCCCTGCAAATGCGGGATGCCGCAAAGCAAGCGGCAGAGGCCTGGTTTATCAGCAACGAACTGGTAGGCATGAGCTTGTATGTAGACCGGTTTGCAGGTAGCCTGCCACAGTTGGAAACCAAACTTGATTATCTGGAAAAACTGGGTGTAAACCTCCTGCACCTGATGCCCATTTTTGAAAGTCCTGCCAATGAAAGTGATGGTGGATATGCGGTGTCTGATTTCAGAAAAGTAGATACCCGTTTTGGCACGTTGAAAGACCTGCAACAGTTGCAGCAAACCTTGCAGCAGCGGGGCATGTACATGATGCTGGACATTGTGCTCAACCATACGTCGCATCGCCACGAGTGGGCCGAAAAAGCCAAGCAAGGCGATCCATTCTACAAAGACTTTTTCTACTTCTTCCCCGATCGTACGCTGCCCGATCAATACGAACAAACCATGCCGGAAATTTTTCCGGAAAGTGCCCCCGGAAGTTTTACATGGGTGCCCGAACTGAACGAGTGGGTGATGACGGTATTTCACAACTACCAGTGGGATTTGAATTATAGTAATCCTGCAGTGTTGGTGGCCATGCTCGATACGATTTTCTTTTACGCCAACTTGGGTGTTGACGTACTTCGGATTGATGCACCAGCATTTATCTGGAAACAATTGGGCACTACGAGCCAAAATTTACCACAGGCACATGTGTTGTTGCGTCTCATCAAACTTTGTGTGCAAACCGCAACACCGGGTATGGCACTACTGGGTGAAGCCATTGTAGCACCTGCTGAAATCATGAAGTATTTTGGCACCGACAGGTTTACTGCCCGGGAATGTGATTTTGCATACAACGCTACGCACATGGCATTGCAATGGGATGCCATTGCTACCGGCGATACAAGAGTGATGCTGGCGGCACAGCATGAATTGCTGCGCAAACCATACGGTACTTCGTGGATTACCTACACCCGCTGTCATGATGATATTGGGCTGGGCTATGATGATTACATGATACATGCGGCAGGCTTCAATCCATGGGAGCATCGCCGTTTTTTGAAAGATTATTTTTCGGGTGTGTATGAGGGTTCACCTGCTACGGGTGCCTTATTTGCCGTGAATCCGAAAACACAGGATGCCCGCATCAGTGGTTCGCTGGCTTCGCTTTGTGGTTTGGAAACAGCACTCCGCAACAACGATGCCGCTGCTATCGACATGTCGCTGCGCAAAATTGTACTCATGCAGGCGCATCATTTTTTCATGGGTGGTTTGCCCATGCTGTTTTATGGCGATGAAATTGGTTGCATCAACGATTATACTTATCTCAACGATAGCGGCAAGAGTTACGACAACCGATGGATGCATCGGCCCATGATACAATGGGACAGCATCGACATTGATGATACAGCAACTGTGGCAGGTAAAGTATTTGCCGCTACACAGCAGTTGATTGCTTTGCGCAAACAGTTGGAGATAGTTGCCGATAGAAGCAACCTGGAATGGATGACGCCGCACAACATACATGTGGCGGGTTATGTACGGCATTTACCCAATCGGCGTTTGTATTGCGTCTTCAATTTTTCAGATAAAGATGCCTGGCTTACCTGGTATGCTTTTCGGGAAAAGGGCATGCATTTTTCCCGCATGAAAGATCATGTGTCGGGCCAGCAGTTGCCCGTAGGCAGCGACAGGGAATACCTGGTATTGCCTGCCTATGGGTATATGTTGTTGGAGGGGGTGGATTAGGGGCTTACTGTGTTATCCCATACTTCTTCATCAGCGCCAGTAGCACACCGTTGGTCCAGCCGAAGCCGTCTTGCGAAGGATATTCACCACCGCCGGCATCGAGTTGGGTATTCACCACATTGTACTTTTCCATGAGCTTGCCGGTGCGCATAAATACACCTACGTTGAGTTGGCACCAACGTTGGGCAATGTCTTTGGCCAACGCTTTTTCATTGTTGCGGTCCAGCGCCCAAATGCTCATCCACTGCAGCGGTGCCCAACCATTTGGCGCATCCCATTGCTGATGGCTGCTCACAGGTGTGGTCAATATACCGCCATCTTTCAGTAAGTGGTTTTGCAATACTGATTTTGCGGTTGACATTTTTCCTTCCAATAATTGCAGGGGCAACAATGCAAAGGGGAACATACCAGCTGCTGTAATGCGTTCAAGCTGCGTTTGGTTGGCAAAATGATAGTCGGCATAGTAGCCCAGCGTTTTGTTCCAGCAATATTTGTTGATGAGCAATGCCCGTTTGTTGGCCTTTTTGAGAAAGGCCGTGCTTTGTGCCTGCACACCACTCACTTGGTAAGCACGGGCTATCACTATTTCTAACTGATACAACAAACTGTTGAGATCCACCGGAATGATATTGGTGGTTTCGATGCTGTGAATGTGTTCGCCATCGGCAAACCAACGGCTGCTGAAATCCCAGCCACTGGCTGCACCAGCCCGCAGGTGGCGGAAGGCATTCGACCGTAACTGACGCCGCATTTTATCGGCAGCTTGTTGCGAAGCAAAACGCATGGTCATCATTTTGTTCATCGCAAATGTGTCAGCCGTTAGCATGTCTTCGCGGTAGCTTTCTTGCCGTGGTGTGGCGTTGTCATCCCAGTAGCGGTTGAGTATTTCGTCTTTGCCCATTTTTACCACCGCAAACTTTGCGTTGCCGGTGGTTACACTATCGCTGCCCCGCATCCAGTATTGATATTCTTTCAGCAATGCCGGTAAATATTTTTTGTACATCTCTTTGCCTTTGATGCCTGCCAGTAATTCTACCATCAATGCAAAAAAGGGCGGTTGCGAACGACTTACATAATACGACCTGTTGCCATTAGGAATGTGGCCATAGGTTTGAATGAGGTAGGCAAAATTGTCAATCATGTTTTCGATGGTTTGCACCTCGCCACTTTCTTTCAAACCCAGCATGGTAAAGTAGGAATCCCAATAATAAATTTCGCGGAAGCGGCCACCAGGAACGATGTAGGGATGTGGCAATGGCAACAAAGA
This sequence comes from Phnomibacter sp., assembly GCF_036803085.1. Taxonomy (NCBI): domain Bacteria; kingdom Pseudomonadati; phylum Bacteroidota; class Chitinophagia; order Chitinophagales; family Chitinophagaceae; genus Phnomibacter; species Phnomibacter sp. Next base: position 563,510 of record NZ_DAIRUZ010000002.1, on the reverse strand, counting down.
TGAAGCCCCCTTGCCCCCGCCGGGGGAAATAGAATTTGGTTCTCTTTTCAATACGCTCCACAAATTTTGGATGTGCATGACCACATCTTTTTCCTGCGTTACATAATTCAGCTGTGGTACCACAGGCAGGTTGAAATTGTCTTCCACAAATTTTTTCAAATTCATGTTGGGCCCTTTCTGCAAGCCGTAGTCGTACATGATGTCTTTCACTGGTCGCTTGGGTGTGCAGTCCACAAAGGTTTTACCATCAGGAAAAATGCGCTGCATTTGTACTTCGTGAAACAGATTGCCATACAACTGATCGGGGGTAATGATTGGTTGTGCTGCAACAGAAAAGCCGGTCATCAGGGCCATAGCAAGAGCAATGTTTTTCATAGGTCAGGCATTCGATAGATAAGCCATGAAGGTAATGTATGTAAGGGGCAATAACACAACAGCATGGGCCGTATTGCCCATGCTGTTATAAAAAGACGAAAGGGAAAATGTTTACAGACCAGCGCCGTCGGCTTTGCCTCGTTCTACTGAAAAGCCGCCCACACGGTTGCCGCAAACCAATCCTTGTTCGCAGTCGCTCCGGTAGTGAATGGCACCATACATGCGGCTCACACTCGCTTCCTGTGCCATGGCTTCATAGTCGCTTTGGCGTTTGCTGTTGAGGTAGCTTAGCACTGTGGCGGCAGATCCGCTAAAGGTGCTGTGGCCACTGGTATACGAAGGAAAGTTGGGTAAGCCCACCACCGTTTTTATCCTGTTATCCATTTGAAACGGACGTGGATTGAAGTAGGTGTATTTGGCATCCCAGCAAGCAATGGCTGCATCCATCATGGCCGTGTTGAGCAGAGCCAGGTTACGTGCCCAGCGTACTTCACTCAGTTGCATGCTCACAAAGTCTTCGCAGGCAATGGCATTCCAGTGGCCGGGAGGTGTGTACGTGCCTACACCATCGGCCCAAAACTGCGCAATGCGAATTTGCTCACGGCTAGGATTTTTGGCAAAGTTGTAAATCTCTTCCAACTCTTGTTTGAACTGCGGACTGTTGGTGCTGGGTGGTGCAGGAGGACGAATAGCTACCAATGTAGCGCTGTCGAAATTCCAGGTACGAACTCTACCAAAATGCATGAGCATGCCGGGGCGCTTGGGGCTTTCCTGACTAATCCAGGGCACTTCGCCACGGGCAATAGTTGCCTGGCGCATGCCGTCTTCTATGAGCAAACTACCGGCTGCTTGTCCGGCACGGTCGGCACGGGCACGGGCCACAAACTTGAGGGCTACTGCACGGCCCAATGCATAACCGGCATCCAGATCGCTGCGTACATTGGCACCACTGGCCAGGCGGCTTTGTAAATGTTCATTGATTTTATTTTGTACAAATGCCTGCTCACCCGGAAACAACAGCTTCATCATTTCCCACATTACACCAGCTACAGTAGCATCTTCGCTGGGAAAGCTGGGTAGGTCGCTGGTGGGCACTAACGCTTGCACAGTTGTGTTCACGTTATACGGTGCTGCACGGTTATACAATTTTTTGTAATGATAGCAAGCTACCAATGCATCGTAGGTGGCTGCACTGATGTACGCATACGCTCTGGCTGCATACGGTGGATTGCTGAAAGGAAAGTAAGGATAGGCCAACGGATTGTTAGCATCGGGAGCAGGGTACAGGCCATCGGCATTGTTTACCGGTGGCAAATTGTATTTGGCTACCAGTTGGCGGGTAAGTTCGTTCCAACGCAATACGGCGCCGGCACTCCAGTATTGCAACGCTTCTTTGTCGTTGGCTTTCATGGCAGCCTGCACACTTTTTATCTCATTGATTTGTGCGGTATAATCGGGGCCGGTTGGTGCAGCAGGTGCTGCCACAGCTACTTCATCTGGTGCAGTGAGCAAAATGGTTTTCCAAGTGCCTGCATTGATGTCTGTGCGGGCAGGGTTTAATGCAGGAAATTGTTGGCTTACATCGGTCACTTCTTTGCTGCAACCGACCAGCAAAAGCAAGCAAGCCAGCAAGGCAGATGATGTAAAGGATATTTTTTGAGGCATGGTAATTTGGTTGAGTTTTTTTGAAACAAGCAGAAGCAATACTATCAGCTTCGTTGTGTCTCCCGATAGCTATCGGGACCCTTGTGCTACAGTGCATGTAGCATCAGGCAACGAAAGGAGAGGATTGCACAACTGATGTGCTTCATCATTTTTTTGTGTTGTTGTTTTTTCCAAACTGAAAAATCCAGGCAAGGCCGGCGTACAGCGTGGTGCTTTGCCCCATGTTACGTCCGGCGATGGTATAGTTACCACCAGCCAATACAGTCAAGGGTTTCAGGCCCACTTCTTCTTGCTTAAAGTGTACACCAACTCTGGTAGCATTCATGCGGTTGCTGATGAAGGGCATGTTGTTTCTCGTCATGTCGAAACCACCCTGTGTGGTCATGTTGTCGAGTACGGCTTCGGCTACCATTTTGTTGGTACGATAGCCGAGGCGCAGGTTCCACTGCGTTACGTCGGGCATGGCTACCTCATTGCTGTAATGCATTTGCGTGGTGTAATAGGCTGTTCTGTCGAGCCTGGCATTGCTGCGCAACACGTAGGTCATGCTGGCGGTAGCAAACCACTTGTTGCGGATTACATCTACCATCAACCTGGCATGGCCATTGGTACTGCCCATGCCAATGCTAAAAGGCAACATGTCTTTGCTGTAATTGCTAAGGGGTGTACTTACGCCGAGCAAGCCTATCACTGATAGTTGTGTCTTGCCTAATTGTTTAGTAACGGGTTTGTATTTCAGCCAGAGGCTGCCATCCTGAAAGCCACGTTGTCCTTTCCATTGGCCGGCACTGGGGTTAGTGATAACGTAAGGAAGATTGTAAAACACGGCCACGTTTTTGCGAATGCCATACATGCCCATGAGGCTGATGGATTGTGTGGTAACAGTTCCAAGGTTGGGATTGTCTCTTTTGAGAGTGCCTTCCCAATAATTTTTCCAGCTGTTGTGCATATACATAGGGCCGGTACACAATTGGCCTTTGCCCATAAACAGGGCATCGATATCCATTTGAGCCTGCAGGCTATGTGTTGCACACAGCAACAGGCATAATATGCCCATGCGTATGTGTTGCATGATGGTAATTTTTTTCTGATGGATGAAAGGAGAAAACAAACAAATGCCTGCAAGATGGCCGATACATGATGATGGTGGGCATACATACATGTGCGTTGTGTGCCTTAATATATGTTATGCTTATTAATGTAAGCTACATATACAGTTTGTGCCAATAGCGCATTGCACCCGTTTGTTTTCTGTAAAACTTACTTTTTCATGTTGAGCCTGGTTGCTACCAGCTCACCTACTTTTTTGCCGTAATCGGTACTTACCAGGCACGAAGGATGAAAGTGAATACCACCATAAAAACGGGCCAGGTTGTTTTCTTCCGCAGCATGTCGGAACGATTTGAAGCTGCGGCTGTCAATGCCAAATTCCAGTTCGGTAGTATCGGTATAGGCGAAGTTGTCGCCAAACACTTTTGTTAATACTTCGGCGGCAGCAGCACTGGTGGTGCTGTGGCCACAGGTGTACTCGGGAAAGGCCGGTGTTTGCAATAATGGCCGCCATTCCGGATCAACATATTTGTTGATGACTGTTTCGGGCCTTGCATAGTTGCTGCGGTATTTTTCATCCCAACATTGGATAAATGCATCAAAATTGGCAATGGCCGTAATGGCGTATGCATACACGGTTTCGGCAAAATCTACTTTTGCTTGTTGCGCAGCTATGCCCACAATGCCCATCCAGTGGCCGGGAGGCGAAAACTTTTTGGTACTGAACATGACGTGGCCGCTTACGTTCAGTTTAAAAGGGTTGTCGTCCCAAAACCAGGCAATGTGTTCCTGTTCTTTGGTCATTGTTTTGCTACTATCATAAATGGCCATTACTTGTTTGTAGTAGGGGCCATTTTTATCGTTCATATTAAAAGGCGGCGGTGGTGGTGGCGTAAACTGGTTGGCACTGTCCATCACCAACGTACGAATCATGCGCCAGTTGGGTTCGGCAGCATCGGCATACATAGGTGGTGTGGGTACCCAACGGCCGGGCACATCCATCACCGTGTACTTTTGTGCACCTCTTGTTTTGGCATAGTTGTCGCCCTTGCTCCAGGCAATAAGTGCTTTGGTAATGGTATCGGCAAATGCTACGCTTTGTTTTTCTTCTTCTTTGGGCAATCCTTTGTCTCGGGCTACCTGCAATATGCTGTCGCGGTACTCTTTCATGCTGCCTTCAGGAAAAGTAACGGCTTCACCTACTTGCATGAAAGTTAAGATAGCTGCCAGTTCAAAATTCACTTTATCGCCTTGTGGTTTGGGCATGGCGGTGAGATCATTGATTTGACCTGCAAGAGAATTGAATCTGGCAGGGTTGCCCGCTGCTATTACTTCGTATGCAGCAATGGAAGCATAACTGTAGTTGCGTGATGCTACAATGGGTGGAAAGTTATTGCCCATTACCACACTGTTGAGCTCGTATACCACCTGGCTAAACAGTTGCGGATTGCTCAGGTAACTTTTATATTCAGTAGAAGAAGAAGTACAGCTTGCCAAGAACACAATGGCCAGTACTCCGCCAAAAAGCTTTTTCATAATGTCGGGATCGATAGTAGAATAAAACAAGAAATGTTGATGCATTACACAATGCATCGGGTCGCTGCAAAGTAGACAGCCGGCAAAAAGCAAAACATAATTAAGATTGGCTTTCCGGAGGAATAATGATGCTGCCAATAACCAGTTGTTGATGACTGGCCGGCTCTTTGGCGATGGGCGAATGTTGGGCTGCTACCCAATGTGCCAGCGACCATTGATTGCTGGCATCGTCGTAGTCGCCTATGTAATTGCTAACGAAAATCGAGGTTGATTTTTTGCTGTTGCCGGCATGGTCGGCATCGTAAGCCAGTTTGAAAAAGGCATCCCGTGCATTGAGTACGGTTTGCTTTTGTGTATTGGGCAGGCAGCGAACATACATGCGGCCGTTTTCCAACTTGCGTTCTACATAGCGGTAATGAATGCCATCAATCACCACATCACCTTCAAAGTGCTCCCAGTTGCCCCAATTGGTGGCGTATGGAATGTCCATGGCAACACTCATCTCAATCAATTCCTCCGGTGCAAATTGGCCTTCATCAATACGAGCTTGTGACTGCACATCGGCACGGTGCTGCAACCAACGGGTGAGCCCCTGATAGCCTACACTGTTAAACAGTAGTATGCCCAATATTCCTATGGCAGCTAGTCGTTTCAATTAAAAGCAAAATAGGTTTTTTATCAGTAGCAAGCCCGATTTTGTTGCTGGCATTTTTACTTCACTACAAAACTTTGTTTGTTGGGTCCAACGCCAGTAATGGTAAGGCTTTTCCAATGGGATGGCAGCAAGCCTTTTTGTTGCACAATCCCGTTGTCAGTTATTTCTAATCCACCAAAACCCATGAGTACACTTTGCAAAATGCCGCCGGCACCGGTAGCAAAATAAGGGTTGGTGCCGCCCTTGGTTTCGGCTATCACTCTGAAGGGCGGATTGAGGTTGGGCAGGTACGCATCTTTAAACCAGTACCAGGCTTTGTCGGCATTTCCGAGGCGGGCATGCAGCAGCGTAAATACGGCTTGCGTCATGGCGGGAGTACCCTCGTTGGGTACCCGGGCACTGTAGTAGTCGAGGTCGGCTTTTATTTGCTTCGGGTCGGTTACTTCTTTCAGCGGATAGGCCAGCAGGTTTACATCCGCCTGCTTGATGCCTTCACCTTTGTACGCTTCATGTTCTTTGGTAATACCATTTTCCCGCAGGATGGGAATGTTGGCGGCCACCTGTGCCCAGTCATTGTTAGCAGGTATGCCCAGCAATGCAGCTGCTTGTGTGGCAAACTGCAAATTGGCTTTGGCCGCGGCATTGGTAAAAGCATTGTTGTTTACATTTTCGGCCCACTCATCGGCAGCTACTACATTGTTGATGTCGTAATGTCCGGGCCCGTTTCGCTCTACTCTCGATGCCCAGAAGTCGGCCGTTTCTTTCAGGATGGGCCAGCCTTTTTCTCGTAGCCACTGTTTATCTTGCGTTACACGGTAATAATTCCATGCAGCAATGGCTACACATGCAGTAATGTGTTGTTCAAACGGACCGCTGAGTGCCCACACCGGTGTTTCTTCTACGCCTGTTTCGGCACTCTCCCAAGGAAACATAGCGCCTTTGTACCCTTTGCTGAAAGCATTGCGTTTGGCCGTTTCCAATCTTTTAAAACGGTACTCCACCATGCTCTTGGCAATGGCGGGTTGCATTACCAGCAATGCAGGATACATCCACAATTCGGTATCCCAAAACACGTGGCCGTTGTAGCCCAGTCCGCTCAGGCCCATGGGCGATGGAGAGAGTGCTGTACCCTCACGGGTAAAAGAATACAGGTGATACAACATGCTGTGAATGTCTTGCTGACTTTGTGCATCGCCTTCAATTTGAATATCGCTTTTCCATAGCTCTTGCCATGCTTGTAAATGGCGCTGCAACAAGCGGTCGCGGCCTTCGAGTTTAGCAAAAATGGTGAGGCGTTCCGCTTCATTCAGCGGATCATCGTGATGCGCCGAAGTGATGGAAGAACCTGTGATGGAGAAGCGATAGGTTTCGCCGGCTTTCAGCGTTTTGCTAAACTTCATCAGGTGCATGTTGTTGTCCCACATTTCATGAATCACTCGTGGTTCGTGGCCATGCGTTTCACTAAAAATGAAACTGTTGCTGGCACACATTTGCATTTTACCCGTGGGGCTTTGGGCCGATGAGGTGAGCAATGAAATGACCACATGCGGCCGGTCGATTTCGTTGTAATAGTTCTGTACGTCTTTCAGCAAATCCGGCGCTGCCATTACACTGGCGGCACCCAGTTGAATGTCTTTTTTTGGGGTGATGGTGACGTCCATCAACACGGTGTATGGCAAATGACGCAAGGCATAATACGTGTAGCTGATGCTGGCTTTATCGGCATGATCGAACCTGCCGGTAAAAGCCGCCTGCTGCATGTTGAGCTCTTGGGTAAAATTGCTGATGTTGTTGGCATCAATGCTGCGGCCATCAATTTCAACCCGCATGTTCAGCAGGTTGAAGCTGGGGATGAAATTGCTCACCCTGCCACGGCCATAGGTATCGTAAGCACCGGCCAGCACTACGTCTTTTACCTTGAAAGGTTCCGGAGCACTCACAATACCAATCATGCCATTGGCAGCCGTAATACCGTAGTAATTGGAAGCCTGAATATTATTGGCCGAAATTTTCCAAGGGTCTTGTGCAGCCAACGGTTGGCTGTTGGTAGCAAACAACAACAAGGCCGTAGCGGCATGCAGTAATTTTTTCATAGCAAGCAATAACTGGTTCAGTTGCTAAAGTAATACAACGGTTTTCTGTAAAACGAATTGGCTGTTCTTTACAAACAAGATATTGTTCACTGCAAAGGTTTGAAGACAGCAACCCAATGAGAACCGCATACGCAACCATGCAGCATTGTATATTCGACATTCGAAAATGTTGCTGTTGAATTAAATCGTTTGTTGATTGTTGTATGAAAAAAGGAATCATCGTTGTAAGTGTGTTGCTGTTAGTGCTGGTATTGCTGTTGCAATTTGTTTGGACTGCACCTAAAAATGTAACGACTCAAGCTTCTTTTAAAGTAAGTGCTGCCGCCGCCAACCGCTTGTTGGGCGACACCGCCATTTGGCAAAAAATACAAACCACTACCGCTACGCCAAATGCTGTTGACATGAAACCGGTAATGGCTGGCATGGGGCAGGTAGTACTGCGGGTAAAACACGAAGCACTGGATACGCTGTCGCAAATATTGCTGGTGGAGTTGGGTAATGATTCTGTGATTCTGAATTGGGAAACGCCATTGCCTGCCAGCAACTGGTTTTGGCAACATTGGCAGCAGCGCAATCATGCAGCAGCTTTGCAAGCTGCACAACAACACTTGGCTACACAGCTAAAAGCTTATCTGGAAAACACACAGCAAGCTTACGGTTTCAATATTGTAAAAGGCCAAATGACTGACAGCATTGTGGTGACCAAATCTTTTGAAACCGCTTCGCGGCCTGACCTTCCGATGATTTATGCGCAGCTGGCTGAGTTGGAAAAATTTGCTACATCCAACGGTGCAGGCTTCACCAATCCGCCCATGTTGTTTGTACAAACCGATGGACAATCATACAGAACACAGGTAGCTCTGCCGGTGAACAAAAGGTTACCCGAACATCCGGTGTATAAAACCAAACGCATGGTGTTGGGCAACAACCTGACGGCGGAGGTAGCAGGTGGCCAGCAACAAATTCGTGCCTGCTTTGCAGCCATGTATCAGCATGTGGCAGATTACAACCGCATGATGCCCGGTATACCCTACGAAATGTTGCTCAACAACCGCCTTACCACCGATAGCAGTGCATGGCGAACACGGGTATATTTTCCCATTATGGAATAGTGCCATATCAAATTTTGGTGTTTGCCCCATTACCATAAAAGTAAATTGAGTTCAACATTCACTTAGGCATCATTATTTTCTAATGGATTATCTTACTGTCAAGAAATCATTGGAAAATATGGCGGGCACTTTTTCTCAGATTTATATTCAGTATGTATTTGCAGTAAAGGGCAGAGAAAATCTGTTGCAACAACCTTGGCGTGATGAAGTCTTCAAGTTTATAGCTGGAATCATCAAGGGGAAAAACCAGAAACCAATCATCGTGAATGGTGTGGCAGACCATGTTCATGTTTTTGTAGGATTGAATCCATCATGTGTATATCAGATTTGGTGAGAGATATTAAGAACAATTCTTCCAATTTTATCAATGATCAACAATTTCTTAAAGGTAAATTTTCATGGCAAGAGGGATACGGTGCATTTTCTTATGCCCATTCTCAAATTGAACAGGTATATAAATACATCGCCAATCAAGAAGAGCATCATAAGAAGAAAACATTCAAGGATGAGTACCTTGATTTTCTTCAAAAATTTGAGGTAGCCTACAACGAAAGATATTTATTCGACTGGTTGGATTAGTTATGTCACCCCTTCGGGGTTTGAAGTTCATTTTGCTATTCCTTCTATAATCTTGTCACCCCTTCGGGGTTTGATTTGCATGTTGTGATTCGATTTCTATAATCCTATCACCCCTTCGGGGTTTGAATCTCCAAGTGTGATTTTAGTGCTACAATCATAGCACCCCTTCGGGGTTGACCGATGGTAATTGCATTTCAGTGATAATAGATAAAAGCATAATTGTTTCTTACCCATTTTCCTGTCAATCTTCTTATGCCATAAGACCGGGACACTTTACAGCCATTTGTATTTAATCCCGAAGGGATGGCATGATTGTAGACAAGAGCCGTCTATGTAAACCACCAACCCCGAAGGGGTGACATACTTTACATGCAGCAATCAATAAAAAATAACGCTTACCGATTGCCGAAAGCCATGAGTACGGCCGGGGCGTTGTTGCGGGCAATAACAAAGGCCTGCCTGCCGCCAACTTTGATGGGCAATATTTTTCTGCTTTCGCCGGCTACAATCATTCCATTGAGCAACTCGCAACGAAACTTTCCCTTGCCTTCGTTGATGATCAGGGTGCCAAAGTCGGCATCGTTTCTACCGAGTTGCATCGTGTTGTCATAGAAGTTGCCCACCAGTAACACATCGGGAAGTGCATCGCCATTGGCATCCACTACACAGGCATCTTTATAACAACTCAATTGCGCCAACCACGGCAATGCAACAGCCTCGTATTGGCCTTTGCCTTTGCTCAGGTACAAGCTGTTGGCCAGCGAGGTAGCGGAGAGTTGAAGGCCTTTGCTCAATGCATTGTTCGGAAAGATGTCAGCCAAATTGGCCTTGGCAAAATCTTCGGCATAGAGGTATTGTTTTTTCAAGATGGGCAGCTGGCGTTGCAATTCATCTTTGGCCGCAAAGGGTACTTCTTTTCCATCGAGATAGTAGGTGAGAATTTGCTCGGTGGTGCCGTTGCCATCTACATCTGTAACGTACATACGCAGGGGCTGATTGCTGCTGGCCGTAAGCCGGCTGTTGAGACCCAGATTGCCGGCAATAATATCGGGCTGACCATCTGTATTTACATCTACAGGCAACATCATATTCCACCACCCGGTTTCGGGTCCAATGAGTTGCTTCATGAGTTTGCCTTTGTTGTTTACATACATCTGCAAGGGTTGCCATTCGCTGCTGATGAGCAAATCGGGTTGTGCATCGCCGGTCATGTCTGCCCAGCGGGCATGTGTTACCATGCCTGCTGTGGCGAGGTCAGGTGCTGCTGTTGCTGTTACATCGGTAAATTTTCCGGTGCCATCATTTTGCAACAAATAACTGCGGGGTGTTTTGCCATAGGCAAAAGGTTCGCACCTGCCACCAATAAACAAATCAATTTTTCCATCGCCGTTGAAGTCGGCAGAAGCCATGCTGCCCGCATTCAAAAACACATTGTTGAATGCATCTTCTTTTTTCTGCAAGCCATTGCCTGTATTCAAATACACCCGTGGTGCTATCATGGGAGAAGTGCCATAAAACTCATTGCCGCCACTGGCCACAATCAAATCTTTTTTACCATCGCCATTCACATCGGCCATGCAGGCATCTACATCTTCGCACATGCTATCGGCTGCCAATGCTACTTGTGGCGAAGGCACAAACCGACCATTGGCCTGCTGTATAAACAACGCATTTTTAAAACCACGGGATGCACCAAAAAAAACATCATCCAAACCATCACCCGTGAGGTCGCCTACAGCCAATGCCGGGCCGTCGGTGCTGGTCATGTGTGGGATGAGTTGCTCCCTGTTAAATTCTTGAAATAGGTTTTCTGTATGAACGTGCCACAAGCCCGATGATACCGTTAGGTCTTCAACAGGAAAAGTCGGATTGGAGAACGCACCGGAGAGTTGTGTAAAATTGAAACGCGGCAAACCTGCTTGCCATTGTATGATTTGCTCGCCGGGTTTTAGTTGGATGCGTTGCACTGTTCTGTCGGGCCAAATGAGTAGGGCCGAATCAACAGGGCCATTCAGCCCCACATGCAGCGGTACATCCATCGAACTCATGTAGCCATGCACAGGCTGCTTTTCGTACGTACGTATTTGCTGTTGTTGATACAATACCAACTTGGCACCATACGCTTTTTCATTACCGGGTGCACCTTTCAATACCAATGATGCATGCTGTTTACGCTTGTCTTCACTCAAGGTATTTTCATAGAGCATGGCGGCATCTGCAATGTTGTTCACTACCATGTCGATGTCACCATCATTGTCAAAATCTGCATACGCAGCACCATTGCTAAAAGTGGGTTTGCTGTTGCTTACGGCCGATGACTCATTGTTGAATTTGGCATCGCCGGTGTTACGGAAAAAATAGTTGGGCAGTTTTATTTCGGGGAAGCGATCTATCACGGCAAAGTCGCTGTCGGTGAGTTGATTGCTGCTCATCTTGCGCTGCATGTTATCGTTGGAAATAAAGTTTACCCAATCGATATCATTCAATCTTTTCGGAATGCCATTGCTGATGAATAAGTCTTTCCAACCATCGTTATCAAAGTCGGTCCAGAGGCAACTCCAGCTCCAGTCGGTAGCTGCTATGCCGCTGTACAAACCCACTTCGCTAAAGAGATTGTTGCGCCGGTTGAGTTGCAAATTGTTGCGGGTAAAAAACGGGTGATACCCGTAGCTCAGTTTCATTTGAAAAATGTCGTAGCTGTCTTCACCAAGACTTCGCTTTTGCATGTAATGATCGGCGGGCAGCATATCCATGCTGATGATTTCCGGAAAGCCATCGTTGGTTACATCGGCCACATCCACACCCATGGTAAACTGGCTGGTATGCATGGTGCGCATTTCAATTTCATCTACAAACTTGCCATTGCCGGAGTTGATGTAGAGGTAATCGTTTTCATGAAAATCGTTGCCCACGTAAATGTCGGGCCAGCCATCGAGGTTGATGTCACTCACGGCCACACCGAGCCCGTAACCAATGGCGCTGCTGTTGATGCCGCTTTCTTTGGTCACATCCGTATACCGGTTGCCATCTCTGCGATACAGGCGGTCGCCGCTAATGTCATCGTAGGTATTGAGAAACTGACTGCGCTGCGCAAATCTGCCTACGTGACTCGGCGCATGATTCAGCAAAAACATATCCAGATCGCCATCCATGTCGTAGTCAAAAAAAACAGCTTGTGTGCTTAGTCCGGCAAAGTCGAGCCCGTAAACAGCCGCTTCATCTTCGTATACAGGCACACCATTGTTGATGCCTTTACACACCAGCAACTGATTTTTGCCTTTGAGAATTTCATAGTTGCTGGCCCTGCACACATACAAGTCGGGCAGGCTGTCGCTGTTGATGTCTACCACACTTACACCTGTGCTCCAGGCACCATCGTTTGGAATGCGGGCTTCAGTTGTAACGTCTTCAAATTTCAGCTGGCCTTTATTGAGAAACATTTTATTGGCCTGCTGATTGCCGGCAAAAAAAACATCCTGCAACCCATCGTTATTAAAGTCTGCTGTAGCTACACCGGCACCGTTGTAGAAATACATGTAGTTAAACATGTTGAAATCTGCAGTCGGCTTGAGGGTGTTGGCAAATTGCAAACCCGTTTCATCGGTAGTACGGAGTGTAAACGACAATTGGGTTGCTGTAGTTTCTTGCTGTTTGCTTTTGCAAGCCAGCAATGTTGTCAGCAATACCATCAATAATGCATGTAAAGAACGAGCCTTCATCATAACAGGTTAGTTTTTTGCAGGCTTGTTATTGCGTTGAATCATCACCGGTGTATCGTTGTTGCGCAGCACCAGGTACTGCATGGTTTTGCCGGCAATGGGTTGAATGTCTTTAATGGCACCCCGAATTTGTATGCCACTGATGGCAGGTTCAATCCAGGTGAAAGCACCTTTACCATTGTTGATGAGCACATGGCCAAAGCTGGCATCAAAGCGTCCAAACTGCGGCATGGTGGCGTATTGGTTTCCGCCCATAATGATATCCGGAAAACTGTCGCCGTTTACATCGCTTACACAAATAGCATGCACACTGGAGAGCTGCACTTGCATGGGCAATGCCTGCAGGGCAAACTTACCGCTGCCATTGTTGATGGCTACTGCTGATTGCGCATAGTTGCAAGTGTATTGTTTGCCTTTGGCCAATTGCTCTGGGCTAAATAATTCCTGAATGCTCTTGCTGGCAAAAGCTTCAAACCGCAGGTTTTGTTTTTTGAGCGAAGGCATCTGATCGGTCAAATCACGTTTCAGGAATACGGGCACATCTTTACCATTCACGGTACGAGTAAGTATTTTATCGTACAACTGGTTGTTGTCAAAATCGCCAAACCATAATTTCATAGGAGCACTGGCAGAGGGTTTCAGGTAGCCATTTTCACCCATGTTGCCCAAAACTAAATCCAAATCTTTATCACCATCCACATCAGCAATGGCCATGCTTTGCCAATAGCCAAATTGCTGTTCCAATCCGGTGCTTACTACACTGGCTTTTCCATTAGTAAAAGAGAATGCATTTACCGATGAAAATTCACCCACAGTAATCAATTCTGGTTTTCCATCGCCGTTGATATCGCCTACACTGGCGGCACTCACAAAGCCCAATGTAGCTGCCTGCGGAAAGTATTCAGTTGTTACATCTGTAAACGTTGCATTGCCGGTATTGCGCAGCAAATAATGACGGGTAGGAGCCCCTACATTTTGAGGAGCACATTTACTACCTACAAATACATCAGGATTATTGTCGTTGTCAACATCAAGCACCACAATACTGCTGGTATTGCCATCATTCGGAGGCAAAGCGTCTGCCTTCAAGGTAAAGTTGCCTTTGCCATCATTGAGGTACAACCTGTTTTGCATTTCCCGAATGCCTGCTTGCAAATGATTGCCGCCACTGCCTACCATTAAATCCTGATCGCCGTCTTTATCGGCATCAAAATAAAGTGTGGCTACATCTTCAAACTGAACCATCAATTCAAAAGCGGGCTGTTTGCTCTTCGTAAATCCAGAACCGTTATTGATGTACAGTTGACCTGCTTGCCCGGCAGCACCACCAATGTATACATCCTGTTTGCCATCGCCATTTACATCGGCCACTGCAGCTCTGGGCCCTTCTTTGCTCTGCATAATGGGCATGTTTCTTTCTATGTAAAAATCTACATAGTTGTCTTCCTGATGCTTATCGAAGTTGGTAGCTACTGCTTGCAATACCGGTGGCGGCAGTTTACGGGCCGGTGGTATGTAAGCCGGTGCATCATCTGGCCACGTAATATGGTGCGTACGGTTTGCAGCTGGTTGAATAATGCGGGTAAAAGTTTTGTCGGGCCAAATAATGTGTACACTATCTGCCGCTTTGTTGCCCAGTCCGATCACGGCTTTGTAATCAATGCTGCTCTGAAAGCCACGACTGGGAATGATTTCGCGGCTGATGATTTGATCGCCTTGAAATACTTGTATGCTGGAGCCTACTGCAAAAGTATTCTTGCCTTTTCCTTGCAGCGCAAACGAAATGTATTGTTGTTGGTTTTGCTGACGGCTGTTGTTCTGGTACACAAATGCCTGTGCGTTCACGTTGCTTACAATCAGGTCGAGGTCGCCATCATTGTCAAGGTCGCCATAGGCGGCACCGTTGCTGAATGATGGATCGCTAAAGCCCCAAGTATCAGCGGCATCTTCAAAGCGCAGGTTGCCTGTGTTGCGAAAGGCTTTGTTTTTTTGTGGCCTGCTCGGCATTTTATCAATCACTTCCTGCACTTTGTCTTTGCTGCCGGTTTGTACCATGCGTTGTATTACATCGTTGGCAAAAAAGTCGATGAAGTCCTGATCGGTGAGGTCACGGGTGATGCCATTGCACACATACAAATCATTAAAGCCATCATTGTCGGCATCAAAGATTAAACCGCCCCAACTCCAGTCGGTAGCTGCTACCCCGCTGTAATGCGCCACATCGGTAAACTTACCGTTGCGGTTGTTGATCTGTAGAGTGTTTTGCATGTACTGATGATAGAAACCCAAATTGAGTTTGAGGTTGTACACATCATAGTTTTCAAAACTTGTTGTCGTCTTGAGGCGTTGGTCATCGCCGGGCAGCATGTCGGTTACAAAAATGTCGGGATAGCCATCGTTGTTTACATCCGCCAGGTCGGCACCCATGCTGCTTTGGCTAATGTGTTCTGTCCAGTCTTCCAGCTCTTCATGAAAAGTGCCGTTTTGCTGGTTGATGTAGAGGTAATCTCTTTCGTAGAAATCATTGCTTACATAAATATCAGGATAGTGATCGCCGTTTACATCGCCCACTGTTACGCCCAGGCCAAAGCTGATGAGGCTGCCATAAATATTTGCTGCTTCGCTTACATCGGTAAAGCGGCCGCCATCGTTGCGCATCAGGTAGCTGCCTCCGCCCTTAAACTGATCTTTCACCGGCCAGTCTTTGGCCCGTAAGTCGCGGCGATTGCTGTTGTTTAGCGTATTCACCGGCATAAAACTGTTGTTAAGAATATAGCAGTCCAAATCGCCATCGAGATCGTAATCAAAAAAGGCGGCATGCGTGGTGTAACCGTCGTTTTCTAATCCATAAGCTGCTGCACTGTCGGTAAATGTGCCGTTCTTGTTATTGATGAACAAGGCATTATTCGTGTTGCGGCCTTTTTCGTAGCCGGCATTGCACACATAAATATCCAGCCAGCCATCGGCGTTTACATCGGCCATTACTACACCGGTGCTCCACTTGTTGGTTTCGGTTATGCCAGCCTTTTCACTGATGTCTTCAAAGTGCATATTGCCTTTGTTGAGGTACAGTTTATTGGGCCCCATGTTGGCAGTAAAGAATACATCGGGCAGGCTATCGTTGTTGATATCGCCAATGGCCACACCACCACCGTTGTAAAAATTCCGATAACTAAATATGTTGAACTCTTCGTTATCGGTTATTGTATTGGTGAAGTGGATGCCGGTACTATCCGCATCCATTTTTTTAAAAAGCGTATTGGCTTCTTTGGTAGAAGATGATTTGCAGGCAACAGTCAAAAGCACAGCACAAACCACACAGGCCTGAAAGATAGTTTTCATCATGATAAGCAGTCAATTCTTGGGGCTACTGAACAAGGCTGAAAGATAAGGAGCCAACAGCATGAATCTACAGTAGCCGGTTCATAAACACACAAGCGCTTCTACTTAAAAACAAAGCCACCCGAAGGTGGCTCTGTAAAAAAACAATGCTTATGAACAATCGATTAGTATCCGGGGTTCTGAGTGAGGTTGGGGTTTACGGCCAACGCTGCATTCGGAATAGGGAAATACAAATACTTAGGATCAGAAGCGGCAGGCTTCAAGGCACGGGCAGCAAGGAAAGTACCAAAGCGAATCTGGTCCATTCTTCTCCAACCATCCCAGTAGAATTCACGCTGACGCTCATCGAGAATTTGGGCAGCGGTTAATGTGCCGGTTAACGGAGTTGCACCACGGCGGGCACGCACCAAGTTGATGGTGGTTTGAGCACCGCTGGCGTTGCCACTGCGGAATTGTGCTTCGGCTTTCATCAGGTAAACATCTGCAAACCGATAAATTACATAGTCGTTATCGGCCTGTCCATCGTTTGCAGGGCCATAATCGATAGGGTAGCGATATACACGAATACCCGTTACTTCCAGGTTGGTACCCGACTCTTGTATAGCTACAGTAGGCGTGAAGGCCAAAGGAGCACCTTTACGATCTTTCAATGCTGTGTCGTTGGCCAGGTCGTATTGCTGTCCAACGAGGAAACCAGTGTTGATGCGGTTGCCTGTGTTAGGTAAAGATGCTAGTCCTGTAGGATAAGCTACGCCACGACGCTGGTCGCCGGCTTCAAACTTGTTATACACATCGGCCAACGTGCTGAAACCATTCCAGCCACTCTTGTTCATATTGTAGTGGTTGGTTTTGTACCACGCAGAACGGAGGTTACCGCCACGTGCACCACCAATGTTTTCGTTGGTGAAGATGTTTTCAGTAGAAATAGCACCGTTGTTGGGTGCGTAGTTGTCCCATACATTGTTCGACAGGCTGTAACGGCCTGAGTTGATGATGCCATCAGCCAGGCTGATTACTTCGGCCATATCGGCTGCTGCAAATGTAGGTGCCTGACGGTTGGCATAAGTGCCTTTTTGCAACAGCAATTTCATCAACAACATATCGGCTGCATCTTTGGTAGCACGGGTGGCAGTAGCACGGCCGGTTGAAGCTGGTAAATTGGTTTTTGCGGCACGTACTTCACTGATGATAAAGTTTACACCATCTAACCCCTTGTACACTTTGGGTGCATTTAAGAGGTTTTCACCGGGTTCTCTGAAGGGTACCTGGCCATACAAATCAAGTACCGTAAACATCACAAATGCTCTCAGAAATCTTGCTTGTGCTTCAATACTTGCTTTGTTAGAAGCAGTGCTGGTAGGAGCCAGGCCGATGATATTGGTAGTATTAAAAACCTGCTGCAAAAGATTGTTGAAAACATTCAGCACTTGCTGATGGTCTGCATTCCAGTTGTGGGTGTGTATCACACGCCAAACACCGTTGTCATCCCAGTCGCCACCACGGGTGGGTACCAGCGATTCGTCAGAGCTGTTTTCCATCAGTGAGGTTACTAATTCTTGTGTTTGCATTGATTGCAAACCGTCGTAGGCACCCTGAATCAGACTGTTGAGATCCACAGTCGCTTGGATAAATGCGTTGGCTTGATCACTGGTAGCGGTGCTGTTCAAGCCTTCTTCGAGTTTGGTACAACCGCTACCCAATAAGGCTGCTGCTACAGCAATCAAACTTAGTTGTTGAATATTATGTTTCATTTTTTCCTGTTTAATTTGGTTCTACAATCACAATTAAAGGCCAAACAGGAAGCCAGCCTGAATAGTACGGGCAGCAGGGTAAGGCAGGTATTCAATACCAAACGAAGGAACGCCGCCAATGTTTTTGTCTGTATTTACTTCAGGATCAAAACCGGTGAATTTGGTAATTACAAACAGGTTTTGGGCCGTTAGGAACACATTGGCATTTTTGATTTCCTTACCAATATTGCCCAGGTTGTAAGACAGCGAAACGTTGGCCATGCGGAGGAAGTTGCCTTTTTCGAGATATCGGCTAGATGCCTTAATAGGGTTAGCCAATGCTTCTCTCGGATTGAGGCTCATCAAAGAAGAAGCAATGTTGCGGGTGCCCAGGTTGCCAACTGGCAGTACGGCATTCAGCGTGTTGTTGTACAACTCATGGCCAAATGCACCATTCATATTTACAACCAAAGTTAGTTTTTTCCAGTTCAGATCGGTGCTCAAACCCAACAGCATAGAAGGGTTAGGATCGCCAACAAACTCAGGCGTTTCTAATGAGCCACCAGCGTACGTACCCAAACCGTCTTTATCTAACCCAAGAAAACGACGAGTGTAAAATGCATTAAGCGGCTGACCATTTTCATTACGCTGCGCAAATGCACCAGTCAAACCTTGTCCGTTAATTTCGCCAGTCAAAATTGGCGGGCCGCTGTAGTTGTCAAACACATTTTTCAGGAAGGCTGCATTCACAGTAAAATTCCAGTTCAGGTCCTTTTTGCGAATAATGTTGGTACCCAACGATACTTCCAACCCAGAGTTGGTTATGGTAGCATCTTTAATGTTCTGCCAAATAACAGCACCCGGTGCAGGCTGAATGGCTGTAAACGAGAACAAAACATCGCTGGTAACCCTATTGAAGTAATCAATGTTACCAAACACACGGCCTTTAGCCAAAATAAAGTCAAGACCAATATTCAGCTGTTTGGTGGTTTCCCACTTCAGGTTAGCATTTGCCCATGTAGTCAATTGAATGCCACCTGCATTGGGCAGGTACGAATACTGGGTTTGAGCAGATCCTGCAGGGAAAGCCTGGTTGCCCGTTAAACCATAAGAAGCACGGAGGCGCAGGTTTTGAATGCTGCTGCTGTTCTTCAGGAATTCTTCGTTGGTAATATTCCATGCTATTGAACCAGAAGGGAAGTAGCCATACTTATTGTTAGCACCAAACTTGCTCGATCCATCGGCACGGAGTGTACCGCTGATGATGAAGCGATCGTCGTAGTTGAAACCAATACGACCGAAGTAAGACTGCAGTGATGCATCAGGATCTTCGAAAGAACTGATGGCACGGTTGGCTGCAGGGGCATTTTGCAAAATGTTGTAGAAAGGCACATCATCATTGGCAAAACCAATAGCAGAAGTACCTGCACCGCTAAACTTGAAGTCCTGATATTCGTAACCCAACAAAGCGTTCATGTTGATTTTCTTTGTGAGGTCTTTGTTGTAGCTGAGGGTATGCTGCAATACAGTGGTATTCATTTGTGTATTGCCCTGATATCCCTGGCCTAAACCCTCTACACCTACAATGGTAATGTAACGCTTCAGTTCGCTCTGGCGTACACCAGTTTGTCTGTTCAGGCTCACGTTGAAACGGTAGTCCAAACCATCAGCAATTTTGTAGCCCAAACCAGCAATAGCAAACAGGCTCGAAATATTCGAGATGTCTGTGTAGCCACGCTGCATAGCCAATGGGTTTACAATGGTAGAACCGGGGATAATGTTGAGCGTACCATTGGTGTTCATCAGGTTTTGCGTGGGGTTCCACTGCAAAGCCATACCAATCAGGTTGCCCTGAAAACCGGCGTTGTTGGTAATAGGCGCAATGTTTTCTTTGGCCTGTCCGGCAAAAACGTTGAAGTCGAGGCTGAGGCGGCGGCTTTTCAAAAACTTGTACTGACCGTTAGCGTTTACAGTAAAACGCTTCATATCAGTTTTGTCTACAATACCCTGCTGGCCAAGGTAGCCGAGAGAGATGCGGTATTTACCATTTTCGCTACCACCGCTAATGCCTACGTTGTAGTTCTGTGTAACAGCAGTACGCAGTATTTCGCTGAGGGCATCAGCATTGCCACCTAGGTCGCCAGTGGTAAGGTTGTACGCTTTAAGCGCATTACGATAGCCGCCAGCATCCAATACATCAAACTTGCGGGCAATGCTGCTCACAGCTACTGATGAACTTACATCCAGCTTGGCAGCGCCAGAGCTACCCTGCTTGGTAGTAATCATGATAACACCATTGGCACCACGAGAACCGTAAATAGCAGTGGCAGAAGCGTCTTTCAACACTTCCATACCAGAGATATCGGCACTGTTGAAGAAATACAAGGGGTTAGATTCTGGCGTAACACCGAGGCCAAGGGGAGAAAAGCCAGGGCGGGCCAAACGACCATCCAGCGGAATACCATCCACTACAAACAGTGGGTTGTTGCCGCTACGGATAGAGCTGTTACCACGAATGCGGATGGTAGTAGCAGCACCGGGAGCACCGCTGTTGGTTACCACCTGCAAGCCTGCTACCTTACCCTGAATCAGTTGGTCGGGGCAGCCATTACGCCTTGGTTAAAGTCTTTAGCCTTTACAGAAGTCACGGCAGAAGTAAGGTCACGCTTACGAACGGTACCATAACCTACTACAACCACTTCGTTGAGGTTGCTGCCTGCCATTGCAGTCATTACCACATCAACGGTAGTGCGGTCGCCTACAGCCACCTCTTCATTTTGAAACCCTACAGAACTGAACACCAGTGTGGCACCGTTTGGTACCGATAGCGAATAGGAACCACTACCATCGGTAGAAGTACCCGTTTTAGAACCTTTGACGATAACGGAAACACCTGACAGACTGGCCCCTCCCTGGGCGTCTGTCACCTTACCGCTTACCGTCTTGTTTTGTGCAAATGCCGGCACTGACATGCAGAGTAACCCGGCAATTAGCCCCAGCAGCAGGGGCGCAATTGTACGTTTCATAAGCAAGAATTGTTTGGTCTTTTTTTTATGTGAACAATGATGGAACGCCTTTTGGACTTTCAAAGCCACATGGTGGGCACATGTGTTCCTGATACACATTATGGATAAGCCAGAAAAAAAGCCTGGTACAGGCAGCAATCTCAAGCAGTAATCAGTAATGGCAGCAGTCGTTCGCTTTTGAAATTATTTTAAAATTAACAGAAGCTTGAGGAAAAACAAATAAAAGATTCTTGCGATGACTGCAAACGTTTGTGGCAATGTTTGCGAAAATAATTGCAGTGCAAAAAAGCCAAACATCCTAATTTGGGGTAGAACTACTTCCCCAAATTGGTTCTTCAAACCAGCTTTTATCAAGACTTGCTATGAGAAATAACGCCACCCTGAAAAAGATTTCAGATCACCTGAATGTGAGTATATCGACTGTAAGCCGTGCATTAAAGGATCATCCGGACGTTTCGCCAGATACTAAAAAAAGGGTAAAAGAACTAGCCATGCTGATGGATTATGAGCCCAATGCCTTTGCAGTAAATCTTCGCAAGAAACACTCAAATGTATTTGCCATCATTGTGCCGGAAATCAGCAATTTCTTCTACCATTCTTTTGTGCAGGCAGTAGAAGAAGACGCCCGGAGAATAGGCTACTCAGTGATGATTTTACAATCGATGAACGATCCCGAAGTAGAAGAGCAAAACCTGCGCCTGTGCAGGCACAATCATGTGGCAGGTATTTTTGTAGCTATTACCAACAAAACCACCGATCTCACACCATTTAAAAAACTGGAGGCCATTGATATACCGCTGGTTTTTTTTGATAAAGTACCTACCGACGATACTTTTAATAAAGTTAGTATTGCGGATTATGAAAGTGGCTGGATGGCAGCCGAACACCTGCTGACCGCCACAGCAAAACATGTATTGCTGGTAATGGGCAACAACAAATTGTCAATCACCCGACGCAGAGAAGAAGGCTTTACCGACTACTATCACAAGCACCAATGCAAAAAGAAACTGGCGGTGGTATATGCCGATCATATAGAAGAAGCCAGACAAGCGGTACTGGATTATTTTGCTGCCAACAAAAACACGCCTACTGCTATTTTTTCGATGAGTGATGAAATTATGTGCGGTGTGCTCAAGGCCATTCATACCCTCAAACTGCAAATTCCTAAGGACATACAATTGCTTACCATCAGTAATGGTTTTTTGCCCACTCTTTTTACACCTGATATAAGCTTTGTAAAAACGAGTGGTTACGATTTGGGTAAGCTCAGCTTTGTACGCATGCAAGAAATAATGGGAGGCAAAAAATTTGTGCGGGAAAATTTTCTCACCAGCAGCTATTATCCCGGAGGCTCGATGTAATTTTTTTGCCGAAGCCATTATTTTAATTTTATTTTGCCGCTACAATGATGAATTTGAAACATACAAAACGTACCAAGAAACCGACAATAGACGGAAGGTAACCTGTGTGTATGTGTAAGAATATAACTACAGCCTTCCGTCAACAACGGGAGGCTGTTTTCATTGTATCACAAGCCATCGTTTATCACATTTAAAAACACAAAACAAAATGAAAGTAGCCGTAGTAGGCGCCACAGGATTGGTGGGCACAAAAATGCTGCAGGTATTGGAGCAGCGCAATTTTCCCGTTACAGAACTCATTCCCGTAGCCAGCGAGAAATCGATTGGTAAAGAAGTTGTTTTCAAAGGAAAAGCCTACAAGGTGGTTGGCTTTGCCGATGCCATTGCCGCTAAGCCCGATGTAGCTTTGTTTTCAGCCGGCGGCAGCACTTCATTGCAGTTGGCTCCGCAGTTTGCAGCAGCTGGTATCACGGTTATCGACAACTCCTCTGCATGGCGCATGGATGCTACTAAAAAACTGGTAGTGCCCGAAGTAAACGGCAACGTGCTCACAGCCGAAGACAAGATTGTTGCCAACCCCAATTGCTCTACCATTCAAATGGTGCTGGTGTTGAAACCCCTGCACGATAAGTACCGCATTAAGCGGGTGGTGGTAAGCACTTACCAAAGTGTAACGGGCACTGGCGTAAAAGCGGTGAACCAACTGATGAACGAACGGGAAGGAAAAGAAGGCGAAATGGCGTACAAATACCCTATTGACCTAAATGTGATTCCTCAAATCGATGTGTTTCTCGAAAATGGCTACACCAAAGAGGAAATGAAGATGGTGAATGAAACCAAGAAAATTATTGGTGACGACAGCATTCGGGTGACTGCTACCACAGTTCGTATTCCTGTAATGGGTGGCCACAGCGAAAGCGTCAACATCGAATTTGAAAATGATTTCGACCTGAACGAAGTACGGGCTATACTGGCAGCTGCACCTGGTGTAGTAGTAGAAGATGATCCTGCCAACCAGGTGTATCCCATGCCGCTGAATGCCCACGATAAAGATGAAACATTTGTTGGACGTATTCGTCGCGATGAAACGCAGCCCAACACCCTCAACTGTTGGATTGTAAGCGATAACCTGCGCAAAGGTGCTGCTACTAATGCCGTGCAAATTGCAGAGCATTTGCAGTCAGTTGGTTTATTGTAAATTGATGGTATGAAAGACTGGAAATAATTGAATATTTTCAGTCTTTCACTTTCTGTTAAACTAATCAATATGGCAACACATTCCAGCATAGCCTCTACTCAGGTTACTCCAGCTCAATCTGCATCAGGTGCTGATAATTTTTCAGCAGAAATGGCCATACTTATGACGGCAGCATTTGCAGGAACAGCAATGTCGAAAAGAATGCGGAAGCAATACCGCAGCATGATGCGTAAGGCATTTTGGATGGCCGCAAAACAGAAACTGAATCGTTTGTTTAGAAACAAGCAAGATCAGATTGCAGGCATGGCGCCTTGGCTGTTCATATTATTGGTAGTTGCAGCTGCAGCAATTGGTGTTGCCTTATTTGGCTTGTGGGGCTTTATTGTGATTTTGGCACTGGCCGCAATTATCTATCTCTTGTTGAAACAATCTATGTAATCGATTTTAGTACAACCATTATAAAAAGAGGAACCAACCGGTTCCTCTTTTTTATGCGTCTGTATCCAGCGCCTGATTGATAAACTGCACCAGCGGATAGAGGTCTTTAAATTGTTTGACAATCGTTGCAACCATGTTTTTGTCTGTGAGCAACGTATCGGGCAGGGGAGCACTGGCAATAAAGCTTTTCAGTTTCAGGTATTCAATGGCTTCATTATCCGCTTCATACCCTTTTGGTGGACGTGAAAGTACAACGCCTTCTCCTCGTTCAAAATCGCCAAACGTACTGGCAAAACTTTTGTGTTGCAGTACTCTCTTCAGGTCGACAAAAGAGTAATCAATTTCTTGCCGGATTTTCTTGAGCTCTGGCGCCATCGGCATCCATATACCGCCAGCCATAAAAGCCTGGCCGGGTTCTATGTGAACATAATAGCCAGCACAATTCATGGCTTTTTTGCCACCCTTAGAAATGTACATGGCCATATTGGTTTTGTATGGCGCTTTGTTTTTACTAAACCGAACATCGCGGTTGATGCGGAAGATGCACTCCTTCGCTTCCAAATGCGCTACGGATGCATCAAAAGCGGCAATGCCTTTTAATACTTCGCTGCTGAGGTTAATAAAATCAGCACGGGCTGCTTCGTATTGTTTGCGGTGCTCATCAAACCAGGGCTTGTTGTTGTTGAGCTTGAGCTGTTGTAAAAATTGTATGGTACTTGCTTGTAACATGTTTGTATTGATGTTTTATTCAGCTTCCATCATGGCCAGAAATTCATCTTCAGAAAGAATGTTGATGCTCGGAATCTTTTTAGCTTTTTCCAGTTTGCTGCCGGCATCTTCGCCAACTACCAGATAGTTGAGCTTGCTGCTTACGCCACCCAGTATTTGTCCGCCTTTGGCTTCTGCCATGGCTTCTGCCTCGCTGCGTTTGAATTTAGATAACGTACCGGTAAACAAAAAGGTTTTGCCACTCAGGTTGCCTGCTACAGGTTGGCTGGTTTCTGATGCCTGCATACTGATGCCCAATGCTTCCAGTTGCTGCAGCATGTGTATATTTTGCGTATTGCCAAAAAACTGCACAATGCTGCCTGCTACTTTGGGGCCAATGTCTTCCAACTGCATTAAATCGTCAACAGATTTATGTTGCAGCTCCATTAAATGTTTTACGGAACGGGCCAGTGTTTTGGCCATAGTTTCACCCACGTGGCGAATGCCCAACGCATAAATCAGCCGGTGCAGTGGCTGTTGCTTCGATTGCTCAATGGAGCTTTCCAGATTAGTGATAGATTTTTTGCCAAAACCATCAAGGCTGGAGATTTTACCAAAATCTAACTGGTATAAACCTGGAATGTCTTGCATCAATCCAAGCTCGTAGAACCGACGCACTTGTTGCTCTCCAAAACTTTTTATATCCATCGCATCTTTGCTCACAAAGTGAATGATGCGTTCTACAGATTGGGCTGGGCATTCGGCATTTACACAACGCCACACAGCTTCACCTTCTTCTTTAAACAAGCTACTGTTGCACACGGGGCATTCGGTAGGAAAACGAATGGCTTGTTCACTGCCATTTCTAAACTCTGGCTGCGACCGTACAATTTGCGGAATTACATCGCCGGCTCTTTCTACCAGTACCCGGTCGCCAATCATGAGTTGTTTTTCCCGTATGTAATCTTCGTTGTGTATGCTAATGCTGCTTACTGTAACGCCACCAATATGCACAGGTGCTATTTTGGCCACGGGCGTTACAGCGCCGGTTCTTCCTACCTGAAACTCTACCGCCTGCAAGGTGCTGGTAGCTTGCCGTGCTTTAAATTTATACGCTATGGCCCATCGTGGATGGTGAGTGGTCATGCCCATTTTTTCCTGCAGTGCCAGATCGTTTATTTTAATCACCAGTCCGTCTATCTCGTAGGGCAGATCATCGCGGTGGGCTTCAAACCAGGCGCAGTGTTCAATCACGGCGTCAATACCTTTTACCACTTTTACTTCTTGTACGGGGCTGCGAAAGCCGCACTGCCACAGCATTTGCAGCATGCCCTGGTGCGTAGTAGGCAATGCTTGAGTGCCTGCTGGCGCAAACAAATTTGGCGTGTCGGCTGCAGCTTTGCCCGTGGTATAGCTCACGTGGTAAAAGAAAGCTTCGAGGTTGCGCTTGCCCACTTCTGCGGGGTCTTTCATGCGGAGCGAACCCGCAGCAGCATTGCGAGGGTTGGCTAATGGCGGTACGCCTTCTTCGGCCAGTTTATCATTGTATGCCGCAAAATTTTTCTTGCTCATCAGCACTTCACCGCGAAATTCTATGGTTTCAATGCCGAAGTTGGAGAAGGCTGCCGTGAGTGGCATGTTCCTGATTTGGCGGGAGTTTACCGTTATGTCATCGCCCTGCACTCCATCGCCACGGGTGGCACTACGGCTGAGCTGGTCGTGTTCAAAAATGACGGAGATGCTGGCGCCGTCAAACTTGGGTTCAATGCAATATTCCAAGGTGCTGAGGCCAGAAATTTCACGGGCTTTGCGGTCCCAGTCTTGCAGGTCATCAGCATCATAGCTGTTTTCCAAACTCAGCATCGGCACCAGGTGGCTTACTGTTTCAAAGCCCTGGTTGAGGCTGCTGCCCACCCGCTGCGTAGGCGAAGTGGCAGTAATCCAATCAGGATTGGCCGCTTCGGCCGCTTGGAGTTTTTTGTACAGCATGTCGTATTCCACATCTGCTATCAGCGGATCATTCAGCACATAGTAGCGGTGCTCATGAAAACGCAACACCTGGCGGAGCTCCTCTGCTTTGGCAGTAGTATCTGCAAGCGTTTCCGGCTGCATCCATTGGCTGGTAAGCCGGGTATAAAAAGCGATATTTTCTGTTGATGATAATTGCATGGTGATGTGGTAAAGCCTTATTTGAAAAAGGCGATGTGAAGCGAAATAACAAAACAGCCAGCAATTGTTTTTTACCACGCTACCAGAGGGGCAAAAAACTGCCTTTTGGAAAATTCATGTAATTAATACACATTCAATTTAGCTTCGCAACATATTAGCCCGTTTTACGAACAGATTGCTGACATGAAAACTTCTACTCCAGCTGCAGGCAGTGCAGCACCGCATTTAATAGCCGATGCCGTTGAACTGGTACACTCGTATCCGCAAATGCCACTTACCGTGGACTGTGTGATTTTTGGGTTTGATGAAAACAAGCTCAAGGTGTTGCTCATACGAAGTGATTTGGAAGTGTACAAAGGCAAATGGTCGCTGCTGGGCGATATTGTAAAACAAACCGAAGAGCTGGACGATGCCGCTTACCGGGTGCTTCGGGAAAGAACAGGAATGACCGATGTGTACCTGAAACAAGTGCAGGCGTTTAGTAGCCTCAACCGCCACCCCGGTGGCAGGGTAGTTACAGTAGCCTACTGCTCACTGCTCAATATTCGCCACCACGAACTGCAGATTACCGACAACGAACTGCACTGGCAAAACGTTCGGTCGCTCAAAGACATGGCTTTTGACCACAAAGAAATCATTGACGCCTGTTATAACTGGTTGCAAAAGCGTATTCAGGAACATCCGTTGGGCTTCAACCTGCTGCCCGAAAAGTTTTCGCTTAGGGAGCTTCAAAACCTGTACGAAGCCATCCTGAACTTAGAGCTGGACAGGCGCAACTTCCGCAAAAAGTTTTTCAGCATGGACTTTTTGATCGACACCGGCGAACTGGAGGAAGACGTAAAACACCGCCCGGGAAAGCTGTACCAATTCAATTTTGAGAAGTACGAGAAAAGCAAACGCAAGTGGATCGGCATTGATTTCTAAGCCGGTTTTGTGTAAGCAGCAGGGCAAATTTTGCCTGAGGGGTGAAATATTTCTTGCTTTTGTGTAAAAAATACACATTTTTGTAATCCCAACTCGCAAACGATTGCAGCTGGTGCCTAACAACGATTATACCTCCTAAAAAGGAAGCCTGTTATGATGAAAATCAGAAGAATACTATCCCTGGTAGTATTGTTTATGACCCTCGGTCTGGTGTCTGGTGCGCAACTACTGTCGTTGTCCAACCAGTTTCCCGGCGAATCTGCTACCATCACCGTAACCATGGATGCCAACTTTGGCAACAAAGGCCTGCTGAATGCCACCGCATCGGATGTGTATGTGCACACCGGCGTTATCACCAATCTCAGTACTTCGCCTACATCGTGGCGCTACATGAAGTTTAATCAAAACTTCAACCAGCCTAACCCCAGCCTGCAGGCTACCTCACTGGGCAACAACCGCTGGCAGTTTACCATTACAGACATCCGCAACTTTTACGGCGTACCTGCCGGTGAGCAAATCCAAAAAATTTCCATCCTTTTCAGAAATGGTGCCGGCACTCAGGTGCAGCGCAATGCTGATGGAAGCGACATGTACATTCAGGTGTACGGCAGTGGTTTGCAAACAACCATTACCAATCCCTTTAAGGCTCCTACATTCATTCCCAGCACAGAGTCTATCAATAAAAATTTGGGTGAAAGCATTGCTGTATCGGCGGCTGCCAGCCAAGCGGCCAATATGCGGTTGTTGTACAACGGCTTACAAATAGCATCGCAAAGCGGCGTTACCACTATTACTGCTACGCCTACTATAACTACTGCCGGCCAGCAGGTAATAAAAGTAGAAGCCGACAACGGCGGTGCTCCTGTTGTTGATAGTATTTCATTTTTCGTAGCTCCAGCTACTGAGGTAGAAGCACTGCCCGCAGGCATGCAAGATGGTGCTAATTATTCCAACGATCAAACCAGTGTAACACTGGTACTCTATGCGCCTAATAAAACAAGTGCGGCAGTAGTGGGCGACTTTAATAACTGGACGCAAACCCTGCAGCACCAAATGAAACGTACCCCTGATGGCTTGCGTTATTGGGTAACAATCAACGGATTGACGCCGGGTAATGAATACGCCTACCAGTATGTGATTGACAACAACCTTCGGGTGGCCGATTACATGACCGAAAAAGTGCTCGACCCCTGGAACGATCCTTTTATCAATCAGGCACCATATACCAACCGCTATCCCAATCTGAAAGCCTATCCAACGGGTAAGGCATCGGGTATTGTAAGTGTGTTGGAGCCGGGCAAAGCCAGCTACAACTGGAGCAGTGCCACCACCAACTTTCAAAAGCCAGATAAGCGAAATCTGGTAGTGTATGAGTTGCTGCTCCGCGACTTTGTGGCCAACAGCAGTTGGAACACCCTGCGGGATACGCTGGCATACATTAGCCGCCTTGGGGTTAATGCTATTCACCTCATGCCATTTACCGAGTTTGAAGGCAATAACAGCTGGGGCTACAACCCCATGTTCATGTTTGCTGCCGATAAGATTTATGGCCCCGAAAACACCCTGAAAGAATTTATTGATAGCTGCCATGGCAGAGGTATTGCGGTGATTTTGGACATGGTGCTAAACCACCAGTTTGGCCAAAGCCCCATGGTGCAGATGTATTGGGATGCTGCCAATAACCGCCCTGCAAACAACAGTCCATGGTTTAACCCTGTGCCAAAACATGGCTTTAATGTGGGCTATGATATGAACCATGAAGCGCCTGCTACTATCAAGTTTGTAGAAGACGTGATGCGCCACTGGCTCACCAAGTTTAAGCTTGATGGCTTCCGGTGGGATTTAAGTAAAGGCTTTACCCAAACCCAAACCTGCGACAATAACGGCGGCAACTGTAACGTAGGCACCTGGAGTGCTTACGACCAAAGCCGGGTAAACATTTGGCAGCGCATCTATAACCAGTCTCAGGCCATTTCGCCCAATGCGTACATGATTTTGGAACACTTAGGTGTAGATCAGGAAGAAGCTACGCTGGCCAATATGGGTATGCTGTTGTGGGGCAAAATGACCGACCAATACAATGAAGCCAGCATGGGCTACACCGGTAGCAGTTCCAATTTTGATCGGGCGTTTCATACCACCCGCTGGAGCAGCTTTGGTGGCAACAATACCCCACACCTGATGGCCTATGCCGAAAGCCACGATGAAGAAAGACTGGCATTTAAAAATGTGCGATTTGGCAACTCTGGACCGAGCCATAATACCAAATCGCTGTCGGTGTATGCCCGCAGAATGCAGTCAGTAGCGGCATTTTTATTTACCACGCCAGGGCCAAAAATGATGTGGCAGTTTGGAGAACTCTCTTATGACAGCAGCATCAACATGTGCGAAAACTTTACCATTGGCGACTGCCGAACCTCACCCAAGCCGCCGGCATGGGCCATGCCCAACCCACTTGCTCCTGCTTCGCCCATTAATTACAACGCCAACACCTTTAGGCGTACCCAGCGGGATATGTTTGGAAAAATCATTTCGCTGCGTACCAAATACCCGTCTTACCTGCCCACGTTTGTAACCAACGATGTGGACTTTAGCCTGAACGGGGCATTTAAATGGCAGCGTATAAAAAGCAATGCCCTGAAGCTGGTAGTAATGGGCAATTTTGATGTGCAGGCTCAGTCGGGCATTGTTCAGTTTCCAACTACCGGTACCTGGTATGTGTATGCCCACAACCTGCAGGCCTTCGAAACTTTTACAGCCGTAAATGCGGGGCTGTCTGCTTCCGGAATAACCATTAATGCAGGGGCTGAATCACAAACCTTCAATTTGCCGGCAGGTGCCTTTATCATTTTTACTGATAAGGATGTAACGGCGGTGGTTACACAATTCACATTTACAGGCAATGGCAACTGGAGCAACCCGGCCAACTGGCAGGGAGGCAATATTCCACCATCGGTGTTGCCGGCAGGTTCTACCATCACTGTCAATCCAACGGCAGGTGGTGAGAGTGTGCTGGATGTAAGCCTGACCGTGCAGCAAGGTGCTACGCTACAGGTAGCTGCGGGTAAAACACTGCGCATAACCGGCAACCTCATAAGACAATAACAAAACACAATTGCAGCCGAACGGCTGCGTAACCTGACGCACTGCTATAACTGATTTAAGTCATAAAAAGGGTGAATGAAAAATACGGACATTTACCATGTAAAAAATACACACTTAGTTGCAGCATATTGCAACACCTGGGTGTCTTGATTACAACGATTTGCCAGCCACGCCATGAAAACGATTGCCCTTTTGCCTTGGCCTTCCATTAGGTTGAATTCTACTCAACATATATCTCAACTTGTAAAACTGAATTGTATGACCTTACGACGACTGCTGAAAGGAATGGTCATTCCTGTATTGCTGCTCATCGGCTTTGCCGCTGCAGCCCAGGAAACCATTTTGGTATCCGGAAAAGTGAGTGACTCTAAAGACGGTTCGCCGCTCATTGGGGTTTCTGTAGCTGTAAAGGGTACTGCCAATGGTACCGCTACCGATGGTAACGGTAACTTTTCGCTCCGCACTACGCCAGGAGCAACCCTTGTATTTACGTATGTAGGCTATTTATCAAAAGAAATGCCTGCTACTAAAGAAGCCATGACTGTGACACTGGAAAATGTTAAAACTGCATTGAACGAAGTGGTGGTGATTGGTTATGGTTCGGCACGTAAAAAAGACCTGACCGGTGCCGTGTCTACTGTTTCTTCAAAAGACTTCCAGAAAGGTAACATTACTACCCCCGAGCAAATGATTGCCGGTAAGGTGGCGGGTGTACAAATCACGTCCAACGGTGGTCGTCCCGGTGCTGGTTCTACCATCCGCATTCGTGGTGGTTCTTCGCTCATTGCCAGCAACGACCCGTTGATTGTAATTGACGGTGTGCCGCTGGACAACAACGGCGTAGCCGGTGCTGCCAATCCGCTGAGCTTTATCAATGCCAACGACATTGAAAGCTATACCGTGTTGAAAGATGCATCTGCAGCGGCTATCTACGGCTCTCGTGCCAACAACGGTGTTATCATCATTACCACCAAAAAAGGTAAGGGCGGCAAGCTGAAAGTGAATTTCAGTTCAGTCAATTCTATTTCTACCATTACCAAAAAACTCGATTTGCTCAATGCCGATCAGGTAAGAGCTATTGTAGCGATGCAGGGTAATGCTACCCAAAAACGTCAGGTAGGTACTGCCAGCACCGATTGGCAGGATGTGATTTACCAAACTGGTTTTGGTACCGACAACAACATCAGCATGAGCGGTGGTATTGTGGGTTTGCCCTACCGTTTTTCTGTAGGTTATCTCGATCAAACCGGTTTGCTCAAAACCGACCACCTGCAGCGTACTTCTGCAGCTTTGGCCCTCAACCCATCTTTCTTCGACAATCACCTGAAGGTTGATTTGAACCTGAAGGGCTCTATGCAGCAAACTCGTTTTGCCAACGAAGGTGCCATTGGTTCTGCAGCCAACTACGATCCTACACAACCTGTATACAGCAACAGTAAGCGCTTTGGCGGCTATCAGGAATGGGTTGGTGTAGACGGATTGCCAGAATTGAATGCCGGCCGCAACCCACTGGGTATGCTGTATCAAACATTCGACAATCAAAAGCCCCGTCGTGCTATTGGTAACCTGCAGTTGGATTATAAGTTTCATTTTCTGCCCGAACTGCGTGCCAACGTAAACCTGGGTTTCGACGTAGCTAAAAACACCGGCACTTATTTAGTGCCTGATAGTGCTGCCAGTCAGTATCGCCAAAAAGGTAGCTTCTCTCAAAACCAGCAAATCCGCAGAAACACTATTGCAGACTTCTATCTGAACTATGCAAAAGATTTCAAATCTATTAAGAGCCGTGTTGATTTCACCGCTGGTTATTCTTACAACAATTTCTGGACGAAGAACTTCTTCTACCGTGGTTTGAATGCCAACAAGGATACCATTGTAGGTTCTACGCCTCCCAACTTTGCGTATGATATTCCCGAAAACACCCTCATGTCTTACTGGGGTCGTTTGCTGTACAACTATGATAGCCGCTACTTCCTCACCGCTACTTTGCGTCGTGATGGTTCAAGCCGTTTCGCTAAAGAAAACCGTTGGGGCTGGTTCCCATCTGTGGGTGTGGCCTGGAGCATTGCCAACGAAGCCTTCCTGAAGAACAGCAAAGTGGTTAGCGATTTGAAAGTGCGTGTTGGTTATGGTAAAACTGGCCAGCAGGATGGTATCGGCAACTACGATTATCAGGCCCGTTATGGCTTGGGTGGTCTTAGCTCTGCTTATCAGTTGGGTAATGAATATGTACTTACCTACGGACCCTTTGGCTACAACGGTGGCCTGAAGTGGGAAGAACTGGTGAGCTACAACGCCGCTTTGGACTTCGGATTTTTTGATGGCCGTATTACTGGTAGTGTTGATTTCTACAAGCGTGAAAGCCGCGACCTGCTGAACAGTGTTCCTCAAGCCACCGGTACCAACTTTAGCCCGTTTGTACTGGCTAACATTGGTAGCCTCGAAAACCGTGGTGTAGAAATGACCCTCAGCAGCACCATCATTAAGAAGAAAGATTTCAGCTGGGATGTAAACATGAACGCTACCTACAATGAAAACAAGATTTTGAACCTGACTGTCGTACCTGATGATCCTACTTACAAAGGCTTACCTACTGGTGGTTCAGAAGGTGTTAACGGTTTTGTGCAAATGCATTCTGTAGGTTATTCTCGTAATACTTTCTATCTCTATCAGCAGATTTATGACAGCTGGGGCAACCCCATTGAAGGGCTGTTTGAAGACAGAAACAGAGATGGCATCATCAACGATAACGACCGCTACCTGCGCCACAGTGCCGTAGCCAGCTGGTTGTTTGGTTTCAGTACCAATGTAAACTGGAAGAAGTGGACTGCCGGAACAGTACTGCGTGCCAGCCTGGGCAACTACGTATTCAACGGTACGTTTGCCAACCGTGGTCGCCTCAATCAGGTATTGGGCAACTATGTACTGGGCAACGCTTCTACCAACTATACGACAACAGCATTCAGAGGTGGCAACGACATCGCCATGATGAGTGATTACTACGTACAGAATGCTTCATTCCTGAGAATGGACAACCTGTTTGTAGGGTACAACTTTGGTAAAGTGATGAAGAATGGCACTTCTCTGCGTGTAAATGCGGCTGTACAAAACGTGTTTACAGTTACGAAGTACAAGGGCACCGATCCTGAACACGGTGGTGGTATCGACAACAACCTGTACCCACGCCCACGCATTTTCTCGCTTTCTGTAAACCTTGATTTTTAATTCAACCACCGAAATACTATTGTTATGAAAATCAATAATAAAATATGGATCTTACTGGTGGCTGTTTTGGGTATGATGCAGGCCTGTCAAAAGAAGCTTGACCTCACACCTACCAATGACATCACCAACGAAAAGGTGTTTGCTACGGCTGCCGGTTATAAGCAAGCCATGGCTAAAGTATACGCCAGCATGGCGGTTACGGGCAGCCCTTCCAGAGACATTCCCGGCGAAATTGTAAGTGATGAAGGTAACACCGGCTTCTTGCGTGTTCTCTGGTACCTGCAGTGCTTGTCTACCGACGAAGCTGGCTGGACCTACAGTGGCAATACCGACCCCATTGGCATTCACCAAATGGAATGGTCGCCCAGCACTCAGGTAGTTGCCGGTTTGTATTACCGTAGCTTCTTCATTGTTACTCTGTGCAACAACTTCATCAAAGAAGCTTCTGATGCAAAACTGTCTGACCGTGGTATTGGTGGCGCAGATGCTGCTGAAATCCGCAAGTTCCGTGCAGAAGCCCGTTTTGTAAGAGCTTATGCTTACTGGATACTGCTCGACAACTTTGGTAACGTTCCATTTACCGATGAAAACTACCAGATCGGTAGTGGTGTATTGCCCAAGCAAATTACCCGTGCAGAACTGTTTACCTACATCGAAAATGAGCTGAAAGCTGTTGAAGCCGATTTGAATGAACCCAAAGCTGCACCTGCAGGCCGTGCTGATAAAGCTGCTGCCTGGTCATTGCTGGCTCGTTTGTATCTCAACGCTCAAGTATATACCGGCGCTGCCAAGTATACAGAAGCCATCACTTATGCCAACAGAGTAATTGGTGCTGGTTACACTTTGCACAGCAATTACAATGAGCTGATGCTGGCCGACAACCATACACTCACCAATGAGTTCATCTGGACCATTCGCTACGACGGTACCAATACACAATCTTACAGCGGCACTACCTTCCTGGTGCATGGCCCTGCAGGTGTACCGGGTAGCGTAAGTGGTAGCAATGGTACCTGGGATTGTATCCGCATTACCGAGCAGTTTGTAGATAAGTTCAACGCTCAAGACATTCGCGGTCAGTTTTGGACAACAGGCCAAACCAAAACCATGGATGTATTGCTGGGCGATGCCAGAAAAGGCTACAGCAGCACCAAGTTTACCAACAAAACCAAGACCGGCGCTGCAGCACCCAACATGGATGCTGGTGGCACATTTGCCGATATCGATTTTCCGGTTTTCCGCCTGGCAGAAATCTATCTGATTTATGCTGAAGCCGTACTTCGTGGTGGTACTGGTGGTTCTACTTCCACAGCTGTTGGTTACCTGCAGGCATTGGCTCGCAGGGCTCGCCCCAACGATCCTGCCGCTGCAGCATCTGTAGAGCTCACCCTGCCTTACCTGATTGATGAAAGAGGTCGTGAACTGATGTGGGAATGTCATCGTCGTACCGACCTGATCCGCTTTGGACAGTTTACCACGAACACGTATTTGTGGGCTTGGAAAGGGGGTGTAAGAAACGGTACTGCTGTTGATGCGAAGTACAATTTGTACCCCATTCCTTCCATCGATATTTCTGCCAATCCGAACCTTAAACAAAACACCGGATACTAAGCCGTCGGACACCTAAATGGTTGATGACGATTTCTTAAAAGAAAACCACAAAAATTGCAACTATGAAACGGCTCATTCACTACATATACATGGGAGTAGCTCTCGCTGTGTTTGCGCTTGCCGGCTGCGAAAAGAAAGACGCCAAAGTCTTTTTTGAAGGCGGTACGGCTCCGGTGCTTTCACTCAGCAACACGGCTCCGGTGCTCGATCCCACCAAAGAGCAGGATTTGGCCATCGGCTTCCGTTGGACCAATCCTAACTACAGCTTTACCACCGGTATTAGCTCACATGATGTAAACTACCGGTTGGAAATTGATACCCTGGGTGCCAATTTCGGCAGTGCGTCTAAAGGAGTGGTGGCTATCTCTAACGACCTGGCGAAATCATACACAGTGTATGATCTCAACGTGTTGTTGAGCGGCGCCAACTTTATGAACCTGGCTCCAGATCGCAGCTATACATTCCAGGCACGTGTTATCTCTTCACTGCGCAACAGTTCAGTACAACTGGAGAGCAACGTGGTAACCTTTACCGCTAAGCCATACAGTCCTCCTCCTGCTGTTATTCCGCCAGCATCTGGCAAACTGTTTTTGGTAGGTGGTGCTACACCCGGCGGTTGGAGCAACCCGGTACCTGCCAACCAGGAATTCACCAAAATCAGCAACACCAAATATGAAATCACTATTCCGTTGACAGCTGGTGGTAGCATTCTCTTTTTGCCAGTAAATGGCGACTGGGGCGAAAAGTATGGTTTTGATGGCAACAACAATGAAAACATTGCCGAAGGCGATAAACTGCGCAGAGGTGGTGGCGACATTAAAGTGCCAGCAGCTGATGGAACGTACAAACTGGTAGTTGATTTCCAAACCGGACGCTTTTCTATCACCCGTCAATAATGCCTGTTCAACCAAAAAATTTTGAATCATGAAACTTTTCAAAAAAATACAACTGGCGGCACTGGCATTGGTGGTTGGTTTGGCTTCTTGCGAGAAGACCGATAACCTGCCTTACTATGCCAAGGGCACAGCCACGGTGTTGTCTGCTTCAGCTACCACTATTGCGCCTACTGCTGCAGACAGCAACAAAACCGCAGTAACGTTCAGCTGGACCAGTCCCTTGTACTCTACCGATTCCAGCAGCTACAAGTATGTGTTGCAAATCGACTCTGCAGGTCGCAACTTCAGCAAGGCCAATTCTATTGAGATTAATGCGGTTCGTTCTTATAGCCTCATTGCCAAAGACCTCAACACCATGTTGTTGAACTATGGCTTTGAATTCAATAAGCAATACTCTGTAGATGTGCGGGTCATTTCTTCGTACCGCAACAACAACGAGCAGTACAACAGCAACGTAGTAA
Source organism: Phnomibacter sp. (assembly GCF_036803085.1). Taxonomy (NCBI): domain Bacteria; kingdom Pseudomonadati; phylum Bacteroidota; class Chitinophagia; order Chitinophagales; family Chitinophagaceae; genus Phnomibacter; species Phnomibacter sp. Next base: position 526,532 of record NZ_DAIRUZ010000002.1, on the reverse strand, counting down.
CCCTGAAAGTTACGCCGTATAAAATTCCACCTAAAGTGGTGTTGCCTGCCAGCGGTAAACTGTTTATTATAGGTGATGCTACACAGGGTGGCTGGTCAAATCCGGTTCCTGTGCCATCACAAGAATTAAGCAGAATTGATGAGACGACGTTTGGTGGCGTATTCAATCTCTTTGGTGGTGCTTCATACCTCATTCTGCCCGAAAACGGACAGTGGGGCAAGTACTCTGTAGCCAAAGGTGATTTGGCTGGCTTGTGGGAAGGTGGCGATTTCGGTAGCGAACTGAGAGACAATTTCCCTGCACCTCCGGTAGATGGTTGGTACAAGCTGGTATTTGATTTTCAAAAAGGAAAATTTAAGGTGTCCTCAAGTGTAGCTTTGCCTGACAGTATCTATACTATTGGTGATGCTACAGCAGGTGGTTGGGATAATGTAAACTCAAATACTACATTGAAATCACAATATCTGACACGTGTAAGTCCATGGGTTTTCGAAGGCACTCAAACTTTAACTGGCGGCGCTAATGTGAAATTTATTTCTCAAGTGTCTCAATGGCAACCTCAATTTGGCAAAGGCTCAAAAGACGGTGAATTGGGATATAACTATGGTGGTGGCAATGACCCTGGTGCAATTTCAGTTCCATCAAGCGGAACGTATAAAATCCAGGTGAACTTCTACACAATGACATACACCCTTACCAAGCAATAACAATTGGTACGATACATAACGGATGCGGCCTGCCCAATGGGGTGGGCCGTTTTCTTGTGCAACATGCTGGCCCGACAGCCGTTTGCCTTATTTTTACCGCACTATGATTGAAAATGCTTTGCACTCCATGACAGGCTTTGGCCGTGCCGAAAAATCAGCCGGCGAAAACCATGTACTGGTCGAAATAAAATCGCTGAATGGCAAACAGTTCGACATGAACCTGAAACTGCCGCCATTGCTCAAATCTTTTGAGTTCGATATCCGCAATTTTATTTCGGGCAAATTGCAACGCGGCAGTGTGGACTGCTCCATTACCCTCAAAATGAATGGTGCCAGTAAACCCGTCAGTATCAACCCCGATCTCATCCGTTTTTACTATCAAAATATCAGTGGGCTGGCACAGGAGCTCAACCTCGATACCTCACAAATACTCGGGGCACTGTTGAAACTACCCGAAGTGGTAACACCACAAAACGAAGTGCTCGATGATGCCAGCTGGCAAATGGTGATGCAAACCATTGAACTGGCGGTAAACGATGTATTGCAACACCGTGCTGAAGAAGGTGCCGTATTGCAGCAAGACATCAGCACCCGCATTCAAAACATAGGGCAGCTGGCACAGGAGATAGCGGTACTGGCACCACAAAGACAAGTGCGTTTGAAAGAAACCCTCGAACGTAAACTCGAAGAATGGGTGGGGAAGGAAAACGTAGATGCCAACCGCCTGGAACAGGAACTCATTTACTACATCGAAAAAATTGACATCAGCGAAGAACTGGTGCGCCTCAACAATCACTGCGATTATTTCTTCAGCATTTTGGCTGAGCCCGATCCTGCCAAGGGCAAAAAGCTTGGTTTTATTTTGCAGGAAATAGGCCGCGAAATAAATACCACCGGTTCTAAAGCCAACGATGCTGAAATTCAGAAATCGGTAGTGCTGATGAAAGACGAACTGGAAAAAGCCAAAGAACAGGTATTGAATATTTTGTAAGCCATTTGGCAATACCACATGATGCAGAGAAGAATCAACTGGAAGATAAGTGTGCTGAGTTTGCTCGTAACGACTTTGCTGTTGTGCAGTTGCAAACAAGTGGAGTTGTACGAGAGATTGACCAATATACCCGGTGCCCAATGGCAGCGCAGTTTTGTGCCAACCTATAAGTTCGATATTACTGATACCACCCGCTATTACAGAGTATTTGTAGTGCTGCGGCACAGCAATAGTTATCCCTACAGAAATATCTGGTTGAATGTGGGCATTCGCAATCCGCAGGATAGCATGCGTACACAAGCCTTCGACCTGCCGTTGGCCGCCAGCGACAAATGGCTGGGCGTAGGTATGGATGATATTTTTGAACGCCGGGTGCTCTTGCTGCCACGGCCTGTAAAATTTAATAAAACCGGCAGTATAGAATTTACCCTGCAACAGCAAATGCGCATCGATCCGCTGCCGCATATACTGCAGGCCGGCATACGGGTTGAGCCCGTGGCCGAATAATCGCATCCACATTTTCTTCAACACCTGAGTGTATGCAATCAGCAAAAAAGAAACTCGCCTTTGTTACGGTCATTTTCTGGTTTTTGCTGGCCTACATTATGGCCGCTTTGGTGTGGTGGTTTGTAAGCCTCGATCAGCAAAACAACGACATGGCTCTGCTGCGTTTATCGGAGCTGAACCCTGCTGAAGCAAACTATGCTGCCCGTAAAGCAGATGTGCTCGATTATCAACGTCGAAAGCATGGTCAGTATGTAGGCGAGGGCATCATTTTTATGTTGCTCATTTGGGTAGGTGCGTTGTTTGTGTATTTAGCCACGAGAAGGTATTTACGATTGGGCCAGCAGCAGCAAAATTTTATGATGGCGGTGACGCATGAATTGAAAACTCCGATTGCTGTTGCCCGCCTCAACATTGAAACCATGCAACGCCGCAAGCTCGACGATGCACAACGGGACAGGCTCTTGCAAATGACCCTCAACGAAACCGAACGACTCAACGATTTGTGCGATAATATTTTGCTGGCCTCCCGTTTTGATAGTGGTCAGCAAAGTGCACAGCAAGAACGATTTTCCCTCGATCAGTTGGTGAATGATATTGTAGACCAGTACAACATGCGTTTTCCTGACCGTGATTTTTCGTGTACAGTGCAACCGCAAATATGGGTGTATGGCGATCCGTTTTTGATTCGGTTGTTGCTCAACAACCTCATTGATAATGCCATGAAGTATGCGCCAAAAAACAGTACCATTGATGTTTCGCTGAAGCTCAAAAATCAGGTAGCCAAATTGAGAGTAGCCGATCAGGGCAAGGGCATTCCGGCAGAAGAAAAGAAAAAAGTATTTGATAAGTTTTACCGCATGGGCAATGAGCAAACCAGAAACACCAAGGGCACAGGCTTGGGTTTGTACCTGGTAAAGCGCATTGCCGAGCGGCACGATGGCACGGTAGAAATAACCGACAATGTGCCACAGGGTAGTATTTTTACCATCCGTTTTCCTTTAGACGATTCAACAGTTTAGACATGAAAATTCCTGCACCAGTTGCCTCCATATTGTTGGTAGAAGATGAAGAAGCATTGCACGAAACACTCAAGATGAACCTTGGGCTGGAAGGCTACGATGTGGTGTCGGCGTACACAGGCCAACAGGCACTCGAAAAACTGGATGGCGAATATTTCGATTTGGTGCTGCTCGATATTATGCTGCCCGAAATAGACGGCATTGGCGTATTGGAAACCATGCGCATTAAAAAGATTGATTCGCCGGTGCTCATACTGAGTGCCCGCAACTCTACCAACGATCGCATTCTCGGTTTAAAAAAAGGTGCCGACGATTACCTCACCAAACCATTTGCCCTCGAAGAGCTGCTACTGCGTATTGAAAAACTGTTGCTCAAAAACAAACGTCAGCAGGCCGATCATACGCCTGCCAGTACGTATAGTTTTGGCGGGCATACCATCAATTTTAAAGCACAGGAAGCCGTGCTGAAAAATGGTGAAACCGTGGCGCTGAGTAAAAAAGAAGCCATGCTGCTGCAACTGCTCATTGAGCATAGTGGCGAGGTCGTTACAAGAGAAACGATTTTAAGAACAGTGTGGGGCTACAACGTTTTTCCTACCACCCGCACCATCGATAATTTTCTGTTGAACATTCGCAAGTACTTCGAAGAAGACTCCCGCAATCCGCAATACTTCCACAGTGTACGTGGTGTAGGTTATAAGTTTACGCCTTAGTCTGCTTCCATTCGGCATAGGCCTGCTGCAAATCATTTACGCTGTGCTGATGCCCGAAAGGAGCATACAATACATCGTTGCATAACTGCAACAATTGTTGTGCAGCCACATTGTCTCCGGTATTTTCTTGCTGTACTTCTGCCAGCATACGTGTAGCCAAAGCTTTGATATCAGCAGTATCCTGCTGCAAGGTTGTGTTTTTTACAACGCCTCTTTTTTCTACCACCAATGGCCGGTTGCCAGCAGCAGTTGTTACCTGATACATGGGGTCATCTAGGCCTTGTGTAAATATGGGATCGAGTACCTGATCTGCGAATCGTTTTTTACGTTTGGCCCTGCCCAACAGCATGAGTACAATCACCAGTATCAATGCAGCACTCAATGCCACTACAGGCATAAAACGGGTAAACCATTCGGTGAGTTTAAAACTGCTTGGGTCATTCACCGGATCATTGGCAAAAGAGGAACGAGCCACCGCTGCGCCAATGTGCAGGTTCACATCGCTATCGGCCGTTTGCTTGTATACTACTTCGGATGGATTGAAATAATGAAAGCCTTTGATGCGGATATTATAATCACCCATGCTATCGGCTGCAAAGCGATAAATGTACCGCCGCACACCCTGCACCGGTACCCGTTGACTATCGAGTTGCTCATCCATGCGGGGTTCGTAACCGGTAATGCCTTTGGGCCATTCAATCTGTGGCGCCTGTAGCATGCTCCACTGTCCGAGACCGCTTACCGCCACAATTAACTCGGCCGCATCGCCTGCAGCCAGTGGCTGCTTGGGCATTTGTACACTGTATGCAAATTCACCCACAGGAATGGCACCATCAGTAGGCCGGCCATTGGCAGGGAGAGGCGTCACCTGCACGGTTTCTACATTTCCTGCTACCGAAAATGGTTCTTCTGCAGAACGCTGCTGTGCATAGGGGTCTGCAGCAATGGGTTGTCCGTTGTGGGTGCGTAAAAATGAAACAGTACCCGAAATGCTCATGGGTGCCAGTTTGAGCTCACCCGACCGCAGTGCTGTCAATTGCACCCGGCGCAGGGTATACACTTTGTATACCTTTCCATTTTCCGTAGCATATTGAAACTCGCTGCCGGGGTCTTCGGCCGGTAAATCAATAGAAGAAAAGCCCTCGAAACCTGGGCGTTTGTCGAGCTCTGCACTCAGGTTTACCCTGGAGTACAGCAGGTATTCTGCCACTATTGTTTCTCCTTCGTAGCAAGTGTTTTTGCTGAGTTTGGTTTTCAGCAGCAGGTTGCGTTTTATTTTTTCCTGTGCATTTTCTTTACTATAGAGCACAAATGCATCGTACGTAAATCCGTGCTCGTTGGGTGGGTAAGGACTGTTGTTGTGCTGAGCACCTTTGGTTACTTCTATAACCAGTGTGTTGGTTTGGTAGCTTTTGCCATTTACTACAATGCTGGCAGCGGGTACGGTGCAACTACCGGTACGCCGTGGCGCCAGTTGAAAACTGTATTGCTGCGCTGTTGATTGTACACCGTTGAAGATGTTGGTACTGGTAGTGGTCATGGGGCCGCTGAGTACATCCCAATCTTTAAAGGCAGGAAATTTTACCCCCGTGCCGGATGCATTTACCAAGGTGTAGCTGATGGTAATTTGCTCATGGCTGGCTATGGCATTGGCCGATGTGAGCAGCTGCCAATCGGGCTGTGCCATGCCGGCCAGTGGCAGCAGCAGGCTGCAACAGAGGTACCACAACCAGCGCTGTAAAAATGAAGTAGAATCAGGTGCCGCAAACATGGTTGGCAAAATAGCGCAAATCGGGGCTACTCGCTGCTTGTGTATCATTTTTAACCAGCTGCTGCACCGCAGCAATGTATTATCAACCCTTGTTAAAAAACTGCATGGCACATAGCCACATGCAGGCTGTTATCTTCACCCCGATTTTTTTTTCGACAAAGTAATACAAGCAACGCACCACATGTTACTGCATCAAATACAAGAACTGATAGAGCTGGCCAACCCATTTGAAATTTCGGAAGACGAAGGCTATAAGCCGGGGCAAATTGGCGGCATGCTGCTGGAGGCCAACGATTTTGATGCAGCAGATTTGGTGTTGCTCGGTTGCGATGAATGGCGGGGAAAAGGTTCAAAAGCTACCCCACGCAGTGCCGATGCGGTACGCAAACAACTCTACAATTTATACCTCTGGCACAATGCCATTCGCATTGCAGATGCCGGCAATGTAAAGCCCGGTGCACAACTGGCCGACACTTATGCTGCAGTGAAAATGGTGATTCGTGAATTGCTGAAAGCCGGCAAGCGGGTATTGTTGTTTGGTGGCAGCCACGATATTACGCTGGCCATGTACCAGGCATTTGCCGAAGAAAAAATGTTGCTCGAAGCTACAGCAGTAGATGCATTGATAGACCTGGATAGTGAAAGTCCTTTTCCGGAACATAAGTTTTTGCTGGAAATGCTCACCAGCGAACCTAACTACGTAAAGCAGTTTAACCTCATTGGCTTTCAAAGCTATTTTGTAAATCCGCAGTTGCTCGAAACCATCGATAAGTTGCGTTTCGATTGCTTCCGAGTAGGCAAGGTGCAGGAAAAAATGGATGAAGTGGAGCCTGCCATCCGCAGCAGTCATTTGGTCTCATTTGATATTGCCGCTATCGCACATGCATTTGCGCCGGCTACTACTTTATCGCCCAATGGTTTTACCGGACAAGAAGCTTGCAAACTCATGCAGTATGCCGGCATGAGTGGCACCAACCGGGTAGCAGGTATTTTCGGTTTTATGGCCAAAGACCCCATGGGCCTTACAGCCATGCAGGTGGCCCACATGATTTGGTATTTTATTGATGGCATGCAACGCGACAAGCACGAAGTGCTGTTGGACGACCGCACCGGCTACAACGAATACCACCTGATGTGTGCCGAAATAGAAACCCTGTTTTTGCAAAGCCGCAACACCGGCCGCTGGTGGATGCAACTGCCCGATAAAACATTCATTCCATGCACTTACGCCGACTACCTGGTGGCCAGTCACAACGATTTGCCCGAACGCTGGCTTCGTGCACAAGAGCGGATGTGACAATCAGCATAGTTTTTTTCCAAGGGTATGGAACAAGCTCTTGGCTGCTATCTGACGGTATTGGTTATTTTTGGGGATGAGCCATTTGCCAAACCTTATTACAGATTTGGCACTCATTTTGGGTGCTGCAGGTATTACTACTTTGATTTTTCGGCGGTTGAAACAGCCCGTTGTATTGGGCTATATCCTGTCCGGATTGCTGGTAGGACCCAATTTTTCGGTCTTTCCAACGGTTACCGATTTAGAAGGTGTAAGAACATGGGCCGAGATCGGCGTTATCTTTTTACTCTTTGCCCTCGGTCTTGAATTTAGCTTTAAAAAACTGGCTAAGATTGGTCCTACGGCCGGTATTACAGGTACCATCGAAATTTTGGCCATGGTCTCTATAGGCTTTGGCATGGGCCAGCTCATGGATTGGTCGTTTATGGATAGCCTCTTTCTAGGGGGCATCATTGCCATTTCTTCTACCACCATCATCTTTCGGGCTTTTGATGAGCTGGTTGTAAAAACGAAACAGTTTACCGGCTTGGTAATGGGCATTTTAGTTGTAGAAGATTTAGTGGCCGTATTGCTGATGGTATTGCTGAGTACCATGGCCGTGAGCAAAGAATTTGCCGGTAGCGAAATGCTGATGGCTATTGGTAAACTCTTGTTCTTTTTAAGTCTTTGGTTTTTGGCCGGCATTTTCATTCTCCCCACTTTTTTAAAAAGAGCTTCAAAATTATTGAGCAGCGAAACCCTGCTGGTGGCGGCCATTGCGCTTTGTCTGGGCATGGTGGTGTTTGCTGATAAAGTGGGTTTTAGTGCGGCTTTGGGTGCTTTTGTTATGGGGTCTATTTTGGCAGAAACTGTGTATGCCGAAAAGATTGAGCACTTGCTGGAGCCAGTGAAAAATTTGTTTGGCGCTATCTTTTTTGTATCGGTGGGCATGCTCATCAATCCAACCTTGTTGTGGGAAAATGCAGGCCCTGTATTGCTGCTGTCGCTCACTGTTATTTTGGGTAAAATCATTTTTGTAGGCACTGGTGCATTGGTAGCCGGCCGGCCGCTGAAGCAAGCTGTGCAAGCGGGTACCAGCATGACGCAGATTGGTGAATTTTCATTCATCATAGCTACGTTGGGCGTAACCCTCAAAGTAACCAGCTCGTTCTTGTATCCCATCGCTGTAGGGGTGTCGGTACTCACTACATTCACTACTCCATACATGATACGCCTGGCCGATCCGCTGATTGGCTGGCTCGAAAAAATATTGCCAGACAGCTGGCAGCAAAGGCTGCATGAGTACAGTGCCGGTACACAGGTACTGAAGGGTGAAAGCGATTGGCGCATCGTGGTGCGTTTACTCATGCAAATGGTACTCATCAATGTGGTGGTCATCATAGCTATATTGCTGGCATCCAAATACCTGCTGTATCCATTTATGCATACCATGATTGATAAGCAGCTCGTTGCCAGTTTGGTCACTATTGCCATTACCCTCATGGCTATGATGCCGTTTGTGTGGGCACTCATGGCTAAAAAAATTCAGCATAGTGCTTACCGACAGTTGTGGCTCGATAGCAAATACAACCATGGGCCGTTGGTAGCAGTGGAAGTTTTCAGGAATGCTTTGGCGGTATCATTTGTAGCGGTACTGCTGGCACAGCATTTTAGTACGACCGTAGCTGTGGGCGTTACCATTGCGGTTATTGCAGTGGTGATGATTGTTTTTCGCCAGCGGTTGCAGCGTTTTTACCAACGCATAGAACAACGATTTTTAAACAACCTGCACGAAAAAGAAAAAGCAGCCAAACAGGCACCCAAGCTGCTAACGCCTTGGGATGCTCACTTGAGTAAAATCCGTATTTGTGCTACTTCGCCCTTTATTGGCAAAACGCTGGAAGAGCTGGCCCTGCGGGAGCAGTACGGCGTCAACATTGCATTTATAGAAAGGGGCAACAAACTCTTGTATGCTCCTTCTCGTTTCGAAAAATTATTTCCCTACGATGAAATTGGAGTGATAGGTAACGACCATCAATTGCAGAAGTTTACCGTATTGGTAGAAGAGCAAAATGAAGAAGCGCCTGTGGCAGATTTGCTGGCACAGCAAATAAGTTTGGAAAAGGTAGTGGTGGATGAACACAACGGCCTTCGGGGCAAGAGTATTAGGGATAGTGGCATTCGTGAAATGACGAATGGCTTGGTAGTGGGTATTGAGCGGGACGGAGAACGTATGTTGAATCCATCATCGGCTACTACGTTTGAATGGAACGATGTGATATGGCTGGTGGGCGACAGACATAAAATTGCACAGCTCAGTCATGTGTAACGTTCTTGCGAATGTTTTTTGGCCTTGGTTATTTGTTGTCATCTTTCCCCAAACACTACTGTACCAACGGTGATGATGGTGATATACAACGCATTAATCCAACTATAGCCATCTATAAACACATAACCCACTGTTCCCACCACGGTTAATGCTGCCAGCAATAACACCGGCGCAATAAACTTGCGGAGCAATAGCCATCTGGTTATTTTTTTTTGACACGGCAGCAGCGTTGTAAGGCTTTTGTTGTTAGTTTGACTCACATAAAAATAAGCGGGAATATGAACAGGCGGCATGTTATTATTCAGGTGTTGGCGATGAGTTTGCTGTTGATGGCATGTGCCACGGGTAAGCAAATGCAACCTGCTACGGAGCGGCAAGATGCCATAAGAACATTGCTTGAAGATAGCACCTTGCAATACGCACATGTGGGTGTAATGATAGCCGATGCCGAAACACAACAAGTAGTAGCTGCACACAATGAGCACAAATATTTTGTACCCGCCAGCAATACCAAACTCTGGACTATGTACGCCGGTTTGAAATACCTCGGCGATAGTCTGATAGCTGGCTACGTGGCCAAATCCAACGACAGTGTTGTGCATTTCCGTTCGCATGCCGATCCTACTTTTCTGCATCCCGATTACAAGCATCAACCATTGGCAACTGTGCTGCAGCAATACAAGCAAGTGAATTGGTACAATGCCGGCATGGCCACCACCGCCTATGGCAATGGCTGGAGCTGGAACGATTACGATGCTACCTACATGGCACCCCGCAGCAGTATGCCTATGTACAGCAATGTGGCCAGCTTTACATTGCAGACCAATGGCTATGTAAAAAGCAACCCGGCAAACGTGGCTGGATTGGTGACGAACATTAACCAGTTTCAAGATACTGGCTTCAGTATTCAGCGACTGTTTGATCAACCGGAGTTTACCCTACAACCGGGCAAAACCAAGAGAGCCAATACTACTTTGTATATGACGCCGTTATCTACGGCACAACTGGCTTCCACACATTTTGGTAACGACTGGTATTTCGAGCATTCGTCAGTGCCCGATAACCTGCGCTGGCAGAAGATATACTCGCAACCAACCGACAGCATGCTGAAACCACTGATGCATCGCAGCGATAATTTTTTTGCAGAGCAAACCCTACTCATGATTAGTCAGCAGTGGTTTGGTTACATGAATGAAGGAGATGTAATTGATAGTTTGCTGCAAACTGATTTGCAGGCCATGCCAGATAAACCGCGTTGGGTAGATGGCAGTGGATTGAGTCGGTACAACTTGTTTACACCTGCCGATTTTATATGGCTGTTGCAGCAATGCCGCAGCGAATTTTCCATGGCTCGCTTACAAAATATTTTGCCTACCGGCAACAATGGTACACTCACCAATTATTACAAACCACTGGAAGGAAAACTGTTTGCTAAAACCGGCACACTGGCTGGGGTAGTAGCCCTAAGCGGCTATATGACCAGCAAGCAAGGGCGGCTGTTACTGCTGAGTGTACAAGTTAACAATCACAATGGTTCGGCAGCAGCTGTGAGAAGAGCGGTAGAAAAATACCTGCTGCATGTGTGGGAGCATAACTAGCGATTTTTTGAACCATGAAGGCACAAAGTAAAACACGAAGAGTACCAAGTGATTTGATGTAACCATAATATAAAAGGGACCACATCATGCGGTCCCTTTTATATGCATTAGAATAGAGATGACAGGATTACTCCAAACGGAAAGTAATGGTTTGCGAAGTACGTGCTACTACTTTTTGTCCGTTTTGTACAGCAGGTACCCACTTGGGGCCGGATTTAATAATGCGTACCGCTTCTTGCGCCAAACCGCCACCAGGGTCGTTCATAGCATAAATGTCAGAAAGGTTACCTTCTGTATCCACTACAAACTGTACTACTACTTTACCCTGTATGCCTTTTTCTTGAGCTTCATTCGGGTATTGTAAATTCCGCTCCAGGTATCTTCTCCAACCATCGTAGTTGCCCGGAAAGGTAGGTGGTGTCTCAGTTTCAGAGAACACAGTACCAGCTTTTTTGCTGTAAATTTCTATCACCCCTTTCTCTGCTTCTGCACCATACTTGGCTACTGCTGTACCATCTTTCAATACATTGATGCTGCCAATTTGGTCGGGAGAAATCTGTTGCATTTCTGCTGCGGTAATACGTTTGCCATCCAGAAAAATAAGCGCTGGCATATTGCCTGAAGTGGCCTCACCACGCAGTACAACTGTTGGTTTACTTTTGGCAGATGGATAACCGGTGACTACTACTTCATCTGCATGAAGGGTTGTAGTCTGCCCCTGCACTTGTACACTTGGTTTGCCATAGCCCACCACTACTACTTCACCTGGTCCGTTGCTGGCTGTTGCCGGCTTGCTGTTTTTTGTGAGTGGTTTACCTTGAACCACCACTTCATTTTGCATAGCTCCGGCTACCGTTTTTGGCTGAATCATAATTACCCCATTCTTCCCTTTTTCACCATACAGCTTCGTAGCACTTTCGCCTTTCAGCACATCAATACTGGCAATGGTATTGGGATCGATTTGTTGTAGTTGAGCTTGCGTAATTTCTAAGCCTGCATAAATCACCAAGGGTTGTTTTTCAGGATCGCTGCCCATGCCAGTGAGCTTGAGCGTTGTGGGTTGCTCAGCAGGCACAGCCGGTGCTTTGGGTGCAGTTGGTGGAGGAGGTGGTGGAATAAAATAGCCCTTTTTGATGGCAGTATCCAATTGGTACGTGAATTGTCGACCATCTTTCATTTCGTATATGATGTAAGGGAGGCCGTTTTTTTCAATCACTTCTGCCTTGCGGGTGCTATCTGGTATAGCTATCCATTGTTTTTTGACCGTAGCTGCTGGTGCCTTGGGTGGCGGTGGAGGTGGCGGTCCTTTCTTTTTGTCTTGCGCATAAGCCTTATCAATACTTACAACTAATACGGCGGCAGTAGTAATCATCAGCACCAGTCCGCTGATGCGGCGCAGGTAACTGTATTTCGGTTCATGAGAAGCGGTTATCATGTGTAATCTTCTTTTGAGATGAGCAGTAAAAAAGGGATTGCTGAGTGCAGGTGCGGGTGTGCCGGTGGCCGCTTGCAATATCATGGCGGCAAACGCGGCGCCATCATAACGCTCAATAGCTTGCTGATCGGCTAAAAATTCGTGGATGGCATACAATTCGCGGCGCATCAACCAAAAAAACGGGTTCATCCAAAACACAATCAAGAGCAGTTCGGCAAACAATTTATCGGCACTGTGTTTTTCGTGGATGTGGGTGAGTTCATGCTGCAGCATGCGTTGGCCATTGCTGCTATCGGGGTCGATATCGCTGCGCCAAAACAGCCACTTAAAAAATGAAAAGGGTGCTGAAGGTTCTTCTGTAATCACCACACTTACTTCGTGAAAATAAGTGGGTGTATTGCGCCAGTACAAACGCACCACCTTCCATACACTGCGCAGCAAATGCAGCAGTAGCAAGCCCGATACGATGAGCATGCTCAAACTGGCATATTCCTTCCAGCCCCAGGCAGTGTTGGGTTGATACTTCAACACCACATTGTTCCAGGGCAAGGCTGCTACCATATCTACCACAGCGGTTGGCTTGGCCGGTTGCAGCAGCGGTATGTTCATCAATGGTACCAGCACACTCAGCAGCATGGCACTCAGCAGGTAAAACCTGTTCCATTGATGAAACCGTTCGTTGCGCAAGGCTACCCAGTAATAGCCCAATAGTATGGCACTGCAGAGCAGCATTTTCAAGAGGTATACCAATACCGGATGCATAGGCTACTTGTTTTTGAGTTCCTTCAACAACATTTCGAGGTCTTGCACACTCAGCTTTTTTTGGTCTACTAAAAAGCTGACGGCACTGCTGTATGAGCCATCAAAATAGCTGCTTACCAATGAGCCCAGGCTTTGCTTGCTGTATTGCGCTTTGCTCATGATTGGCTGGTACAGGTTGTTGCGCCCTACGGCTTGTGAGGTTACAAAGCCTTTGTCCATCAAAATTTTGAGCAGCGTAGCCACTGTATTGCTGTGCGGCTGTGGTGCCGGCATGGCTTCTATAATGTCTTTTAAAAAGCCTTCGCCTATTTGCCACAGGGCATGCATTACCTGTTCTTCGGCCTTGGTCAGTGTCTTTACGGTTGATTTTGCCATGGTTTCATTTTACTAAAAGGCGTCGGCATAACACATGTGGTTGCAAGAAGTTGTTGTTGCATTTTCAAATGTTTTCCTTCGCACTTCCTGTTTCGTACTTCGTACTTTTTTTCGGGCGTTTGCAACCACCCGATTGGAATTCCAAACCGAATATAACTAATTTCTTAGTGAAATAACTAATTCTTTAGTTGTTAAAGTTTTATTGGTGTGTATGAAGCAAGCAGCAATGGAATGATTAAATTACCCGCTATAAAAGGGTTGGTCATGATTAACAAAAAATATACCTCGGTGGATGAGTACATAGCCGACCAGGTGCCGGAGGTGCAAGCAAAATTGCAGACGATGCGGCAGGTGATTCGCAAGGCTGTACCGCTGGCAGAAGAGTGCATCAGCTACTGTATGCCGGCCTACAAACAGGCTGGAGTGTTGGTGTATTTTGCAGCGCAAAAAAAGCACATCGGGTTTTACCCAACATCATCTGGCATACAAGCGTTTGCCGATGAACTGCAAGTGTATACTACCTCAAAAGGTGCTATACAATTTCCGCTGAGCAAGCCCATACCCAAGCGGTTGGTAGCACAGATCACCAAGTATCGGTTGCTGGAAAATTTGAGTAAACCAACCAAGAAAAAATAGCCTAACCCATACTCGCCATCAGCAAATTCAGGTCGGTGTATTTGAGTTCGAAGCGTTCGCTTAAATGAAAATTGGTGAGGGCTCCTTTGAACATGTAAATGCCGGTACGGATGTTGAAATTATTCCACACGTAAGTATCTAAACCGCCGGCATCGGCTATGTTGAGCAGCAAGGGCATGAGCACATTACTCACCGCATGGCTGGCAGTACGGCCATAGCCGCTCGGTATGTTGGGCACACAATAGTGTATTACCCCGTGCTTAATAAACGTGGGGCGTTCGTGGCTGGTTATTTCACAGGTTTCAAAGCACCCGCCACGGTCTACACTTACATCAATAATCACACTACCGGGGCGCATGTTGGCTACCATGTCTTCGCTTACTACTACAGGTGTACGGCCATTGGCAGAGCCCAATGCGCCAATGGCTATTTCGCAGGTCTTGAGTTGCTTAGCCAAAATTTTAGGTTCTATTACTGAGGTCCACACCCGATGACCGAGTGTGTCTTGCAGCCGCTTCAATCGGTACACGTTATTGTCGAACACTTTTACACTGCTGCCCATGGCAAGGGCTGCACGGGCTGCAAATTCGCCCACTACCCCGGCGCCCAAAATAATGACCTTGGTAGGCGGTATGCCGCTAATGCCGCCCAGCAAAATGCCTTTGCCCTGACTGAGGTAATGACCACCAATGAGCATGCTGGCACTGCCGGCTATTTCGCTCATGCTGCGTACAATGGGGTATGTGCCGCTGTCGTCTTTCAGGTTTTCAAAACTGAGGCCGGTTATTTTTTTATCCATCATGCTTTGCAAAATGGAAGCCTTCATCACACTCAGGTGAATAGGCGAAATCACAATCTGGTTGGGCTTCAGCAGGGGCAGGTCATCATCCACTACCGGGGCACTTTTCACCAGTATATCGCAGTTGTAAATTTCCTTGTGATCGTATTTTATTTTGGCACCTGCCTCGGCGTAGTCTTTGTCGTGGTAGCCGCTTTCGGCACCGGCTTTTGTTTCTACCCACACATCGTGGCCATTGGCTACGAGTACACCTACGGCTTCGGGTATGAGGCCTACGCGGTTTTCCTGAAAGGCATGTTCTTTGGGCACACCAATAAATAAGTCGGCACCCTTGGCTTTAATATCGAGGGTTTCTTCGAGTGTTTCGTAGTTGAACGATCCGCTAATGATTGGTTTCGACATGGCGACGGTTGACTAAAATGTTGGTGATGGGTTGCGGACTATTTCCCGCAGGGCTATAAAATTACTGTTCTGCCAGCACAACTAAGCGACGGCTTTCTTCATCTACCGGCTCTATGCGTACCGAAAGTGTATCGAGCGGCAGCAGGCCGGGGGCTTTTTCGGGCCACTCTACCAGGCAGCGGTGGCCACTGTACAGGGCATCTTCTACGCCGGCGGCTATGGCTTCTTCTTCATCCCGCAGGCGGTACCAATCCATGTGGTACAAGGTTTCGCCGTTGGGAAGGACGTATTCATTGATAATGGAAAAGGTAGGACTGCCCGCATGGTCGGTGCTGCCCAGCAGTTGCAACAGCGCCGCACTCAGCGTGGTTTTGCCGGCACCCATGGGCGCAAAAAAAGCCAGCACTTTGCGGTGGCCTGCCTGTTGCAGCAGCCATTGCGCAGCCTTTTGAATTTCGTGTTGTTGGTACAGCAATTCCATGGGTGCAATTTCGGTAGAAAATGCGGGTAAATGATTGAGCCTCCGCTTTTTCGAAATACGGATAAATGTGGTGCATCTGCCACGGCGTTGCAGTAATCGCCCATGTTTGACAGCTTTTTTGCAACAGGAAGGGGTAAATTTGCAACATGTGGCATGAGCAATTCAGCCATGCGCAGTTGAGGATGACGTATGGAAAAAATAGCGTGGAAAGTAGATGGAATGACCTGTGCCAACTGTGCACTGAGTATCAATAAAACACTGGCCAATAAAGGCATGACGAATATTTCAGTCAATGCTATTAGCGGCGATGTAAGTTTTGAAACGGTAGATGCCGCAGTAGAAACAGAGCTGATTAAAAAAGTAGAAGGATTGGGCTATAAAGTGCACAGTGGTGAAGCGGCTCACGACCATAGCCACCACGGCCACAAGCATGGCAGCATGAGCAAATACATGCTGCGCTTTTGGAT
Source organism: Phnomibacter sp. (assembly GCF_036803085.1). NCBI lineage: Bacteria > Pseudomonadati > Bacteroidota > Chitinophagia > Chitinophagales > Chitinophagaceae > Phnomibacter > Phnomibacter sp. Next base: position 510,264 of record NZ_DAIRUZ010000002.1, on the reverse strand, counting down.
AAGCCTTCCGTTTACATTGCTGCTGATGCTGCACATGATTCCTGGTGTGCATGTGCATTGGCTGATGCAGCCCTGGGTGCAGTTTGGATTGGCCTTGCCTGTGTTTGTAATTGGCATGGAGTATTTTGGTAAAAGCGCCTTCAACTCCATTCGCAGTGGCGTTCCCAACATGGATGTGCTCATTACCATTGGCTCTTTGTCGGCATTTGCATATAGTACCTATGGGTTGTTTACTCCGAAGCCCGAAGACTTCCTGTTTTTTGAAACAGCCGCCAGCATTATCACCATTGTATTTTTTGGCAACTGGCTGGAAGATGTGAGTGTAAACCGTACGCAAAAAGTCATCAAGGAACTCACCAAAACGCAGGTAGTAAAAGCTAACATGATTGCCTACGACGATCAGCATCAGGAACAAGTATTTGAGGTGGATAGCACGGCTTTGCGTACCGGCGATTTGATTTTGATACGTACCGGTGAACAAGTGCCCGCCGACTGCAAAATGCTAAGTGGTGAAGCCGAAGTAAGTGAAGCTTTGCTGAGTGGTGAAGCCACACCCGTATTAAAAAAACAGGGTGATGTATTGGTGGGCGGAAGTGTAGTGGTAAATGGTAACCTGAAAGCCTATGTAACGGCGGTGGGTAAAGACACGGTGATGAGCGGCATTCAGGAAATGATGAAGAAAGCCCAGACAGAAAAACCACCGGTGCAACAGCTGGCCGATAAAATCAGCGGCATTTTTATTCCTATTGTGTTGGGCATTGCCTTGATTACCTTGTTGGGTAACTACTTCATTGGTGAGCAAACCTTCAAAGAAAGTTTGATGCGCTGTGTAGCCGTGTTGGTGATTGCCTGTCCTTGTGCCATGGGCTTGGCTACGCCGGCCGCTATTGCAGTAGGCCTTGGCCGTGCAGCCCGCTACGGCATTTTGTACACCGATGTAAAACGCATGGAGCTGTTTAAAGACATTCGCCAGATGGTGTTTGATAAAACAGGAACCCTTACATCGGGCAAGTTTTCCATTGCCGCATTTGCAGCACTCGAAGGTGATGAAGCTGCATTTAAAAAGCTGGTGTTTTCACTCGAGAAATTTTCTAATCACCCCATTGCCAAAAGCATTGCGGATGCCTGGCGCAGTAAAGATGCCATTCGTTTGCAGCAGGTAGAAGAAGTAAAAGGCGAGGGCATGAAAGCCGCCGATAATGAGGGCAATGTGTACCGCATTGGTTCGGCCAAAATATTGAAAGAAGTGCCTGCACAAATCCATAGTTTGTATGTAACTAAAAACGATGCACTCATTGGTTGGATTGATATTGAAGACGAAATACGGCCCGAGGCAAAAGACGTCATCAACTATTGCAAAGCACAAGGCATCACTACCATTTTGCTGAGTGGGGACAGTGAAGAAAAATGCGCTGTGGTAGCTAACGCACTGGGTATTGATGTAGTGCATGCAGCCAAAAGCCCTGCAGAAAAATTGCAGATCATTGATGAGCTGGTAGCAGCCAAACCCACCGTAATGGTAGGCGATGGCATCAACGATGCACCGGCTTTGGCAAAGGCTACCATCAGTGTTTCATTGAGCGAAGCATCGCAGCTGGCCATACAAAGTGCGGGGGTGGTGCTCACCAGCCACGGACTGAAAAACCTGCCCAAAGCCATGCAGTTGGGTAAGCTTACCTATGGCACGGTAAAGAGCAATTTGTTCTGGGCATTTTTCTACAACAGCATTGCTATACCTGTAGCGGCATTTGGCTTTTTGCATCCAACACTCGGTGCCCTCATTATGGGCGGTAGCGATGTGGTGCTGGCCATCAACAGCCTGTGGCTGGGCGTCAGAAAGTTGAAGTAGAAGTTGTAATTTGTGAGCAAATGAATGGTATGGTGATTGAAATCAAAGAAGTATTCAAAGAAAAAGAAAGCCGCTTTGATACAACAAGCTGTTGCTATGCAGCAGCAGTTTGGAAAGCAGAAAAAAACGCTGGCTGATTTCTTTGGTGCGGAGCCTCAAGAAACCAATCCACTGGCTTATCAAAAAAAAAGTAAGAAATGAGTGGAAGTAAGTTTCTTGCCGACATCAACATTTTGCTCTACAACAACTGCCTCTCTTATTGATTGAGCCCTGATTACATGTCCGCTTCCATTCATTCCATTTTACAATCCACTTTCGGGTACGATCAGTTTCGGCCGGGGCAGCAGGCCATTATAGAATCGGTACTCGATTGCAATGATACGCTGGCACTGCTGCCAACAGGTGGCGGTAAATCGGTTTGTTATCAGGTGCCGGCCTTGGCTATGCCTGGTATTTGCATCGTTGTTACCCCGCTCATAGCCCTCATGAAAGACCAGGTGCGACAACTGCACCGGCGCAATGTATCAGCACTGGCTATCCATAGCGGCATGGCTTTTTTCGAAGTAAAAAAGGCACTGGAAAATGCAGCCAGTGGTCACTTCAAATTTTTGTATGTATCGCCGGAGCGGTTGCAAACAAATCTCTTCAAAGAGTACCTGCCCGCCATGGACATCAACCTGATAGCTGTGGATGAAGCGCATTGCGTATCGCAATGGGGCTACGATTTCAGGCCCTCTTATTTGCAAATTGCACAACTCCGCGAAGAGTTGCCTACCGTGCCCATACTGGCACTTACGGCATCGGCCACGCCTACCGTGCAGCAAGACATAATGGAGAAGCTGCAGTTCTCCATGGCCCGCCAGCATTTTCAGCAATCATTTGCACGGCCCAATGTATCGTTCAGTGCATTTGCGCTGCCGCAAAAAATAAACAAGTTGCTGCAGGTGCTGCAGTCGGTGCCGGGTACGGCATTGGTGTATTGCCGCAACAGAAAACGTACCCGTGAAATTGCAGAGTTGTTGCAGCTGCAAGGCATTGCATCTTCCTACTATCATGCAGGATTGAGCAGCGAAGAACGCAGCAGCCGGCAAGACGACTGGATACAAAACAAAGTGCGGGTAATGGTGTGTACCAATGCCTTTGGCATGGGTATCGACAAACCAGATGTACGGGCCGTGATACACATGGATGTGCCCGATAGTTTGGAAGCCTACTATCAGGAGGCGGGTCGGGTGGGGCGTGATGGCAAACGGGCCTATGCCGTGCTGCTGTACAATCTGGAAGAGCTGGACCGGTTGCAACAACTACCCGAACAAAAGTTTTTGCCCATTGCACAAATACAAAACATTTACCAGCAGATAGGCAACTATTTGCAGCTACCGGTAGGGCAGGGAGAGCAGCAATATTTCGGGTTCGATTTGACCCGCTTTTGTGACAGCTTTCAGCTGGATGCTACGCAAGTGATGCATGCCCTGCAAACCTTGCAAACCGCTGGCTACGTAAGTTTTGCCGAACAGGTGTTCATTCCAAGCCGGGTGCAAATTACTGCGGGCCGGGTGTATTTAGAACAGTTGGAAAATGACAAGCCTGCACTGGAGCCACTCATCAAACTGCTGCTGCGTACTTACGAAGGCATTCTTGATTTTCCTGTGAGCATCCGCGAAAAACAACTCGCTTCGTATTTACGCATTTCGGTAGAAGCTGTACAACAGCAATTGAAACAACTGGCGGGCTATCAGGTATTGGAATACGAACCCTTGCGGGATACACCACAGTTATATTTTTTATACAACCGTGTACCCGCTGCACAGGTAGTGATTGATGCGGCATTGTATGCGCAACGCAAGGCGTTGTACAAAGCGCAGATAGCAGCAATGGTGGAGTATGCACGGGCTGAGCAGCAATGTCGGAGCAGCATTATCCGCCGGTATTTTGGCGATACCGATATTACCGATTGTGGTATTTGTGACAACTGCCTGGCGGCAAAGCAACAACCCGCCAGCAACGAAGCTTTGCAAACCGCTAAAGCCAGCATTGTAGCGCTGTTGCACAAACCGGTTACATCATTGCAGTTGCGACGCAGTTGCCTGCACATCAGCAGCCAGGTATTTGATGCCGCCCTGCAGCAATTGCTGGAAGAAGAACTGATTGTGCAAACGGCGGATGGCAGTTTTGTGCAGCGGTAAGCTGTGGCCATCCTCATTCTTTTTTATTCAACCCGCTGCCACATCTTTGCCACATGGATGCCGCCAAACAACAAATGTTTATCAACCGCCTGAGCAAGGTGTACAAGCATGTGGGCAAGTTGGCCCGCAAGCAGCAGGTGAGTTGCTACCGGGTGTACGACCACGACCTGCCCGAATTTCCGTTGTGCATAGAGTTTTATGGCGACAACCTGTACATAGCCGAATACAAACGCAACCACGGCATGACCGATGAAGCCCACGACGATTGGATGGAAGCTTGCATCGAAACCATTTGCAGCGTACTGAGTGTGCAAAAAGAAAATGTGTTTTTGAAACTGCGCCAACGCAAGCCGGGTCGGTTGGGCCAATACCAAAAAGTAGATGCGCAGCAACATGACCCGATAGCTATCGGGTTTGCAGTTTCAGAAAACGGATTGCAGTTCATCGTCAATCTCAGTGATTACCTCGATACCGGTTTGTTTCTCGATCACCGGCTGACCCGCCAAATGGTGCGGGAGCAATGTGCCGGCAAAAAGGTGTTGAACCTGTTTGCCTACACCGGCTCGTTTAGCGTGTATGCGGCTGCAGGTGGCGCCAGCTATGTAGAAACCGTTGACCTCAGCAAAACCTACCTAGCCTGGGCCGAACGCAATTTGCAACTGAACGGTTTTACTGATGAACACAAATACAAGATCGTTCATGCTGATGTGTTGCAGTATTTGCAAAGCATTCCTGCGCAATCTTTTGATTTGATTGTGATGGACCCGCCTACGTTTAGCAACAGCAAACGCATGGAAGATTTCCTCGACATACAACGGGATCATGTGCGGCTCATCAACCAATGTATGCAGGCGCTTACGCCGGGAGGCGTGTTGTATTTCAGCACCAATTTTCGCCGGTTTCAACTGGCGGCCGATGAGCTAAAGGCAGCACACATCAAAGACATTACCCGTGCCACCACGCCGTTCGATTTTGAAGGTAAATTGTTTCGCTGGTGCTACAAGCTGCACAAGGCGGAATGATGAATGGGGAATGATGAATAAGGAAGTAGGTAAAGGCAACTATTGAGTAAGGATTAGACAAGGCAAAGTGCAGTTAGATATCACTCGTTTTCTATTTTTCGAAATCTTCGAAATAGCGGAGTACTGATTGTTTAATTGAAGACATCCCAATCTTACTCCGGTTGTAGCTCGTAGCCGTTGTAAAATAGGTTGGGGTATAGCGTATGTACATGGCATCGAGCTGGCGGTAGTGGGGGAAAGGGCATGGGATGATACGATTACTTCAATCCTTTTTCTCTATGAGTTGAGTAATGTTTTGTCTGATTAGAGCGGGATCATCAGTGGACAACAGAACTTTACCGGTTTTATCAAGTAAAATGTAATGAGGAATGAGCCGAATACCAAAATAATCAGACAGCATGGCGCTTTGATTTTTTGAAGGGAAGGAGTCTATCAGTTGTATCCAAGGCATTTTTTCTTTGGCTAAAGCCTTTCGCCAGTCCTTATCATATCTGTCGCCTGATATACCCACTATCTCTAAACCTTGAGGCCGGTATTTTTCATAGATTTTTTTCCAGGCAGGAATTTCTTTTCTACATGGTTCACACCAACTGGCCCAAAAATCCAATAATACGTATTGGCCTTGTAGTGAACTAAAAGAGAATGGTTGATGATTTGCTTGGCGTAAACGGAGATCAGGCATCATTGCACCAGCTGATTGATTGTGCTGCGCCAGCAATTTTTCTTTCAATTGTTGGTAATAATATGTTGGCGTTTCATCAACTTTCAATTGATGGAACCAACGGTTGCAAACAGTCCAATCGGGTTGGATTGCTTGCATGATGTATTGTAAGATGATAAAGGACGCTGATGGTACGTCAGGTTTGGTTGTCATAAATTGCTCTATCCAAAGAAGTTGAGTTTGTTGGGCTTCTTTTTGTAGAGAATCTATCAACCGGGTGTAGTTTTTTTTATTTACTGCTATGTCTTGTTGAGCCATTGCCTTTAGCAATTGTTCCCTAAACCATTGCTGCCGGGTTTGTTGCAGGTATCTGCTATAGTCAGTTGCCATAGGTGTGCCGCTTTGCTCCACCTGCCAAATAAGTGCCCAAGCATTGGGGTCATTTACACCTTTACCGTTTCTTTTTGCACCGGTTGTATCTATATGTAATGTGCTATTGCCTGGTTCTACAAATGCTTTAAAATGCCAGTTACCGGGTGTTATCCGCCACAAATATTGCTTGGCTGTAGCAAACTGATGTTGAATTTTAAAATGCCCTGCAAGTATTACAGATTGACATAAAGTGTCATCAGCATCTTCCGATAAAATTTGAACAGTTCCACTATCAAGGCCTGAAAAACTACCTGATATTTGAGCATAAAATGTGCCCGATTGCGCCCCCGTTGAAAGAGATAAAAAAAGGAAAATACAATAAATGCAATGATTGATTAGTGTTCGCATTTGCTGTGAATAGCGTATTGATGAATTATAATTAGCAATGACCAGCATAGGCTGATCATTGCTATTAGTGTCGGGAACAATTGTGGATGTTATTTACCACACTTGAAAGTTGCTTTACACTCGTTACAGCATTTTCCAAAAACGGGGCAATCTTTTCCATCTTCAACGCATTTGCCATCACCAGGCTCAAGAGATGAGTCATTTCCCGCCATTACATTTTTCATCTCAGCCCGGCTGAGTTTGCCTGCTACAGTAGCGAGGCTCATTTTTTTTGTTTCCATGGTTTTTGCCAATTTAAACGGTTTTAAAATAGGTGTTTACCCCGTTAGTTTTTGGCCATACAGGGTGCTGGGCCGCCGGGCATTTGCCATGCATTGCAAATGAGTGCTTCCCGGGCTTTTTCCACAGGGCACTACTCCTGCAGAAAATGGAAGACCATGCTATCAAACACTGCAATACGTTGCTAACGGTTGCAGATTGGTGCTATGGATGCGTTGGTTAAATGTCGATATAAAAAATCATTCATCATAACCGGAGCGGGCATGTAAACTGTACATTACCTACACCTTAAGTGTAGGTAATGTACATGCAGTTGTGTTGTGAAAGGTTGTTTTGTAGATGCTTCTGATAGTCGCTTTCATTTGTTCAATAAAGTGATGAGTGCAAAGTGTTACAATGCATATTTGTACGTCTGCTATGAGGGATGAAGACAGCAATACTTTACAGAGAGCAAGATGCATGAGGATATTTTTAGCACATAACAAATGAGTTATCTCCGTACTGCTTTATCAATGCCATCCAGCAGCCGCTGAAGCAGGCGCCTGTTATCGGTTACAATGTCTACCTGCGCTTGCAGGCCATGCCGGTAGCTGAGGGCAATATGCTTATCCGTAACAAGGCCATTGGGCAGCATTAATTTGCCCATATAGCCACTATCGGTGGGCAGGGTTTTAATGCCGGTAAGTTGGGCAGCTACAGTACCAAATTCTTCATACGGGTAGGCGGTAAAACGCAGCCTTGCCTGTTGACCAATTTTTAGCTTGCCAAAGTTGTATTGCGAAAGCGTGACCGCTACGTAATAGCCCGCATTGGGCGGCACTACACTCCCAATGGATTGGCCACGCTGCATGTTGGCACCTGCTTGCAAAAAGCCGTTCAGCGACAGCCGCCCATTACAGGGGGCCACTATCAGGTATTGCTGCTGCCATGCGGCCAGCTTAGCCTGCCACTGCTGCAGTGCCTGTTTGAAAATTTCTGTTTGTTGGGCTATCTCGTTGTTCAGTTGGGCTATTTCTTTTTGCTTATCGTGGGCCTGCATGTTGTTGTTGAGCAGTGCTGCCGAAACTTGTGGGCCTTGCAGTTGTTTGTTTACCCATTTGCTCTGCTCGTTGCGAAACTCCACCGGCGCTATTACCTGCTGGTTGGCCAATTTGTTGCTGGCAGCAAAATTGTCGGCTGCCAGGGCAATATCTTGTTGGGTAAGTTGCTGCTGCTGTTGCAGTATTTTTTGCTGTGCTTGTAAAAAAGCAATGTCTTGCCGAAGCATCTGCATTTTTTGCTGATAGTACCCCTGCTGCATGTATTGTGTAAAGGTTTGTAACGCAGCCATCAGTTGTTGAAAATCGGCCTGCACTTCACCCATGCGAAAGCTGCCCGCTATTTCTTGGAATTGATGGTACCAATGCAGCGCTGCTGTAGGGTTGGCATTGGCCATTTCATGGTGCAGGCTATCCGTCATTTGCTGCAACCGCAACAGGTGCTCATAATTTGCAGTGCTTTGCATGACAGCTATCAGCCGGCCTTGTGGCACACTATCGCCTTCGGACACAAACAGGTGCTGCAGGCGGCCATCGGTACGCACCACCAGCTCTTGCGGCAAATGGGTAGCCATAAGCGTACCCGTAGCCTGCACCCTGTCGGGATAGTGAATGAACCAGGTTGCGGCCAGTAGTAAGCCCAGCAATGCCCCAAACAACACGATACCCCAGCGTACCAACCACGGTGGCCGGTGGCTCAGCAAGGCCGTAAAAGAATCTTCCATCGCCGGTGTGGTATGCACGGCCGGGGCGGCTTGTAACGGACTTTCTGTATCGTGGTTATTCGTTGCCAAGTTCTAATTGGTTTTTTACCAGTTCATAATATCGGCCCCGAAGGCTTACGAGGCTTTCATGAGTGCCTTCTTCGGCTATGGCTCCGTTGTGCATCACCACTATTTTATGGGCATGCCTCACCGTGCTCAGCCTATGCGCTACTACCAGCACCGTCTTGTGGGCAAAAAACCGTTGCAGGTTTTCTACAATTACTTTTTCATTGTTGGCATCCAGCGAGTTGGTGGCTTCATCTAAAAAAATAAATTGCGGCTGCTTGTACACCGCTCTTGCCAGCGCCAAGCGTTGCCGCTGGCCGCCGCTCATGCCTACCCCTTCGACCCCCAGCTTGGTATAAAAGCCAAGTGGCAAGGCTTCTATGTAGTCGAGTATGTTGGCTATTCTGCAGGCTTCCAACACCCGTTCCATATCTACCGGTTCTTCGGTTACGGTTATGTTTTTGAGAATGGTATCGTTGAATACATAGCTATCCTGCATGACTACCCCGCAGCGGCTGCGCCAATACCTTGGGCTAATGCTGCTAAAAGCGGTAGCGCCAATGGTAATGCTGCCGCTGTACGTTTCATAAAAGCGAAGCAGTAGCTTGAGCAGGGTGGTTTTGCCGCTGCCACTCATGCCTACTATGGCGGTGGTTTGCTGTGCCGGTATGGTAAGCGATAGCTGGCGTAGCACCGGCTCATTGCCCGCCCCGGGATAGGTAAAACTGAGATTGTTGATGTGGATGCTGTACTCCTGCGGTAGCCGGTGTTGAAATTGCTTCGCTGCCGGTTCTTCATCGGGCAGCACTTGTATATCGTTCATCCGCTCCAGTGATATGCTGGCATCTTGCGCCTGCTGGGTAAAGCCAATGAGCTGCTCAATGGGAGCGTTGAGCTGACCAATAATGTACTGCACCGCCAGCATTACCCCCAAGCTTAGCTTGCCCTCCACCACCTGCTGCGCCACCAAAAAAGTGATGAGGATGTTTTTACCCTGATTGATAAACAAGGCACCAAACTGCTGATACTGGTTGAGCGACAGGCTTTTGAAATTGAGCCGGAATACCGCCGCCTGCAAGCCCTCCCATTTCCAGCGGAAACTGTGCTCGGCGTTGTTCAGCTTTATCTCCTGCACCCCATACACCAATTGCATGCTGGCATTGCTTTCACGGGCCATAATGGCAAAGCGCTGATAATCGAGCCGGCGCCGAAAACGCAAAAACAAGCGAATCCATAAAAAGTACAATAAACTGCCTGCGGCAAAAATCATAAATATTTGAGCGTTGTATTGCAGCAGCACTACCGAAAACACCAGCAAATTAAAAAGGCTAAACAGGGTACTGAGTGCAGCGCCGGTGAGAAACTGCTCAATCCGCTGCTGATCGCTGAGGCGTTGCAAAATATCGCCGGGGTGCTTGGTATCGAAAAAATGAATGGGCAGGCGCAGCAGCTTGGCCCAAAAAGCACTCAGCAATTGCAGGTTTACCCGTGTGCTTACATGCAGCAGTATGCGGCTGCGGATGAACTCTACCAGTGTTTGGCTGAGCAGCAGCATAAGCTGTGCCGCTAAAATAATTTGGATAAAATGGAGGTTGCGGGTGTTGATGCCCGTATCTACCAGGCTTTGGGTAAGAAAAGGAAAGATGAGCTGCAACAGGCTGCCCAATAGCAGGCCCAGCCCCACTTGCAGCAGGTAGCGGCGGTACCTGCCCAACTGCTGCACCATGTGCCACCAGCCAAATACCTTGGGGGCGGCTTGCTCCTCCGCAGCATCATCTTCTTGCTGGGTATGCAAGGCGGGTGTAGCCTCCAGCAGCAGGGCAATGCCTTTGGCCTCCATGCCCTCTTGGGTGCTGAGCCAGTGCTGCTGCAGTTGTGCATGGCTAAGCCACAGCAGCCCCTTGGCCGGATCGGCTATTTGCACCTGCCCCTTTTTGGTGGCCGGTGTAAGCACTACAAAATGCTGCTGATCCCAATGCAAGATGGCGGGCAGTGGCGCCTCTTGCAGTAACTGCTCCAGGGTAAGCTTGGCCCCCACTGCATGAAAGCCCAACGCCTCTGCCGCATTGGCCAAGCCCAGTAGGCTGGCACCCAGCTTGCCATACTCCGTTTTGCTACGCAGGTACTCTAAGCTTACACTACGCCCATAGTGCTGCGCCACCATGCGCAGGCAGGTAGGGCCACAATCCATGGCATCGAGCTGGCGGTAGAGGGGGAAGGGCATGGGATGAATAATTACTATTGAGAGCTAACATTCGAATTATGAAATGACTGGACTTAATAGTCGTGCACAGGCTTTTTTTTGATAATAGCTTTAAAGCAATCATTTGCCTATTTTTTTATAACTCTCTAACAGTAATGTTGCTAAGTCCGAAATAGTAATATTTTTTTTAAGTATCACTCCATCACTGTTTAGCAAGAAGTTCGTAGGGAAAGAGTTGATTGCAAGCTTTGTTGTAGTCTTACCGCTTTTATCCAATAAGTGTAGCCAATTGAGAGACTCTTTCTGAATTAAATTGCGCCAAGTGTCAATTTTGGATTCTTCATCAATAGAAATTCCGATGATTTGAAAACCATATTGTCTGTATATTTTGAATAAGCGCTTAAGTTCTGGAAACTGCTTTCTACAAGGTATACAATCTGTAAACCAAAAGTCAACCAAGGTAAATGAACTCCCTAGTTTAGATTTATCTATAACTGTAATTTCTTCCTGTATATTTTGAAATTGAAGTTCTGGAAAAACCGAATTAATGCTAAGCAATTCACTTGCATATAGATCTTGTAAAAAGATCAATCCTATTTGTGAATTTCGAATTTCAACAGGGAACTTATTGAAAATGCTTCTGTAAGAACTGTTATGCCCAATATTCTTGAGTCTCTCAATCATTTTCCATAAGGTTACATGAGAGTTTGGATGTAATTCTGCATACAATTGAAATAATGAGTCTGACTGATGCGATATCAGCTTTTGCTTTGCTTCAAATTCAAGAACAATTTCTTTAGGTATATTGCCATCAAACTTATTGTAAATGCCTTCTTCGTATTCGAAATATCTATTTACATCTACAATAAATTTTTCAAAGAAATCATTGTATTCATATTTTATTTCATTTTGATATGTAGAGTTAGCAATTTTTGGAGAAATGTGTTCATCAATCGAGTCGATTTCTATAAAAACATTCTCTCCATTAATGAAAACAAAATCTGTAGACCCACTGGAAATATTACTTTGAATATACAACCTGTAAGCATATGTATTATTATTGTTATGTATTCTTCTAAACTTGAATAATCCATCTTTTATTATTGCAGAATCTTTCATGCTATTAGGGCCGTAATATTTTGCTTCATTTATCACCGGCACTATGTAAATCATTCCAGAATCTACATTGCTTACATAACCCTCAATGATATAATCTAATGGTTGTGAAATGCAGATAGCAAAATTCAAAGAGAGAACCAGAGATATTATTGATTTTTTCAAAGTTGAATATTAATAATTTTGAATACGTTTACTGCCGATTTTTTTCTTGTCTCATCTGAATAATGGGAGTTTCATTTATAAGAATGAATGAAACTCCCCAATAGGATTAACAAATAAGAGGCTTTGCACAAACCTTAAGTTCTATGCAAGATGGTGAACTTCTGCATACTTTGATACCACATTGTGAATCACTAGTACAAGCTGTGCAAATTGGCTTTAAATCGTCTTCAAATTCAAGTGATGAATCCCCTGAATTTCCCGCCAATACATCTTTCATCTCAGCCCGGCTGAGTTTGCCCTGCACATTAGCAAGGCTCATTCTTTTTGCTTCCATGGTGTTTAATATTTATTGATTTAGTAAAAGTTGATTTCAGGTCTCTTATCATTAGAGTACCAAGTATTTCAGCTTAAGTTTTCAAAAAAATGATCTGGTAGTAGATCATGTGCATTGACCAATCGTTATGATGTCTGATTATTCTATTAATAATTTTTCAATGAATTGAATTAATCCTTCCTTGTCGCTCGGTTCGAAACCGCTAAATGAGACCACCCTGAAGTTTTTATCTACAATTACAATACGGGGTAATGAGTACAATTGATATTCAGGGATAGCATACCTGTTTATAATCCAAGTATTTTTTCCAAGATTATATTTTGATACTGCCGATTCCCATTTAGCTGTATTCTCATCTATAGAAACAGATTGAATGACTACGTTACTGTCATTGATAAAGTGTTGTTTAATTGCCTCAATTTGTGGAAATGCTTGAATACAAGGGCCACACCATGTAGCCCAAAAATCGAGTAAGATGACTTTACCTTTTAAATCGCTTAATTTGACCGACTTTTTATTAATGTTGAGTGCTGCAAAATCTTGGGCTTGACTCCCATTTGCGAAAATTGATTTTGACTTTAGAAATTCAAGTAATGGGTAACGATATTCTTCTTTAACTATTAGGTTAATACGATCATTTATCTTTTCAAAGTCAGCATTTTCATACTGGTAATTCATTTCTGCAAAAATTGAACTAGCCGTAATCCATTCTTTTATAGTTAAAGAGGATGTGCTAGCAGAGTCTTGCTTATTGTATTTGATTACATACCCGGCAATTTTTTGATAAACTACAAGATCGAGATAGTCACTGTTGACGAATTTGTTAATGAACGGCTCTATTAGTTTACCAATTTGAGGCATAAACGTTTGTTGGAAGCGTTTACTCGAGTCCATAGATAACTTGTGTCTCTCTGGATAAAACCAAGTTAAACTCACTATACTGTTGATGATATCTGCTTTTATTCTGGCTTCTTCAAGCTCAATAAATAGAGGGCTAGCATCTGGCAGGGCTAATAAACTTTGATGCCTTTTTTTGCCATAATCAACGAAAGCGTCAATAGTCTCATTAACTGTAGATTTTATTAAACTAGAATATTCACAATAGGACCCTGCTTTTGGGAAGGCTGTATTTTTTAAATAATCATTTAATTTCCAATTACTCCCTTCAAACTTTGCCTTTTCAGGAAGATTGAAGTCGATTTGTACATTTATGTTATCTCCAGGGCTCAAATAAATAATATTTCTGCCTAGTCGAAAATATCCTGGACTTTTTACATGTGTTTTGATTGAAAAATTCCCAAGACTATCTGGCAAAAAATAACGTTCAGGATTAGATGCGGAAATCCTTCCCACTGCAGACATATCCTCCAATTCAATTTGATTGCTAATATTGACTATGTTCCCCTTGATAATTACATTATCTATATTCTTTTGTCCAAATGATGAAATAGACCATAGTGGAATTATGGCTGTTACTTTTAAAAAAATCAGTATTAATTTTTGTTGCATGGAGTATCTTAATATTAAATGAACACTTCGACAAATCATTTGTCGAAGTATTCATTAATTACTAATAAAGGAAACAAGCCTTGATTGATTTCCCACCACATGTTCCTGTTGTACACTTTCTATCTCGTGGACAATCAGCTGTTGTCAGGCAAGTATCGTTGCATTCAATTGTTTCATCCCCAGTATCTTCAAAAGATGAATTCCCCGCCATCACATTTTTCATCTCAGCCCGGCTGAGTTTGCCTGCTACAGTAGCGAGGCTCATTTTTTTTGTTTCCATTGTTTGTACAATTTAAACGGTTTTAAAAATAGGTGTTTACCCCGGTAGTTTGAGCCATACGAGGTGGTTGGCCGCCGGGCATTGGTTATGGTGTAACCAAAGAGTGCTTCCCGGGCTTTTTTCCACAGGTCACTACTCCTGCAGAAAGTACGGTAGGTCCTCCAAATCGTACTCCGGCGGTAGCTCGTAGCCGTTGTAAAATAGGGTGGGGGTATAACGTATGTCATTGGCCTTGCTCCACTGCTCCATAGCGGTAATAGTTGGCGCAGCAGCCGCTACGGCACCGTTCAGCGGGTATTTGGTGGCAAAGGCTTCATAATCTTTTGTTTCTGGCAGGTACCAATCGTCTAATGCCTGCTGCACCTGCGCCTGCCCGGCAGCGGTATGCGCTATGGCCATCAGGTGGCTGGCAGCGGTATGGTATTTTTCGCCGGGTACATTGGGCACCATAAACAGTATTTGGACCTGCAGGTTGGGGTGGCGGTGCAGCAGTTGCTCTATTTTGGGGTGTGCCTTGCTGCAGGGCCCGCAGTATGGGTTGCATACTTTCACCAGTTTATGCGGGGCATTGGCAGGGCCCAATACAATACCCAACCCATTGGTTGGGGTGGCTATGGCTTTTTGCTTGTGTAGCAGGCTGGTAAATACTTCGGGGTTAAACTTGAGGCGTCGGTAGGCCCGCTGCTCCCGCAGAGCGGTTTGGTGCCGCAGCAACCAGGGCTTGAGGAAGAGCCAAGCTAATAGCGGGAGAATGTAAACGGTAGCAATGATGAATGCGGATTGAGGAATGAGGAATGTAGTGAGGGTGTCTAACGATAATGCAGGTAAGTAATTGCCCATCCATAAGGCTGTGCCTTGCAGCACCAATACAGCTTGCACGGCAAGGCAAAGCATGCACCACTGCTTGGCAATGCGCCACTGATAGTAAATACTGAAGATGGGGTACACCAAGGCAGCCACGCCCACTAAGCCCAACCACTGCAAGGCCCAAGGGGCCTGGGTGGGAAAGGCCATCAGCAATAGGCCACCTGCATAATAGGCAAAGCCTATTTCGCTCCAGCTGAGCCAGCCAAACAGTTTGCTGGCACTGCTATTGAGGATGGCGTTGCAATTGGTTTTAACAAGGCCGGTACACACTTTTTGCAGCAGTGGGTTGCGTTTGTCTATATCGTACCACAGCAGCATGAGGCTAACGGCAAGGCCTGCTAAGTACAATATAAAGATGGCGATGATGGCTGCAATGGTGGCTCCGCCGCCTGACAGGTTCGCAGATCCTGTCAGGTGTTGCAGCCGTGGCCAACACAAGCCGCCCAAAGCTGTGAGGGCCAGCAGCAAAGCTGTAATGGGCAGCGCCAGTTGCCAGCGGCGTTTGCGGGCAGCAGCAGCATATTCTGGGTCGCCGCTTTGCGGGGTGGCTTCGGCTATCAGGTAAATACCCGTCCAGCGTTGCAAAAAGTCTTTCAGCGGTTCCTGATGCTGTTGGCGGTAGCTGTATTGGTAAAAGTGAACCACATCATTGTGAACCCCCACTACCACGGCTAAGGGCCGCTCAGGATGATTGGTTACTGCCAACAAGGGGTAATGAGTATCGGGCAATTGTTGGTCGGCAGCTTTTGCAGCCAGATGGGGTATATGCCATTGGTGCAGGGCATCGCTAATGCAGAGCAGGCTGGGCCAGTCGGGGTGTTCTTCTAATTGCTGCTCTACAGTAAAGCTGTGTACTGGCACTTGGAGCAGCCGCAGCAGGCAGTCGGTAGCTTGTACATTTGGGTGTTGTAAGTGTGTCGTCAATTTGTTCATACAAAGCAACAATTTTCACAGTTCTGGAGTGATGCTGATAACCTACTGTGAATGTCAGGCATATAACTAATACAACAATCTTTTTAAGCATGCAAAAACTGTAGCTTATGTACACCTTAACTGTAGGTTACCTGCAGTTGGTTTGACATTTGTCAAAAAAAGTATTGTGGTGAACGAATTTTTTTTTAAACCACCTATATTTATGCTATTACGCTCTATACACCTTACACTTTTAATCATGCACAGCGATGCTATCCTGAAACAAATAGCCGCAACAATTTTACGTCGGTCACGTATTTCAGCAAAACTCAAAAGAGAGGCACTGGCAGCATCTCTCAATATTAGTAAAAGCGCCATAGATAAGATGGAGCAAGGGGTGTATCATATTAAACTGACGGACATTATAAGGCTGGCTCCTATATTAAATATGTCAGCTGCCGAATTTGTGGCGCAAATAGAAGCCGAACTAAAGAAGACGCCCCCCCCGCAACATACGGAAACACTTTCCTCTAATGGGTAGGTCTTTACAATTGTTTGCTTTGCTGGTATGGCAGCAATGCTGGAAGTACACAAATAATTGTATTGGCCATCCTAATTGACGGCTTTTTTGTGATGATTTTGATTGACAATTTTGTTATTAGTAATTAAACAAGATAAAAGAATATCTTCTAATCCTGTGTATGGGCCACCTGTTTTTCTGTATTTTATGATGCCTTTTCTGTCAATTAATATGATGGTAGGAATAGGCATTACAGAATACATTTCACCCGCATCTTTTGGTATAGTTGTTCGTTGCAACAGATGAATAAAGGGTTTTGAGTGATCTTTTTCTATAGCTTGTTTCCATGTATCTATACTGCTACGTTCATTAGCGATAGCCACAATTTCAAAACCGTTATGACTATATTTGGATAGCATATTCAAGAAATAAGGCATCTCTTCTCTACAGGGTTTGCACCAGCTTGCCCAAAACATCAACAGAATAACTTTTCCATCCTTGATGTTTTTTTCTAAAGAATAATACACGTTATCGATTGTGAAGCCATCAAATAATGGCGCAACGCCCCCGCTACTAACTTGTATTCTTTTTTCTATCATTTTTCCATAAAAGGTTGCTTTTATAGTTGCATCCAGGGAGTTGAAAAATGAAGCTAATGTGACATCGTTAATATCATCCATGTAATAGCGTAATAAATATGCTGATAACACATTGTTTGTATTTGCTTTTACTACATCCATTGCTAATTGCATAACAGACAAGTAATCTTGAGAAAGCAATGAATCTATCAAGGAGTCAGACAAGCCTCTCTCTTGTAGCGAATTCCTTTTATTTTTTATTTCAATGTTAAGGTTGTTTTTACGGATGAAGTATTGCTGAAATAGTGAATCCGTTTTGCTTCCTGATATTTTAGGGGATTCAAAATAGGTTTTTGTGATTTCTACAAGTGCTTTGCCCGTGTCAATAAAAAACTGACGGGATTCTAGTGCATTTGAGTCATCAGGCATCTTCAAGAAGCATAATACGCTATGTGGTATCTTCCCACTGTAAGCAAATCGATTATTGGTAATCAAGCAAGTATCTTTTTGATATACACCAGTTGTATCAGGTATATATAGTATCAGTTTTTTGCCATTCAAACCATTTGCATGCCCTTCTATCTGGTAGGCTTTTTGTTGAGCTATAACATTGCTTGAAATGCCAATATTCACCGCAAAGCAAATGCAGTAATATAGCCAAGTGCGCTGAGACATGGTATTATAAATATTGAAATCTCGTTATATAAACTTTAATAAAAAGATAGGATTGTAAGCAATTGCTGTTTACAATCCCATCTTGAGGTTAACTCATTTCGCAAAAGTTAGCAGTTGCACCTTTTTTGCATTTTGGGCAGTCTGTACCACAGTCGGCATCAGTATCGCAACTATGTAGGCATTTGGGGTTGTCAATGCTGCCATCTGTTTGATCGTTACCTGCCATCACATTTTTCATCTCAGCCCGGCTGAGTTTGCCTGCAACAGTAGCGAGGCTCATTTTTTTTGTTTCCATGGTTATTACCAGTTTAAAACGGTTTCTAAAATTGGTTTATTACCCTCGTATTTATGGCCATACAGGGTACTGGGCCGCCGGGCATTTGCCATGCATTGCAAATGAGTGCTTCCCGGGCTTTTTTCCACAGGGCACTACTCCTGCGGAAAATGGAAGACCATCCTATCACACACTGCAATACCATTGCTAACGGTTGCAGATTGGTGCTATGGATGCGTTGGTTAAATGTCGATATAAAAAATCATTCATCATAACCGGAGCGGGCATGTAAACTGTACATTACCTACACCTTAAGTGTAGGTAATGTACATGCAGTTGTGTTGCGGGAGGTCTTTTACTTATGAATTTAGCATATTCCTTCCATTATAGCACAAAGTCATCAGCGATAAATGTTGCAATGCGAACATGCAATTACGGTGCAGCTTGTACAACTACCCCAGCACAAGACTAGAATAGAGAAATGGTAAATTCAGTATGAATAATGGGAATAAGAAATAAGGAGGAAAAGGGAAGAGGAGAAGTCATAAACGAGAAAGGCACAAACCTTTCGTGCCCCTTGTGTGCCCTTAGTGCCTTCGTGGTTCAAAATACCTTTGTTGTTCAAAAAAACGCTAGCTAAAAATCTGATACACCAGCCAGCTCATGCTGTAGGCCAGCACAGTCATGTAGCCCAGTTGTATGGCGGGCCATTTCCAGCTTTTGGTTTCTCTTTTTACAATGGCCAGTGTACTCATGCACTGCATGGCCAGCAGGTAAAACACCATCAACGATAAAGCCGTGGCCAGCGTGTACACTTTACTGCCATCGGCACGTACGGCCGATTGCATTTTGTTGCGCAGTGTCTGATCGTTTTCATCGGCATCGGCACCTACACTGTAGAGTGTGGCCATGGTGCCCACAAACACTTCACGGGCAGCAAAAGAGGTAATGAGGGCAATGCCAATTTTCCAATCGTAGCCCAGCGGTTCTATCACGGGCTCAATCCATTTGCCCATAACACCAGCATAACTGTTGGCCAAATGATCGGCCTGGTATTGCTTGTCTATTTCTTCGGCATTGGCATTGGGCTGCTGGCGCAATTGTTCGTAGCGGGCATTGAGCTGCTCCATTTGTGTGGGCGGGCCGTAGGTGCTGAGCACCCACAGCACCAGGCTGATGATCATGATGATTTTACCGGCATCAAACACAAAAATGCGGGCCTTTTCTATCATGGTGTGGCCCACGTTTTTCCAGCGGGGAGCACGGTATATCGGCAGCTCCAAAATGAAGTAACTCTTCTCCTTGATGTTGATGAACCACTTGGCAATCCAGGCAATCATCAAAGCCATGGCCGTGCCAAACACATACAAAAACATCATTACCAAACCCTGCAGGCTCAAAAAGCCGAGGAAGTATTTGTTGGGAACGGTGAGCGAAATAAGAATGGTAAACACCGGCAGCCGGGCACTACAGCTCATGAGCGGTGTTACCAAAATGGTGAGCAATCTTTCCTTACTGTTTTCAATGTTGCGGGCCGTCATGATGGCGGGCACGGCACAGGCAAAGCCACTAATCATGGGCATCACACTTTTGCCGTTGAGCCCCACTTTGCGCATCAGTTTGTCGGTTAAAAAACTAATGCGGGCCATATAACCGCTGTCTTCCAGCAGGGTGATCAGGCCAAACAAAATCATGATTTGCGGAACGAAAATGAGGATGCCGCCCAGGCCGGCCACCGCACCGTTGATGAGCAGGTCGCTCCACCAGGCTTCGGGCAATACTGAGCCTAGCCAGCCGCTTAATTCGCCAAAGGTCCAGTCGATGGCATCCATGGGGTAAGAGGCCAGCCAGAAAATACTTTGGAACAACAGGAACAATACGCTGAGCAAAATGAGATAACCCCAGGTGCGGTGCAAGAGCAAATTATCGAGCCGCTCGGTAAACATTTTTTTCGCCAACGGGTCGGCTTCTACCACGGTCTTCTGCATAATCTGCCGAATGCGTTGGTACCGGCCCATGATTTCTTCGGCCTGCGTTTTGGTGTGGTTAAACTGGTGGTCGGTTTCCACCTGTTCTATTTGTGCTTGCAATGCGGCGGGCAGTGCAAATTGTTCGTGATTGATGAGGTAGTGGATGGCCCGGTAATCGCTGAGGTCGGGCAGCAATTGCTGTACGGCGGCTACCGGTTCGGCGGCCAGGGCTGCGGTATCAAAAAAAGTTCTGGCCTGCCAGTTGTCGATGTTGGCTGCCATTACTTCTATCGACCGCTTGAGGTGGTGAATGCCTTTTTCCTTGCGTGGATTGACGGGCACCACGGGTACACCCAATTCCAGCGCCAATCCTTTGATGTCGATTTGGGTACCTTTTTGGCGGGCCAGATCCATCATGGTCAGGGCTACCACCACGGGTATTTTCAAATCGAGAATTTGAGAGCAAAACAGCAGGTTGCGTTTCAGGTTGCTGGCATCGGCCACCAGTATCACCATATCGGGTTGTACGTCCGTGTCTTGCTGTAGCAGCACTTTGTAGCTCACCCATTCATCGCCCCGCTTGGGGTAAAGGCTGTAGGTTCCCGGCAGGTCAATAATATTGGCCACCATGTTTTCCGAAATCTCGCAACGACCTTGTTTTTTATCGACCGTTACACCCGGAAAATTGCCCACCTTTTGGTTGAGGCCCGTGAGGGAATTGAACAGCGAGGTTTTACCACTGTTCGGGTTGCCCACCAGGGCTATGTTCAATACGGTGTTTGCTACTGTGCTCATCTTGGGGGCGCCAAAGGTAATTGACTGCACCATTCCCAACTTGCGAATAGGGGAAACGCAAAGTAGCAATGCGGAAAAAGGACCATAAAAAAAGCCACCCGTGAGAGTGGGTGGCTTCGTAGTGAGTGGTTGGTGGGGGTGTGGGGTGAAAATCTTATCTGACTTATGGAGCTTCGAGGGCAAAAGCAGCCAAAGAGCCGGCATCCAATTCATTGAGGCGGCGGTAACCATCCGTATGCAGGGCTACTACCTGCAGGCTTTGTGCAAAGGCAGCTTTTCCTCCCGGCAGGCATGGGCCCATCAGTTCTGCAGGCGAAAACTCGAGGTCGGTAGGGCTGGTACCGGGGCGGTATACACCGGCACTATCCCGCACATATCTGCCCACAGGGCCAATCACCATGCCGCTTACTGATGCTGGTGTACCTGCGCCACCTACACCGGTATTGCCACGTACTACAGCAAAGCTAAAGTCGGCAAAATCATTGCTGTGAAAGGCTTTGAACGAAATGGATATGTTCTTATCAGCAGGCCCGGTGTACTTAATAAACCCGCATGGGTTGGCCGTACGTACCGGCACTGTGCTAAGCTGTACCGGGTAAATGGCCGACTGGCAGGCATTGTTGTCTATCCGTACCACCATGTTGAAGCCATTGAAACCATTGTTTACACCTACCCATGGTGCCGTGGCATTTACGCTGTTGCCTTCATCGCCGGCTTTGGGTATCTGGAAAAATGCATCCGGCTTGTTTACCTGATTACCTGCATTGTCAAATACTTCCAGCCAAAACTCGTAAAGGCCATCGCCACTGAGGCTGCGGGTATCGAGGTTGCAGGTGTAGGTGTCAGTGCTATCCCAGCGGGCAGTGGCATCGCTTATACCACGGAAACCAATGGGGCTGGCGGGCGGTATAAAAAACAGCTCGGTGCCGGTACCCACATTTACAGGGCCAAGGCCAATGCTCTGGCTGCGGAAATGGGTGTCGCCCAGCGCGTCTGTCCATTCGGTGGTGTAGCCTTTGGATATGCTGTCGCTCAGGTATATAACGGGGCCGGCTACGGGCAGCATGTTTTCATTGGCTACTTTGCGACATGCCCACCTGAAATAGCTGGCACTTACATTGGGCAGCATGCTGCCAAACTTGATGATGAAATGCATTCGGCTGCTGCTGTGCGTAGTACCCAAGGGCGAACGGTGATCGGTGCCATATTTAAACAAGCCCATTCGGTTGAATGGCACACCCTGAATGGGCGTGTTGATGGCTTGCTGCTGTACATTTAAAATGGAGCTGGCACCAATACGGCGAACCCACAGGGCATCTTTGGCCATTACCATGCCACAACCGGGACGTACCCGTCCATCGCTTACCAAAATATTTACTTCTGTGCCACAGGCATAATCCCAATGGGTGTGGCAAGGAACAGACGGGCGGTACACAGTTACCCAGTTGCCATCAATCAGGTACTCTACCCAGAAATACAAATCGGGTACATCGCCCCCCGACCAGTAAATGATACTGGTATCGAAGCGGCCATTTTCATCGGTGTACACGGTTTTAATTTCATCGCAGCGGTAGAGGTAAGGCCATATCCATGGTGCCAGACAGAAGTAAGGATGCAATACATCAATGTGCTTGATGAGTGACTGACGAATGAGCTCAGTGTTTTTACTTACCAGCACCCGTTTCAATTCATCGTTGATAGGGGGCAATGCACTGAGTGGTGCCGATAACGCAGCTGAATTTATGCCGTCTGTGCCAACGGCAACTCTGTTTGGCCGGATCACATCGGGGCGAATAATGTCGGGTCGGAAAACATCCGGACGAAGGCGATCAAAAATAACCGGCCCTATGGGATCTATAGGAATGGGCGGCTTTGGTGGCCATGGTACTACCACCGGTGGAATGGGCGGGTTGAAAATGATATCGGGTATACGTACCAGAATATCATCGGGAATGCGGGGCAGTACCAGTGAAATTTTATCTACTTCACAAATGTGCACCCGTGCTTTGCACAGGGGCAGCTTTACTACTTTATCATCAATAATAAAGTTTTTGGCCACATTGCCCAGCACCCTGCAAAAGCGGAGTTTCCAGAATTTGAGCAAACTGTCGGGGATGGGTAGCAGCTGAATATTCAGTTCTTTGTCCCATTTCAATACGGGCTTATAAGGCCGGTATTTTTCCAGTTCATCCAGTGTGGTGGCACGGGCTACCAGTTTGTCGAGGGTGGGTACAATTACCAGTTGCAGTTCATCCATCGGAAAGTCCACTTCTTTGAAGTCGGCCATTCCTTTGTTTGTAAGTGTTGTTTTTTGTAACAGCTTGCCGCTGCGGTGAAATAAAAAAGCGGTGAGTTGGATGGGCTCTGCCGGTTGGCTGTCGAAGCGTACCGGAAAAGAAAGCATTTTCTTAGGCATGGTGTATCGGTTGAAAGTGTGAATGAATAGCTGGTGCATGTTGCCATGCGCCAGCATGTTTCAATAGGGTGGTTGGGGTTAAGGGAGCTTAAGGAGGGCAGGGTTTTGCTAATGGTGTGGGTATTGATGTGTGGGCTGCAGCGTGTTGTATGCAATACAAAAGTATCAGGCAGTAGCCATGGCCACAACCGTATTTATACTGTAATTGGAGCAGTGTTCTACTTAAAATAACAGGGTATTTTGTGCAAGGCTCACAACGCCTTTTCCATAAACACAACGCCTTCCAAAGGATTGTGGTAGTAGGGGGAACAACGACTAAAGCCGAGCTGCTCATACAGTTGAATGGCGGGTTGCAAACGGTCGAGTGTATCGAGCACCATTTTTGTATAACCCAGCTGGCGGCCTGCTGCTACAATGGCTGTGGCCAGCTGCTTGCCAATGCCCTTGCCCTGAAAAGCCGGCAATACATACAAGCGTTTCATTTCGCAAATACCATCTGCTTTTGTCCGAAGGGCTACGCAACCCGCAATGTCTTGTTTGTAAAAAGCCAGCAGCAATGCACCACGTGGCGGTCCGTACATAGCGGGCAAATCGTTGAGCTCAGCTTCGAAACTTTGAAAGCATAAATCTACGTTGAGGTATTGCTGATACGCCATGAACAGATCTTTGGCCATGGCATACAACTCAGGCGTCATGGCCTGAATGAGGCTTGCTGTATCAGGCTTCGCTACTGGCATCGTGTAAATCCTTTTCGATGTTGCGGAGCTTTTCTTCACAAATGCGAATGAGTTGCTTGGCAGCTTTTACTTTAGCAGCCAATGCATCCAGCGGCAATGTTTCATCTTCTATGTCGCTGACGAGCTGTTGCAGTTCTTGCCAGGCCTCGTCGAAAGTGCGTTCATTCATGGTGGCGAATATCTGAAATCTGACTGTGAATGGTATTGTTTTTTAGTACCGTTTGTAGGGGTTTGTCCTTATCGAGTTGAGAGGCATCAGTAATGATGCGGTCGTTTTGCAGGAGCATGGCAAAGCCTCGGTTCAAAATTTTGTCGGGGCTTACTTGTTCAATCAGCCTGCTGGTTTGCTCCAGCAATACTTGCTGATTGCGCAGCTGATGTTGCCAGCTTTGTTTTACCCGCAGTTGCATTTGTTGCAGGGCATCATTTGCCATTTTCCATTGGTCTTTGCTGCTGCGGTCTATCAGTAGTTGCAGGTCGTGCAGTCTTTCCCGCTGGCGCTGCAAGCGGTGCGGCACCAGTAACGACAACTTTTGCTGCCAGTGTTGCAATTGCTGTTGTATGCCCGCCATGCGGTCTTCTACGGTTTCGGTCAGTTGCTGGTTCAGCTGCATCAAGTCGCTGTCGAACTGCAAGCTTACGGCTACTATGGCAGCGGCTACCTTGGTGGGTGTTTTAAATTGCCAGCCCATCATATCGGCTATGCTGGTGTTGCGGTCGTGCCCAATGCCGGTAAACACGGGAATGGGAAACAACGCAATGCGGCGGGCAATATCGAAATGATCGAAAGCGGCAAAGTCGGTATTGCTACCACCACCACGTACAATGGCCACCACATCAAAAGAAGAAGCCTGCTGTCTTATTTCATCGAGCTGTGCAGTTATCTCCTGCACGGCTTGCTGGCCTTGTACACTTGCCGTAAATACCTGTACGTTAAAATCGTATCCGTAAGCATTGTGTTGCAACTCTTGTAAAAAATCTCGTTCCCCATCGCTGCCGGTGGCGGCTATAAGGGCAATGCGCTGCAATACTTTCGGCCACTGCAACTGTTTGTTGGCAGTAATGTAATCGCCATCTACGAGTTGTATTTGTGAAGGATACTGACGCAACAACAAATCGAGTGTTTGCTGTCGCTGCAGTTCTATTTGCCCGAGTGTAAAAGCACTGTCTATTTCGAGTATCTCCAGTTTCAATCCGTAGCGGGGATGAAAGCGAACAGCTACCCGACAACTGATTTCCAAACCATCGGCAAATGCCTGACCGGTGCGGCGTTCAAATTGTTGTAGCTCTGCAAATGCATTGGCCCAGAGCACTGCTTGCATTTCAGTTATAATGTGCTCTTTGTTTTTTTCGATGAGCTTAAGAAAACACCAGCGTTTATGGGCGTATTTTTTTACATCCGTTATTTCTGCGATTACCCAAAAAGTTTCCGCTTCAAAAACCTGTTCAATGGTTTCCTGAATGAGCGTAGCAAGAATGGATAATGGTAGCCTTCTGGTCATGGTGGTTCAAACCTACAGAAAAATGTGGCTGTACTCAGCCTTGCGGTACTAAGTGTAAATGTACCCAGCTAAAAATGGTCAATTCATTGGCATGCAGTGGCATTCGTTGCGAACTTACTTCTGTAGCCAGCACAGATAGCGGATACCGAAACACGGGGCCATAATAGCAAAAGGTATGGTACTCGCCATTTTCGCCACAGGCATCTATCTCTTTTGGCAACGTTGCAATGTTTGTATTGTCTAATGTTTTGCCAAGCCAGTGCTGTTCCATTTGGAGGGAAGCAATACAGCAAACGATACTTTTAAAACCAGCTGCAATGATTTCCTGTATAAGCAAGTTGGTAGGCTTTTGCCACAATGGAAAAATGCAATGCATGCCCAATGGTTGCAATAATTGTTCTCTGTATTGGCGGATGTCTGCCAAAAAAATATCACCAAAAGCAATGTGGTAAATGCCTTCCTGCTGCAGTGCTGCTGCAATGGTTTTGAATGCCGCTTCATAGGAAGCATTTTGAGCGGCATTTACATACCACACTTTGAGCGGAATGCCAATAGCAGCTGCTTGTGCAGCCATCAGCGTTTCGTGCAGGTGATGCATGTTGAGCTCTCTGGTGTGGGTATTGCAGGTGCTGAGTAAATATTTCACTTCGTACTTGCCTTCCTGTTGTATCAGGTGCAGTGCGTAGCTACAATCTTTGCCTCCGCTCCAGCTTAGTGCAATGGGTATTTTGCTCATTGTCCGATGCGGTATTTTTCTTTAAAGAAGGTGTATTTGTTTTGTAAATCCAACAAACAGCCCAAACAAAGACAATCCTGATATCGGTCAGCAATGAATGCCTTTTCTTCTTCGCTTAATACAATACTACTGCATTGGCATTGTGCAATATTGCCCACTTTGCATTCAAAAGTTTTGTTGCAGCGGGGGCAGTTGCGTGGTTCATGTTTGTGTGTGCTACTCATGTGGAGAGGTATTACATATCGGGCGAAACAGTGAAGTTGTTGTTTCGCCCGATAAAAATTAAAGCTGAACTGTAACGCCGGCGTTTACCACAAAGGGTATAGCATTGAAGCCTCGGGCTTCGTAAAACGTTTTGTTCGTGAGGTTTTGTGCATCGGCAAAAAAGCGTACCTGCTCATTGAGCTTGTATTCTGCGTAAGCATTTACAATAAAGTAGCTGTCGAGTGCTACGTCTTTTACTTTGTATCCACCCACATCGTAGCGTTTGCTGGCGTACTTAGCGGTTACACTGGCGTACAACTGTTTGGTTATTTGCCAACCCGCAGTAGCGTTGAGGCTATGCTTGGGGCGACGCAGCAAATAATTGTAGGTGGTGTCTTTAAACGTAACACGGCTTTGTGCAATTTCTTGAGTTGAAAGTAGTGTGTAATTGGCAGTGAATTTTACATCTTTTGTAATGCCAACAGAAGATTCAATTTCCAATCCTTTTACCCGCTGCTTCACAATATTGAAATACCGGAAAGTGTTGTTGTTGAAGTCGAGTCCATTGTCAATATCGCGGTCGAAGTACACTACCCGGTTGCTGATGCGGCCGTGTGTTTGCTGCAATCCCAGTTCATAGTTTTTCGATTCTTCAGCTTTCAATTGCAGGTTGCCGTACGATGAGTACAGCTGGTAAAGCGATGGCGCTTTAAAGCCTGTGGCAATGCTACCAAATATCCGAAAATGCTGGTTGATGCTGTAAGATGGATTGAAAGTGTAAGTGACGTTGCTGCCATAGCGGTCATGCACATTCAGGCGGCCACCAAGCTCAATAAACAAACCCTTGTGTTGAAACAGTACAGAACCATAGGCACTGGCCTGGCTTACCGAAGTATCTCTGAAACTACTGGTGTAGGGGCCAAAAGAACTAATGGATAAAAAGCGGTTATTCATATTGCTGAAGCGATAGTCAACACCATACACCGTGCTGAAACCCTTGCCCAGATTGATATTGGTGAAGAGCTCCAGGAACTGATTGCGGCCATAATATGCATCTTCACTGTACTTGCTAAAGCCGGGTACATGCGTACTGTCGTTGCGGTAAAAACGATCGATTTCGCTGTACTGATAATTACCCGTTACCGTAATGTTTTCGCCTTTGTACTGAAAGCCGGTACCAGCCATCAGGTTTTTATTCTTCAGCGTGTAATCTTTTTCATCGTTGTAAGCACCGGCATCAATATCAGAAGTGTATTGGTTGCGTTGCACAAAGGTTTTCAGCAACCACTTAGCAGAAGCCTGGTACTGAATGGCTGCATTTACGGCATCGCTGTTGTAGCCATCTTTTTCAAAGTTTTTATCGCCAGCGAGGTCTTGTGCTGCGCTAAATCCATCGGTCTTCAGCTTGGCATAGCGGGTGGTGTAAGTGAGTTTGCCAGCCTTGCCGTATACCTGCAGGTTGCCTCTGAATGTATTGAGGTTGCCATAGCTGCCGGTGGCTTTTACATTGATGAGTTTGCTGACGTCTTTTTTAACGGTAATGATATTGATGACGCCGGCAACAGCATCGCTACCATACAAGGTGCTTTGTGCACCACGGCATATTTCTACCCGCTCCACATCGTTGAGGCTGATGAGGTTGAGGTCGAAATCGTTGGTGATAACAGAAGGGTCGTACACAGGTATGCCATCCACCAAAATAAGGGTGCGGCCACTGTTGGCACCACGCATGTACAGGGTTTGGTTGGTGCCTGCATTGCTCAGCGCACCATTGATGGTAATGCCCGCCTGCTCATTGAGCAACTGAGCTACGGTGCGGCCTGCACTTTTTTCAATTTGTTCTCTGGAAATAATAGAAACAACCTTGCCTGTCTGGCTTTGTTTCTGCAACATTTTGTTGGCCGTTACGGTTACATCGTCAAGTGTTGACGGTTGTGTACTGTCGGCCCGTTGGCCAAAAGAAGTGGAAGCGAATACTACAGCGGCTCCCACCAATGCGAATCTCATGCTCATGTTTGAATGAGTTTGGTTGGTGATGAATTCCGCTTTCAGAAATGAAGTGATGAGAAGACACGAACGGGTGTTGCCTGCAGGTCAACACGTGGTTGCGATGCATTCCCGGCTTTTCCTCCGAAAGCTATGGTTGCTATTGCATCGGGCAGGTCTTCTGGCTTAGCCAATTGCTCACTGCCTTCCCGAAACAATGTTCAGTGGCATGGAGTGTAAGCAATGAAGTGCCTTCTGGTAAAAGAAGGGTGGCCTTACAGCTACGGGGATAGCGCCGGTTTTGCACCGGACTTCCCTTTTAATCACACAGTTGAACTATGTGAACCAAATGCGGTGCAAATATGGGAGTGCATTCAACAAAAGGCAAATAAATATTTACCCGCAGGTGTAAAACCTGTAGCGGAAAATTGGCAACGAAACCAGTTGGATGGTTTATTCAATCCCGATACCTGCATACCACAAGCGGCCGGGTGCCACATTAAAAAAGCGGTTGGCTGCTGCATTGATATCGTTGCCGAGGCTGTATTTGGTATCGAGCAAATTGTCGGCACCGGCAAATACATGCCAGCGTTGTTTGTTGCCCAGCTTGCCTTTGTAGCCTGCCTTGGCACCCACCACCTGAAAGGCAGTTGCCCTAAAGGTATTGGCATCGTTGAGCATGATGCTGCTGTTGTGGTAATAGTTGGCATTGAAGTAGAAGCCATATTTCATTTGCAACATGGCCCGCATGGCTACCGTGTTTTTGGGTACACCCGGTAGTTGTTTGCCGTTGTAGTTTACACCGAGTTTGTTGTAATCATTGTAGGTAAATGCGCTGTAAGTATGTGCTACCGAAACGTTCAGAAATTGAATGAAACTTTTTTGCACAAATGCATGAACGTAATCAATTGCCGTTTCTACGCCAGCCTGGCGGGTACTGCCGGCATTAATGTAAAAATCGCCACCACTCAGGTCTCTTTGTTGTACCAGCGTATTGTTAAGGTTAAAAATAAAACCGGTACTCGTAAGGCTGAGGGTTTTGAATAGCCGAACAGTTTGAGACAGCTCAACATTGTAGCCGGTTTCTGCTTCCAAATCGGTGCTGATGCGACCCGTACTGGGCAGCAGTTCACTCACGGTAGGCGGCGAAAATCCTTTGCTCACCGTTATCTGTGTTTCCCAATTGTTTTTCCATTTGTAGCCGGCACTCAGGCGGGGTGCTACTTCATTGTTGTAAGTACGTTCTTGTGTTACAATGGGCAAGCTCGACAAACGGGCAATCTTCACTTTGTTGATGTTGAGACTGGCGCCGGCATTGGCATAAAAGCCATTCTTCCATACCCATTCCACTTGCGTAAATGCAAAGCCGGTATAAAAAGTTTGATCGTCGTTCGTCAGCAAAGAATCTCTTTGCCCCAGCTTGTTGCGGCTTACCTGTGTATTAAAAAATCCTGCCTGAAATTCTGCGCCGCTTTGCCATTTGATGCTGGAGTTGTCGAGTTTTTTTTCATAAGCAAAAACAGTTCGGGTTCCCATGTGCGGTTCGCTTCTGTTTTCGTAGTTGCGGATGGCTGAGTTTTTAATGGTGGCGAACGAACCGTACAAAGCTGTGGTATTGCTCCAATTGCCGTTGAGTTTGAGCTGGCTGCTGATGCCTGCTAATAAGTTCTGCTGATAAATGGCTGCATTCACTTGCTGTGCAGAAGGGAAACCGCCCGCTGCAGGTCGGGCAGCTGTTGCATAGCTGTTGTACTCTGCCAGTGTTAATCCACCCGGTGTTTGATAGTACATATTACTGTACAACAGCGTTGCTGTAAGCGTTTGTTTATCGCTGGCTTTCAGCTGGCTGGTCCATGCCAGTTGGTCGCGGCGCATAGCTGTTTGGTCACGGTAGCCACGGCTTTCATTGTGAGCATAGCTGATGCGGTTGCGGTTTTCTTTTTGCCCAAAGTTTACTGCCGCCATCTGGTTGAGCAAACCATACGAACCCGTGCTGTATTCTGCCTGCACCAATGGCTGATCGTTGCTGATAGATTCCATTAACACCAGGCCACCGGTGCCTGCGCCATACATGCTGCTGGCGGGGCCACGCACAATAGTGGCGGTGCCAAAACTATTGCTGGTCATTTGGTTGAAGTAGGTATTGCCACCGGCATCGGTCAGCGGCAGGTTGTTGTAATACATTTTGATATTGCGCACACCAAAGGGACTGCGCAATGAACTACCCCGAATGTTGAGGCGATAGCTGCCGGGCGACCGTTCTTCCATGCGAATGCCTGGCAAAGTATTAAACGCAGTGACCAGATTGCCGGGTGCTGCCAGTTGCAAAACATTGGTTTGATATCGCTTGATGCTGGCAGTGCTCAAACTGCGCTGCTGCAAGCCAAACGGATTGGCCGTAATGCTGGCACTATCTGTGCCGGTGAGGGTATCGCTGACAATGGACTGCGCCTTTAGGGTTTGGAAAAAAAAGCATGCAATAAGGCAAACCCCTATTTTTAGTGGCATAAGAAAACGGGTAGTTAGAAAGTTGTAAAAATACAGGTACATGAACAATTCGAATAAGCTGGGTTTGTTTGACCTCACCATCATTGTGGTTAGCCTGGTGATAGGCATGGGCATTTTTAAAACGCCTGCCGGTATTGCCGCCAAAAGTGGCACCGAAACTATTTTTTACAGTGCCTGGCTGATTGGTGGATTGATGGCCATGCTGGGGGCCTTCGTGTTTGCAGAAATTGGCGCCAGGTTACCCGTAGTCGGCGCTTACTACAAAGTGTTTTCTTATGCATATCATCCTGCGGTTGGCTTTACTGTCAATACACTCATCCTCATTAGTAATGCTGCTTCGCTGGCGGTGGTTACATTGATTGGGGCTGAGTACTGCAGTCACATGTTGTTTGATAAGCAAATGGGTTTCGCTTTCAATGTGACCTTGTCCATTGTAGCAGTGGGCATATTTTTTCTGGTGAATTTGATGGGCTTGAAAACGAGCAGCCGCACCCAAAATATCCTGATGATTGTAAAAGTGGGACTCATCTTGTTGTTGATTGCTGCCATGTTTACCGGCCAGCATGTAACTCCCACCGATTACAGCACCGATCCCATTCGCACCTACACCGGCGACAATGGTTTGTTGCTGTTGGTGATTAGTATGGTGGCGGTTTCTTTTACTTACGGTGGCTATCAGCAAACCATCAATTTTGGTGGTGAAGTGAGCAAGCAGGGCACGTTACAAAAAGGCATTTTCATTGGCATCATCATCATCATTTTACTGTACCTCACTGTGAATTATGCATATGTGCAGGTGATTGGCTACGACAACATGAAAAATGCCACATCAATTGGATCGTTGTTGTTTCAGGCTTTGTTTGGAAAAGTAGGCGGCAAGGTGTTCGACTTTGCTATGTTCATCAGCGTGTTGGCTTACGTCAATATTTTGCTGATGAGTAATCCACGGGTAATGTACGCCATGAGTAAGGATGGTGTGTTGCCGAAAATATTCAGTTATCAGCATCCCAAAACACAAGCGTTGGTGCCGGGCTTGATTACTTTTTCCGTGATTACTGTTGCTGTTACTTTTTTCGGTAAAGGCGTTGATAATATTTTGGGCTTCTCCATTTTCTTGGATAGCATGGGCTTTATCACCTGTGCATTGGCGCTGCTCATTTTGCGGTATCGGAAAGTAAATGATGAACTGGTGCAACCCGGCTTTATCAGCAAAATCATTCCGGCTATCGCTATTGTATTTATGCTCGCCTACGGAGTAGTAGCCACTGCTGTAGTGCTCGACAACTGGAAGGCTGCCCTCACAGGTGTGGGCCTGCTGCTGCTGTTTGTAGCGGTGTATTTTGTGTTTATTCAAAAAAGCAAATCAGATGTCTGACTTAGACCTGTCGTATATCCTCAATCAACTGGGCGAACAACATGAAGAATACTTCAATGCGGTATCGCCACCGATAGTGCAAACCAGCAACTTTTTATTTGATACTGTTGATGATTTGCGGCAGGCTTTTGCAGCGGAGTATGATGCGTTTTTGTACAGCCGTGGCAATAACCCTACAGTAGAAATTCTGAAGCAAAAACTGGCGGCTTTGGATGGCGCAGAAGATGCACTGGTATTTAACAGTGGCGCATCGGCTATCTTTTGTTCGGTATTGCCATACGTAAAAAGTGGCGATCATATTGTAAGTGTGAAAGCTCCTTACACATGGGCACAGCGGTTGTTTGAAGTAATACTGCCCCGCTTTGGAGTAACCACTACATACATAGATGGCACCGCCATTGAACACTGGAAGGCAGCTACGCAATCTAATACGGTGTTGTACTATCTCGAAAGCCCCAACAGCTGGACTTACGAATTGCAAGATTTGTCGGCCGTGGCGGCGCAGGCCAAACAGCACAACATTGTGACCGTTATTGACAATAGTTACTGTACGCCATTGTATCAGCAGCCCATCAAACACGGCATTGATTTGGTGCTGCAGAGTGCCACTAAATTCATTGGTGGCCACAGCGATGTGGTAGCCGGTGTGGTAAGCGGTAGCAAAGCCCACATGTCGAAAATTTTTTACAGCGAATACATGACAACAGGCGCCGGAGCCACTCCTTTTCATGCATGGTTGTTGCTCCGTGGTTTGCGTACGTTGCCCATCCGTTTAGAACGTGTTACCCGCACCACACATACCATGATTGTCTGGTTGAAACAACAGCCCTGGGTGTCCAATATTATTTATCCGCTTGATGCGCAGCATCCGCAATATGCATTGGCCAAAAGCCAAATGAAAGATGCCGGAGGATTGCTCACGTTTGCTCTCGAAGTAAAAACGGTACAGCAAATGGAAACCTTTTGCAACGCCTTAAAACGCTTTCGCATGGCAGTAAGTTGGGGCGGTCACGAGAGCCTCATCATTCCAAAATGTGCAGGCATGCCTGCAGCGGATTTTGATGCCAGCAATGCCACACACCGGCAGGTGCGGGTGTACTTTGGGCTGGAAGATGCGGAGGTGTTACAACAAGATTTAACTCAGGCAGCACAGCATGCCGGTTTGTAGCAGACATTTTTAAGGGGCGGGTTTTACGGCCGCGGTTGGCTATTTATTCCCATCCGTTTTATCATGCGTTGAACGGGTTCACCCGCCACTTATCCAAAAACCGTGGGCTGAGCCCATGGCGGGGCTACATTTGCGGTATGAAGAAATTTGGATACCTGCTTTTGGGAATCATGGTTATGCAAACAGCTGCTGCCCAAGATAAATGGGACCTGCGCCGCTGCGTGGAGTATGCCATTGCCAACAATATTTCAGTAAAACAAACGGATGTGCAGGCCCGGCTTAATGAGCTGGTGTACCAGCAAAGCCGCGACGGTCGCTGGCCCACCCTCAACTTCAGCACATCGCTGGGTGAGCAGTTTGGCCGAAGCATTGACCCCACCACCAACCAGTTTACCCAAAACAACATCACATTCAGCAACATGAACATCCAAACGGGTGTGTCGTTGTTCAACTGGTTTAGCCAGAAAAATACCATTGAGGCCAACCGCCTGACGATGGAAGCCAGCAAAGTGCAAACCAAAAAAGTGCAGGACGATATTGCGCTGAACGTAGCAGCGGCGTACTTACAGGCGCTGCTGAGCAGTGAGCAAAAACGTACGGCTCAGGTACAGGCTGCACAAACCATGGAGCAGCTCGTTATTACCCGTAAGCGGGTAGATGCAGGTTCTGTTCCGGAGCTGAATGCAGCCGAACTCGAAGCCCAACTGGCCCGGGATAGTGCAACCATTGTTACTGCAGAAAGTACTTACCGCCTCAATTTGTTGCAACTGAAAGCCCTTTTGATGCTGGATGCAGGTACCCCCTTCGAAATCACTACCCCGCCTATCGATCAAATACCTGTAGCTGCTATTGCAGACCTGCAGCCGGAAATTGTATATGCTGCTGCTGTGCAATTGCGTCCATTGCAAGTAGCCAACAAACTGCGTTTGCAAGCTGCAGAAAAAAATGCTGCTGTAGCCAAAGCCAGCATGTATCCCACCATTAGTGCATTTGGCAACATTCAAAGTGCTTATTCCAGTGCGTTGTCACGCTTGCCTAAGGGTACCAACGTAAGCGCAGTTGTGCCTACTCAATCTTTTGTATCGGTACAGGGCCAGTCTTATTTTGTAAATACGCCGGTTTCTGTGCCAAGCCGATTTGTAGATGCTAATTATTTCCGCCAGCTGGATTACAACTTTCGCCAGTCGGTGGGGTTGAGTTTGCAGGTGCCAATTTTTAATGGCCATCAGGCACGTACCAACTACAAGCGGGCCATCATTAATCAGGAAAATATTCAGCTGCAAATGACCGCAGATAGCCTTACCCTGAAGCAGGATATTTACACGGCGTATCAAAATGCTATCAATGCATTGGCCACTTACAACAGCCGCAAAAAAGCGTATGAAACTGCTGCCTACAGCTACAGCCTCGGCCAGCAGCGCTTCGAAGTAGGCCTGTTGCCTGTGTTTGAATTAATTACATTGCAAAACAACGTACAGCGGGCACTCATTGATCAGCTCACTTCCCGTTTTGAATATGTATTTCGTACCAAAATCTTAGAATTCTATCGCGGCTCAGGCATCAGTCTGTAAGCCAGTCTATACCATTGCAACACCGCATAAGTAATTATTATGAAGAAGAAAACAATTTGGATTGTCAGCATTTTAGTAGTAGCCCTGGTTACACTGGTGGTACTCAAAAAAACGGGTACTATTGGTGGCGAAGATGGCGTGAAAGTAGCAGTAGAACTGGCCGATAGCCGCACCATTATTGAAACCGTGAATGCCAGCGGAAAAATTTATCCGGAAATAGAAGTAAAAATGAGCTCCGACGTGAGTGGCGAAATTACCGAGCTCACTGTAGCCGAAGGCGATAGCGTTCGGCGTGGTCAGGTGCTGGCCCGGGTATATGCTGATATTTACAATATTCAACAGCAGCAAGCTGCGGCCGTTGTCAATCAAAACCAGTTTCAGGTAGCCAATACAGAGGCACAATTACAGGGTTTGAAAAGTGCTATGGAACAAACTTTAGCGCAATACAACCGCCAGAAAAAATTGCTGGATGGCAAAGTCATCAGCCGCCAGGAATTTGAAGTAGCAGAAAATGCCTACAACAATGCAAAAGCAAGCTACAACGCCGCTTTGCGTTCTATTGATGCTGCCAAAGCACAAGTAGCCAGCTCACAGGCCAACCTGCAGCGGGCCAGTAAAGATGTAAGCCGTACCACTATTGTATCGCCTATGGATGGTGTGGTAAGCCTGCTGAACGTAAAGAAGGGCGAACGTGTGGTAGGTACCGCACAAATGGCCGGCACTGAAATGATGCGCATTGCCGACATGAGCCGTTTGGAAATACGGGTAGATGTAACAGAAAACGATGTACCAAAAGTACACATTGGCGATAGTGCATTGATTAGTGTGGATGCTTATTTGGGTCGTAAATTCAAAGGCGTTGTGTACCAGATAGCCAGCAGCAATACAGGAGCCGTTACTGCAGGTGCAGCCAGCAGTAATGAGGTAACAAACTATAAAGTGTACATCCGCCTGTTACCCGAAAGCTATGCCGATTTGATTGACCCTACTAAGCCTCGCAACTTTCCTTTCCGCCCTGGTATGACAGCCAGTGCAGATATTCAAACCAAAATCAGAGCCAATGTACTGGGTGTGCCCATTAATGCAGTAGCTACCCGTGATAAAGGCGATAAAAAAGCCGCCGAAAAGAAAGAAGGAGATCAGCCCAAGGGAGCGGGTATGGATGATGCAGCACCTGCCAGCAGCGAAGATGAAGAAAAAGATGTGGTAGTGTTTGTGTACGATAAAGCTACCAGTACAGTAAAAAAAGTGATTGTAAAAACCGGTATTCAGGATACCCGTTTTATTGAAATTACCAGCGGCCTTACCAAGGGCCAACAAGTGGTAAGCGAACCTTACAACGTTATTTTCCGCACCCTCAACGATGGTATGAAAGTAATTGTGGTAGATAAAGCAAAACTGTTTGAGGTAAAAGATTAACTCAAAAAAGTATTGTAACTACACGAAATTGTTGAATACCCCGGAGCTTATGGCTTTCGGGGTATTTTATTGCCCGTATGGCGGGCATTCAACAGCATTTGTTTATGCCTCACTTTTTCCGTTACTTTTGCCAATTGCCCTTTTCGAAGCAGTGCTAACCCGGCACTCTTCAAAATTGTAGGTAACAATAGCAAACCAAATAGATATTGCCGGGTGTACATGCCCGGCCACCAGATATGTCGCTCCCTTTTTTTATAAAGCATATTTACAACAACGCCAGCGAGGAAGTGATTAAGCGAGGCAAACGCATTCATGCCCTCGGGCAAATGGATTTGCTGGAACACAACCCCATTTTGGAGTCGGTTTCTTTTCGCATAAAAGATGATATGTACAACACCTGGTACAAGGTGAAAATAGACCACTACAACCAGCCACGTACCATGACGCTGCGCTGTACCTGCCCTTACAACCTTACCGAAGTGTGCAGGCACAAGGCTGCTGCTCTCATTCAACTGCAAGAAATGAGTGAACAGGGCTTGCTGGGCGGGCAAATTATGCGGTATAAGCAAGCCCACACTCTTATCAAAATCCGGCACATCGATCTTAAAATGATTCGCATGTTTACCGGCAATGATAACTATGATGCAGCCGAAGAAATTTTGCGTACCCACTCGGCTACTATTACCAGTGCTGCCAACGAAAAAGTAGAAGCAGAACTGGTGTTGGAAGGACAAGCATACAAACTGGTGATTCGAAAAAACGATGAACGCTACTTTGACACCAGTTGTACTTGCAACGATGAAGACCACATTTTATGCAAGCATAAAACTGCATTGTTTTTGCAGCTGCTCAATGCATATGGCGCCCATTACTTCGACAGCATTCGCAACTACGACCGGGATAAAGAAAAACTGCTCGGCTTGTATGGCTATACGTTGGATGATGATTTGACCGGCAAGTTTGAATTTACTTACAAAGACGGCAAGCCTTTTTTGCGGGTGTTGGATGCCTCCATCAAACGGGTGAATATGCCCAATACAGCAGTGCCCAAGCCAGTGGCAGAGCCTGCCATAGCTAAGGCTAGCGAAACACCTGCAGCCTTGCCCGCCGTGCAGCGAGATTTGAAATCTCTTGGATTGGTGTTTCGCCCCGAAGGCCAGAACTATCCGTTTTTTGTAGTGGATGCGGTGCAGGGTACTTTGAATGATGAAGGCAATTTTGCCGGCAAAGTAGAACGCATCGACCTCGGCAAATTTGTAGATACAGAAGTGTTTGGCGAGGAAGACAAACAACTGCTGCAACAACTGCGCAAACTCAGTGACAGTGAAGTAAATAAATACCTCAACCGCAACTCACCATTTAGCGGTATTTGGGACAACATTGTACAAACCAACGGCGATGATTTGCCCGATGAAACCCGGGTACTCATTCATGAATATTTG
This sequence comes from Phnomibacter sp., assembly GCF_036803085.1. NCBI lineage: Bacteria > Pseudomonadati > Bacteroidota > Chitinophagia > Chitinophagales > Chitinophagaceae > Phnomibacter > Phnomibacter sp. The sequence continues at coordinate 472,418 of NZ_DAIRUZ010000002.1, read as the reverse complement.
CATCCCAAACTGGCCCGCATTTGGGCCGACAATCAGGCAAATCCCTGCTTTGTATTGGGCGAAGGAAAAAAATTTGTAACCGGTCAATTGCAACCGGCTCACATGAGTGAAGACCTGATACGGCCAGTAATTACAGTAACGGCTGAAGGCGAATCATTTGAAGTAACCTGCATAGCCAAAGCCAGTGGCGAACAGTGGCCTTTGGAAGATAACGAATGGGCATCTATGCTCATTATGCTGCGGCAAGGCACTTTGTATTGTTGGCAAAAAGCAGAAGACATACAAGTGGCCATGCACTTTGCACAGCCACAGCTCATCAGCAAAGAAGACTGGCCACAATTTGCTGAACAAAAGTTGCTGCCCATTACCGGCGAATACGAAGTCATTTTCGATAAATCGATTACGGCACAGCTGCGGGACCAAGAGCCCGGTATTAGCGTACAGTTGCAAGAGAAAGGTGAGTTTCTGGCCTTTGTACCTCAGTTCAGATATGGAAGTGTGGTAGCGCCGCAAAATGAACAAGCTACACTTACTTCCTTGCACAATGGCCGCATTATGGTCATTCATCGCATGCTGGAAAAAGAGCATCAGTTTTTTCAAAAGCTGAGCAACCTGCATACCAATTTTATACGACCAGAAAGAAGCAGGCAACTGGTGCTGAAGGGCACCGATGTGCTGCGCAACAACTGGTTCTTCCTGTTCATGGAATCGATGCAGGAAATGGAAGTACCGGTGCAGGGGTTTGATACGCTCCGCAATTTCCGTTTTAATGCTGCAAGACCCACTACACAAATACGCATTAGTAGTGGGGTGGATTGGTTTGATGCCAAGGTGGATGTACAGTTTGGCGATCAGCACGTTCGCATATCGGATATTAAAAAAGCACTGGCAGCCAAGCAAAGTTTTGTGCATCTGGGCGATGGTTCATTGGGTATTTTACCCGAAGAATGGTTGAAGAAATATTCGCTGCTGTTTAAAGTGGGCGAAAGCCATGGCAGCCAGTTGCGCCTCAGCCGCTATCAGTTTGGTGTAATAGATGAGTTGTATGAGCAACGCGATGAAATGGAGTTGCTGGTAGAACTGGAAGAAAAATTTGACCGGCTGCGGGATTTCAAACGCATCAAAAAAGTGGCGCCCCCCAAGCATTTGCAACCCGTGTTGCGACCTTACCAAGTGTCGGGTTTTCAGTGGCTCAATTTTTTGAAAGATGCAGAGTGTGGCGGCATTTTGGCTGACGATATGGGTTTGGGTAAAACCATTCAGGCCCTTACGATGCTGGAGCATTATGAAAACAAAACCGGTGGTTTAAAAGCACTGGTTGTTTGCCCCACCACATTGCTCTACAACTGGGAAAATGAAATCAAGAAGTTTACGCCGAAGATGGAATATTTCATTCATCATGGCGGGCAGCGTTCACGTGAGTTGAAAGATTTGGAACCTCACCACATCATCATTACCACCTATGGCACCTTGCGTAGCGATTTGATTTTGATGAAAGAAATTGCTTTCGATTTTGTGATTCTGGATGAAAGCCAGGCCATTAAAAATCCGAATAGCAAAGTAGCCCGTGCTGCTTGTTTGCTACAAAGCAAGCATCGTATTTGCATGAGTGGTACACCGCTGCAAAACAATACGTTCGACATTTATGCGCAAATGAATTTCCTCAATCCCGGCTTGCTGGGCAGCAGCGATTTCTTTCGCAATGAATTTGCTACACCCATTGATAAGTTTGGTGAGCAGGAGCAAAAAGAACATTTACGCAAACTCATTTTTCCATTCATCCTGCGCCGTACCAAAGAGCAGGTGGCCAAAGATTTGCCGGAGAAAACAGAAACCGTGTTGTATTGCGAAATGGGCGAAGCACAACGCAATATTTACGATGCCTACAGAAACGACTTTAGAGATAAAGTATTGGGCGTAATCGACAAGCAGGGAATGGAACGCAGCCAGCTCACCATTTTGCAGGGCCTTATGAAACTACGTCAGATTTGTGACAGCCCTGCTATTCTGAACGAAGACGAACGTTATCCCAACCACAGCATTAAGCTGGAAGAACTGGCCCGTGAAATCACTGAAAACATTAGCGATCACAAGGCATTGGTGTTCTCTCAGTTTTTGGGTATGCTGAGTTTAATACGCCAAAAGCTGGATGAGCAAGGTGTGAAGTATGAATATTTTGATGGAAGTACGAATGTGAATGACCGACAAAAAGCCATTGAAAATTTTCAGAACAATCCGGAGTGCCGGGTATTCCTTATTTCACTCAAAGCAGGTGGAGTGGGTTTGAACCTGACTGCTGCCGATTATGTGTACATTGTAGATCCGTGGTGGAACCCTGCGGTAGAGCAGCAAGCCATTGACCGTACGCACCGCATTGGCCAAACCCGCAACATTTTTGCCTACCGCATGATTTGTAAAGACACGGTGGAAGACAAGATTATTCAACTGCAGGAAAAGAAACGCATGCTGGCCAAAGAGCTCATTGCAGATGATGCAGGTTTTGTGAAGAAGCTCACAAGAGATGATATTGAATACCTGTTTAGCTAATGAATAAGAAACATTTTTTACTCAGCCTTTTTTTGCTCTGCGCCACTGTGCTGTTGGCACAGGAAGACAGTGCACAAAAAGCAGCAGAGGCTGCCGGAGAAGGGCCACTCTATGCATTGGGTCTTAGCATCATTTTAATTTCATTTTCGCTGGTCTTCTCTGCTGTATTTGTAGCGTTGCTCATATTGATATTAGCAGCAGTGGCCATATTTGTGGCATTGGCTGCTGCCGGAGTAGTGTCCGTTGCCACGTTGTACGGCTTTCAGAAACGGTCTTTTAGTGCAGGTTTTAAAGCATTGCTCTGGTTGGTTATTCCCGCTACGGCAGCCGTTACAGGTTGGGTGGTATTGTGGGCGTTGAACGGCATTTTTCATTGGAATATCAATAGCGAATACAGATTAATGATTGGAGTAGGCGGCGGTGTACTCAGCGGTGCTTTACTCACGGTGCTTATCATAAAGCTGGCTCAAAAAATCATGGGCTGGCTTGTGAAAAAGTTTACCATAGTATAAGCTCAATCATAGTTGTACAGGCACTATCAAGCTTTTGCAGTTAAGCTACTTTTTTGCTCCTCTTGCTGGGCTTCGTGCAGGTATTTATGTTTCAGATGGTCGTACAACGAGTGGCGATCAATTAAAAATGCTACCCCGTTGGCTACCAATGCTGCCAGCATTAAGTGAAAAATTACGGAATGCCGGTCAGTCATTTCTAACACCAGAATAGCACTGGTAAATGGGCTACGTGTAACGCCTGTAAGAAAAGCCACCATGCCGGCTAAGACCACCACATTGGTAGTGGCAGCATCCAATGTAAAGAGCTGCGCCGTTGATGCGCCAATGGCTGCACCGGCACTTAAGGAAGGTGCAAATACACCACCAGCTCCGCCAGCAGGAAACGATAATAAAGGACCAGCAACACGCAACAGTGGAGCGTACCAGGCTTGCTGCTGTTGATTAAACAATACATCAATCATTAATTCTTTACCCGAACCAAGCACCTGATGTGAAACAACACTGGCCAGTACCGCCATACACAAGCCCGCCGCAATGGTATGCATGGCCTGCTGTTGTTTGTTTAGTTTACTGCGCCACTGTAAAATAGCGAGAATGCCTCTGGCCAGCCAGGCACCAAAAACACCTGCAATTGTACCCGCCAGAATGATGAGTAAAAGCAACCAGCCAAAATGGCTGTTTACTTTTGGATAGCCCAGATAGAGGTACGAACCCATAAATGCTTGTGCGGTAAGCCCTGCAATAATCACCGCTACAAATAGTGCGGTACGAAAATGACGAATGTGATTTTTGGACAACTCTTCTATGGCAAACACTATACCACCAAGCGGAGTATTGAAAGCCGCCGCTAAACCTGCAGCAGCACCTGTCAATACCATATTTTTTTTTGAGCTTTTTGGCCAGCTGGCAGGCAACAATGCATTTACCTGGCGAAATACGGATGCTGCAATTTGAATGGTGGGCCCTTCTCTGCCAATGGCTGCGCCCCCCAATACAGCCACAAGGCTGGATGCAATTTTTACCAACATCACTTTTAATGAAAGCAAATGCCTGGTAAGCAAATGCTGACGTGGATTGGATAATTCAATAGCGGCCATTACCTGTGGTATGCCACTACCCTTGGCCAATGGAGCTACTTTGTACACCAGCCACCAACTGAAGAAAAAAGCCAATGGAGATAGAACTAGCAACGACCACCATTTCCATTGTAATAATTGAACTGATAGATTTTCGGCAAAGGCAAACATTTTGGCATACAGCACCGCAATAACACCCGTAATGATACTGGCAATCCAAAATGGTAGCGATTGCAAGAGGTTCTTTTTGACCTGTCCGTTTTCGAGCTGCATGGCCAAGCGATTCCAGGCTTTTTGCAGCATTGCCGGAGTTTTCATGCCTGCAAAATACGCATCTGTGCTCAAAGGCTGTTTTACTGGCTCAGCATAGTGTTATTTCTTACCGTTGAACCATACTTAAATCCACTGGTGTAGCCATTAACCTTCATTAACAATACTTCTGTGGCACTTAACGGTGTGTGTGGATTGGCAGATATAGTTTTGCCGTCATATGCAACAAATAGCTACACACATGAGGTCGTTTCGTTTTCTGTTGAGTTTCGTTTTTTTCTTACTGGCAGCGTCCAGCTTTGGACAGGCAAAAATTGGTACTGTAAAAGGCAACGTGATAGACACCGCCAGCAAAAAGTTTTTGCCCAGCGCTACCATTAATGTGCTGGATGCCAAAGACAGCACACTGGTTTCTTTTGGCCGCAGTAAGGAAAATGGCTCTTTTGAAATAGGCCGCCTGGCAGTAGGCAAGTACCTGCTGTTGGTTACTTACACCGGCTTCGATAAAGTGCAACAACCTTTCAGCATTAGCAATGAACAACCAGTGGTTGAGTTTCCGGCCATTGCTATGAGCAGCAATGCTACACTCGATGGCGTAGTGGTGGTGGCTGCTCCCGTAGCTATTAAAGGTGATACTGTAGAATTTAATGCGGCGTCATTTAAGGTAAACAAACCCAATGCCGTGGTTGAAGACCTGCTGAAAAAACTGCCGGGTGTAGAAGTAGCAGCCGATGGTACTATTAAGGCCAACGGACAAGAAGTGAAGAGAATATTGGTGGATGGCAAACAGTTTTTTGCAGACGATCCGAAGCTGGCCACCAAAAACCTGCAGGCCGATATGGTAAACAAAGTGCAGGTGTACGAAAAGAAAAGCGACAAAAGTGAGTTCACTGGTTTTGATGATGGCAATGCAGAACCCACCATCAACCTTACACTCAAGAATGATAAACGCCAGGGTGTGTTTGGTAAAATAGCTGCCGGCTATGGCACCGACAATCGCTATCAGGCCAATACCAACCTCAACAGTTTTAAGAAAGGCGAACAGATTTCTTTGATAGGACAAGCCAACAATGTAAACCAGCAAGGCTTTAGTGTAATGGATGCATTGAGCTTTAGCGGTGGTGGCGGTCGTGGTGGCGCCAACTTTGGCGGAGGCAATGCCCAGGGTATTACGGCTACACAAGCCATTGGCCTCAACTACAACAACTTTAAGAGCAGCAAGCTCGACCTCAATACCAGTTATTTTTTCAATGGCACACAGCTGGAAAACAACTACGACCTGCAGCGCCTGAGCTATGTGGGCGATACCACACAGAATTACAAAGAGCCCGGCTTCACTGGTCGCAACAACAACAATCATCGCCTCAATATGTCGATCGATTGGAAAATGGATAGTAGCAATTCCATCATCGTTCGTCCTGCAGTTACTTTCCAAAATACAGAAAGTGAAACCCGTAAAACCTACAATACTGTTGGCTCCAGCGGCAACTTGCTGAGTGATGGTGAAAGCCTCACCAAGAGCAACAGCAGTGGTTACAATATGAGTGGCTCTGCGTTGTGGCGCCACAAATTCGACCGTGCCGGCCGCACCTTTAGTGCACAACTCAACTTTGGCCGCAACGAAAGCGATGCCGATGGAAGCCAGTACACCATCAACAACCGCTACAAAGGATCGAACATTACAAGAGATACCATTCGGCAAATCAATACCACCAAATCCATTGCCAGCAATTATGGTGTTGATTTGAGTTATACAGAGCCAATGAGTCGTCGCTCCATCATAGAGCTGAATGCGTTCTATCGGGCCAATGAGAGTACCAACGATAGAAAAACTTTTGACTACAATGCCGGTACACAGGCGTACGACAAAGTAAATGGCCGCCTCACCAACTTTTTTGATAATGAGTATACCTATGCAGGTGGTGGTTTGACTTTCAAAGAAAACCGCACAGGCTGGAACTACAGCATTGGTGCCAAAGCACAACAGGCTACCCTGAGTAGTTTGGTGCAAGGCAAAACAGAACCTATCTCACAAAGCTTCTTCAACATTTTGCCGGCTGCACAAATACAAATAGGTAAGAACCGCTATCGCAATTTCCGGTTGTTTTACAACGGAGCTACGCAAAACCCATCGGTTACGCAATTGCAGCCTATTGAAGACATTAGCGATCCGCTCAACATTACCAAGGGTAACCCCAATTTGAAGCAGGCTTTCACCAACAACTTCAGGGCTAACTACTCCAGTTTCGATCCTTACACCATGAAGAGCTTCTTCGTTTTTGCCAACGTTCGTCAAACGCTCAATGGCATTGTGAACAGCGATAGCATTGGTCAGTTTGGTGGCCGCTACACCACCTACGAAAATGTGAATGGTATTTTCAATGCCAACGTAAACATGAGCATTGGCTTGCCTTTGCCACTCGGCGAAACCCGTGCCAATATTAATTTGAACACTGGTGCCGGCTACAGCCGAAATGTGAATTTGCTGAACAAAGCACAGAACGAAATCACCAATATCAACCTGTCTCAAGGTGTAAGCGCCAACTACAATTTCAAAGAATTGTTTGATGTAAGCCTCGGTGGAAACGTAGCCTGGACCCGTGCCCGTTATTCGTTGCAAGAAGCACAAAACACCAACTTCTTTACCTACAGTTCCACTTTTGAAACCAACTGGTACCTGCCTAAAAATTTCACCTTGGGAAGCGATGTGACGTTCACTGCCAACACCGGCCGTGCCGATGGCTTCAACCAAAGCTTTACGTTGTGGAATGCCTACATTGCTAAGTCGGTATTGAAAAACAAGCGGGGCGAAATTCGCTTACGTGCCTACGATTTGCTCAACCAAAACACCGGCATCAGCCGTGTAACGAGTGGCAACTATGTAGAAGACAATCGCTACACGGTACTCAAGCGATACTTCATGCTCACCTTCACCTTCAATCTCAGCAAGTTTGGCGCCGCCCAAAGCGGCAGCGGCCAACGCATGATGATGATGGGTATGCCGAGATAGCAATTTCCTGTTTTTAGTTTATAGTTTGGGGTTCAGCATTCATGATGCTGAACCCCATTTCTTTATCTCGTACCGACTCCTGTCGGGGGATGCTTTGGTGCTGCTACTACCGTCGCAAAACACAAATACAGTACAATTGCAATCATTCAACAACTATTGTGTATACACCTTTTATTGAAGAATTGGGTGAAACTGATAGGCTTAGTATCAAAAATGCTGAATCATTTTAAAAATACCCCCCCCATTTTTGATTATTTTCAATTATACGGGCTTTAGTAGAAAAGGAGGGTAATTGTGCCTACATTGCATAAGCATTAACGGTTACACTTTCTAAACATTCACGCATGACACTGAAATACCTCACACGTTTTGCCTTGGCTATTGTTGTAATGGGCATGCTGCTTTCTTCCAAATGTAGCAAAGACCCTATACCTGAAGCACCCGACCCCTGTGCTGATATTACCCCTTTTAAAGCAGATTTTGTGATGCTGGAACAAGTTTCAGACACTGCCTTTGAAGTCAAGGATACTGCAACTGTTTTTAAATTCATCACTTTCAAAGCTATAGGGCAATACGACTCAGTAAAATGGGAAATTGGTAATAGCCAAAACGTTTTCAAAAAATCTAGCGTCAGCCTTTACTTTAATGTGCTCGAAAACCGGATACCTGTAAAGTTTACAGGATACAATACCAAAGGGGCCAATTGTTTTCCTGCAACTCCTACCGTGCAAACTGTCACAAAATACCTGACCATTGTACCAGAAACTTTAGCTGCAGCTATTGGAAAATTTCATGGATACAATACCGATAACCCTGCTGATACATTTACGGTTACCTTACAAAGAAATGATTATTGGTTATTTTTAAAAAACCTTCCAAAAGGTTGCAACGGTTACATAAATCCATCCGAAGGATACACCGTTTATGACTTTGGAATAGCCGCTGTACAGGCATATAATGGTTTTGTCTCAAAAGGAGGTGCCTGGAGGTGCGGTGAATTAGAAGCAAGAGGCTATTTAATTAATAGGGATACCTTATTGATAAATTATAAACATTGGCCAAGGACAAACATTTCTGACAGTAACGATTATACCTATTCTACTACTCCAGTTTTCAAAAAATTTATTGGAATTAGGCAACGCTAAATTCCTTCCCACTTATTGAATTCATAAAGTATAAAGTGCTTTCTGACCAGAGGGCTGCGGATGCTTTGCCCATTTTATCATAAAATTCACCACCAAATTTCATAAAATTGAAAAAAATCTACCTTTTGTTTTTACTCTTCACGTTATTTCAGAATGTGATGCAAGCACAATGTTTAGTAAATGGCATTTTTACGCGGCCAGATTCTGCCATTAATACACAGAATCCCTCCATGATTAACAATTTCAATTGGATGGCTCGAAAGTATCTTACCAATGCGCAAGGTGCAACCCCGGGAAATGATTCCATTTTTAACCCCGTTTACCAGCCTGACAATAGCATTATTGACAACTTGAGGCTTGCACTTGATATGAAGCCAACTGATGGATGGGAATTAATTCGAAGACAATTCGGGTTTCTTCAAAACGGCAGTTTGCAAAATCCAAAACCAGAACAATTGTATATTGTGATGTATAATAAGTACAGTAGCGTATTAAGAATATTCTATGCAAGAGGAGGTACAAACCTGCCTGCTTTTAGCAGTGCAAAAGTGACTTTGCAATTTGCAGAATTTTCGCAATATCAAACTTCCTTGTTAGATTTATCCGATGGTGCAATACCGATTGATAAGGTATTTACTAAAGATAAAATCTATCAATCCCCATCACCTTTCAATAACAATATGTACCAATGGTTTTATGTTGACTACCCTATGCAGTATGATCCCTGTACTTGTTATTACTCTTCCCGATTAGGCATCTATGTTAATTTCATTACAACCTCTACCGTTTCGCTAGGAGGCTCTGCAACTGGAAACTTAACCGCACAAAACATTACACCTGCACAGCTTTCCCAACCAAGCACTGGTTTAAGTTTTAAAGATTTATTGGGCGGCGCACAAAAAGCAATGAAAACGTATAAAACCATTGCACAGTTCAAAACTGACCAGACCACTGCTGTCAGCAATTTTTTAGCCCCAAATCTGATACCCGGCAGCAACAAACCAGCTGGCTTAACAGCTTTGCAGCAAGGCTTGCTAAGTAATAATTTTCTCAAACAGGGCCTGAGTGCCATTCCCTATATAGGTGCAGCAGTTAGTCTTTTGGATTTTTTTATAGCAGGTGGCAAAAAGACTACACCCGCAGGTCCGCAGCAAGTTGAATTAACCCCCATGGCGTTGGATATGACGATGACTTTAAATGGTACGATTACTACAACATATCCTTATGGAGATATCATTTTCCAAAATCCTGGCAGCCAACAGGGTAATAATACCCCAGAAGATTACCCATACTATAATGAAATCATGGGCGTGTTTAATCTACTGAAAACACCCGAAGTGAACCAGACATTTAAAAGAGAGCGGATGGGCAGTACAAGAGATGGTTTTTATTGGAAAACAGATATTGATTATCGGTTCGAGAACCCGATTAAATATGTGCTTAACCCTGCATCAAGGCTTACCATTCAAGAAGTGCAGGCTGCTATAGTAGTGCAGGGAGATTCGGCAGGTTTGTATGGCCCGGCTGGCATGAGTTGGGAAATGGAAGCCAAAGACCAAAAAACTGGTTATTGGCAGTACCGCAGTCCCTATGTAGATGTTAGTTGTATTCAAAATACCATTTTCAGAATCAGAGCAAATTCATCCGCAGGTAATATTAATTGGTTACCACAAGGCCCCATCTTTATAAAATTACTCATCAATCTAAAACGGCAATTAGATACAGCAAATGCTCAAAATGTGCTGCTAGTTGTGAAGTATCCGCTTACACCCAAAATGGTAAGCTCATTTACCACACCCAACCCTGCTGCTTGCAACAATATATTTTTACATGCCTCTGCTGCTGAAACGGATAGTATGTGTACAAGCAACCTGTATAAAACAAACCGCCAGCAATCAATTAAGAAAACAATTGATTCAACGCTAACAAGCATTACAGCAGGCAAAACCTTGGTTTATCCTAACCCTGCTGTTAATAGTACGAATGTGTTATTGAATATGGCGTCTGCGGGTTATACAGATGTATTTGTAACGGATATTTCGGGCAAACGAATAGTGACGCTATTTAGTGGCATTACAGAAAAAGGGTTCAGAACATTACGCTTAAACACCAGTGGAATTGCTTCCGGTCAGTATTTCATTATTGTAGCGCAAGGCACAAACAGAGAAGTAAAAAAACTACAAGTATTGCGCTAAAAATGATGGGCATGTCGAGATAACATGTAACAAGGAATAAAAAATAAGAAAGTTGCAATACAGTAAAACGTCCCCAATAATTGTTGGGGACGTTTTTGTTGTAGGTAATGTCTCGTCCCCGACTCCTGTCGGTGATTCTTGGTATTGTGACTACAGTCGCAAAAGCACAAATACATTCCAGATGAAATCTGTTAACCACGGAATCCTCGTCAGGAGACGAGGACTATGCTCATTGTCCCCGACTCCTGTCGGGGATGCACTAGTGCTGCGACGCTTGTCGCCACATCCGAAGATAAATTCCAGATAGAATCTGTGGACCATAAAATCCTCGTCCGGAGACGAGGACTATTTAGTTAATTCATCTACATAAAGCCAACACCAAACCAACAACCCAAATCATCAAACAATTGAATCAATCAATGCTTTCACCTTGCCGCTAATGTAATCCCGCACTTCATTAAACTGTGTCGGCTCCATGTGTTTAGGGTCTGGTATTTGCCAGTCGATAAATTGTTTGGCCGGCATCCACGGGCAGGCATCGCCACAGCCCATGGTTACCACGGCATCAAATGGTGCAAAAGCTTCCACTTCCTGCAGGCTTTTGCTATCATGCGTGGTCAGGTCGTAGCCCAGTTCTTTCATGGCAGCAATGGCTTTCGGATTTACCACTCCGCTCGGTTTGCTACCGGCGCTGTAAGCTTCCACTTTATCACCCCCGTGTATACGGGCAAATGCCTGACTCATATGGCTACGGTTGGCGTTTTCAACGCACACAAAAAGCAATTTGATTGTTGATGACATATTTTTTTCTTTTTATGGGCCAAGCCAAGTGCTACTATGATGCAGCAGTGGCGATGGCACCTTTCAACAGTTGTAATTCTATTTTACTTTTCCTGAAGCAGGAGCAGGTTGTACAAATTTGTGTTCTTGTTTCAGTGCAAAGCGCACCATCAATATCAGTACCGGTACTTCAATCAGCGGCCCCACCACTGCGGCAAATGCGGCCCCACTGTTGATGCCGAACACCGCTATGGCCACTGCTATGCCTAACTCAAAGTTGTTGCCCGCAGCAGTAAACGCCAGCGATGTGGCTTTGGCATAATCTGTACCCGCTTTTTTGCTGAGGTAAAATGCCGAGAAAAACATGATCATGAAATATATCGTCAGTGGTATCGCAATACGCACCACATCGCCAGGTATTTCTACAATCAGTTGGCCTTTCAGGCTAAACATTACTACAATGGTAAAGAGCAATGCAACCAATGTCATGGGGCTTACTGCTGGTAAAAAACGTTGTTCATACCAGGCCGTTCCTTTCCATTTACTCAGCAGCCAGCGGCTCAGCATACCCGCCAAAAAGGGGATGCCCAGATAGATGAATACACTCTGCGCCACCTCACCAATGCTGATGTCCACTTCATATCCTTTCAGGCCCAGCAGCGGCGGCAGTTTGGTAATAAAAATCCATGCATAGAAGCTGTAAAAGAAAACCTGAAAGATGGAGTTGAATGCTACCAAGCCTGCGGCATACAAACGGTCGCCATTGGCCAAATCGTTCCATACAATTACCATGGCAATACAGCGGGCTATGCCAATAAGAATCAAACCTGTCATATACTCCGGTTCATCTTGTAGAAAGATGACAGCGAGTATAAACATCAGCAACGGCCCTACCAGCCAGTTTTGCACCAGCGATAAGCCCAGTATTTTTTTGTGCTGAAATACTTTGGGCAGTTCTGCATACTTTACTTTGGCCAGTGGCGGATACATCATCAGTATCAAACCAATGGCTATGGGAATATTGGTAGAGCCCGACTGAAACTGATTGATAAACGCTTCAGTTTCCGGAATAAAATAACCGAGACCAACACCAATGGCCATGGCGGCAAAAATCCACACCGTCAGGTAGCGGTCGAGAAAGGACAGTTTTTTCATATCAATTACTTACTGAAACAATTAGCAACATCCGGCACCAGGTGTACAGCAGGCGGCGGGTTTTTCCGCATATACAGTGATACTCAAAATTTTTACACTACCATTCTTGTAGGTTTCCATTTCATCGGCTGTGAGGTATTCCTGCAGCAGTTCGTCGGGTATCACAATGGTCTTTTCTTTTTGTACCGTTATATTGGCAAAACCCGTTTGCTTAATAATGCGGAGGTACTCTTCTTTTTGAATGGCACCGCTTACGCATCCGGCATACAGTTCGGCTACTTCTTTCCATTTGCCGGGCAATTCGCCCTGCAATACAATGTCGCTGATGCTGAAATGACCGCCGGGTTTGAGTACCCGCAATATTTCTGCAAAGACTGCTGGCTTATTGGGTACAAGGTTGAGCACACAGTTGCTCAGCACCACATCGGCACGGTTGGCAGCTACGGGCATTTGCTCAATATCGCCCAACCGAAACTCTACGTTATTAAAGCCTACTTTATCGGCATTGGTACGGGCTTTTTCCAGCATGGCTTCGCTAAAGTCAATACCAATCACTTTGCCGGTGGGGCCAACAATTTTGCGGGCTACAAAGGCATCGTTGCCAGCACCGCTGCCCAAGTCAATCACGGTGTCACCTTCTTTCATTTGTGCAAATGCTGTGGGTATGCCGCAGCCCAATCCCAGATCTGCATCAGCATTGTAACCTTCCAGTTGTGTGTAGTCATCACTCATGATGTTGTAGACTTCATCGCCGCCACAGCAGCCGGTAGCTCCGCAGCAGCTGGCGGCGTTGTATTCTTTGTCTTGCAAGGCTATCTGCGAGTATTTTTCTTTTACAATCGCTTTGAGTGTTTCTTCTTGTGTCATCTTGTAAAAATTTTAAGTATGAGTAATTCATCCGGCATCAGCAACAGCTGTTGTTTTTTACCTGCAGTGTATCAAACAGGCTGTTGAATTCGTTCCGGAATTTTTCAAAAGCTTTCCAGTTGATGCAGTAGCAACTGCGGGGGCCTTCCACGGTACCATTAATGAGGCCGGCGGCTTTCAGTTCTTTTAAGTGTTGGCTTACGGTGCTTTGTGCCAGTGGCAATACATCCACTATCTGGCCACATACACATTCTGTTTTGCCTGCCAATACTTTTAAAATAGCCACTCTTGCAGGGTGGGCTATGGCCTTGGCGAAGGCGGCTATTTCCTGTTCCTTTTTACTAAAAGCGGCTGTTTTTGCTATTGCCATAATCGTATTTGTACGATGAATTAAATCAAAATAAAAGCGGGTGCTCCGCTTATTCATCGTAAAAGTACGATTAATCTGTTTTGCCCACCAAATTTTTTTTCGTCCCCGACTACAGTCGCTGCAGCAGATGCTGAAAATACCCGCTGCAGGGTATAGGCATGGAATCTCAAATCTGAAACATTTGACCCAAAATTATTTTACCATGAAATTCTTCAATAAGATATGGCTGGTTGTGTTGCTGCTATGCTCTGTGCAAGCGCTGCATGCACAAAAGAAAACCTGGTCGAAAGACTTTGGCGGCAGCATCAATTTTTACAGTCTTAGCGATGCAGGCATTTTTATTGTGGGCACTAACGATGCCTTGTATGGCGTAGACCCGGAAACGGGCAAGGAAATCTGGAAGCTCGAAGAGTTTCGCCGTATTTCGGAAGATGCGCTGAGTGCCATACCCAATAGCCCATTGGCAGCTATTGTAGACCGGGGCATGATGGTGGAGCATGCCATTATTAATACGGTAACCGGACAGGTAGTTTGTAAAACAAAAGACCTCGGCATGACTACGGTAAACAAGCGTTTTGCCAATGCCAAACTCGGCGCTGTTTTGTTTAGCGGCATGAATAAGAAAGGCCGGCCAACCCTGATGCTGGTAGATGCGGTTACAGGCCAAAAAAGATTTGAAGCAGAAAAGGTGTTTGACAAAGCCACCGAAGTGATTTGTAGCGATGTGTATGCCATCAACAAAGACCTGATGCTGATTAGCACCACCAAAGCCATTTATTGTTTGGATGCCAATACCGGTGAAGAAAAATGGCGGTCAGAAATTAAAACAGATGCTCCAGTTGTGGCAGCTCCTGCCAGCAGCAAAATTCCTTTTGCAGGTTTTGGTAAGTCGATGAACAAGATGAATGCACAAATGGCGGTGGCTGTTTCATCTAAGTTTTTTCAGGTGAAAGATGCCAGCAAAGTGTACTTCTTCAACAACGATTATTTCACTTGTTTCGATTGGGCTACCGGCAAAGAAGTGTGGCAGCGTCAGGAGCTCAACAGTCCGCTGAATAACTACATTTTAGATGACCGCGGCATTATTGTCACCACCAATCAGCGGGGCGAAAACTATGGCAAGCAAGGCGGCCTCATGGGCAAAGCTTTGGGTGGTGGCAACAAAGCCAAAATGTACATGTTTGACTACGCCAGTGGTAAGCAATTGCTGAAAGATGAAATAGATGTAGCGGGTAATGTAATTGGTTACAGCTACGACAATACCGGCAACAAAATGGTGATAGCCACCGCTAGCGACAAGGGTACCAATAAGATTGACATTATTGATTTGGTGAATGGTGTATCGGCCATGAAACGCCCCATGAAAGTGAGTGGTAATATCCGCGATATTAAGCTGGTGAGCAAAGGTCTGCTGTACATCACCGATGAAGAAATCAACATCTTGAATTTAGAAACCGGTGCCGATGCGTGGGGCAAAAGCATGAAGGTAAAAGACTACGTGGTGCATGGTTTTAAAGATGATAACGAAGCATACATTGCTGTAGATGGCGACCTGCACCGGTTTGATGTAAACACCAGTACGCCTACTAAAATTGGCAGTATTGCTTTGGACGGCAAAGAAAACCCTTCGGGCCTGCAATTCACGGCCAATGGATTGGTGCTTACCAGTAGCCAAAACATTGCCCACTATGGTTTTGATGGCAAGCAGGGCTGGAAAGTATACCGTGCTGCGCCGGGTGTAAGTTTGGTTGGTAAAATTGCATTGGGTGTAGTAGCTGTGACCAGTGTAGCCATGATGGCGGCCAACAGTTATCAGGCGGGTGTGGCTTCTGCCGGCGGTGCTACAGCCAAGGGTCAATACATGAGCAACCAATCGGCCGCCGACTCGTATGAGCAGGATGCCAACAACTGGGGCGCCATTGCCGTGGCATCCTTCCAGGCCATGAACAAGCGGTTTAAAGCCACCCGTGCTACAGCCAGCATGCAGAGTATTCTCACCAAAACAGATGATGGTGCAGATACTGGCGTAGGTATCGAAATTTACAGCAAAGAAAACGGACAGAAGGAAGGCTCCGTTGTACTCAAAGACAAGAAGCCGGAATACTTCTTCGATGATATTGGCCGTGTCGTTTTCTGGAAAACCAGCGACCGGAATTTTACCGCAGTGTTTTTCTAATCCCCTCACTTTTCGCACATCAATTGCCCCGGCTGGTTTCTACCAGTCAGGGCTTTTTGTTTGTGCACAATGCCAGCATAGTACCGATGCAAAACGACTGCGTAAATACAAAAGCGTGTTGCTACAACTGCAACACGCTTTTGTATAAAAAAAGAATACTGCTTATCGGCCGTCGCCATCGAGCAGGTTGCCTAAACCACCCAGCAAGCTGCCTTCTTCTTTGCGGTTGGTGGTAGCATAGCTCAAAATACGGCTGGCCAAACGGCTCACGGGCAGTGTTTGAATCCACACTTTGCCTGGGCCACGGAGGGTTGCAAAAAACACACCTTCGCCACCAAAAATGGTGTTGCGAATACCGCCCACAAATTGTATGTCGTATTGAATGGTATGGGTGTAAGCCACTAAACAACCGGTATCAATGCGTAATGTTTCGCCGGCTTGCAGGGTGCGTTCAAACACGTGGCCACCGGCATGTACAAAGGCCATACCATCGCCTTCCAGTTTTTGCATAATAAAGCCTTCGCCACCAAACAATCCCGTGCCCAGTCTGCGCTGAAACTCGATGCCTACACTTACGCCACGGGCTGCACACAGAAAAGCATCTTTCTGACAAACTACATAGTGGCCCAGCTCTGCCAGATCAAGCGGAATGATTTTACCAGGATAAGGAGAGGCAAAAGCCACTCTTCTTTTGCCATGGCCAACGTTGGTAAAAGCCGTCATAAACAAACTTTCGCCGGTGAGCAACCGCTTGCCTGCACTGAATAATTTATTGAGCAGTCCACCACCTTGTTGTTGGTTGCCATCGCCAAAAATGGTTTGCATTTGAATGCCGTCATCCATCATCATAAAGGCACCGGCTTCAGCAATGGCTGTTTCACCCGGGTCTAATTCTACATCTACATACTGCATTTCTTCACCGTAAATGCGGTAGTCTATTTCGTGTGCTGTTGGCATAAAAAAAGTGTTTTATTGATGGGCTGAAAATACCTCAAATGCGGTATAGACTACGCCGGGGCTTTCTGCTTTTTTTGTAAATGCTGCCTGTAAATGATTAGTGGTAAAAAATACAGGTATCCGAAACTGCCCACACGTGTTCAAAAGAATGGTAACCCTAAACCCTCCAACTTCAGCTCACCCACCCGCAAAAAAATGCCTGCTGAAATTTCAGCAGGCATTCACACATGCGCATGTGTCAATTGTTCAATGGTTGCATTAAGATGCAGCTGGCGTTTCTGGTGCGGCTGGTGCTGGTGCTACTTCGGGAGCAGCTACAGGAGCCGGTGCTGGTGCAGCTACTTTTTTCTTAGCAGCTTTTTTAGCAGCTTTCTTTTTAGCCGGAGCAGGAGCCGGTGCTGGTACCGGAGCGGCTTTCTTTGCGGCTGGCTTTTTAGCAGCTACTTTTTTAGCGGCAGCTTTTTTGGGTGCAGCTTTTTTAGCGGCCTTTTTCGGAGCGGCTTTCTTCGCAACAGATTTTTTGGCTACGGCTTTTTTAGCAGCAGCTTTTTTTGGCGCAGCTTTTTTGGCAGCGGCTTTCTTGGCTACTTTTCTTACAGCTACTACTTTCTTAACAGCTTTTTTAGGGGCAGCTTTTTTGGCAGCTTTCTTCGCTGCTTTTTTTGCCGGAGCAGCTTTTTTCACTGCTTTTTTTGCAGCTACTTTTTTTGCCGGAGCAGCTTTCTTTTTTGCAACAGATTTTTTAGAGGTGGCCATCTTATAAGATTTTTGTAATGTGAATTTACAGTTGATTAAAATCTTTCAACACGCAAGTTTGAGAAAGTGGAAAAAATGTATACAGTTGTGATTAGCGGGAAAGCATACCTCATGAAAAAAGGCAGTCAAAAACGACTGCCTTTTTATCTATCATGTATGTATGCAAATGTGTTAGAACCAGCTGCCAATAAAGGTTTCGTCTACTTTTCCTTTGGCTCTTTTGCGTCGTGCTGCCACTTTGAAGCGGTGCAAAAATGCAGCAACGATGGTTAATGGAATAAACAGGAAAGTAAGTGGTGGCACTGCCATAAAGCTGATCCATTTACCACCAAAGGCTCTGCGCATTGGCCGGCGTAAGCGTTCCGCCATCAGGTACATGGCGGGTACTACTATCAACGTCATAAAGAATGCGAAGATCAGGCCGAAGATAATTGTCCAGCTAAGGGGCTTCCAGAAGGCTGCGTTATCGCCACCAAACCAGATGTGCGGATTGAGCTCTTCGAACATAGAAATGAAGTTGATATTGAGACCAACCGCCAGTGGTATTAAACCAAGTATGGCGGCTACTGCCGTAAGCAATACAGGAATGATACGTGTTTTACCTGCTTGTATCACTGCTTCGCGGGTACGCATACCACGGCTGCGCAATTCATCGGCAAACTCAATAACGAGGATACCATTTTTTACCACAATACCTGCCAGGCCCACAATACCAATGCCTGTCATTACGGCCGAAACCTGCATGCCGGTAATGCTAAAGCCAAGCAACACACCAATAATGGAAAACACAATTTCGGTAAGGATGATAATGGGCTTGCTGATACTGTTGAACTGCAACACAAGGATGAATAAGATGAGTGCCAGTGCTACGAGCAATGCCCCTGTTAAGAACGAAACGGCCTCATCCTGTTGTTCACCTTCACCGGTTTGTGCAATGGTTACATCCACTGGTTTTTCTCTGAACTTAGCAATGGTTTTTGTAAGCTCCGCATTTACCGCAGTAGGTGTATAGCCCTGGCTCATGAGTACGTTGCTGTACAAGGTTATCACCCGCTTCAGGTTTTTACGTTTGATGCTGCCATAAGTACTGGTGAGGTCGATGCTGGCTACTGCCGAAATGGGTACTTGCTTAATTTGTCCGGTATTGAAGTCGCGGAAGGTGATGCGCATGTTCAACAAATCAGACAAACTCTGGCGCTGTATTTCATTGCTGCGCAATTGAATTTTGTATTCGTCTTCATCGTCTTTCAGTTTGCTTACTTCTTTACCAAACAATGCAGTGCGTATTTCCAAACCTACCTGTGCAGTAGAAATGCCCTCAATCATGGCACGTTCACGATTGACTGAAATAGTGATTTCAGGATTTTGTAAATCCACATCCATTTTCAGTTCTTCAATACCAGGCACCCGGTTGGTGTCGAGGTAGTTTTTCAATGCAATGGCGGTCTTCGTCAGCGATTCAAAGTTTTCGCTGGCCAGCTCAATGTTTACAGGAGGTTGCGTAGGTGGTCCGCTGCTTTCCTGGTCTACCGAAACTTCGGCACCGGGTATGCCTTTAATAGCACCACGAATGGCGTCGAGATAGGGTGCTGTACTTTGGCCATGGCGTTTTTCATATTCAACAAAACTTACCTGTATACGGCCAAGTTCGGGGCGGGTGCTGCGGTCGCCACTGTTGGGGTCGCTGGCACCTACGGCCACATTGGTAATTACACTTTCTACAATGGCGTTTGTTTTGCCATTGCCCATGCCCAGTACATCGTACACTTTTTTCTCCATGCTGTTAATCACACTATCGGTGTAGGTAACAGCAGTGCCCGAAGGCAACTTGAGGTACACATACACAAAGTTGGGATCGCCTTTGGGGAAGAATACAATGGGCACACGGCCGCTTGATACAGCTACCCCAAATATTTGAAATGAACCAATAAGCAACACAAACAGTCCGATCAAAATCCACACGGGGCGCTTACCTGCCAATGACCAACGAAGCAGCTGCTCATACAACCGCATAAGTGCAGGCAAAAACCGATGTTGGAAACCCTTAATAACACCATCGAGGAAATAAGTGTTTATGACCATGAGAATGGCCATAAACAACAGCAGATTGCCAAAGAAATACCAGAGCCCGCCGCCGTTGGTCATGCCAATTACATCCAGCAACAAACCGCCACCGGCAAATACCCATAACAGTGGTTTGCGGAATATGGCCGACTTGCGTTTGTGTTCATGGCCCTCTTCATGGTTCATGAAATCTACCGCAAACACGGGGTTCATAATGAAGGCCACAATCAGCGATGCTGTCAACGTAAAGATGAGCATGGCCGGCAGGTATATCATAAACTTACCAATAAGCCCAGGCCAAAACAGTAGCGGAAAGAATGGCGCCAGCGTAGTAAGCGTACCGGTAAGTACAGGAATAAATACTTCGCCTGCAGCATAACGGGCACTCATTTCTGCAGAAATATTGCCTTTGGCTTCGGAGAAAATACGGTGGGTATTTTCTATTACCACAATGGCATCATCTACAATTATACCCAAGCCGAATAGCAAGGCAAAAAGTACAATAAAGTTGAGGGTGATATCGGAGCCTACAATCACATCGCCCACGGGCAAAAACACAAAGGCTACAAACATACTCAGCGGCACACTTAGTGCTACAAAGAATGCATTGGTTACACCCATGAAAAACATGAGTACCAGCAGCACAAATATGAAGCCGAGTACAATGGTGTTGATGAGTTCTTCGAATGATGCTTTGGTGGTTTTACTTTGGTCGGCAGTCACCATCAGGTTCAGGTCTTTCGGAAACTCAGCAGCCCTCAATTCTTCTACGGCAGCTTTTACATGATCGGCTGCATTAATGAGGTTTTCGCCGCTTCGCTTAATAATATTGAGCGTTACCACAGGTTGAGATTGTGTGGTGTTGCTACCCAGGCGGGCAAAACTTTCCCGCTCTTTAATGGTGTCTTTTATTTCAGCAATGTCTTTGAGGTAGATTGCGCCGCCACGGTTGTTGCGCAGCACTACATTGTACAAGTCGAAGGCACTTTTAAACTGGCCTTTTACCTGCAGGGTACGCTTCATGGTGCCCACGTTGAGCAAGCCACCGGTAATGTCGGCATTCTCTCTGGCTACCGCAGCTTCAATATCTGAAAAAGATACGCCACTGCTCTGCATTTTAAAATTGTCGACATTGATTTGAATTTCCCGTTCTGGAGCACCTACCAAATCTACACGGGTTATCTCGGGCAGCTCTTCTATACGGTCTTTCAAGCGGTCGGCATATTCTTTCAGCTTTACTAAATCATAATTGCCACTCACGTTTACGTACATGATAGGAAATTCAGAGAAGCTGATTTCTTGTACGGTAGGCAGCTGCGTAAGATCGTTGGGTAAATCTTTTTTGGCTTTGTCTACCGCATCTTTCACTTTTTGTACCGCAGCATCAATATTTACATCGGTATCAAATTCTACTATTACAGCCGAAAAATCTTGCAGCGAGGTACTGGTAATCTTCTTCACCTTTACGCCGCTGAGGCCTTTCAGTTGTTTTTCTATAGGTCGGGTTACAAGGTTTTCAATATCCTTGGGTGAGTTGCCCACATACACGGTTTGTACGTACACGGTGGGTACCACAATATCGGG
This sequence comes from Phnomibacter sp., assembly GCF_036803085.1. NCBI lineage: Bacteria > Pseudomonadati > Bacteroidota > Chitinophagia > Chitinophagales > Chitinophagaceae > Phnomibacter > Phnomibacter sp. The sequence goes on along the minus strand of NZ_DAIRUZ010000002.1, from coordinate 450,954 downwards.
GAACTGCTCTTTGGGCAGTGTCATGAACTGGTAGATACCCCAAATGCTGACGAACACCATCATGAGATAGATGGAGGTTTTGTTTTTAACCGACCAGGTGGTGGGTTTAAACTCTTTTATTTTCGCCAGTTCTGCTTTTAGTTTTTCAAGTGCAGTCACTGTTGCTGATTTTGATGTTGATGCCTTGCGGCAAAAAAAATTGTATGCAAAAGGAGTGGCTTAGTTAAGTGCTACCTTTTGACCGTCGTACAAGCCTTGGTAGCCTTGTGCCACCAGCTGATCGCCGGCAGAAAGGCCCATTTTAATTTCTACTTGTTCGCCTTGCACCTGGCCTACTATCACCGGCTTTTTGCGGGCTACCATGCCATTTTTTTCTGTAACTGCTACAAATACATATTTGCCTTTTTCATCGCTCTGCACCAGGTTTACCGGCACTACCATGGCACTTGGTGCGGCATAGTCGAGAATGCGCACCAATGCAAGCTGGTTAGGTTTTAGCGAAGCATCGGCTGGAAGGCGGGCTTCTGTAGCAAAACCGCGGCTGGCAGGGTTGATAGATGCTGAAATAAAACTGATGTTTGAATTGAAGTTTTTACCGATGTCGGGAATACTGATTTCAACACGGCTGCCCTTGTTTACTTTCGACAAATAGTTTTCAGGTACATCGGTGATTACTTTCAGTCGGCTGGTGTTGATGATGGTGATATCTGGTGTAACGCCGCTTACACCCTGAAACACCTGACCAACCCGTGCATTCATGGTATTTACAAATCCGCTTACTTCTGCATACACATTTGTCATGCTGATTTGTTCTTTTACCAAGTCAATTTGCTTGTTCAAATTGTCTACGTTGTTTTTGGCACTCAGTAGTTCTACTTCACTACCAATGCCTTGCTTCCACAGGTTTTGGCGGCGTTTGTAAATGTCTTCAGCAAAGTTGAGTTGTGTTTTCAGTTGTTCTAATTGTTGATTGGCAATGCGGTCGTCCAGCTTTAGCAGCAGCTGGCCTTTGCTTACCACATCGCCTTGTTTTACGTATAAGGCTTTTACCTGGCCGCCCATGCCACGTGGTGTTACGTAAGAAATATCATCGGCATCTACGCGGCCTTGCAGTTCTATGTAGTGATTAAAATCTTGTGGTGCAACGGCTAAAACAGAAATGAGTTTGCCGGTTTCTACTTTGGCTGCGGCCGTATCCAGTTTGGCTATTTCGCTTTCCAGCAAAGTAATTTTTTCGAGCAGTGTGGCTGATTCGGCCTGCAATTTGGCCAGCTCAGCTTTCTTTTCGCCCAGTTTTCCGGCTTGTTCTTTTTGGCTATTGCCACAGGCCATAGCCAGTGTGGCCAGCAGGGCTACCGCAATGATGTTGGTAAAGGAGCGTTTCATAAATCGTAGTTGGAAAAAGTGATGTTTCGAAAGATTGATATTGAAGTTTGTGGTTGCGGTACGCTTACAGCTTGCCCAACGCACGGGTATAATTTATTTTAGCTATGACTGCGTTGTACAACGACTGGTAGTAGTTGTTCAGCGACTCTTGCAAGTCGGCATCGCTTTGCAGTAATTCGAAACTGCTGCCGAGGCCACGGTCGTATTTCAGTTTGGTGGTGTTGTACACCCGCTCTGCCAGTGCCTTATTTTCAACCTGTGCATTGAGTTGCTCAATAGCATTTGTAAGGTTGGTGCGGGCCGAAACCAACTGCAAATCGATGGCTTGCTTAAACCGCTCCATGTTCAGCGTGTTTTTATCTAAAGCATACTGGGCTTGCTTTACACGGTTGCGGCGCTGCCATCCATCGGCCAGTGGTACACTCACATTAATGCCGGCAATGTTGGCAAAAAACCAACGTTCTTTTGCAAAGAAGTCGAACTTCTGACGCTGGGCATTGGTTTGCAAATTCCAAAAAGCGGCTACCGTAGGGTAGGCCTGTAGTTTATACCGTTCTACCTGCAGGCCCAGCAGCTTATTACTGGTTTCAATGGTTTTTATTTCGCTGCGATTTTGGTAATTGAAATCATTTTCCAGCGACAGAATATCCTGGGTCAGAAACTCCGTTGTAAGCGAATCGGTGAGCACCAGCGAATCGGTTTGTGGCAGGCCCAGCGCAAATTTTAAACCACTGTATGTAATGCGAACGAGGTTGCTGGTGCGAGATTCGGTGGTTGTAAGATTATTGAGGTTTACCTTGGTTTTATCTACGTCCAGTTTTTCAATAAAACCATTGGCATACAATTGCTCCTGATCGGAAAACAACTTTAGCAACCGCTGCTTGCTTTCGCTTACAAAGGCCAAACCCTTTTGCGCAATGAGCACACCGTAGTAGGCTTGCAGTACGTTGGCTTTTACGCTGTCTTCAGCTACTTTCAGTTGATTGCGGTACAGCTCCATTGAGCCATCTCTTGCTTTCAGCCCCACAAACACATCGGGTTGAAACAGCAACTGTTGTACCGATACACCTAGCGATGCTTGCCAGGGTACACCAAAAGCCGCCGGAAATGTATTAACGATGCCATCGAATTTGATAGGGTTGCCCTGTGCATCCCGTACATCTTCTTTTTCGAGTACACCGTATACCGATGGTGAAATAAAATCGGGCAATACTGTAACAGGAATTTTGAAGTTTTTGGTAATGCCGAAACTACCCTTTACCTGCGGTAAAGCAGAGCCGGTAATTTCTTTATTCATTGCTTCCTGATTGTTGATGTCAATTTGAGCCGATAGTACTTCAGCCCTTTGTTTTAGGGCCATTTCTACTGCTTGTGTGGCAGAAAGCTGATGCACCGTTTTTTGCGGAGCAGCGGGTTGAGCCATTGCTGGCAGGCAGGTGAGGGTAAGCATTACTCCTGCTAAGGAGGTGAACATTCGTTTCATCTGAAATTCTTTTGGATACTTTGTTTTGGGTGGTATTGTTGTGTGCCCGAACGGTGTCAGGCAGGTTGCAGTGCGGCAGCTCTTTGCTGTTTGTATTTCTCTATCAGCTTAACGCCTTTTGGGGTAGCTAAACCATGCACATAGTGTAGCATCACTTCCATTTGTATATCTACCAGGCTGTATTTCTGGCGGGGCAGCATTTCCTGTTCAAAAGTCATAGATATGGTGTGCAGGTGCAGGTGCGTCATAATTTCAACATTAATATCGGCACGGAACACACCCTCTGCAATGCCTCTCTCAATATTTTTTTTGGTGATGCTGTAAATGAACTGCTGTTTGTGATCGTTTAGTTTTTTGTAGGCCATTTGGTGGTACTTGTGCAAGTCGAACAGCATGATGGGATTGATGCCTTCAAACATTTCCTGCAGCATGTCTATCGACAAAAAGATTTCGTGCACGGCATTTTCACTCTTCTGCTCTATGGTGCAGCACTGACTTTCGCTCTTGCTTACCATGTGTACCAGAATAATGTGCACCAGCGTGTCTTTATCGTCAAAGTGCTGATAGAGTGTTTTTTTGCTCATGCCGCATTGCGAGGCAATGTCATCCATCGACACACTACGAATGCCGTAGCGCTTAAATAAATCGAAGGCTTTTTCTAAAATGAGTTGTTGAGCTTCCATGGTCAGAATTGGGAACGGGCAAAACTATGGAAACTTTTAAGGCATCCAAAGTTTCCATCAAATTATTTTGCCGCCTGTAAGGGCTGCCCGCCAACTGGCCAACTTTGTGCACCTTCGCAACAGCACCAAACCATGCTGCAGTATGCGCAACCATTTTACCAGCCGTCGTTTATTTCAATACTTTTTGCAGGGCATTCTGGTACTGGCCCCGGTAAGTATTACGGCCTATATTATTTATAACCTTTTTTCCTGGCTCGACAGGCTCATTCCTGTGTACATCAACCTGAGCGGCAACCCCGACAAGCCTTTTTACCTACCCGGCCTTGGTTTTGTGCTGGTAATGGCGGGCATTTTACTGGTGGGTTATGTAAGTTCGTTCTTTGTGGTAGGCAGGTTGCTCGCCTTTTTCGACCACGCCCTGGAAAAAACGCCCGGTGTAAAAACCATCTACTCTTTTGTAAAAGACTTTTCGGAAGCATTTGCCGGCAAAAAACGCAAGTTTAGCAAGGCTGTGCTGGTAAGCATTTACCAGCCCGATGTGTGGCAGGTGGGTTTTATTACCAACGAAGATTTGGAGCAATTCGGACTGGAAGAACATATTACTGTGTATGTACCCAACAGTTATGCGGTAGCAGGTACCTTGTTTTTTGTAACAAGAGACCGCATTAAAAAACTTGACGATGTAGCTGCTCCCAATGCGCTGAAGTTTGCCATTAGCGGCGGGGTGGTAGAGGTAGAAGAATAAATGCACCGCAAAAAAATAGCCTGCAGTTGTTGCAGGCTATTTTCATAAATATACGTTCGTGATTAGCGGTTCATGCTGGCCAGAAACTCGTAGTTGTCTTTGGTGCCACGCATCCGTTTCATCAGGTCGTTCATCGCTTCTTCGGCGTTCATGTCGGCCAGATAGTTGCGCAGCAGGTACATGCGGCTCACTACATCTTTGTCCAACAACAAATCGTCGCGGCGGGTAGAAGAGGCAACCAGGTCGATAGCAGGGAAGATGCGCTTGTTTGCCAAGCGGCGATCCAGCTGCAATTCCATGTTGCCGGTACCTTTAAATTCTTCGAAAATCACTTCATCCATACGGCTGCCGGTATCAATCAAAGCGGTGGCCAAAATGGTGAGTGAACCGCCATTTTCAATTTTACGGGCGGCGCCAAAAAACTGCTTCGGCTTTTGCATGGCGTTGGCTTCCACACCACCGCTCAGCACTTTACCACTGGCAGGAGCTACAGTGTTGTGTGCACGGGCCAGGCGGGTGATAGAGTCAAGCAGTATCACCACATCGTGACCGCATTCTACCAATCGCTTCGCTTTTTGCAAGGCAATGGCACTCACTTTCACGTGTTTTTCTGCAGGCTCATCAAAGGTGCTGGCCAATACTTCGGCACGAACGCTGCGTTCCATATCGGTTACTTCCTCAGGGCGTTCGTCTATCAGTACCACCATCATATATACTTCGGGGTGGTTGGCGGCAATGGCATTGGCTACTTCTTTCAGCAGCATGGTTTTACCCGTTTTGGGCTGCGCCACAATCAGGCCACGCTGACCTTTACCAATGGGCGTAAACAAATCCATGATGCGGGTGCTCAGGTTGCCAGGTGTGGTAAAGAGGTTCAGTTTTTCGTAAGGGAACAATGGCGTCAGGTAATCGAACGGCACACGGTCACGCACTTCTTCAGGCGTTTTGCCGTTGATGTTGTCCACTTTTACCAAGGCAAAATATTTTTCGCCTTCTTTCGGTGGCCGCACCGTACCCAAAACAGTATCGCCGGTTTTGAGGCCAAAGAGTTTGATTTGGCTGGGGCTTACATATACATCATCGGGGCTGCTCAAATAGTTGTAATCGCTGCTGCGCAAAAAGCCATAGCCGTCGGGCATCATTTCCAATACGCCTTCACCATGTACAATGGCATCCAGTTCGATATTGAAAGCAGGTTCTTTGGGCTTTTGTACATGCAGTTGTTGCTGCTGGCGCTGCTGGTAAGGCTGCTGTGGCCTTGGGCGCTGCTCTGCCACAGGCGCTTCAGGGCTTTGTACTTCCGTATTTTCTGCCGGATCTTCTACCACTACTTCATCTTCGGAAATAGTAGGATTGTCCATGTTTTGCAGGGCATTCCGGAAAATATCTTCGATAGACTCACCATCTTCTAAAATCGGACCGGCCACTTTGTCTTTGCGGTGGTGCTGGCGGGTATTTTCCAATGGCAGTTCGGCCTGTTCTTCTTTCTTTGGAGCCGCTTTTTTCGGAGCCGCTTTTTTAGCAGGGCGGCCCGCCTTTTTTTCCTGAACCGGTTCTACTGCAGCAGGAGCAGCAGGTTGTGTTGGTTCCATTACTTCTGCCTCTTCAGTTACATTGGCTGTAGTGGCTTTTACAATGCGTTTGCGTTTTGGCTTATCGCCATCTTCATTTGCTTTCATAGCGCTTTCTATCACAGCTTGCTTGTCAAGAATTTTATAAATAAGATCCTGCTTGGCCAGTTTTTTGGCATCAGTTATTTTCAGGTTTTCTGCAATGTCCACCAGTTCAGGAACGAGCATGTCGTTCAGTTGCAAAATGTCGTACATACGGGGATAATAAATAAAGAATCGTTTACTTGAGTCAGTGAGACCGTAAAAGGAAAAGTGAGAATCGGTTTGATTTGGCGAAGCTGAGAGCCTTTGAGGGAGGAGAATCGCAAGGGCTCGAATCAGAATGCTGCTGCAATATTAGGAGTTTTTCTGAAAAAAGCTTGTAGCGCAGCGGCTACACCGTCATGAAACTGTTTTTTTTAAAATAATTAATAAGCGCCAACTTGAAAAAGCAACCGTGTTGATGAGCAACTTCGTTATTCAACATCGTTATGCCATGCCATTCAGAAAATTGATTGTGGGTTGTGTACTGCTGGCGGCTACTGCACAGGCACAGCAAAAGCGCCCCAATATTGTGGTCATCTTTTCCGACGATCATGCGCAGCAATCTATTAGTGCTTACGGCAGCAAACTGATGCAAACACCCGCCATCGACCGGCTGGCAAAAGAAGGGGCTTTGTTTAGCAACAGTTTTGTGACCAACTCTATTTGTGCTCCCAGCAGAGCGGTGTTGCTCACGGGTAAATACGGCCACAAATCGGGCCTGATAGACAACAGCGCCGGTAGAAGATTTGATGGCAGCCAGCAACAAATACAAAAATTGCTGGCGGCACAAGGCTATCAAACCGCATGGATTGGTAAATGGCATTTGCAAACATTGCCGCAAGGTTTTCAGCACTGGCATATACTGCCCGATCAGGGCCATTATTACAATCCCGATTTCATCAACATGAACAACGATACCCTGCGCCACGAAGGGTATGTTTCAACTGTCATCACAGATTTTTCTTTGGATTGGCTGCGGCAACAAACAGCAGCCGACAAACCTTTTTTTCTGGTGATTGGGCACAAAGCCACACACCGTACCTGGATACCAGATTTGCAAGAATTTGGCGCTTACGATTCGGTGCAGTTTGATTTGCCCGCAACCTTTTATGATGGCTACACTGGTCGCCGTGCTGCACAAGAGCAAGACATGAGCATCAAGCAAACCATGCTGCTCGATTATGATTTAAAAGTGAATGCTGATTTTGATAAGGGCTGGATGTATCGCCGGTTGAATGAACCGCAACGGCAGCAGCTGAAAAAATATTATTCAGGTGTAACAGCGTCGTACGAAAAAGTAAAAGCCGACAGCAATAAATTGACCGAGTGGAAATACCAACGCTACCTGAAAGATTATCTCGCCACTGCCAAATCAATGGACAGAAATATTGGCCGGGTGCTCAACTACCTGGACAGTGCAGGACTCAGCAACGAAACCATTGTGGTGTATGCATCAGATCAGGGTTTTTATTTGGGTGAACACGGCTGGTTCGACAAACGCTTTATGTATGAAGAAAGCATGCGAACGCCTTTGCTGATGCGGTATCCCAAGCACATTCAGCCGGGTACACAAGTGCCGCAATTGGTAATGAATATGGATTTGGCACCCACATTACTGCAATTGGCAGGAGTGCCGGTGCCAGCTGATATTCAGGGTAAAAGCATGGTGCCACTGTGGCAAAAAAAGAGCGACACAAACACATGGCGGTCTTCGTTGTACTATCACTATTACGAGTATCCAGAGCCACATCGGGTAGCGCCGCATATTGGTATTCGAACCGCACAGTACAAACTCATTTTCTTTTACGGACCGTTTGAGCAGTGGGAGTTGTACGATTTGGGCAGCGATCCTTCGGAAATGAAAAACATAGCGCAGCTGCCTGCCATGGCTACTGTGAAAGCATCGCTACAGCAGGCTTTGCTACAACTGGCCCGTGACTATGAAGACAAAGAAGCAGTGCAGCTGTTGCAAAAAGCACTGGTTACAACAAAGTAAAAGCTGTTAGAGCTTGTAGGATTTTCTGGTAGGCTGGCCTACATTTAGGCAGCTTAAAAATTTGCACATGAAACTCTGGATAGCACGGGTATTGATTTCGGCAGTGGTGATTGTTTTTCTGGCCTGGTTGCTGCCAGGTGTTGCAGTAGCCAGCAGCTGGAAAGCGGTAGTGGCAGCAGTGGTTTTGTCGCTTATCAATTCTTTTATAAAGCCGATACTGGTATTGCTCACCTTGCCCGTTACCATTGTTACCCTTGGGTTGTTTTTGTTTGTGGTAAATGCACTCATGGTACTGCTGGCTGCCAACTGGATTGATGGCTTTCGGGTGGATGGTTTTTGGTGGGCCTTGCTGTTCAGTTTCCTCTTATCCATCATCAATTCCTGGTTGCAAGGTTGGCTGCTGAGCAGTCACCAGCAAGAAGAATAAGTTCACCAATCTATGGTCATGGGGTTTGAAGCATTACTGGTAAATTGCGGCATCTTATCTGAACGATTGCCATGATGTACGACCGCAAACAATGGAGTGATGCCGAACTCATAGACATATACCAGCAACTGCTGCTGCCCCGCATGATAGAAGAAAAAATGCTGGTGCTGCTGCGGCAGGGAAAAATCAGCAAATGGTTTAGTGGCATTGGGCAGGAAGCCATTGCCTGCGGTGTAACACATGCGCTGCAGCAAGATGAATGGATTATGCCGCTGCACCGCAACCTCGGTGTGTTTACCGGCCGGCACATGCCGCTCTCAACATTATTTAAACAATGGCAGGGCAATAAAGATGGCTACAGCAAAGGCCGTGAAAGAAGCTTTCACTTTGGTAGTGCAGCGCATCATGTATGCGGTATGATTAGCCACCTGGGCCCACAGCTGGCTTTGGCAGATGGTGTGGCATTGGCCCACAAACTGAAAGGCGAAGCTAAAGTAGCCGTGGCATTTAGCGGTGATGGTGGAACAAGCGAAGGCGATTTTCACGAAGCACTGAACGTAGCCGCTGTGTGGGATTTGCCCGTGATTTTTATTGTAGAAAACAACGGCTACGGATTGAGTACGCCTACCAATGAACAGTTTCGATGTGCACAAATAGCTGATAAAGCCAAAGGCTACGGCATGGAAGGCATTACTATCGACGGCAACAATATATTGACCGTTATAGATACGCTGAAAGGAGTGCGGGAGTATTGCATCAAAGAGCAAAAGCCTTACCTCGTAGAATGCATGACGTTTAGAATGCGGGGCCACGAAGAGGCCAGTGGTACCAAATATGTGCCGCAGCATTTGTTTGATGAATGGAAGAAAAAAGATCCGGTGGAGAATTTTGAATTCTACTTGCAGCAAACGGGTGTGATAAACGCACAACAGATTGATGCACTCAAACAAAACCTGAAAGCACACATAGAAGCCGAACTCACCAAGGCTTACGATTCGGCTGAAATGATGCCCGATGAACAAGAGGAACTCGCAGATGTTTACGCACCTGTAAAGCCGATGCTAGTACCAGCTGTCAGCCCTACATCATTGATTACCGACAGCAACAACAGCCGGTTTATTGATGGCATCAGAGATGGCTTGTACCAAAGCATGCAGGTGCACACCAACCTGGTGCTGATGGGTCAGGATATTGCTGAATACGGCGGTGCATTCAAAATCACTGAAGGATTTGTTCAGGAGTTTGGTAAAGCCAGAGTACGGAATACGCCTTTGTGCGAAAGTGCTATTGTAGGCGCTGCTTTAGGCTTGTCACTTGAAGGGTACAAGAGCATGATGGAAATGCAGTTTGCCGATTTTGTAACGGTTGGCTTCAACCAAATCATCAACAACCTGGCGAAGATTTATTACCGCTGGGGGCAAAATGCCGATGTGGTGATTCGGATGCCATCAGGTGCTGGTGTGGGAGCCGGTCCTTTTCATAGCCAAAGCAATGAAGCGTGGTTTACGCATACACCCGGCTTAAAAGTGGTGTATCCATCTACTCCCGCCGATGCCAAGGGCCTGATGATTGCTGCGATTAATGATCCTAACCCGGTGATGTTTTTCGAGCACAAAGCTTTGTACCGTAGTGTGAGTGGTTATGTGCCGTCGCATTATTATGAAGTTGAAATTGGCAAAGCCCGTGTGGTGCAGGATGGTGAGGATATCTCCATCATTACTTATGGTAGCGGTGTGCATTGGGCCATGGAATATCAGCAGCGTCACATGCATGTATCGCTGCACATTTTGGACTTGCGGAGTTTGCTACCGCTGGATTACAGCGCCATTCGGGAAGCGGTACAAGCCACGGGCAAAGTGCTCATTTTGCATGAAGACAATTTGCTCGGCGGTATCGGTGGCGAAATCAGTGCATGGATCAGTGAGCATTGTTTTGATATGCTGGATGCACCTGTGGTGCGTTGTGCTTCGCTAGATACACCCATCCCATTCAATATTGAACTTGAACAACAATACCTCGCCAAAAGCCGTTTAGATGCAGCTGTGAAAAAGCTGATGAAATATTGATAACGGTTGAAAATACAACTGGCGGCTCGTTCAAAACGAGCCGCCAGTTTTTTATCTACAAATTCCTAAATACTAATCCCTCATTCTTCATTGCCTACATTCCCGGCTTGTACACACGTTCTTTGTATTTCAGCACATCGGCTTTATAGTACAGCACTGGCTTAAACTCGCCACTGGCGTACATGGCAGCCTGGTCGCTAAAATGTTTGGAAGAAGGGTTGTTGCTGTTGCCGCCGGCCAGCAATGATTTGGCAGATACCTTTTCGCCAAACTCTACGGCACAAATAAAGCTGTTGCCACTAAAGCCATAGCGTCGTGCACTGCCATTCATTTGGCGGCTTACGTAGCTCGGCAATGCACCCCAGGTAGCAGCGGCAAAACGTGCCGGAATACTGGGCAATGTATCGTTGTACATTTCTTGCAATTTACCTGTTAAGCGTTGGTAGCGGTTGATTTCTCCCCAGGGCACTTGCCACGATGGAAAGCGACTGCGTAAATCATTGAGCGTTGCTTGCAGTGGCTGAATGAGTTCCAGTGGAGCAGCTTGCTGCAGATAAGCTTGTGCTTTTTCAATAAAACCTGCATTGGGCGTATTGGGAGTAGGCATCCGCTGAATGGCGGGCAGCAACCGCTGCGCCCATTCAATGGCCAGCGTGGTCGCAATAGAACCATAATCAGATTGACGATCCCAGGCAGTCATCATACCAATGGCTTGTTCCAATTGCTTCACACTACTGTCTGCCAGGTAAGGTCTGTTGGCCCAGGCTTTGGCCAATGCGGGAATCATATCATCAAAAGCAGGCAGCTTGCGGGTGTAGCCACCAGCTATCACTTTGTCTATCGTCAATACCTGTGCGTTACGCCATACATTCACGGCATTGATGCCCCGGTAGTTTTCGGCATCGGGGGCCATGTATGTAGGAAAATTGCTGCGGTTGGGGCTGGCGGTACCTGCTGCAGTAAATGGCGTGGCATTACAGTTTTGCAACCAACCATTGGCAGGGTTGATGATGGTGACCATTTCTGCAGGCTCATGCAGGCCCTGCCATTCGGTAGCGCTGGTGGTACCATCTACGGGTTGGCTCCAGTCGTACTGCGGATTACGACGCGGCATAAAGTTGCCATGCCAATAACCGATGTTGCCTTCTTTGTCGGCGTACACGGTGTTGTTGCTGGTATTTTCTTTCATGGCCATCAGCTGCTGAAAGCCGGCGAAGTTTTTCACTTTGGTGCGGAGCCAGCTTTGCTCCAGTCCTTTGGCACTGCGGTTGTGGTGCTTGAGTGTCAGCCAGCGGTCGTTGCGCTTGGCCATCACAGGTCCGTGGTGCGTGAAAAAGGCGGTGAATTTTTTCGTGCTCTTCACCCCATTTTCTTGTACGGTAATGCGGATGTCTTTTTGCTGCACTTTACGCAATGCATTGTCGTATTGATACATGAGTTGGCCGGCGCTGTCTTGAATTTTTTCCGCATACAAATCGGCTACATCGGCCTGGCTGCTGGTATGCATCCAGCCACAGTTTTCATTAAAGCCCTGGTAAATAAAAAACTGCCCCCAGGTAACAGCACCGTAGGCATTCAAACCTTCTTCGCTGACCATGTGCACTTCGGGACGGAAGTAAAAAGTAACATGTGGATTGATGTACAAAATGGCTTTGCCCGATGCGGTAACGGATGGTGCAAAGGCAAAACCGTTACTACCGGTTTGCGGGTCATCACCAAGTTTGGGTGGCAGGGCGGCCACTGTTTCACCGGTGTAGAAACTTTGCAGCTCTTGTGGGGTAGCACCGCCGGTGCTGATGGCGCCAATGCTGCCATCGGTCCACATGAAAGGCCACCAAGGTTCGAAGCGGCGAAGCAAAGCCGGTTTCACTTTTGGATGCGTAGCGAGGTAATAATTAACGCCGTCTGCAAAGGCGATGCACAACTTTTTCATCCACGCAGGTGCGGTGGCAAAATCTTTTTTGGCAGCGGCACTATCCAGCACCAACCGATGCAGTAAATCTTCGTACAAGGCTTTGCTGCCCTGCACTTCTGCCTGGCGGCCGAGCTTTTCGATGTAGTTGGCTTCCACCCGTGGGAAGTCGTCTTCGCATTGGGCGAACAACAAACCAAACACGGCATCGGCATCGGTTTTGCCATACACATGTGGTATGCCCCATTTGTCGCGGATGATGGTGACACGTTGTGCCTGTTGCTTCCATTTGGCAACCTCGGCGGGGGTGAATGATTGTGCCAACGAGAAGGTAGGCAACAATAAGAGATACAGCAAGTATTTCATAATCATTAATGATGTGCAAGGGTTATGTGTGATACAAAAGGATGATGTGAAAAGATGCACAAAGCGATGCAGACGAAGGGAGTGACACAACGCAGCTGCCACAAGGCGCTTCTGTTGGTCGACCAAAAAAACTAATGTGATGGTTGAGCCGTTTTGCCTTGTCCGTACAAGATGGTGCCGGGGCGAGCCCCTGTGTGTTGTGCGTTATCTACAACCACTGCGCCATTCACCAGTACATATTGAAAGCCTTCGCTGTACTGATGCGGTTGCGCATAGGTTGATTTGTCAATGACGGTGTTGGCATCAAACACCACAATATCGGCCATCATGCCGGGCTTGAGCAAACCCCGATTGTGAAGGCCAAACTTTTGTGCAGGTAAAGAGGTCATTCTGCGAATGGCTTCTTCCAGCGACAATACTTTTTCTTGCCGAACATACTTACCTAACACTCTTGCATTGGTGCCGTAGCCACGAGGATGCGGCACACCGCTGTTGAACACCCGAATGCTGGCATCGCTGGCAAACATGTTGAAGGGATATTGCATGATGTTTTTGACATCAGCTTCGCTCATGCCATGAAACACCATGCTGGCGCCGCCTTTGTACATCATGTCGATGATGAGGTCGGCTTCGGCAGCTGCGTTGTGCTTTCTGCCCAGCATCAGGTTTACTTCTTCAATGTTTTTGCCATTCCAACTGGGATTAGCCCGATAGGAAGCAATTTGGCAATAAGTAAAATGTTTTTGTTGTCGCTTCTTGAGCTTGGCCAGCATGTAATTTTTGATGTAGGCTCTGGTAACTGGATTGTTGATTCTTGCCTTTACAGAATCAGCACCATCGGCCAGCATTTCATCGGGAAAAAGTGTAGACAGCGATGTACTCGACGCTGTGTACGGATATTGATCGATGGTGACTTCGATGCCTTCTGCTCTGGCTTGTTTTACAAGGCCCAAGGTTTCGTTGCTGCGGCCCCAGTTGTTTTGGCCGCTGAGTTTGAAATGCGAAATCTCCACGGGAATATTTGCCTGTCGGCCGATGTTGATGGCTTCGGCAATGGCTTCGTGTACCAAGTCGGCTTCGTTGCGCATGTGGGTGGCATATACGCCCTTGTATTGCGCTGCTACCTTGGCCAAACCCACTACTTCGGGTGTTGTAGAATACGTGCCCGGTATGTATATCAAACCCGTACTCAAACCAACTGCACCTGCCTGCATGGCTTTGGCCACGAGTGCTTCCATACGTTGTTGTTCTTCGGTAGTAGGTGTACGGTTGGCTTCGCCCATCACCAGTTGGCGTACGGTATTGTGCCCTACTAACGCAGCTACATTGATGGAGAGTTTCAAACTGTCGATGAAGCGGAAGTATTGCGCCATGTCGTCGGCACTTTCGCCACAGTTGCCGGCTACCACACTGGTTACACCATCGAGAATAAAACTTTTCGCATCTGGTGCTTTTGCTTCATCGCCTTCAATGTGTGTATGCACGTCGATGAAGCCGGGTGCTACATACAAGCCTTTGGCGTCGATGACTTTGCCGGCAGTGTAATGGGATAGTTTGCCGATGGCGATGATTTTTCCATTAGCGATGGCTACGTCGGCATAGTACCAGTTGTTGCCTGTGCCATCAATGATGCGGCCATTGCGAATGAGCACATCAGCTTGCTGAGCCTGCAGCAGCGAAGAGGAAAGAACGGCTATGACGAGAAGAATGTATTTCATGTGATTCTTTTTACCACAGAGGATATGGAGTACACACAGAGCACACAGTGTTTGTACATACTTCATAATTGGCTGTAGTTGAGTTTTATTTGTTTCAATTCTTTTTACTACAGAGGCGAAGGAGTACACACATAGCACACTGCGTTACTCGGTGTATACTTCATATTCCTCTGTGGTTAAATTTTCAATTCATTTATGATTTTACCACAGAGGCGAAGGAGTACACAGAGCACACTGTGTTACTCAGTGCATACCTCTTATTCCTCCGTGGTTAAACTGATTTTCATTTTTGCACAGCACTCATATCATCCAAAATCCACACGCCACGGCCGTAGGTGCCAATCACCAGTTTGTTGTCGCGGGGGTGCACAAACAAATCCTGCACCGAAACCGAAGCGGGCAAATTGCCCCGCAATGACTGCCAGCTGGCGCCTTTGTTGTGGCTCACATACACACCTATATCGGTGCCGAGGTAGAGGAGGTTGCTGTTGCGGGGATCTTCCCGAATCACATTTACCGGCGCAGCGGGCACATTGGCGGCAATGCTCTTCCAGGTAGCACCAAAATCGTGGCTCACAAATACGTATGGTTTATTGTTGTCTTCACGGCGGTCGCTTAGCGTAATGTACACCGTGCTCTTGTTGTACTTGCTGGCCACCAAGCGGGATACATGTGCATTCGCTGGCAATCCTTTTTCGATGTTTATCCAGTTGCTGCCATCGTTTTGGCTCAGCCAAACACGGCCATCATCGGTGCCTACATACAGCAGCCCTTGCTGCAGCGGACTTTCATCGGCTGCCGTAATGGCTTGGTGGTTGATGGCATAAGGTGTTTTACCCATTTTAGCAATGTTGTTGCTGGTCAAATCCGGGCTGATGCGTTTCCAATTGTTGCCGCTATCGGTACTTTTATACAAGTACTGAAAGCCATGGTACAAAGTGCCGGCATTGTGTGGCGATAAAAAAGTGTACGCCATCCATTCACCACGCAAGGGTTCCTCATCGGCCGATTTTTTGATGCCAATATCTTGCCACCACAAACTATCGGGCAGGTTCAAATTACTTTTTACCAAACGACCATAGAAACTACTGGCATACATGATGTTGTTGTGCACAGCAATGTGTGTGCCTTCGCCGCCGGGAGCATCCCGCCAGGCAATGCTTTGCATAGAAGCTTTGTCGTAGGTATACGCAGAGCTACCCATGCTGCTGCCCTGGTCTTGCACAGAACCATAGATGTGAAAAGGCTCCTGCATATCGTAGGTTACATTGTAGAAATGCGTGGTGGGCATGTTGTGGTAAAATGTTTTCCATGTTTTGCTGCCATCGTAGCTCACGGATACACCGCCATCGCTACCGTTGATGATGTATTTGCTGTTGGTTGGATCTATCCACATGGCATGATGGTCACCGTGTACATTATCGCCTTTGTAGTTGTTGCCCCATGTTTGAATGGTTTGAAAGGTTTTACCGCCATCGGTGCTTTTGGCAAAAGGAACGCCCATGATGTACACCGTGTTTTCATCATTCGGGTCTACCCGTATCTGGCTAAATACCCAACCGTAGGTACCTGCAAAGCGTTCCAGCTTTTCATCTTCGGTGCTCACCTTGCTCCAGCTTTCCCCTTTGTCGTTGCTGCGCCACACCTGCACACCCATCGGAATGATTTGAATGGGGCGACCGTAAGGATCGAGTTCGCCCGGCTTGGGTTCTCTTTTGGGCGTATGGTTGTCGATAAATGCATATACCACGTTGCTATTCTTTTTACTCATGGCCAGACCAATACGGCCGGTGTATTTTGTTTCGGGCAACCCATTGGTGAGGCGCTTCCATGTTTTGCCGGCATCGGTGCTTTTGTAGAGGTAGTCGCTATCTTCAGGTATGGGGTCGCTCCAGCGTTTGCGAATGCGGTTCCACATGCTGGCATACAACGTATTCGGATCGTTGGGATCCATCAGCAAATCATTACAACCACTGGCCGTTCCTTCTGCTAAAATTCTTTTCCATGTTTTGCCTCCGTCGGTGGTCAGGTACACCCCACGTTCGGGGTTGTGGCTCCACTCGTGTCCGCCGGCTGCTACATACACTACATCGGGGTTGGTGGGGTGTATAACAACACGACTAATGGTGCCGGTATTTTCCAAGCCAATATGCGTCCAAGTTTTACCAGCATCAGTGCTTTTAAACATACCCATGCCCGGCAGCGATGCCCGGAAAATATTGGCTTCGCCGGTGCCTGCGTACAAAATGTTGTGATTGCTTTGTGCAATAGCCATGGTACCCATGTTGAGGGTGGGCTGTTTATCGAACAAAGGTTGCCAGCTCAAACCAGCATCTGTGGTTTTCCAAAGACCACTGGTGGCCAATGCAGCATACATCACGTTTTTATTGCCTGGTATGCCCCACACATCTGTTACACGACCACTGATATAATTGGGACCCGTTTGCCGCCACTGCAGGTTTTTATACGGGCTGTTTTGGCTTAGCGTTTCATGCTGTTTGTATGCCGCCAGCCTTGCGGTGCCGGGCACAGAGCGGTTGTTGGTATGCGGTTGTGCGGTGGCCAGTAGGGTACAGGCCGCCAGCGACAACAAAAAAGGAAACTGTTTCATGAGCAGTACATGTTGATGGGTTGACAATAAGACGATGGTAAGATGAGAAAATGGTGCGCCGGGTGCGAAAAGTGAATATAGGAAAAGAATGTAGTTGCAAGGCAGGAGTAGGACGCATCATCTCATCAGCACACCGCCCTTCGGTCTTTGTGTTTCTTTGCGTGTCTAAGCCTTCGCTGTTCATCAAAACCCCGCAATTTTTCCTAACATTGATTGCTGCCTTACAACTACAGGCACTTGTCGTATGAGCCAACCTGCATTACTCCGGTCTACCTATGCGCTACTGGGCGAAGATTTATTGCAAGCCATCGAAACCCATGGCCAGTATATGGATGTGCCAGCCGGTACCACGCTGGTGCGTGAAGGTCAGTTTGTAAAAGTGGTACCACTGGTATTGCATGGCACGGTAAAAGTGTTTACCAAAACCGATGACAAAGAGCTGTTGCTCTACTACATCCGCCCCAGCGAAAGTTGTGTGATGAGTTTTGCTGCAGGCATGGGCGATGAGCCGAGTAAAATAATGGCCGTGGCTGAAGAAGCCACAACACTCTGGCTGCTGCCGGTGGCACAATTGCGGCAGTGGGTCACCGAATTTCCGCGAATCAATTTGTTGTTTTTTACGCAGTACAACCAGCGGTATGCCGAGCTCATCGATACCATCAATGCACTGCTTTTTAACCGGCTCGATAGCCGGGTGTATCAATACCTCAAAGAGAAAACCCGCATGAAAGGCGAGTTGGTACTCGACCTTCGGCACCGCCAGATTGCGCAAGATTTGGGCACTGCCCGTGAAGTGGTAACGAGGGTAATGAAGCGGCTGGAGCAAGAAGGAAAAATAAAACAGGCCGACGGCAAAATACTGCTCTTGTAAGCCGGTGACGCTGGTCACCAGATTGTGCCAAACGATGCTATTAGTTTTACTGCATGAAACAACCATGGTTGCGTCTGCTGCTGGTATGTATCCTTTGCCTGTTGTTGGTGTGGAGCATCGTAGTAGTTTGGCAAGCCATCCGGAGCTAAATCATTTGTAACCTCAAAAAACTTCCAGCATGAAAAAAACATGGGCGCTGTAGACCGCGTCATCCGCATTGTATTGGCCGCATTGTTTGCGGTATTGTATTTCACCGGCACAGTAACAGGTACACCTGGTTTGGTGCTGCTCGTATTGGGTGGTGTGTTCCTGGCTACCAGCCTCATCAGTTTTTGTCCGTTGTATACATTGGTAGGCCTCAATACCTGCCCCAAAAAATAAACCATAGGGGTTTGCTTATTTACTCGTTAGCAGCACCAGCCCATCAGCTGGTGTTGTTTTTTTGGGGGCCAGCCAGGTGCTGCTATGAAGCACCTGTTGCGTCGCACACTTGTACTGCAGTGCACAGCGGAGCTTTTCCTCTCGAGTGTTTTTTTGAACCACTAAGGCGTAAATAGTTTGCAGTAGACAGTTTGCAATTTGCAGGGCTTGCATTTTTTTCTTATTAACGAAGGATTGCATACAAAAAGGCCCATCCGACCAACAATTATTGATGTAACACATCCCCGAAAAAATTATATTCCTTAACCCAATGGATTGCCCATTTCCTCATTGTCCAACTAAACCACAAACCACAAACTACCAACCACCAACTACCAACTATCATCTACCTTCGCATCATGCCTGAAACATTACAAGCCGGACAGTTTTATACATTACCCGTAGAACGCATCGTTACTCCGGGTGCCTATTTGCGCCATGGCAATGAAGACGTGTTGTTGCCCAACCGCTGGTTGCCCGAAGGGTTGCAAAAGGGGGATGAAATAGAAGTTTTCATTTACCACGATAGCGAAAATCGCCTCATCGCCACTACACAAAAACCGTTTGCTGTAGTGGGCCAGTTTGCTTTTTTGAAAGTGGTCAGCACCAGCCCGGCCGGTGCCTTTCTCGATTGGGGGTTGAGCAAAGATTTGTTTGTAGCCAACAGCCAGCAACGGGAGCCTATGAGTGAAGGCAAAAGCTACCTCGTGTATGTGTACCGCGATGAAAAAACCGGCCGCTTAGCTGCCACCGAATGGACCAATCAGTTTTTAAAAACCGATACCACGGGCTTACAAGAAAAGCAACCCGTTACGTTGCTCGTACATCGCCAAACGCCACTGGGTTTTGCGGTGATGGTGGATGATTGCTATGAAGGATTGGTGCACCATGCCGATGCAGTGGTAGGCTTGCAGCCCGGTCAGCGTTTGCAAGGTTTCATTAAGCAGGTGCGGGAAGATGGCAAGCTGGACATTGTGCCCGGCAAACCCGGCTATGATAAAATTTCAGGCGAACCCGAACGTATTCTCGAGTTACTAAAACAACACAAAGGCGCATTGCCCTACAACGACAAAAGCGACCCGCAAGACATTTATGCCTTTTTCGGCCTCAGCAAAAAGAGTTTCAAAATGGCCATCGGTGCTTTGTACAAACAACGCTTGATTGAAATACTGCCGGGTGGTATAAAGTTGGTGGAGTAGGTTTTTAGTTGACGATTTTACTAGTTTACGTGTTCACTGGTTCCAATGTTTTAGTGTGCAACAGTTACAGTGTTGAAGCGCTTACAAATTGCACTGCATTCACATTGGCACATTTTCAAATTAGCTAATTAGCACATTACTCAATGGCACTATACACCAGCACTTTAAACTTGTCGTGAATATCGCCGTGGCTGGTAGGTGTTTGGTTTAAGAAAAATTGCGCTACAATTTTTTCTTTCGGGTCTATCCAGTAGGTGCTGCTAAAAGCGCCACCCCAACTATACGTGCCGGTACTTTGGCCCAGCTTGCCACTGCCTGTTTCCGTTACCAATCCAAAGCCCAGTCCAAATTTTTCATTCGGCCCACGGTCTACATTGCCTATTTGGTTTTGTGTCATCAGCTCCACACTGTTTTTGCTCAGGATGCGTTTGCCATTGTAAATGCCACCGTTCAATAGCATTTGCATAAATATGGCGTAGTCCATGGCCGTGCTCGAAAGGCCTGCGCCACCGCTGTACAACTGGCCTTTCGCTTTGGGGTAATCAACATCTATATTTTTAAGGTTTGCCGATTGCCCGGGCTGCAAAACCGTTACGTGCTGTTGTTTGTCTTCGGTATGCAATGCTACCAAACGGTTTTGTTTTTCAGCAGGCAAATAAAACCAGGTATCCCTCATGCCCAGTGGTTCAAAAATGCGGATGCGGAAAAAATCGGCCAGACTTTGCCCACTCATCACTTCTACAAAATAACCCAACACATCGGTATTGAGGCCGTAGGTAAAACGTTCACCGGGCTGGTGCTCCAGTGGCAGTGCAGCAATCTTCATTACCTGCTCTTTAAGGCTGGCAGCAGGCACACCAATTTGTGCATGCACACCGGCTTTGGCATACATGGCTTTGGCACGTGGGCTGCCTATTTGTGCATACCCAATACCCGATGTATGGGTAAGCAAATCACGGATGGTAACAGCCCGTTTGGCTTTTACCGTAGTAAAGCTGGTATCGGCCATGTTGAACTGATCAATCACCTGCTGGTTGGCAAATGCCGGGATGTATTTGGCAATGGGATCGTCGAGCAAAAACTTACCTTCTTCAAACAGCATCATTACAGCTGTGCTGGTAATGGCCTTGGTTTGCGAAGCAATGCGAAAGATGTCATCTTTTTGTTGTGGCACTTTGGTGGCTGTGCTACGAACTCCAAATGCCCGATGGTATACCACTTTGCCATTGCGGGCTACTATGCAGGTGGCGCCAGCAATCCACTGGCTGTCGATGTATTGTTGTACCAGCGCATCAATACGGTTGAGACGCAACGGGTCCATACCTTCTGTTTTGGGAGAAGTTGCCAGCGGTAGCTGGGCAAAAAGCGAAGCAATTAACAGATTGGCTGCAAGTGCAAGCACAAATGGTTTCATGTACAATCAATTTTGGGCAATTAAAGTACATGAAAATGAATTGCCAGCAGGGGCAATGCGGAGGTTATTACTTTCCTGCTACCCAACCTTCAATTACACTGGCAAAGTATTGGTGCTCCAGCTGGTGTATGCGGGCTGCCAAATCATCGGGTGTATCGCCGGGCATTACCGGGCATTTGGCCTGAAACAAATGCGCCCCGTGGTCGTACTGCTCATCTACCAAATGAATGGTGATGCCGCTTTCTGTTTCGCCGGCGGCTATTACCGCTTCGTGTACAAAATGGCCGTACATGCCTTTGCCACCATATTTGGGCAGCAGGGCGGGGTGAATATTGACGATATGGTTTGGAAAGGCGCTGATAAGGGTCGGGGGTATTTTCCATAAAAAACCCGCCAATACAATATAATCGATGCCAGCAGCCTGCAGTTCGGGCACGTAGGCATCGCCTTTTAAAAATTGCTCCCGGCTTATTATTAAGGTGCTTACCCCAAAATCGACGGCATGGTGCAAGGCTCCGGCGCCGGGCTTATTGCTCACCAGCATGGAGATTTTAATGCGGGGGTGGCCTTTGAAATGCTCCATGATTTTTCGGGCATTGCTGCCGGTGCCACTGGCAAAAATGGCCACATGTATGTGCGAATCACTATCGGAAGACGCGGCAGGAACGCTGCCAATGCCCAATTTGCTTCCCATTTTGCGTAAATAATTGCGAAAAAACCTGAATTGGCCAAAGGGAATGCTGATGAGCAGCACACAAACCGGCCACAACAGGGTAAGTATTATAAAATATAATGTACCATACAAAAATGGCTGCTGAATGGTAAATAGCCCCAGAATTTCCCGGGTAAAAAAGCCGCAAAGGCTGCCACCCAGGGCAAACGTGCAGAGAATAAGGGTGAGTTGCACCCCGGTAACCTTCCATTTTTGTTGCAGCCGGCCAAACATGCCTGCGAAGATGGGGTAAAAAAACGTGCAGATGATGGAATACAGCCCATGTGCTGATGCTTATCAGTAATAATGCTATGCCGGGCAAGGTTCTTTGCTGTCACATACTTCGATTCACTGAGAAATATTCTTTCGTTGAACCTTTGGAGATATGGCCTGCCAGCCTGTTGTCACAAACCTCTCCATTGGCTGAAACCCTTGTGGCACTAAGCGAAATTTTTTTTGATGATTACAGGTAATTGTCACGCCGAGGTCATATTTTTGCCCGCCTATCCGCGGATATGTTTCCATCGGTTATTCAATATCAGTGAGTTATGAGTAAAAAACGCAAAGCCAGCCTTCACATTATTACCAGTTTTCTAATGCTGTTTGTAGCCGGCTTTACCCAAGTGCAGGCGCAAGATGGAAAAGCGCTGTTCAATGCCAACTGTGCTTCCTGCCACAAAATCGATAAAGATTTGACCGGCCCGGCACTCCAAGGCATCGAAGATCGCTGGCCCAGTAAAGATTTGTTGAAGACCTGGATTAAAAACTGGCCCGACGCCGTAAAAACCGGCGATGCTTATGCATTGAAAATTAAGGACTGGAGCCCTGCTGCCATGACTTCTTTCACTTCTTTGCAGGATGCAGATATCGAAGCTATCCTCACCTACATCCGTGAGTGGAAGCCTGCAACTCCAGCCCCTGTAGCAGGTGCTACTGCTGCTGCTAAGTCTGAAGGCGACAATAGCTTGCTCTTTGGTGTTATCACTTTGGTGTTGGCTTTGGTAGCCCTCATTTTGTTGCAGGTAAACAGCAACCTCCGCAAGCTGGCCGACGAACGTGACGGCCTGCCCGTAGAAGCTGCGGTTCCTTTTTACAAAAACAAAACCTACCTCGCTTTAACCACCGTTATTTTATTTATTGTAGCGGGTGTTTACATTTCTAAAGGCGCAGTAGGCCTTGGTCGTAGCAAAGATTACCAGCCCGAGCAACCTATCTATTACAGCCACAAAGTACACGCCGGGGTTAACCAAATTAACTGTTTGTACTGCCATGGCGGTGCGCAAGAAGGTAAGCATGCCAACATTCCTTCTGTAAACGTGTGTATGAACTGCCACATGGCCATCAACGAGTATAAGGGCGAACCCCTGTATACCGCCGATGGTAAAGAAGTGAACGGCACTAACGAAATCAAGAAACTGTACGAATACGCAGGTTTCACACCTGGTCAGCCATGGGATCCTTCCAAAGCCAAGCCCATTGAGTGGATTAAAATTCACAACCTGCCCGACCACGTTTACTTCAACCACGCACAGCACGTGAAAGCTGGTCAGGTAGCCTGCCAAACTTGCCACGGCGAAATCCAGAACATGGGCGAAGTGAAGCAATTCAGTGATTTGAGCATGGGATGGTGTATCAATTGCCACCGCGAAACCAAGGTTCAGTTCAAAGACAACGGCTTCTACAGCATTTACGAGAAGTTCCACGAAGACATGAAGAATGGCAAAATGGACAGCGTAACTGTAGAAATGATTGGTGGTACCGAGTGCCAGAAATGTCACTACTAATTTGAATCTGCTGTCAGGTACATTCCTGATGATGCATCAGTTCAAGTTTTCAATTTTCAAATTCTCACATTAGTATAGTATGAGTAATAAAATCTGGCAAAGTTTCGGAGCCCTAGGCAAAAGCGAAGGCCATCAGGCCAATGTAGCTGATGAATTCAGGGAGGAACTGCCGTTTGAAGCGGATGATAAAGGATTGATGAGTGCCAATGCACCTCGTCGCGACTTCTTGAAATACCTCGGATTTAGCACTGTTGCTGCTACGGTAGCCGCCAGTTGCGAAATGCCGGTGAAAAAAGCCATTCCGTTTGTCAGCAAGCCAGACAATGTAATTCCTGGTGTGGCCAATTACTACGCCACCACCTATGTACAAGATGGCGATGTGGTAAGTGTGGTAGCCAAGGTGCGTGACGGCCGTCCCATCAAAATTGAAGGCAACGACCTGAGCCCCATTTTCCAAGGCGGTACCAGTGCCCGTGCACAGGCTTCTGTGCTGGATATGTACGACACCAAGCGTCTGCGTTTCCCCGCTCAAATTAAAGAAGGCAAGCTCGTAGAAGTATCTACGTTCGATGCATTTGATAAAATGATTGCTGATGAAATGGCGAAGTTGAACGGTGCTCCTGTAGTGCTGCTGACTTCTACCATTACTTCTCCTTCTACCAAGCAACTTGTAGGGGAGTTCCTCGCTAAGTTTCCCGGTAGCCGCCACGTAACTTACGATGCCGTAAGCTACAGCGGTATGCTGCTGGCCAACGAAGCGGCTTATGGCAAACGTGCCATTCCTTCTTATCACTTCGACAATGCGAAAGTGATTGTAAGCCTCGGCGCCGACTTCCTCGGTACCTGGCTTAGCCCTGTAGAGTTTGCCAAGCAATATTCTAAAGGCCGCAAAATCGACGAAAAAAATCCTACACTGAGCAAGCACTATCAGTTCGAAAGCATCATGAGCATGACGGGTGCCAATGCCGACGAACGCTTTACCCACAAACCCTCTGAAGCTGGTGTGGTAGCAGCTGCCTTGCTGGCTGCCGTAACCGGTGGTGCTGTAAACGTAGCCGATGCCAAACTGAAAGCCGGCCTTAGTAAAGCTGCTGCGGACCTGAAAGCTGCCGGCGGTGCTGCACTGGTGGTAAGCGGTAGCAACGACAGCAACGTTCAGCTGATTGTAAATGCTATTAACGAGGCCATTGGTGCCAATGGTAAAACCATCAACTGGGCTGTAACCAGCAACTACCGTCAAGGTGTGGATGCTGATTTCGAAACCCTGTTGGCCGATATGAGTGCCGGTAAAGTAGGCGCCCTGCTGATAGCCGGTGCTAACCCTGCTTATACCTACGCCAAAGCCGAAGCCTTCAAAAAGGCACTGGCTGCAGTAATACTCACCGTTTCTTTCAACACCCGTTTGGATGAAACAACCGAGCTCTGCAAATACGTGGTTCCCGATCATCACTACCTCGAAAGTTGGGGTGATGCCGAACCAAAATCTGGTTACTACTCTTTCATTCAGCCCACTATTGCTCCGCTTTTCAAAACACGCAACTGGCAAGACAACCTGTTGAAGTGGAGCGGTAATGCAACCACCGAATACGCCAACTACCTGAAAGCCTACTGGATGACCAAGCTGGGTAGTCAGGAAAATTGGGATGCTGCACTGCGTGACGGTGTAGTGGTTCCAGCGGAAGCAACTGTTGCTGCTGGTACATTCAACGGTGCCGGTGTAGCTGCTGCAGTTGCAGCCGCTGGTACTCCTGCAAAAGCAGGTACCTGGGAAGTGGTGCTATACGAAAAAACAGCCATTGGTTCGGGTGCACAAGCCAGCAACCCATGGTTGCAAGAAATGCCTGACCCTGTAACGAAAGCTACCTGGGATAACTACGCTACTATTTCTGCTGCTGCTGCCAAAGAATTGTTGGGCATCGACCTGACAAAAAATGGCGACGCTGACAGGTACGAAGTAAATCCGAAGAAACCCGTTATTGCCATTAAGGTAAACGGTAAGGAAATGAAGCTGCCGGTAATTATCGTTCCCGGTACGCAGAAAAATACTATCGGTATTGCTGTAGGTTACGGCCGCAGCGAAAACGTAGGTGTAGCAGTAAAAGGCGCCGGTCAAAATGCTTACCCACTGGCGACTATAGCCAATGGTGTAGTGACTTACGCTGCTTACGATGCCACCGTAACTGCTACTGATGAACTGTACGAAGTAGCTCAAAACCAAACCCACAACTCCTACGAAGGTCGTATGGAAGTGGTGAAGGAAACCTCACTGGCTACATTCAAAAAACATCCTGAGCTTTTCAAGGCTCAAAGAGATATGCTGGTGCACGACTACGCCAGCAAAACCGGCGACTATCGCAACGAAGGTTCTCTGTACGACCCTCGCCTGAACGACCGCCCGGGGGTACACTGGGGTATGAGCATAGACCTGAACACCTGTACCGGTTGCGGTGCTTGTGTGGTAGCTTGTAATGCTGAAAACAACGTGCCCGTTGTAGGTAAAACTGAAGTACTGCGTGGACACGACATGCACTGGATTCGTATTGACCGCTACTTTGTAAGCGATGCGGCCAACCCCGATGATGTGAAGGACGTGATATTTATGCCGATGATGTGCCAGCACTGCGACAACGCTCCTTGCGAAAACGTATGTCCGGTGGCAGCTACCAACCACAGCAGCGAAGGTCTCAACCAAATGACGTACAACCGTTGTATTGGTACCCGTTATTGCGCCAACAACTGTCCGTATAAAGTACGTCGCTTCAACTGGGCTGATTACACTGGTGCTGACAGCTTTGCTGACAACCAGGTAGGTCATGTAAGCGATGTAACACTGGAAATGAACGATGATTTGTACCGCATGGTACTGAACCCGGACGTAACTGTACGTAGCCGTGGTGTGATCGAAAAATGTTCTTTCTGCGTACAGCGCCTGCAGGCTGGTAAGCTCGAAGCGAAGAAGCAAAGCCGCCCCATTAAGGATGGTGAAGTAAAAACTGCTTGCCAGAGTGCCTGCCCAACCAATGCCATTGAATTTGGTGACAGCAACGATAAGAACAGTGTAGTGCGTAACATGCGTGACCATAGCCCGTTGCGTATGTACTATGCATTGGAGCAAATTCACGTATTGCCCAACGTAAACTACATGGCAAAAATCCGGAACACAGACGAAGTAATGGAAGTGGCTGCAGCGCATAAGCCTGCTGAAGAAGCTGCACATTAATGCGGGAAAAGCTGCCCGGAGATTAGAAAGTACAAGTGAGTGACACAACGCAGCGCCATCAGGGAACTGCTGCTGGTGACAAAAAAGAATAAAAGAACAAAAGCATACGGCGAAAGCCGATTGCCAAAAGCGAAGCGAATATGTCTGTAATTAAGTACGAAAGTGCCGTAAGGCCTCCCTTGGTGGATGGTTCAAAAACTTACCATCAGGTAACTGAAGACATCATCAGGCCTATTGAGACCACTCCCTCACGGTTGTGGAAGATTGGTTTTGCCATCTCTGTAGGGTTGCTGTTGTTTGGTGTGTACAGTGTATACCGCGAAGTAACCTATGGTATTGGCCAGTGGAACCTGAACAAAACCATCGGTTGGGGTTGGGACATTACCAACTTTGTATGGTGGGTAGGTATTGGTCACGCCGGTACATTGATCTCGGCCATCTTGTTACTTTTCCGCCAGGGCTGGCGTACGGGTGTAAACCGTGCTGCAGAAGCCATGACCATCTTTGCGGTAATGTGTGCTGGCCAGTTCCCCATCTTCCACATGGGTCGGGTTTGGATGGCCTTCTTTGTACTGCCTTACCCCAACAGTCGCGGACCACTCTGGGTAAACTTTACCTCTCCGTTGCTTTGGGACGTATTTGCGATTTCTACGTATTTCACAGTTTCATTGTTGTTTTGGTACGCAGGTTTGCTGCCCGATTTAGCCACTGTACGTGACCGTGCCAAACTGAAATGGCGCAAGCGTTTTTATGGTATTGCCGCCTTCGGTTGGACGGGTAGTACAAAGCACTGGCAGCGTCACGAAAGCCTTTCATTGGTATTGGCAGGTTTGAGTACTCCACTGGTACTTTCTGTACACACCATCGTATCTTTTGACTTCGCCACTTCTGTTATTCCTGGTTGGCATACCACCATCTTCCCGCCTTACTTTGTGGCTGGTGCGGTGTTCTCGGGTTTCGCCATGGTGCAAACCCTCATGATTATTACCCGTAAGGTGCTTAACCTGCAGGAGTACATTACCATGGAGCACATTGAAGTAATGAACAAGGTAATTGTACTGACAGGTTCTATTGTGGGTGTGGCTTACCTCACCGAACTGTTCATGGCCTGGTATAGCCAAAACCCATACGAAGGATACACATTCTGGTACAGCCGTGCCAACCTGTTCAGCCCTTATGGTTGGAGCTACTGGGGTATGATGGCTTGTAACGTACTGAGCCCGCAGATCTTTTGGTTCAAAAAATTGCGTCGCAACATCACCGTTACTTTCTTCATGAGTATCATCGTAAACATCGGTATGTGGTTCGAACGTTTCGT
The DNA here is from genome assembly GCF_036803085.1 of Phnomibacter sp. Classification (NCBI taxonomy): domain Bacteria; kingdom Pseudomonadati; phylum Bacteroidota; class Chitinophagia; order Chitinophagales; family Chitinophagaceae; genus Phnomibacter; species Phnomibacter sp. The sequence continues at coordinate 422,968 of NZ_DAIRUZ010000002.1, read as the reverse complement.
AATCATCGTAACCTCTTTGTATCGTGACTATGTACCATCGAGCTGGAGTTACTACTACAGCCCCACTATTTGGGAAATTGGTTTCTACCTCGGTACGTTCGGCTTGTTCTTTACTTGCTATTTCCTGTTTGCAAAATGGTTCCCTGTAATTGCAGTAGCAGAAATCAAGCACATCCTGAAAAAGAATGGCGATAGCTACAAGCAGCAAGGCGACCAACCAGAACTGGAGAAGAAGAGCCTCGAAGAGTTTGAACATGCCATGGCGCATTAGCGAAGACACAGGACTAATGACCTCAGACCACCGATTTAGTCCGGCAAACAAAAATTGAATTATACTACCGTGGTCCGATAGCGGTCGTCGGTAGTCAAACTAAATGATATGGACGTAAGAAAATTTGTTGTAGGACTGTTCGATGATGAGAAAGTGCTTTTTCCTGCCGTGAAGCAGGTGCGCAAAGCAGGCTTTCGTATTCACGATGTGTACACGCCATTCCCGATTCATGGATTGGATAAAGTGATGGGCCTGCGTGAAACCAGCTTGCATACAGCAGGCTTCATTTACGGCATCACAGGTACTACCATTGCATTGAGTTTCATGAGCTGGGTATTTACCAGCGACTGGCCTTTGAACATTGGCGGTAAGCCTCACCTGCCCCTGCCAGCATTTGTGCCCGTTACATTCGAATTTACAGTACTGTGTGCAGCGGTAGGTATGGTACTTACTTTTTGCTACTTGTGCCAGTTGGCACCGGGTGTAAAAAAGCATCACTTTGATGCAAGAGCTACCGACGACAAGTTTGTAATGGTGATTGAATGCACCAGCGAAACAACTGAAGCAGAAGCTACTGCACTGCTGAATGCCGCAGGTGCTCATGAAGTTCACACACAAATTGCAGAAGCAGGCTGGTGGTTTGGCACTTACGACAAAGAGCAAAAGTTGTACGACGAATCACAGGTTAAAGTGGCACACTAATCCATATTAGCATCAACGAATACTGAATATTTCGAAATGAAAAAACTTTCTATCCTACTCACTGCCGTATCTGCACTGTTGATAGTGGCATGTAGCAGCGAAGTGAAGCGTAAACCGGGAAGCATTTACATGCCCGACATGGCCAATAGCCGTGCTTACGAAACTTACGCCGACCACAGCAACCTGAAAGACAAAAACATCAATTACAACAACCAGCCTGTAGCTGGCACTGTAAGTAAAGGTGAAACCTATGTGTACCATTTGGCAAAAGATGCCAATGGCGATACTGCCAATTATTTTGCCAGTCGTTTGGTTGAAAACCCGGTGACATCGCTGAATGCCGATGAGCTGAAGGAAGCTGAGCGTCAATACCTGATCAACTGCGGCATTTGCCACGGCGAAAAGCTAGATGGTAATGGTCCGTTGTGGAAAGGCGGCGAAGGCCCATACCCCGCAAAACCTGCCACATTAGTAGGCGATGCGAAGTATGAAGCCATGACTGCCGGAACCATGTTTTACAGTATTACTTATGGCCGTAACCTGATGGGTGCTTATGCTTCACAGCTTACGCCAAAGCAACGCTGGGATATCATTCACTACATTAAGCTGAAGCAAGGTAAAGTAGCAGCTGCCGCTGCACCCGCTGCCACAGCTGCCGTAGTAGCCGACAGCACAAAAGCTACCAAGTAATTTTACCAGGAAACTGCCCATAGTATTAACCGATAATTTTTTTAGAATGGCTTCATATAGTAACCAATTTGTACAACCCGCCGGCATGAAAAAATGGGGCATGGTGCTTACTGCTATAGGTGCAGTAGCATTGGCTGCAGGTATTGCCTTTTTGGGTTTGAGTAAAGACGAGCATGCCAGCACCCGCTTTTGGGCGGTATTGCTGCAAAACAGTGTGTACTGGTTATTGGTAGTAAATGCTGCCATGTTCTTTTTGTGCGCTACTACGCTGGCTTGGGCTGGCTGGACTCAATCATTCCGACGTGTAGTAGAAGCCATTTCTGTAGTAGTTATTCCGTTTGGTATTTTGGCCTTTATAGTACTGATGGGATTGGTGTTTGGTCACCAACACCATATATACCATTGGTTAGATACCGAAGCAGTTGCCAACGACAAAATCTTGTCTGGCAAAAGCGGCTTCCTCAATCCTACATTCTTCACCATTTGGTCGGCTATTACTATTGGCGGATGGATTTTCCTGGGATGGAACATGCGTCGCATCAGCCGCGAAGCAGACGTTCAACCATTTACAGTAGAAGAAGGTAAAAAATGGATTTTCAAGAATACCGTTCATGCCTCTTTTTACATTGTTCTTTTTGCATTGACGGTTGCTTCTTCCATTCCGTGGTTGTGGCTCATGAGTATTGATGCACATTGGTACAGCACCATGTACAGCTGGTACACTTTTGCTTCATCATTTGTGGCAGGCATGGCATTGATAGCCTTGTTTGTTATTTATCTCAAAAATCAAGGCCATTTGCCTTACACTTCCGAAGAGCACCTGCACGACATTGCCAAGTTCATGTTTGCGTTTTCTGTGTTCTGGACGTACCTGTGGTTTAGCCAGTACATGCTTATCTGGTACGCCAATATTCCTGAGGAAACTGAATACTTCAAAGCCCGTGTTTGGGGTGAGTACCGTGGTCTGTTTTACCTTAATCTGGCACTCAACTTTTTGAGCCCGCTCCTTGTTTTGATGAAAGCCGGAGCCAAGCGTAACTATACCATTGTAAGCTTCATGGCTATCCTCATCATTATTGGCCACTGGGTTGATTTCTACCTGATGGTGATGCCAAAACCACTGGGTGATCATGCCAGCATAGGTTGGTTTGAACTGGGTATAGCCATTGGCTATGTAGGAATGATTATCTGGTTTGTAGGCCGTGCGTTGGAAAAAGCTCCGCTGGTACCTATGCACCATCCTTTCCTGAAAGAAAGTGTAATACACCACACCTAATTTGGATAGTTAGTAAAGATTTAGCGCCTTGCGACTTCAACAAAAGAGTTGTTGCAAAGCATTGGGATATTATTTTTGGAATCAATCATAAGCCACTAATATTATGAACATTTGGTTGTTGTTGCTGGTCGTTGCCATGGTTTTGCTGGTTATCTTTCAGATAGCCAAAGCAAGTGAGTATGTAAGCGTATTGAAGGGCGAGAAAAAAGCACGTGAGCAAAGCAATCGTGTGAATGCCTTTCTGATGCTGGCCTTTATGGTGCTCGGCCTCATTGGTGCCTATTGGTGCAATGAAAAATTAGCTCCTCAAACCTTGTTTGCTCAGGGTTCTGCGTCTGCCGAAGGAGAAGCTATTGATACCATGATGTTGATTACGATTGCCGTAACAGGTGTCGTGTTTGTCATCACACAAATATTGTTGTTTTGGTTCAGCTTTAAGTATCAGGAAAAAGAAGGCCGCAAAGCATTTTACTTTCCGCACAATAACAAGCTGGAAATGATTTGGACAATCGTTCCAGCTATCACCTTAACCATCCTCGTAGTATTCGGACTGCGCCACTGGTTTCTGATTACCGGCGATGCTCCCAAAGAATCTATGCTGGTTGAAATCACTGGTCAGCAGTTTGGTTGGACTTATCGCTACCCGGGTACCGATGGTGTATTGGGTAAAAAGAACTACAAGTTGATTGATGCCACTAATAATAACAGCCTCGGACAGGACTGGTCAGATAAGGCCAATCACGACGACGTAAGTCCTTCTGTAATGTACCTGGTAAAAGGTAAGCCCGTTAAAATTGTGATTGGCAGCAAGGATGTGATTCATAATGTGGGATTGCCTCACTTTCGTTTGAAAATGGATGCTGTTCCAGGTATTCCTACCACACTTTGGTTTACACCAACTATCACCACCGAAGAAATGCGCACCAAAACCGGCAATCCTGATTTCGAATACGAAATTGTATGCGATCAGTTGTGCGGCGCCAGCCATTACGCCATGCGTGGTGTTATTAAAGTGGTATCTCAAGAAGAGTTCGACGTAGAAATGGCCAAACTGAAGCCACTTTATTTCGCAGCAAATCCTGACAAAGACCCCTCAAACCAAGCTGCACCAGTTGCCGCAGCCGACTCAAGTAAGCCTGCAACCGCAGCTGTTGTTACAACAGTTGCTAAGCCTAAAATTTAAACCATTCTACGGTATTGTCCGTTAAATCCATAACAGAAGCATCGAATTATGAGCGAATTAGTGTTGAATCCGACTGTAGCCCACGGAGCTCACGAAACTGCCCATCATGATCATCATGAGCAGGGATTTGTGTCGAAGTATATCTTCAGCATGGATCACAAAACCATTTCCAAACAATTCCTGATTACCGGTATTGTTTGGGCCATCATCGGAGGATTGTTTTCTGTTTTCTTCCGTTTGCAACTTGGTTATCCAGAATCTACTTTCCCATGGCTGGAAGACATTCTTGGCCGTTGGGCAGAAGGTGGACGCATTAAGCAAGAGTTTTACTACGCACTGGTTACCATGCACGGTACGGTTCTCGTATTCTTTGTGTTGACTGCCGGTTTGAGTGGTACTTTTTCAAACCTGCTCATTCCTTTGCAAATAGGTGCCCGTGACATGGCCAGCCCAATGCTGAACATGCTTAGCTACTGGTTCTTTTTTGGTGCTAGTATAGTGATGATTTCATCTCTCTTCATCCAAACAGGACCATTCAGCGGCGGTTGGACAGCTTACCCACCATTGAGTGCTGTTGGAGATATGAGCCCAGGTTCTAAGTTGGGTGTTGACCTCTGGATTACAGCAATGGCCCTTTTTGTGGTGTCTTCGTTGCTGGGTAGTCTTAACTACATTGCCACTATTTTGAACATGCGTACAAAGGGTATGAGCATGACTCGTTTGCCTTTGACTATCTGGGCTTTCTTCTTTACAGCCGTATTGGGTGTATTGAGCTTCCCTGTATTGTTCAGTGGTTTCATTCTCCTGTTGTTCGACCGTAACCTCGGCACCAGCTTCTACCTGAGCGAAATTTATGTGCAGTCTACACAAACGGCATTGCCTAACGAAGGCGGTTCTGCCATTTTGTATCAGCACTTGTTCTGGTTCCTCGGTCACCCCGAAGTATACATCATTCTGTTGCCAGCCATGGGTATGGCCTCAGAAATTATGAGTACCAATGCACGTAAACCCATCTTTGGTTATATGGCCATGGTCGGTTCTATGTTTGCTATTGCTATTCTGGCTTTCTTGGTATGGGCTCACCACATGTTTGTTACCGGTCTGAATCCATTCCTCGGTGCTTTCTTCGTGCTGTTAACCTTGTTGATTGCCGTTCCTTCTGCTATCAAGGTGTTCAACTGGCTGACGACTATCTGGCGTGGTAATATCAGGTTTACTCCTGCTATGCTGTTTGCACTGGGCTTTGTAAGCCTGTTCATTAGTGGCGGTCTTACAGGTATTTTCCTGGGCAACTCTGCTTTGGACATCCACTTGCACGATACATACTTCGTAATTGCCCACTTTCACATTGTAATGGGTGTGGCCAGCTTCTTTGGCATGTTTGCCGGTGTGTACCACTGGTTCCCTAAAATGTTTGGCCGCTTTATGAATAACACCTTAGGGTACATTCATTTCTGGGGCACGTTAATTTGCGCCTACGTTATCTTCTGGCCAATGCACTACGAAGGTTTGGCTGGTATGCCTCGCCGTTACTACGATTACAGCCAGTGGCAATCATTCAAGCAGTTCGGCGAACTTAATGAGTTGATTACCATTGCTGCTATTATTAGCTTCTTGTTGCAGTTGGTATTTGTATTCAACTTTTTCTACAGCATTTTCAAAGGCCGTAAAATGTTGGTTCAAAACCCTTGGGAATCGAATACCCTGGAGTGGACTACACCTATCAATGCCGGACACGGCAACTGGCCTGGTGAAATTCCTGAAGTACACCGTTGGGCGTACGACTACGGTAAAGATGGAGTGGATTTCATTCCTCAAACCGAGCCCGTTGGTAAAGATGAATCAACACATCATTAATGAATGATTGAGAAATAATTGAAAAAACAGCCCCGTATCAAGCGGGGCTGTTTTTTTGCCAATACATTTGCGGCTCAATTACAACATGGCTATCACTACCAAAGTAAAAGACTACCTGCAGCTGATTAAGTTCACCCTGAATATTACGGTGGTCTTTTCCAGTGTGATCAGTTACTTGCTGGCACCCAATATTGATTTCAATTTTAAAATGGTGATGCTCCTCACCATTGCCGGATTATTAGTCACCGGTAGTGCCAATACTATCAATCAGATTTACGAAAAAGACTCGGATGCGCTGATGAAACGTACGGGTAACAGACCCATTGCGGCTGGCCGGATGAGCAAACAAGAAGCCTGGTTTTTTGCAGCCTTGTCTGGTGGAGTGGGTGTGTGGCTGATGTGGTATTTTTTTAATACCGAAGCCGCGTTGCTTTCCTTGTTGAGCTTGTTTATTTATGGGTTTGTATACACACCACTCAAAAAAGTAAGTGCCATCAGTGTGTTGGTGGGCGCCTTCCCCGGGGCCTTTCCCTGCCTTATTGGTTGGGTAGCCGGTGCCGATGGATTTACTGCTGGCGGCTGGGTACTTTTTGCCATTCAGTTCATTTGGCAGTTTCCGCATTTTTGGGCCATTGCCTGGGTAGCTCACCGCGATTATGATTTGGCCGGCTTTAAGTTGTTACCCAATCAAAACGAACCCACCAGAAATACTGCCATTCAAGCCATTGGCTATGCTTTGCTCATGGTGCCCTTGGGTTTTTTGCCCAACATAATTGGCATGTCGGGTGTTTTTAGCATGTGGATAGTGTTAGCCGCCAACGTGGCCATGGTGATACAATGCATCCGCTTATACAAAGACATGGATGTAGCCGCCGCCAGAAGGGTGATGTTTAGTAGTTACATTTACCTTCCGATTGTATTATTAAGTTTACTGTCTGATAAATTGTAAAAGAAAATGAGTGTGATGACAGCTGAGAAGAAGAAAATTCATCCTTACAAGTTTACACTGTGGGTGGCTATGGGTAGCATGCTCATGATGTTTGCCGGTTTTACGAGTGCTTATATTGTAAAAAGAAATCAGGCCAACTGGCAGGGTTTTGACTTGCCATCCATTTTTGCATACGGCACAGTGGTTATTTTGCTCAGCAGCGTAACCATGCAACTGGCGGTAAAAAACATTCGCAGCAGAAACATGCAGGCCTACCGCCAATTATTGTTGGTAACCGCCATTTTGGGTATCGCATTTCTGGCCATGCAGTGGACTGGTTTTATACAACTCAACGAAAGAGGTATCAGGCTGATTGGACAAGGCAGCAACGTGTCGGGTTCTTTTTTGGCAGTTATAGCTGGCATGCACATGCTGCACGTAGCAGGTGGAATAGTAGCCCTGGTGTGGATGCTCCGCAATGCCCTCTTTAGCAAAACTCGTAATTACAGTGCCGTACCGGCCGAAGTAGCCGCCCAGTACTGGCACTTTGTAGATTTGTTGTGGATTTACCTCTTCGTTTTTTTACAATTCGTGAGTTGATAGGCAGATAAAAAGGCTTGCTGCCACGGGTGTTTGAGATAAAAAGGATGCCTCAAATTTCTTTTGACCATTCTGTGACTTTTCACCCTCAGGCACTTATTTTTGCGAGGTTCTCAAAAAACTGAATCAATCAATCTTTCTATGTCTTCAGCAGCAATTCCTGCCGGTACTAAATGGTGGAGTGGTGGTAAAAGCCCATTTAACCTGAGCTATGGCAAAATGATGATGTGGTACTTCCTCATGAGTGACGCATTCACCTTCGGTGCTTTCTTGATCGCTTATGGCACCACAAGGTTTAGTGCTAACTACTGGCCCGACCCCAACCACGTGTTCGATTCTGCTCCTTTCATTCATGGTGGTGCGCCGCTGGTGTTCGTAAGTATCATGACGTTTATCCTGATTGTAAGTTCGGTAACAATGGTACTGGCTGTGCATGAAGGACACAACATGAACCGCAAGGGCGTAGAAAAATACATGCTGTGGACTATACTTGGTGGCTTGGCCTTCTTGGGCTGCCAGGCTTGGGAATGGACACACTTGCTGACCGGCGACAACCCCGTGCTGGTAAATGGCGAAATTGTAGAAATGGCTACCACTGTAAAAGTGAACCCCTGGGGCGAAGTAGTACCCGGTATGATGCACAACGGCCACCAGGTAACAACTCCCGGACCTGTAGCATTCGGCGGTTTCTTCTTTGGCATTACCGGCTTCCACGGTTTCCACGTACTGAGTGGTGTGGTTATCAATATCATTATGTACATCAAAACACGTCTCGGTCATTTCGACCAGCGTGGCCATTATGAAATGATTGAGAAAGCTGGTTTGTACTGGCACTTTGTAGATCTGGTATGGGTATTTGTATTCTTGTGCTTCTATCTGATCTAACTTGTTTGTTCAACACTTCATTCGCATTTTCAACTTATTAAGTATATGAGTCATTCATCTCCGGCTTCATCAGAAATTTCTTTTGTACAGCACCACGACGATGGCACGTTTAAAAAAACGGTACGGAAAGTAACCATCATTCTTTCTGTTGTCACCATCATTGAATTGTTGTGCGGTCTGGCTATTTTCAAACTGGGCCATGGCAGCCACATGGCAGTGCTCATGATTAAAGGTTTGGTTACCATCCTGTCTTTGGCCAAGGCTTTCTACATTACTTCTTACTTCATGCACCTGGGCGATGAAATCCGCAACTTCATCATGACCATCATTGTGCCGTTGTTGTTGTTTGTATGGTTTATTGCCGCATTCCTTATTGACGGAAGCAGCTGGAGAGAATTAAAAAACACTGCTGCTGGTTCAAAGCCTGCTACTGAGCAAGTAGAAAAAGCGGTAGCGCCTGGCGATAAAAAATAATCCGGCACCAGCGCCGAACATATTGTGCACCGCCACTGTATTCAATTACGGTGGCGGTTTGCTTTAACAGTTATCAGCATGGCTGTAGCCCGCATTCATCTGTCTTCCTCATTACATTTGCACCCATGAATAAAACAGCGTGGCGAGGCTTACTGGTAGCATTGTTTGTACCCATTGGCAGTTACTTCATTGTAAAATTATTGGGCGAAGATGCCGTGCAAATGCCGCCAAAATATTTTGCCGATTCAGTAGTAACAAACATCAAAGACGGCAAAACAACGTACGATACAGCATGGCATACCATCCCCGATTTTACGTTTACCAATCATTTGGGCAAACCACAATCGCTGCACGAACTGGAAGGCAAGATTGTAGTGGTAAATACTTTTTTTACCCGATGCCCCAACATTTGCCCCGGCCTTACCCGCAACATTAAAAAACTGCAGAAATCGTTTGAAAACCCCAAGCGTAAAAAGTTTGGTGATACTTCTGTGGTGTACTTTTTATCGCTCAGCATCGACCCGGAAAGAGACAGCGTAGCAGCTTTGAAAAAATGGGCCGACCGCTTTTTTGTAAACAGTGATAGCTGGAGCCTTATGACCGGCGACAAGCAAACTATTTATAATTTGCTGCTGAATGATTTTAAACTGGCTACACAAGACGGCGAAGGTGTCGACTCCAATTTTATTCATTCCGAAAAAGTAATGCTGCTCGACCGTAACAGAATAGTGCGTGGTTTTTACAATGGATTAGATAGTGCAGAAATAGGCCGCCTTGCAGGCGATATTGGCAAACTCTATTTGGAAAAAGACCGTCGTAAGCCATCCATTTTCCGCCAGTACATACCGTTAATTCCTGTGTTGGCCACCATTCCGCTCATCTTATTCATTGTGATGTTCTTCCTCAACAGAATCCGTAAGAAAGAACAGTTCTGATCTCAATGCATCAGTCAATACACATCATTCATCATTCCAAATTCATTATTCCTCATTGCCCATGTTATCCGCTACAATTAAAAAAAATGACAAACAAGCCCGCCTGCTCATTGTGGTGTTTTCATTTGTAGTATTTGCAGCCGTTGTGTTGCTCACCCGCATTAAGCTGGACGTAGACCTCGGGTTTGATGTGCACATATTTGCAACCATCAATGCATTCATCAATAGTGTGATTGCATTGCTGTTGGTAGCAGCATTGGTAGTAGTGAAGCAAGGCAAATATGCGCTGCATAAAAAACTGATGATGGGTGCTCTTGTGTTGAGCGTACTCTTTTTAGTAAGCTACATTGCACACCACTTGCTGGCCGGCGATACCCGTTATGGCGATGCCAATTTGGATGGCACTGTAGATGCTGCGGAATTAGCTGCTGTGGGTAGTATGCGCTATGTGTACCTCATTATTTTACTGACGCATATTTTTCTGGCTGCTATCATTTTGCCGTTCATTTTATTCACGGCTTACCGTGGCCTTACGGCAGAGTTTCCGGCGCATAAAAAGCTGGCGAAAATTACCTGGCCCTTGTGGTTGTATGTAGCCATTACAGGGCCGGTGGTGTACATAATGATTAGCCCTTATTACACGGCATAAATAAAAGCCCGCTACATTTTTGTAGCGGGCTTTTGTATTTCAACAGCAAAGAGTCTCATTCCTCTTCAATTCTTTCATCCACAGCATTGGCCACCATGCGTTGGCTCATACGGCGCATGGGATTGCTGCGTAAGTCGGCAAACTGACCGCGGCTCACTAGTATATCAATGGCTTTAAAAATAGCTGCCAAAAAACTGGAATGATCCGCTTCGCCCTTGCCTGCAATATCGAACGCAGTGCCATGGTCGGGGCTGGTGCGTACTGCCGGTAAGCCGGCTGTATAGTTTACACCTTCGCCTAAGGCTAAACTCTTGAAAGGAATCAATCCCTGATCGTGGTACATGGCCAGTATTGCATCAAAGTGTTCATAATGGCCACGGGCAAAAAAACCATCGGCAGGATAGGGGCCAAATACCATCATGCCTTTTTGCTTGGCATCTTTGATAGCAGGCTTGATGATTTCTTCTTCCTCTTTACCCACCAAACCATCATCGCCTGCATGCGGGTTTAGGCCAAGTACTGCAATCTTTGGTTTATCAATGCCAAAGTCTTTTTGCAACACAGGCACTAATACTTGCAACTTTTTGAAAATGTTTTCGCGGGTTACTTGCTGTGCTGCATCTTTCAGTGGCACGTGTTCGCTTAGCAGGGCCACTTTCATGTTGTCGGCCACCATCAGCATTACCACTTCGGGTACGCCAAATGCTTCTTTCAAAAATGGCGTATGGCCGGTGTGCTGAAAGTCGTCGCTTTGAATATTGTTTTTGTGAATGGGGGCCGTTACTAAGGCATGTATGTGACCGGCTTTCAATGCATCAGTAGCCGCCACCAAACTCAGTCTGCCGTACATGCCGCCGGTTTCATTGAGCTGGCCGGGCGTTATGAGCACTTCCTCTTCCCAACAGTTAAAAATGTTCAGCATTTTGGGATTGAGCTTGCTGAATTCGCGGATACTCTGATACTGAAAATTATTGTCGGGTAATGACTTACGGTAAAAGTTCACTGTTTTGTTGCTGGCAAATATCACGGGGGTGCACATTTCCAGCAAACGATTGTCAGCCAACGATTTCAGTATAATCTCAAGACCAATGCCATTGAGGTCGCCACAGCTGAATCCAATGATGGGTTTTTGAATGTCGGTCATATGGTCAAAGATAAGGCAATGATGGGGGATGAATGATGAATGCGGAATGATGAGTAGGGAGTAAGAAACAAGAAATAAGGAATGATGAATGTGGAATGATGAATAAGGAATAGGGAGGTGGAAAATGAGGTATGCGCAAATGACACATGTAATACTTACTGGTGATGAATAAGAGAAATTTAAATGCAACATGTGTTGTTCATAGCCCCGGCCTTTTTTAGGCCGGGGAAGCCAGAAGTACAGTTAGTGCTTGGTTGTAGCCACAGGTGTACAGATGGAACGAAATCCCATCAGCAAAAAACAAGAAGGATGTAGCTGCTATTGATAACGAAAGTAAACAGACAGATTTCTGTAGATTAACGACTTTTGCAGATTAAGACAAATCACGGCTCAACAATTATTGTACAAATTCACTTCATGCAATACACCCATAAAAAATCGCTGGGGCAGCACTTTCTGCACGACGAAAACATGTGCCGCAAAATTGTAGCTGCACTGCAGCAGCAACCTGTGCAACAGCTGGTAGAAGTGGGCCCCGGTGCTGGTGCCATCACCAAGTACCTCATGGAGCTGCCGGGTGTATCGCTCAAACTGATTGAAATTGATGATGAAAAAGTAGCTTATCTCTTACATACCTATCCGGCACTCGAAGGCAAAATCATTCACGAAAGTGTGTTAGATACAGGTGTTCCATTCGAAGGGCCTTTTACTGTGATCGGCAATTTTCCGTACAATATTTCTACCGAAATTGTTTTCAAAGTGCTCGACTGGAAAACGCAGGTCACTTCGGTGATTGGTATGTTTCAAAAAGAAGTGGCGCAACGGTTGGCAGCAGGCCCCGGTAGCAAAGTATATGGCGTAACCAGTGTGCTCACTCAAGCGTATTATAACGTAGAATATTTGTTTGATGTGCCACCGGATTGCTTTGCGCCACCACCCAAAGTAATGAGTGGTGTGATACGCATGACACCCGTACAAACACCCGTACACATGCGTAGTGAAAAACACTTTCGCATGTTGGTAAAAGCCGCATTTAACCAACGCAGAAAACAATTGCGCAATGCGGTACGTTCTTTGTTTAGTGCAGAAGTATTGCAAGATCCCCTTTTCCACCAACGGGCCGAACAACTCAGTATCGAACAATTTGCTGCGCTTACATTTCAAATGAATGAATAACATGCTTCCACGTGTACTCATAACGGCTAAGTGTCATCCATGGCTTATCGATAAACTTGATACGCAATTTCAGGTAGATTTTCGACCGACAATTACGTATGAAGAGCTGTTGACTTGCGTGGCAGATTTTGAAGGATTGATTGTAACCACCCGGTTGAATATTGATGCTGCTATTATCAATCAGGCAAGCAATCTCAAATGGATTGGCCGCCTTGGTTCGGGGCTCGAACTGATAGATGTAGCCTATGCCGAAAGCAAGGGCATAAAAGTGGTGAGCAGCCCCGAAGGCAACCGCAATGCAGTAGCAGAACATGCGTTGGGCATGCTGCTGAGCCTGCTCAATAAACTGCATACCAGCTTTGCAGAAGTAAAACAACGCATTTGGCTACGGGATGAAAACCGTGGTACAGAACTGACGGGGAAAACTGTAGGTATCATTGGTTATGGCAACACGGGCTCACAATTTGCCAAACTGCTGCAACCCTTTGGTGTAACAGTTTTAGCGTATGATGCCAACCGCTTTGGTTTTGCCAACGACTATGTAAAAGAAGCATCGCTGGAGCAAGTGCAACGCTATGCAGATGTGATTAGTTTTCATGTGCCGCTCAACGATGAAACCCGGTACATGGCTAATGACGATTTTTTTGCAGGGCTGCAACAGCAACCATGGATCATCAATACCAGTAGGGGTAAAGTATTGCAGCTTTCAGCCTTGCAATATGCGCTACAACATGGGCTGGTAGCCGGCGCAGCTCTCGATGTGCTGGAGAATGAAAAACTACACTCCTACACACCCGAAGAAATGCAGGTGCTTGATGCATTGTGTGCCATGCCCAACGTGATGGTTACGCCTCACATTGCAGGCTATTCGCATGAAGCCTATTTGAAAATGGCAGAAGTGGTGTGGCAGAAGCTGTTTGCTTAGGCTGCCATGTGATTTTCGAGTGTAGTAATTGCCTCTTGTAAGGTTTGCATAAATTCAGCTGCGGTACTTTGCCCTTTGTCTTTGGCATACCAGCCGTGCAATTTTTCTTTCACTATTTCGAAATCGGCATTTTCTGCTTTCAGTTCATCTATCACCGCTTGTGCACCGGCCGGTCTGGGCCCCCACCACCCGAGTACATCCAGGGTATCTGCCTTTAGCATAATGGTAACAGGAATAGATCGGCTGGTGCCGTTGGTAAGAAAGCGATCCATTACCGGCAAATGCTCATCACGCAAAATAATTTTGTGATCCCAGCTGGCTTTTGCGGCCACCATTTTTTCTATCACCGGTATGATTTGAGCGGCATCGCCACACCAACCTTCGCTAATGGTGAGGAACCACAAATCATTGGGCATCTTCTGAATTTGATGCCAATTTTTTTGTGGTACGGCAAAGGTTTTGTCGAGACGGTTCATGCGGGCAATGTTCAACCGGGCATACTCTACCAGCCAGTCCTCCTGATTGGTGCCGGTGGTTTTATTGTCTGCCATTAATGTCTGTAACATGTCCCTGTATTCAGGATAGCTTGCTGCACTGCGCCACAAAGATTCATTCAACTCAGGATAGATCATTGCTTGCTAATTGGGGGCGCAAGTTGCATCAACATGGCTAAACATGAAAACCTTAAAATGTTAAGGATTGCCATTTACGACTGAGCATGGTCAGTTTTTTGACAATATTGTGGCATTTGTCACAGCAGTGATGTCTGATGAATGAAAGCGAAAACGTTTGCGTGTACAGCTATTGCGGTGCTGGCAATAAATCATACTGCTTGATTTTTGCTTTGTATCAACGCTTCTTTCGACATAGTGGTAGGCAATGAATTGCAACGGTTTTGAAGTTATGCTAATTGGTATTCGCCTCCCGCTTGGCCAACCGGGAAGCATACACACTTATCACCAGTATTTGAAAGGCATGAAACAACATGAGCGGCAGCAGCATGAGGCCGGTAGTACCTGCCTGCGCAAACAATATTTTGGAAAACACGGTGCCATGCACCAGCGATTTTTTGGTGCCGCAAAACTGTGCCGTTATCTGGTCTTCGATGCTGAAATGTAATCGCTTGCTGATAATACCAATCAATGCATACACCACATAAAACAATGCCAGCACTACCACAGCTATCAATGCGAAATCGAGCCACGCCACCTGCGCATACAAATCACCGGCAAACGATTCGGCAAAGCTTTTGTAAATGATGAGCAGAATGACAGATTTGTCGAACAGGCTGAGCTGCCGGTGATAGCGGATGGCCAGTTGGCCACCAAAGCGTTGCAACAAAATACCGAGTACTACGGGCAGTAAAATCTCCAACAGCAGTTTGCTGTAAATGCTGCTGAGATCGTAGTGGCCCGTTTGCTGCTGCATGAACAGGCCCATCCACAAGGGCGTGATGGCGATGCCAATGAGCCCTGAAATACTGGCATTGAAAATGGCTGCGGGCAAATTGCCTTTGGCAACTGACACCATTACCACCGAAGATGAAACGGTAGATGGCAAGGCGGCTAAAAACAACAACGCCAACCAAATACTGGCGTGGCTGCTTGATTGCATGAATGGATACAGTACCAAAACAAGTAAGGGAAACATCAGAAACGTAGACAACTGCACCAATACATGCAGGTGCCAGTTTTTGAGACCGGCTCTGAGCTTATCGGGGCTGAGGCGGAGGCCGTAAAAAAAGAAGATGAACGAAACGCCGATGCTACCAATGCGGTCGAGGGGAATGCCGCTTTGTGGCAAACCCCACTGCGGAAAAAACCACGCCAGCAAAATGACGATGAGTATGGCAACAACAAAACTATCCGGCTTAAACTTCATGCATGGCGTATTGAAAGGCAGCAATCAATAGAAGGGCATGAAGGTACGAGATTGGTTTATGTGCCGGGGTTGGGCCACTTGGCTTGCAAATGGGCCATGGTTTGTTGGGCTATCTGTTGCATCACCGCTGTATTGATGTGTTGCAACTGCTGAATGGTAATGCAACTCCGCCCCATTTTGTACTTGCCCAGTTGGCGCAGCAATGCCTCATTGGCTGGAGTATGGGCATAGATGTATAAAGAAATACCACTCTTACGAGGCGCAAAACCCACCAGCATAAAATCGGCTTCGCGGCCACTCTCGTATTTGTAATGGTATTGCCCAAAGCCTACAATGGCATCGCCCCACATGCGGGGTGGATGGCCGGTAGCTTCTTGTAACAATTGGGCTATTTGCAGGCAATCGGGCAGCTGTGCTGCTGTGGCAGCAGCTTCCAAAAAAGCCATGGGGTCGGCGCTGTTGAGGCTGGTTTTGTTGGGCTTGGCCATGGGGTAAATATGTGGATTGAATATACAAGGTAATGGTCGGAAATGCACTACAGCCGAAGGGCGGCGGTGCCTGGAGGGTGAGGCCGCAGGCCGAAGCCCCGGCAAAATATTGCCGGGGCCGAGCGGTAGCGAGCCCGAAAGGGACCGGACTGCTGCTGCCACTGGCACTGTAGCCGACCGCCCCCCAATCATTTCTTAAAAGAACAGAAAAGCTATGGCCGAAATTTTGCCCGTTCAGCAATTTTCCTACTTTTGAACCAATAGCAACGCTTTCACTACGTGGTGAAGGCGTTGTTATTTTTTTCTGTCCAAACCAAACTGAAACATCAGTAAAAAGCAAGGAGGAACGATATGAGTGCTGTGAACTATGTAACGCAGGAAACCTTTGAAAAAATGCAGGCAGAACTGCAGCACATGCGGGCAGTAGACCGGCCGGCAGCCAGCCGTGCCATTGCGGAAGCCCGTGAAAAAGGCGACCTGAAAGAGAATGCTGAATACGACGCGGCCAAAGAGGCGCAGGGTATGCTGGAAGCTAAAATCAAATCGCTGGAATCGGCTATTGCCAACAGCCGCATTGTAGATACCAATACCATTGACACCAGCAAGGTGAGCATACTCACCAAGGTGAAAATAACCAACCTGGCTACCAAAAAAACTGTGGAATACACCATTGTGGGCGAAAAGGAAGCCGACCTGAAAGCGGGTAAAATTTCGGCGACTTCACCCATTGGTAAGGGTCTGATTGGTAAAACCGTTGGCGAAGTGGCCGAAGTGCAGGCACCGACAGGCATCCTGAAATTTAAGATTGAAGAGATTGGGGTGTAGGGAATGATGAATGAGGAATGATAAATGATGAATTGGAAATGATGAATTGGGAATGATGAATCGGGAATGATGAATAGATTGTCCAAATAATGAAGCAAACACAATGAACAAGGACAATAAAATACAGCGACGCTTATGGCTGGGCATTGGTATGTGGTTGTATGTAATTGCCGTGTTGGTTTGGTTTGTGCTTGATGATTCTATCAGCAAGATGGATTACTTTATGAGAATAGTGATGGTCATCATTTTTGCCATAGCAGGCACCGACTATTTGTATCAATGGAAAAAAGCGAGGGAGCAAAATTGAGCTTGCTACATGCATAAAAAAACGCAGCGATGATAAATCGCTGCGCTTTGTGTTTGTATCAAAAGGAAGCAACAGACTAAGCGTTTCCCTGTTGCTGCTCTTTGGCTTCTTCTTTGTCGAGCCAGGCTTTTTCGGCTTTGTAGCTACCAACCAAACCCAGGCCGCCACCTATGCCGATGAAGGCAAAATACAAGGCCGGATTTTCTTCTTCATGCAGCACATGGCTGCACACAATGTAGGCCAGTGCCAAGCCAATGCCCGCACCAATGAGCAGCAATCCCCACCTGAGGTTTTGGTATGGCGCAGGACGCTGCTTATCCGTTTTGGGGTTCATGCCTTTTTCTATCATGGCCAGGTTTTGGCGGGTACGCAGGTACACCACGCCAAATACCATGGCAAAACTGCCGGCAAACATGGTGATGGGTACAAGTATTTCAGGACCGTTCATAGTAATTCAATTTATAAGGTTTGATAAATGAGGTGTGGTGGGTGTGTTTGCCGAATATGACTACGACCGATAAACAGAGGTTACAGGGGCCGGAAGATTTTTTTGACCGCGGAGGTTTTGGTTCGCACAACTTGTCCCGCAGCAGGCGGGAGAGGGTACGGAGAGCACGGAGGTTTTTGCTTTCAGCTTTCTGCAGCAATTGGTTTTATTCGTGCCCCTTCGCTCCATTAGTGTTACATGATATTCAATTCGTGTTATTCGTGCTCATTCGTCCCATTCGTGGCCATTCGATTCATCAGTGTTACTTATTCGTGTTTCCCTTGTAACCTCCGCACAATTTCCGTAGTCTTATCCTTGCATATGGGCCATCCCCTTACCGATCAGGAATTGATAGAACGCATTCTGCAAGGCCAGCAACAGTTGTTTGCTGTGCTGGTGGAGCGGTATCAGCAGTTGGTATTTACGGTGACCCATCGCATGGTGCCGCAGCGGGAAGATGCCGAAGAACTGGCGCAGTCGGCGTTTGTAAAAGCCTACCAAAACCTGGGCAACTACCGCGGCGAAGCTAAGTTCAGCACCTGGCTGTACACGATTGTGCATTCTGTTTGTCTTACCTTTTTGCGCAAGCGAACATTGGTGGTGCAATCACTAGACAATGAAAAGGTGTATGCCAGTGCGGATAATATTGATGGCGGCATGCGGGCCAATGTGGTAGAAACAAAATCGAAACAAGCCACACTAACGCAGGCCATACAGCAGCTGAGTGCCGATGATGCACAGGTGCTCACCTTGTTTTATCAGGCCGAGCAATCGCTGGAAGAAATTGGCCGCATTATGCAGATTGACCCCAACACGGTGAAAGTAAAACTGCACCGTGCCCGGCATCGGTTAAAGACATTACTCGAAAAAAACTATGCACAAGAAGTGCAGGATTGGCGACACTAAAAAATGAATGCCATGAACAACCACGCTGAAATGGAAGAACGCCTCTGGCAATGGATAGATGGCCAATGCAATGCTGCCGAAGCGCAGCAGCTGCAGCAACTGGTACAGCACCACGAAAGCTGGGGGGGCCTGCATGCCGAGCTGTTGGCCTTGCATAGCAGCCTGCAGCAAGAGGCGGAGCTGATGCAACCTTCTATGCGGTTTACCAAAAATGTAATGGAGCAAATCGCCCTGTTGAGCATTGAAACCACTGCCAAAAAATACCTCAATAAAAAGATCATCTATACCGTAGCAGGCGTGTTTGTAACCATGCTGGCTCTCGTATTGGCTGCTGCTTTTTCGTCTGTCAATTGGAAGGGTGGTGAAAGCAGTTTGCAACTGCCCGTACAAAACATAACGAGCACCAATTGGGGCCAATGGTTGGGCGGACAATTCGGCACCATTGCAACCGTACTTTTTGCAGTAGCTGCCTTGGCACTGTTGGATCAATACCTGCGGCCCAAACTCTTACAGAAAAAATAATCAGCGGTTGGCAGGTTCGCCTACTTCGGCCGCATTGTGAAACGGGCTTTGCATGAGGGTGCCAATGTTTTCATCTTCGGTATTGCTGTAATACCTGTCTAACCCATAACGGATTTGTGCAGGCGGCAGGTAGCTGAAAGTGCCCAGCAGCCTGTCCCAAATGCTGAGTGCTGTACCATAGTTGCTGTCGGTAAAGGGCTGCTTCCAGTGGTGGTGCACTTTGTGCATATTGGGGCTGATGAATATCCAGCTGATGGCTTTATCGAGCCGCTCCGGCAGGCGAATATTGGCATGGGTAAACATGGTGAACATGCTCATGAATGTTTGTGCCAGCATCACCGCATAAATGGGCAACCCCATGATGAAAATACCTGCCGCAAAAAACATCCAACGGTTTAAGGCTTCAAAAGGATGATGGCGCAAACCGCTGGTCACATCTACATTATTGTCGGCATGGTGCACAATGTGCATGCGCCAGAAAAACGGCACCTGATGCTCTACCCAATGCACCAGCCAGCCACCAAAAAAATCCATGCTCAGTACACCGGCTACCACAATGCCCCACACGGGCAGGCCCAACCAATGCACCACACCAAACTGCTGCCGCTGGCACCAGTCGGCTATGAACACAATGCCAAATGCCAGTGCCCCATGCACCACAAAATGCGTTAGTGTAAAAGTAAAATTGACTACGGCATGCCTGCCCTTGGAGCGTTTGTAATGCAGCTGTATCAACGGGTATCCGTTTTCGAGCAGCCACAGCAGCAACACCGGAATGGCAACCAGCAACAGCCGCAACAGCGGCCGGTTTTCCAGCCCGTTGAAAAATTCGAGGACGGCATTCATAGCAAGCAAAATATTTACGTGGGAAGATAAGGAAATCACTTCCCACGTAAATGGCTTGTGCAATTACTGTCGGTGCTTGTGGCCGGGTTCGTATATAATGCGGGCAAAAGAACTCAGCCGTTGGTTCTCTCTTTTTACCGGAATGCCTGCTACAATTCCAATCAATAAATTGTCGGAAATGCTCAGGCGCATTTGTGGCCGTATGGTTACATCAAGGTCTTGCTTTGTAGAAGAAGCATTCACTTCCACGCCAATAAAATTGCGGGTACCGGGCAGCATGTAATGGCTGCTTAGATTGTATTGCCCACTCAGGTGCCAGTGTTTGCTACTGGCATGGTATTGCCAAATGGGGCCCGTGTACAATAGTCCATGCCAGTTGCTGCCAAATCTTTTGGCTGCAATAAAAAACGGACTGAGTGTATGCCCAGCCAATAGGGCTGTTTTGCCATACGAATGAAATGCGGGCAATTCAAATTCGTGCAGGTAGCCAACCGCAACAGATGTTTTTGAAGGCTCGTGTACCAATGCCGTGTATTGCGCTGCCAGTTTAAGGCTGTTGAGTTTGTTTACCTGTTTTTGCCAACTGGATGAAGGCGTAAAAGTGAAAGGCAGTTCTACTTCTACACCTAACCTGTTCAATGGGGCCCATTCATATTCAATCAGCGCCTGGTACACATCGTAGGTATTGTTGTCTACAATGCCGGTACCAAAGTTCCATTCCCGTTCGCCTTTGCGGGCTCCTAAGTCACGTATCAAATCAATGTATAAAGGTTCGGCATGCATAATTTTTGCACGGCCTTTTTGTTTTTCAATACTGGCAATGTACAGGCTGTCTGTTGTCACATGGATGCTGTCGGCCTGCTGACTAACAGCTGTACCGCTGCAAACGAGCAGCAGTACTATAAAAATGTTTTTCATGTATGTAAATAGAAACGTACCACTCAGCAATGCTGCACAGTGGCAATGAGATAAAATAGAAATGTGGAGCAATGCCGGAATTTCACCGGCTTACAAAAGGTTACGCTTGCTGCAGATTTGGCGGAGTATAATGCTGTTGTAAAAAACCTTTTGACAAAGGCGCATGGTAAACCAGCATCAACGATGATGACCGACGTGCCTCCAACAAAATGGCTCCCTGCATGGGCATCATCAAATCTTTCACCCAATTGTATTTATGTAGCTGATGGGATTGTTCATCCTGATCGTCTTGGGTATTTTCCGGAAGCAGTTGGTCGTCGTCGGCTACTGTTTCGCATAGCCATTCTGCAAATGAATCAATGTCATCGTAGGCTTGTGCATGATTATTTGAAGCATGCCAGGTGTCGGCATTCAGCCAGGCGTTTGTCAGCAACAGCAGCATCAGCCACAACAGTGGTGTTGCCCATTTTTTACGCTGTTGCCATTGCATGCCCATGGGGTAAAAATAAAAGGCACCGATAGAAGTGTCGGTGCCTTTAAGAATAATTTATAGAGTGACTTAGCTGTTCAGCATCAGCGGCATTACCAGCATCAGCAGTTCTTCGCCATCGCCCATTTCGGTGGGTTTAATAATGCCCGCCTTGGTAGGAGTGCTCAGTTCCATCACCACTTCCTGTGTATCGGCGGCGTTCAGCATTTCAATCAAAAACTTGGCGTTGAAAGCAATTTGCAAATCCTGGCCGTTGTACTGGCAAGGCATGCGTTCGTTACCCTCAAAACTAAAGTCGATGTCTTGTGCGGCCAGCTGCAGTTGGCTGCCATTGATGGTAAGTGCCACCTGATTGGTGCTCTTGTTACTAAAGATGCTTACCCGGCGGAGTGCCTGCTGAAAATCAGCTTTGCTCACCGTCATTTTATACGGGTTGTCGGCAGGTATCACCACTTTGTAATCGGGGAAACGGGCATCAATCAAACGACAGCTCATTTGCGTAGTGCCATGCACCACAAACAGGTGGTTGGCATTATAGTTAATGGTGATTTCGTCTTCGTTGTCGGGCAAGGCACTCTTCAACAGGTTCAAAGGCTTTTTAGGCACAATAAACGAATCGGCTTTGGGGCAGCTCACATCGGTACGCTTGTATTTTACCAGGCGGTGAGCATCGGTGGCTACGGTTTGCAGGCCGTCTTTGCTCAGTTCAAAAAATACACCGGTCATGGCAGGGCGCAGGTCGTCGGTACTTACGGCAAACAAGGTTTTGTTGATGGCCGTTACCAATGCTGTGCTGGTCATAGTAAAACTGTTGGTATCATCGGCCGATGGCTCCTTGGGGAAGTTGTCGGGGTTTTCGCCCATTACCTTGTACTTACCGCTGTCGCTGGTGAGTTCAATGCCGTAGTTTTTATCGATGTTGAAAGTAAGCGGCTGATCGGGCAGGTTTTTGAGTGAGTCCATCAAAATTTTGGCGGGCACACAAACTTTGCCGCTGTCTTTGGCTTCCACATCCAGCTTCACCCGCATCACGGTTTCCAGGTCGGTAGCCGTTACTGTCAGCGTGTTTTTGTCTATTTCAAACAAAAAGTCTTCCAGAATGGGCAGCACGTTGTTGGCCTGAATCACACCATTGATTTGTTGCAGTTGCTTCAGTAATACGGAGGAGGAAACAATAAACTTCATATCGGCATTTTTTCTTAGTCAGTGAGTAATGCGAAGCGGACAGCAGAGCGTCAGCCACTTTCGCAAAGATGCAGGTTAGGCACCTGATGCGAACAAACCTAAAGCAATTTTTTTGGGGTTTTCCAGCCCCATTGGGCTCCTGTTGATAAATTGCACGACACATGCAGCAGCCCAACAACAGATGGACGCCCAACCAGGCCTGGGAAAAAATGAAGCACTTCTGCGCCTATCAGGAGCGGTGCCAGCAGGAGGTGTACCAAAAAATGCGGGCTGCCAGTCTTACGGCCGAAGAAGCCGATACCATCATCAGCCGGCTGATTGAAGAAAACTACCTGAACGAAGAGCGGTTTGCCCGCCAGTTTGCCGGCGGCCACTTTCGGCTGAAGAAATGGGGTAAACAAAAAATAGTGTATGCGCTGAAGCAAAAGCAAATCAGCGATTATTGCATACGCAAAGCCATGGAAGAGATAGGCGAGGATGACTACACACAGGCCTTGCACAAACTAGCCCGGGCCAAATGGGCCGCCATCCGCACCGGCACACCCGCCCAACGCTGGGCCAAAACCAAATTGTTTCTGCTGCAAAAAGGCTATCAGGGCAATGAGGTGCAGGCTGTGCTGCAACAATTGCAACGCGGCGATTTGGAGGAGTAAATCATCAACAGGCGCATGAGAAAATTGTACGGGCAGCTAACGGCTGTGTGTGGTATCATTTTGCTGTCGGGCCTTTCGGCCGTTGCCCAGCCGTTGGTTGAGGAAGACAGTATGCCGCCCCGAATTATCCGCAATCATTTCCGGCATGAGTCGCTCATCATCTCCGACAACGATAACTATGTACTGCAACTACGGGATGGGTATTATACCAACGGGTTGATGTTGCGTTTCAGCCACGCAGCTACTGCAAAGCCTGGTGGTAACCGCTTGGCTAAAGCGGTACACAGCTACGAGTTGGGCCAGCACATTTTCAATCCCGTTCGCTTCGATAGCCTCAATATTGCTACGCAAGACCGGCCGTTTGCGGGCTACCTCTATGGCCGGTTTAGCCGGCAATTGTTTTATAAGCACAATGCTTACCTGCAGCTCAGCGGTTCGCTGGGTGTAGTGGGGCCGGCCTCGGGGGCCAAACAGGTGCAGCGGTGGTACCACAACACCATTGGCATTTACGATGTGCAAGGTTGGAGCAATCAGGTGAAAAATGAGTTTCATGTACAGGGTTCGGTGCAGTATGTGCGTAGCGTTTGGCAAAAAGCACAACAGCAAAGACGTTACGATATTGCTACAGTAACCGAAGCCAATCTGGGCAATGCTTTTGTAAATGCCCAGGCCGGGTTGCTACTGCGGGCCGGGCTGATGGAAGCGTATCAAAACAGTGCTCATTTCAACGGCCGTGTTTCCCGTAAGGGTGCAGATGCTCCTGTGCACCACAAAGAGTTTTATTACTTCGTGCAGCCTACGCTGCAGTGGCAAGGCTACAATGCCAGCCTGCAAGGCGGCATGCTGCGCAGCGATAAAGGCCCGAAAACAGTAGCCATAGAACCTTGGGTGTGGCAACTGCAAACCGGATTTAAGCTGGCGCAAAACCGATGGACACTGTGCATGCATTATGTGTACCGCAGCAAACAAGCCGTGGGTCAGCAGCGAACGGAAAAGTTCTTGTCTATTCAAATCGCCTATCGTACCGGTGGCCATTAACTTCGCAGCATGCATACACTTCCCATCAACGCCTCCATTCAACTGGTACCCATACAAGATGCTGACAAAGCCATGGGCATCATCGACGAAGCCATTGCCCTCATCCGCACTTCAGGATTGGCCTACGAAGTGGGCCCGTTTGGTACTTCTGTAGAAGGATCGTATGAAGAGGTGATGGCCCTCATTCACCGCATCAATGCATGGATGGCGGCAAACAGCTCGGCCGA
Organism: Phnomibacter sp.; assembly: GCF_036803085.1. NCBI lineage: Bacteria > Pseudomonadati > Bacteroidota > Chitinophagia > Chitinophagales > Chitinophagaceae > Phnomibacter > Phnomibacter sp. The sequence continues at coordinate 398,500 of NZ_DAIRUZ010000002.1, read as the reverse complement.
GTGGGTGTTGAACATTCAGCTGCATATAGCACCAGCACAAGCGGTAACCATGCAACAAAAAACCGCTAAGCACCGATAAACGTACCGCATATTTATGAAGACCATTGCCATGATACCGGCCCGCTATGCGGCCACCCGTTTTCCCGCCAAGCTCATGCAGCAGCTGGGTAATAAATCCGTTATACGCCATACCTACGACAATACCGTAGCCACGGGCTTGTTTGATGAAGTGATGGTGGTAACCGACAGCGACATCATTTACAACGAAATAGTGCAGCACGGTGGCAAGGCCAAAATGAGCATCCGCCAACACGAGAGTGGCAGTGACCGCATAGCCGAAGCTGTGGCCGATATGGAGGTAGACATTGTGGTAAATGTGCAGGGTGATGAGCCATTTGTAAAAGCCGCACCACTCAAAAAACTACTCGACGTATTTGCAGGCGAAGACGGACAAAACGTACAAGTGGCCAGTCTGATGCAAGTGCTGACGCATGCAGCCAGCATTGCCGATCCCAACTATGTAAAAGTGGCGGTAGACCTGCATATGAACAGCCTACTGTTTAGCCGTTCGCCCATACCATACCACCGCGACCAAAACCTGACGCCGGTGTATTACGAGCACATTGGTGTGTATGCTTTTCGCAAGCAGGCGCTACTCAACTTTACCAACTGGGCCATGACGCCACTGGAGGCCGCCGAAAAAATAGAATGCCTCCGCTACCTCGAGCATGGCATACCGCTGAAAATGGTGGTGGTAGATTACATGGGGGTAGAAATAGATACACCAGAAGACCTAGAGAGAGCAGCCCGATTGTTGTAATTTTATAGAGCAATTCATCTCAACTATTCCCTTATCTGCAAAGTATCTGATGCATCGTTTCCCCATCGCTTTTGTGCAACGGTTCAAGGCAGCCATGAACCAGCTACAGCCTGTTTCGAATGAAACGCTGGAGCAGTTTCTGGCGCATTTTGAATTGATGGAGGTAAAAAAAAGTACAATCCTGTTGCGGGAGGGAGAAGTGTGCAGGCACCTCTACTTTATTTTAAAAGGCAGCATCCGATGTTTCATGCACGACAATCAGGGGCGTGAAATCAACCTGCATTTTTATTTTGAAGATGAACTCGTCAGCGAATTTAAAAGCCTGCGGTTGCAAAAACCTTCCAGCAGGAACTTGATAACACTTTCTGCCTGCAATTTGCTGAAGGTGGCGAGACCAGACTATCTGTTGATGTTTGAGCAAAACATTGAATTTACTCAGGCGGCTTTTCGTTTTTTTCAAGAGTTATACATAGCCGAAGAAGCACACAGCGAAATGTTGAAGAAGCTTACCGCAGAAGAACGGTATTTGCACGTATGCACTCATCATCCGCACTTGCTGCAGCGGGTTTCGCTTACGCAACTGGCATCTTGGTTGGGTACCAGCCGCGAAAGCCTGAGCCGCATTCGTGCCCGCCTTAACAACTGATTTGCATTGATGCAAATTTCATGTTAAGGACATTGTTTTCTTTTAGATTTTATTCTGACAAAACTCCGTTAACGCCGGGCTATTGTGACATATAGCACAGAGCAGTCGCTTGGCAGCAGGCGATATTTGCATATACAAAAATGATCTGCTGTAAAAGATAAAAAGATAGTGGTGGGTGTAGAAAAACAGTGTTCGCTGCGGCTGTGTAGTTACCGCTGAAAAGCCATAACAGCAGGCATGCTTTGTAAAAAGTATGTATTGCCGTAGCGACCTGTTTATATTTTTTCCGAAGCCATCAAAAAAAGTATGACCCTTAAACTTTTTCCTAATAGGGTGTGTGGCGTAAGAGTGTGAGGAGTGAGTAGAGCGGACCTGCGAGGGTCCGCTTTTTTGTGCCGTTTTGTTGTGGGCATGCTGCCCGTCTTCGTGAATGCTGGCTCTGTAGAATGGCTATCTTCGCCAATCTTTAACCGAGCAATATGCAATTCAGAAACTTTAAAATGGTGGGCTACGTGGTGTATGGCCGTGGCAGCTTCAATCAGTTGGATGAAATAATTGCACCTCACCGCAAAGCCGGTGCCCCCATGGTGTTTTTACTTGATCATTATTTTCAGGGCAAGCCGTTGGAGACCCGCATTCCGCTGCGGGGCAACGATGTGTTGCTGTATGCCGATGTAACGTACGAACCCAAAACCACGCAGGTAGACCGCATAGCCAGCGAACTCAAAGAAGCCTATGGCACCGTAAGTGGTGTAATTGGTATTGGTGGCGGCAGTACCATGGATTTGGCCAAAGCCGTAAGCCTGATGATGGGCAACCCCGGCAGCAGTGCCGATTATCAGGGTTGGGATTTGGTGAAGCACCCCGGCGTGTACAAAGTGGGCATTCCTACCCTGAGTGGTACCGGTGCCGAAGTAAGCCGTACTACCGTGCTCACGGGCCCCACCCGTAAGCTGGGCATGAACAGCGATTTTACCCCATTCGATCAAATAGTGCTCGACCCCGAACTCACGAAAGATGCCCCGAAAAACCAACGCTTTTATACCGGCATGGATTGTTACATCCATTGCATCGAAAGTTTGGAAGGCACCTACCTGAATGAGTTTAGCAAAAGCTATGGTGAAAAGGCGTTGCAGCTTTGCCGCGAAGTGTTTTTGGAAGAACCAGCGTGGACCGATGACTGCGACGACAAACTGATGATGGCCAGCTACGCCGGTGGTATGAGCATTGCTTACAGTCAGGTAGGTGTGGCCCATGCTGTGAGCTATGGCCTCAGCTATTTGCTGGGTACCAAGCACGGCATTGGCAACTGCATTGTGTTCGATCAGTTGGAAGAGTTCTATCCTGCAGGTGTAGCAGAGTTCAAACGCATGGTGGCTAAAGATGGTTACGAAATACCCAAGGGCATTTGCGCCAACCTCACCGACGAGCAGTTTGATAAAATGATAGATGTAAGTCTGGGTATGAAACCACTGTGGGAAAATGCCCTCGGCAAAAATTGGGAAGCACAAATGACCCGCAGCAGGCTTCGTGCTCTGTATGAAAAGCTGTAACGAATTCGTTAGAAAGGTTTGCAGTAAACAGCTTTGTCATTTCGGTTGTACACAGTTATTCAAACAAATTATACAACAGTCGGCACTACGGTGTCGGCTGTTTTTTTATGGGGGCAAATGATGAATCCTGTACTTTTAGTATAAACTATCCCCCCCCCTTATAATATGTCTAACCGACGTACATTTATGCAGAAGCTGGCCGTATTGGGCACTTCGGCATTTACCGCCAATACACTGCTGCAAGAATTGCACGCCGCTCATTTGGAAGATGCCTACAAATTGCTCGATGCCGACAACCCAGAGTCGGATGCCCGCAATGAAGCCTTCTGGACCTTTTTTCAGCAAGCATATACCGTCAACCCAAACCTCATTAACTTGAATAATGGTGGCGTAAGCCCGGCACCTAAAGTGGTGCAGGAAGCGCTGCATCGCTACAACGATTTGGCCAATCAGGCACCGAGCTACTACATGTGGCGGATAATAGACATGAACCGCGAACCGCTACGCTACAAGCTGGCGCAACTGGCAGGTTGCAGCACCGAAGAAATTGCCATCAACCGCAATACAACGGAGTCGTTGAACACTGTGATTTTTGGATTGCCATTGCAGAAAGGCGATGAAGTCATTGGCACCTTGCAGGACTATCCGAACATGATACAAGCCTGGCGGCAGCGCCAAATGCGGGATGGTATTGTGTACAAGCAAATCTCTTTCGACTTTCCCATTGAAAGTGATGAAATCATCGTTCAAAAATTTGCGGAAGCCATGACGCCCAAAACCAAAGTGGTGCACATCACCCACATCGTCAACTGGGTAGGGCAAATATTGCCGGTGAAAAAAATAGCCGACATGGCACACAGCCGTGGTGCCGAAGTCATCATCGACGGAGCACACAGTTTTGGCTTGCTCAATTTCAAGATACCCGATTTGAGTGGCGATTATTATGGCACATCACTACACAAGTTTTTGAGTGCTCCCATTGGCAACGGCTTGCTCTGGATAAAAAAAGAAAAGATTGGAAAAATATGGCCGTTGTTGTGCAACGATAAGCCGCAGAGTGATGATATCCGCAAGTTTGAAACACTGGGTACCCGTAGCTTTTGCATAGAGCAGGCCATTGGTGAAGCCATCAATTTTCAGGAAGCCATTGGCAGTCAGCGGAAGGAAGACCGCATTCGTTACCTCAAAAACTATTGGGCCGAAAAAGCTGCACAAATACCCAAGGTCAAACTGCACACTTCATTAAAAGGGCCTTACTCCTGCGCCATTGCCGGTGTAAGTATTGATGGCCTGAAGCCTGAAGAACTGGATAGTAAACTATTCAACAAGTTCAAGATTCATGCGGTAGGCATTAACTGGGAAAACATTCATTGCGTAAGGGTAACGCCACATGTGTACACCCGCACCCAAGACCTCGACAAGCTGTTGTATGCACTGGAGCAAATAGCTGCGGGGAGAGCGTAAATAGTAAAACGTTATTCGATTGTAATTAGAGGTAATAATTGCTAGAGTTCAATTCTGGCACTCAACATAAAATTGAGTGGAACAAGCGGAATGCTGAAAAAACTTTGGGCATCAGGATTTTGCCATACAGTTTGCAGACGTTTTGCATTAAGCAGGTTTTCGGCTTTTATGCTGAAGCTATAAGGCTTTTCCGGTAGAGTATACAATAGTGCAAAGTCGAGTAGCAAAAGCTTATTGCTATTGGGGTTGCGTATGTTGTTGAGCAACCAATTCATTTCCATTTCACTTTTCAACCATTTATTCCAAACCATGCTGTTTTTAAGTTTGGCGCTGATGTTGAGAACTTTTTGTGTAATGCCTTTTTGGAGCTTGGCAGGCGGAATATTCCAGAAATGAGATCCTTGTAGTTGCGTAGTAACGTAATACTTTTTTTGCCAACTTTTAATCAGGATGATACTTCCCCACAAAGACTGAAGCTTGCCACTTAGAATCTCACCCAAAATGCTATATTGATTTGCTGTTTGGTACGAACCTATGGATGCTGTCCATTGAAAATTATGCTGCAAATAGTTTTGGTTCACATTATAGCCTACATGTAACCCGTCCATAGGAACCCTGTTGAAAGAGTCAATAGCAACTTGTACAAACTGAACATATCTGCTTGAAATGGCATTGCCATTCCAATGTCTGTTGATAATGCCATACACTTGGTGCATAGTGTTCCCTTTGCCATAAGATACACCTGCCTGTAGTTCATTGCTAATTTGTAGCAGCTTTGTATTGGCATACGATTTAAACGCCTGTAAACTGACGGGATAAACTGATTGAATTTGCTGATGTACTTTCAATGGTGATGCTTCGGCATTTATGGAGATGTTTACCGTCCAGTTTCTGCCAATTTGTTTTCGACTTTCCAATGCCGCAAGTAAAGCCGGCTGTATGTGGTTTGCTTTAACCGGGTAATTGGATTGATTCAACTGTACTCCGATATTGCTTTTGAATGTGATTGGCCATCCTTGCATCAAAAAGCTGCTTGAAGTGTAGATGGAAATATTGGTGTAGGCAAAGCGATCTTTAAACGATCCTGTATTGCTGATGAAACTATCAATAGGCTGCGTCGGCTGCGTAAAATATCGAAAAGGTTGAGTATGGATGGCTTCATGCTGAAGCTGAATACCATAGGTAAACAAGCGTTTGCGAGGCTTGTGCAACCATTCCATGCCAGTATTTGCATGCACTCTCCAAACATCCATTTGCTGCACCAATTGATGGTACTTAGCGGGCAGTTGAAAAATTTGTTGATAAACATTTGAAACACCAATACCAGTTTGTTGATTGAGTTGGGTGTTCGTACTGATCCACCATCTTTTTGCTTTAGTAGAATGAATGCGTTTGGTAAACTGTAGATGTAACTGTGCCGAACCCCAGCGATTGTTCATATCTTGAAATGCAGTATCGCTGGCTGCTATTGGATAGTTGTACATTGAACTACGCTGGTTTTTGCTAAAGTTTCCTGATGCAGAAATGAGCCACACCCACTGACTCAGTGAATCTGGTTTGGCAATGATTTCCTGATTGACTAAAAACGCTCTCGGTTTATTTATGAGTTTATTAATCTCTGTTCTTTCGAAAAAAGTATTTGCATTCAATAAAGATGACACAAGCGAAGATTCTTGCGATTGCTTGTCAGCAACAAAATTGATTTCTGTTTTTAGTTTGATCAACTTTCCTGCTGCCCAATTCAATTGAAGCCTTGTGTCAAAAAGCTCATTTCGGATGTATCTTCTTGCTGCTACATTGTTGATAACGGCAAGGGTAGAAGGCTGTAACATCCAAGGTTCAGCTGCACGTTGAACCGGTTGTTTCATTTCCTCTTGCATCTTCCAATCAAAACCTTCACCTAGGCTGTTGTAGTTGCCAATCAATCCGCCTTTGAGTTTTCCGTAAAGTGCAAACAATACAGGGCTAATAGTATAACGACCTTGCGTACCCATACCAATTTCACCATCGCCAAAAGCTGCTTTCAGTTTTTCTTTTTTCAAGGCCAGATTCACAAAAACTTGTTGCTCATTGTGCAGTCCTTTCAACAATGGATTGTTGGTCTGATTTTCCAACGCTTGTATTTGTTCAAGCACGTGCACTGGAAAGCTATTGAGCATGAGCTGTAATTTATCGGCAAAGATTTCTTCGCCGTCAATCGTGATTTGCTGAACAGCCTTCCTTTTATACAACAGTCTACCATCTTCATTCAGTTCGAAGCCTGGCAGTTTGGTGATAATGTCTTTTAATTTTCGATCACTTGGATCAGTATAGGCTGATACTCTGAAGAATGTAGTGTCGCCACGTTTCCAAGTGGGCGATGCTATCACATGTGCATCAGGAAGTGTAGTACGGGATGATCGTATTAGCGTTATGCGCCAATGGAAAGCGATATCAGTTGGTGAAAGCAATATGTGTTTATTCCAGGTGTCAAATCCAGCAGCCGATACAGATATTTCAATGCTGTCTGTAGTCATTGGGATACGTACGTTTACATAATTTTTTGTGCTAGCATTTGCATACCACAAAATGAGTTGTGAATGCAAGTTTTTTGCTTTCACAAAAAAGCCGGTTACTGGCTGTTGCACCGAATCGAATACTGAAATTTGGATATTGATTTGCTTCGAAGTTTGTTGTGTATTGCCAACAAAGCACATCAGCATTGTACAACATAACATGAAGCATCTGCTTTTGAGTAATTGCATCAGGGAGAACCTAAGTGTCTGATGAGTGTGCATGAATAGTTTCGGGTGAAAACAAAATGAAATTTAGGGGGCTTGTGTTCTCGGCTTTCTAATGATACCCTTATCTGTAAATGGCTCATTGAATTCTTGAGGCCAGAACGTGTTCGGTGGTATTTCACATTTTAGATTGAATGTGTCTATGCTGAATCGCATATTGGATGGAAGATGTGTGGCTTCAAGTACAAGGCCTGGTAAATCTATTATACCCCATGGACCAAATGCCATAGGAATGTCGGCACAAAACCATACTTCAAATATGGTATCACCTTTGGTGTTTTTGAGGATAGATTTTTGGGATTTCAGATTTCCGATTTGTTTTGTTTCATTTGTCATTTCCCATTGTTGGTAGCCCCGCTCAAAACGATAGAAAAGATTCATACCCATATCCATAAAGTCAGTTCTTGATCTTTTAATGGCAGAGTCTAGCCGAAAATAGGTGAGCAATTGCCTTGGAGCACTGGGAACCGTATGAGAAAAGACACCACCTGTTTCTTGAGTGAGCATGATATAGCCTTTGGGGTATTCTTGCAGAAATAATGGCTCTTGATAGTACAGCGATTGATTGCTGTCTGCAAATAAATAACCGGTAAAAGCTAACTCTACAGCACGCTTTTGACTACTGTTTGGCACCTGTACATGCAAGGTTTGATTTACTTTATAAATCACACATTGGGCGTACTGAGCATGAATGTGCTGCATGAATACGATAAAGAGTGTCAACGATATTGTGGTGTACTTGGTAGTTTTTTTCATAATAAAAAAAGATAAGGCCGGCAGGTGTGAATAATTGATACTGAAGAAATGCTCTTGAGTCAGAGCATTCTTACATTGTGTATAGACTAATTGATTTCAGAACAGGGAGGTGTTTGGGTCGGATTTATCACCTCAGCTTTGAACAAGTTAATAGCAGCAGCTGTAGCCTGTTGATAAGCTAAAGAATAGGCTTGAGTGCAGGTTGGGGCACACATATAGCCTGATGCGCTAACAGAAATTGGATAAGAGTTGCCATCACAGCCATCAACAAAGCCACTGGCAGTAGCAATTGCGAATTGACAACAGTCTTCCCATACTACTGTCGTGCTTTGGTGTTCTTGCTGCTGTATGATTGCAGTAATGCTACTCACAGCTTTAGATGGTTTTAGAAATGGGGGGGGGTAGAAGCTTTTGCCGTAAAGACAATTGAAGCCATAATTACACAGTTAATGATTTTTTTCATTTTGTAAAATTTGTCCGGCCTTATCTCTTCAAACATAATAAGAATACTGGAAAAACCCAATAAGCATAAATAAAAAAGAAAATCATAATCTTATAGTAGCTGCAATCAGCTCAATTGCAGATGCGATTACATCGTTTATTTATTGTGGAAATCACTTTCATTTCTCCTGTATAGATAAACTCAATTACTTTAATGCCTTCACCCAATGCAATAATCCTTCATACACTTTTTGTGCGATGCTGTGCTGAAAGCGGCTGCTGCGGATGAGTTGCTCATCTTGCTCATTGCTCAGAAATGCCACTTCTACCAAACAGCTCGGATAATCTGTAGGCTGCACCAGTTGAAAATTGAAACTGCCAATATTGCCAAACTCCGGCAGGTTATCTATCTCCAATAGCTGGCTGAGTATGTGTTGCGTTAGCGGTTGAAAAGCGGGATGCTTGTAGTAAGTGCTCACACCTCTCACGGTAGTGCGGCTGCTGCTATTGAGGTGAAAACTAATGAGTACATCGGGTTGCAACGGTTGCAGGTACAAAAGGCGGTCTTTGTTGTCAATGGTCGTGTCTTTATCCCGAATCATGATGGTTTGTATGCCTTTCTTTTGCAGCAATTGTTGCAGTTCTTTGGCAAAACGAATAGTGTAATCTTTCTCCAAAATTTTAGTGGCAATACCGCTGGCGCCGGTGTTGCTGCCACCATGTCCGGCATCAATGGCTACTACCATATCATGCAAATGCGGATGTGCCGGCTTGCGTTTGATGATGAGCTGCAACCGCTTGCCGCTGTAGCTGATGCGGTAGCCCAGGTGTTGGGCTTGCTTCAAACGAATACAAGCCTGTACCACATCGTTGTCTGTTTGCTTCCAGCTTACCGAGGCAATGCCTTTGGCTGTTTGCAGTTGAGTAATCCAATTCGTATTGGATTGTGCTCCGTAGAGTTCTACATAAATAGCTGTGGGTTCGGTTTCCATCCACGAGGTGTAGGGCACTTTACGGCTCAGGCTGACACTTACGGTATCGTACATATCGCCACCCCGCACATGCCACGATTCGGTGGTAGCTGGCTGTGCAGGTAAACTATCTGTTGTAAAACGTACAAACTCTTTGGCGAGGTAGGCGGTTCTGTGCTTCGACAATTGCAAGGTGTAATTGCCCTGAACACTGTCTATCACATTCACCACAATGCCAGTATCAATATAGCCGGCTTTGGCACTGCCCAATCTGTCGGCACCATTGCTGTACGAGAGTTGCGGCAGCTTGCCTGTAATAACAGCCGCAGATTGTGCCAATGCGATGCTGCTGCAGAGCAATAAAAAGCCGCATGAAATCCATGTCTTCATGCGGCAATTTAAGTATTGAGGATGGTTTGTGTTACTGCAATTTGGCCAGTGCGGCTTCCAGTTTTTCAAACATGGGTGCCAGGTCTTCTTTACGGCAGGTGCCCACACTCAGGCGGTACCAGCTACTGCTGTTATCGGCACCAAATGCATAAAACGGAACGATGGCCAATCCCGCTTCTTCCAGCAGGTATTGCGTTACGGCAGCCTGGTTGTCGAGCAGCTTTCCATCGGTAGTTTTTTTGCCCACCAATGCAAAACGAATGGTGAGGTACAAGGCTGCCTGAGGTGCTACTGCATCTACTGCAAAGCCTTTTGCTTTCAATTGCATCAATCCCTGATAGATATATTCCAAACGATAATGCAAATCCGCTTTAAATGAAGTCAGGTAGGCATCAATAGCCGCTTCCTGATGCAAAAACTTGGCAGTTGCTTTTTGCTCTGCCATGGGTGCCCATGCGCCGAGGTGGCTGAGGATGGCTTTCATTTTTGCAATCACTTGGCCAGGGCCAAACGACCAACCCACCCGTACACCGGTAGCGGCAAAGCATTTGCTGATGCCATCTACAAATATGGTGTAGTCTTTCATGGCAGGTACCAGGCTTACCGGGTTGTAATGCTGCGTATCGCCATAGGTGAGTGTCCAATACATTTGGTCGAACAGCACATACAGTTTCTTTTCGCCGGGGCCACGTTTAGCGTTTTCCGCCAATACGAGTTCACATATTTTTTCCAACTCCGATTTTACCAATGTGGTACCGGTTGGGTTTTGTGGCGTACACAAGCACAACAATGCAGCACCGGGAATGTGTGGCGCTACCTGCTCCGCTGTTGGCATAAAGTGGTTTTCAACAGTAGCATCTATCAGGCAATGCTCTGCATTGGTCAGATTGGTGTAGTGATTGTTGTTCCAGCTGGGCACAGCATAAATCACCTTGTCGCCGGCATCTACCAATGTTTTAAAAATGGTATAAATGAGCGGACGACCACCGGATGCAATTTGAATTTCGTTGCTGCCGTAATCGAGGCCGAGTGAACGTTTGTAAAAAGCACAAACCGCTTCTCTCAAATCGAGTTCGCCATCAGCCAATGGGTAACTGGTAAAACGATTTTTATACGCCTCAATAATGGCATCTTCTAAACCCTGCGGAATAGGAAACACCTGTGGGTCAAAATCGCCGATGGTAAAGTTGTAAATGGTATCGCCCAGGCGAATGCGTTCCCGAATCATGTTGCCCAACTTCACAATTTCACTGCCCTGCATACTTTCGGCCAGTGCACTCATTTTTACCTGTTCCATGGTTGCTATTGCCTTTTTAACGGCTGCGCAAAAATACAGTGCTCACCTGCCTTTTGCGCCGGAATTTGCAATTACAGACAACATCCAATGCTTTGCCGTACGCTATTCTACACCGTCTATGCTTTTGGGTAAAAGAGAAGAAAGCTGTTTAGTGTTTTTACGTTTCTGTTGAATGCAGGCGAATGCAAAAAACAGGGCATAAAAAAAGTGCCGCACCATGGCGACACTTTTTTCTATACGGGTTTACGTATGATTATTTCAAATCATTCAAATCGTTGAACAGTTTGATGGGCGTACTTTCTGCCAGCTGGCGATAGTTTTTCCAGGCACCGTTGCTCAACGCATTCACTTTGTCTACCGCTTGCTGCACCATTGCAGCAGCCACTTCCAATGCCTTTTCTTCTTGTGCACCGGGAAGGGTTCGCTTACCCATGATGAGCATCTGTGGTTCGCGAAGCTTGGTCATTACAGTAAGCTGGTATGCAGTGCCATAGCCTTGCTTTTCCTGTCGCTTGCCATTTATAAACTCACGAATGGCTTTGATAGAATCTTGCATGGCCTTGTTGGTTTTGCGGAGGCTGTCGGCTTGCTTGCCTTCTACATCCCGCAGTTGTCCATCCAGCTTTCTGGTGATGTCTTCCATTTCTGTGAGTCGGTCCATAGCGGCAGTCAAACGTTCTGAAGTTTGCCACAAACGCTGTAGCATAACTTTCTGTGCGTTATATACGGCTTCATCAAACTTCACTCGTGGGTCGTACTGCACATTCAGCATGCTGCTATCGGCTACATCGCCCATGCTTACTACGGCTTTGTACATGCCGGGAGCGGCCCGCATACCACCACCGGGTTCGGCAGCACCTCTGCGAGGTTTGGGGCTACCGGGCTGGCGAATGCCTTTGGTAGTAAAGTTCCAGGTAATGCGGTTGAAACCAGTATCAGCTTTGGCTTTGTACGTACGGATGGCTTCGTTGGCAGCGTTGTAAATTTTCACCGTTACAGAGTCGTTGCCTTTTGAAGGTTTTGCTTTGTCATTTTTCACAAAGAAATTGATGCTGGCATCGCTACCACGGTTGTCGGCAGCATACAAACCATAAGTGCTGTATTCAATGCCGGGAGGGCCGGTTTCAAATGCCTGATACGCAATGGGGCTTTCGTAAGTGCTCAACTTTTTATCGGCCAGCATGCCTTTGTTAGCAGCAATAGCCCGCAGCGGACGAATGTCATCCAAGATGTACAAGGCACGACCGAAAGTAGCAATCACCAAATCGGCTTCTCTTTCCTGAATGGCTAAATCGTAAGTGCTTACAGAAGGGTAGTTGTTGGTAAACTGCTGAAAGCTGTTTCCGTTATCAAAGCTTACCCAGAGGCCATTTTCTGTACCGGCAAACAACAGGTTGGGTTGCACAGGATCTTGCAACACACACAATGCATAGCCTTTCACATTGTTTTTACCCGCCATCATGTTCACCCAGGTTTTGCCGTAGTCGGTGCTGCGGAAAATATAAGTGCCCATATCGCCACGACGATAATCGTTGGCTATTACAAATACTTCGCCGGCATTGTAGCGGCTGGTGCGTATCTGCGGAATCCATGCGCCTTTAGGTAAGCCTTTGATGTTGGCAGTAAGGTTGGTCCAAGTTTTGCCGCCATCACGGGTTAGTTGCAGTTGTCCATCATCGGTACCTACCCACAGCACATCTTTTTCTTTTTTAGAAGGCTCAATAGCCACGATGGTGCAATGGTTTTCGGCATTGGTAATATCGATGGTGAGGCCACCATTTTCATCCTGCTTTTGCTTGGCCGGATCGTTGGTGGTGAGGTCGCCGCTGATGATGGTCCACTGGGCACCTTTGTTGGTGCTCTTGTGCACAAATTGGCTTCCGTAGTAAATGGTGTTGGCGTCAAAAGGATCTTGTGCCAGCGCTGCATTCCAGTTGAAACGAATGCGGGTGTTAGGATCGGGCATCGGTGGACGAATGCTCCAGCGTTCGCCGGTTTGGATGTTCATTCTGCCAAGATTGCCACCTTGGCTCATGCTGTATACCCACTTGCTGTCGCTCGGGTCGGGGGCTACATCAAATCCATCACCACCACCAACACTTTTCCAGTAGCTGTTGCGGATGCCACCATCTGCCCACACATACGCAGGTCCATGCCAGCTACCGTTATCCTGCAGGCCACCCATTACGTTGTACGGTATTTCATTGTCTACATTGATGTGGTAAAACTGACCGAGGGGCAATTTTTCATCAAACTGCCAGCTGCGGCCACGGTCGCGACTGATGGCAATGCCACCATCGTTGCCGTTGATGATGAAAGAAGGATCTTTTGGATGAATCCACCAGGCATGGTGGTCGGGGTGTACGCCATCGTAAGGAATGATGATGCGAAAAGATTTACCACCATCATCACTTTGTGCAATCATCTGGTAGATGTTGTACAAACGGTTTTCGTTTTGTGGATCTACCATGATGTCTTGAAAATAAAAAGGACGGTTGGTTACCCATTGTGGATCGCTGTTTACCAGTGTCCATTTCATGCCGCCATCTTCGCTGCGGTAGAGACCGTTTTTGGTAGCTTCTACCATGGCGTAAATCACATCCGGATCGCTGGGGGCAATGGCGATACCAATGCGGCCGGTAGTATCGGGCAAACCTTCTGCTTTGCCGAGTTTCTTCCAGTTTTTACCACCATCCCAGGTGCTGTAAAAACCGCTGCCTTTGCCACCACTAAAAAAGCTCCATGGGGTACGGTTGTGTTGCCACATACACACCAGCAGTTTGTTGGGGTTGCTGGGGTCCATCACCATATCGGCTACGCCGGTGCTGTCGTTGGTATGCAAAATGAGTTTCCAGGTATCGCCGCCGTCGGTGGTTTTGTACACGCCACGTTCGGGGTGTGCAGCAAAAGGATTGCCAATGGCACCGGCATACACCGTATTGGGATCGGTTGGGTCGATGAGAATGCGGTGAATGTTCATGGTTTTTTGCAGGCCCATGAGCTTCCAGCTTTTACCACCATCGATGCTTTTATACATGCCTTCGCCCAGGCTTACACTGTTGCGGGGGTTGCCTTCGCCGGTTCCTACCCAAATGACATTCGGGTTGCTTTGCTGAATGGCTATGGCACCAATGTTTTGTGTTGGCTGATCATCAAAAATGGGCGTCCAGCTGGCACCACCGTTGGTGGTTTTCCAAACACCGCCACTGGCTGCGCCAATGTAAATAATGTCGGGGTTGCTGTGTACTGCATCAATGGCAGTAACACGGCCACTCATACCGGCCGGCCCAATGTTGCGGGCTTTCAGGTTTTTAAAATCCGTAGCGAGGTTGACCAGTTGGGCCTGTGAAGCCTGTACCAACAGGAGCAACAGGCAAGCCCATAACAGTTTTTTCATCCGTATACCGTTTTGATTATTAATAAGAAGCTTCGTGGAGCAGAATCCGTCGAAGTTGGGAAAGTTTGCCGTAAAACGGGGAAGATGTCAAAGAAAAAATGAAGGATATATAATAAACAAGCGGGCCTGCAGCTAGAAAGTTGCAGGCCCTTTTTCTATACCCTATTCACCCTTATTAAAATGTAAAGCGTACGGCTACGCCCAACCAGTCTATGCTGTTGTAGTTGGCACCTATAAACGTAACTGACGGTTGCCAGTCGAGGCTGAGGTTGATGGGGGCACCGTTGAATTTGTAGTCGAGGCCAATCACACCATCCAAACCGGCAGCAGCACGGCCACTCGGACGGAAGCGGTTGCGGTATTCATCATCCCACAAGTCGATGTGGGCACCACCACCTACGTACCACTGCAGGCCCCGGGCACCTTTAATATCATCGTGCCATTCGTACAGGCCGGTGGCCCGGAAGCCATCCCGCCAGAAATAGGCCAGGCCTTCAATGGCAGCATTGCTTTTTACAAAGTGTTTTACTGTAACAGCTGTGGGTGAAAATTTGAAACCCAAAGCGGTTTTGTACGTGCTTCCGGTGGCCTGGGCGCCGGCGGTGTGAGCCAATCCTACTAATGCTGCAGCTACTAACAATTGTTTTACGTTCATACTTGTGTTTACAAGCATCCTTAAAAAAATCAGGCCAGAATGAGAAAAGCAGAAAACTGTTTGCAGTTCTTTAACGAAGTGATGGAAAAGTTGGAAGGTTGGCAGGATTGTAAGTTGAAAAGTTGGGAGTTCACAAGTTCCAGCGTTCACGGGTTCACAAGTTCTCGTCCCGAAAGCTAATGGGGAGCATAAGTTCACAAGTTGAGTGTTTGGTAAAGGCGAATGTCTTTTGTTCCGTAGGAGCAACTTCATCCAGCTATAAAATAAAAGAGGACCCCGAATGGAGTCCTCTTTTGTAAACATAAATAACCAACCGTTATTTAATGCCGTATTTGTATTTGTAGCGTTCAAACAATTGCTTGTGCTTATCATCGAGCAGCAGCTGACGACCCTGAATAAATGCCAGCGAAATTTTGCTGCTGCGCATATCCAAAATGTCGCCATCGCTTACCACAATGTTGGCGTCTTTGCCTGCTTCGATTGAACCGGTTCGGTTTTCAATACCCAACACTTTGGCCGCATTGAGAGTAATGGCAGTCAGTGCTTCCTCTTTGCTCATGCCATAGGCGGCAGCAGTACCCGCATTGAAGGGCAGGTTGCGGCCGCGGTTTTGCGGGTCATCGTCGTTGATGCAAAACAGTACACCCGCTTTTTGCAACACCGCTGGCGCAGCATAGGGCTGATCTACAGCATCATCATCGCTAGTAGGCAAGTTGTGCATTTGGCTCAGAATAACGCTAATGTTGTTTTGCTTCAGCAGATCGGCAATGCGGTACGCTTCGCTGGCACCCACCAGCACTACATCAAAGCCAAACTCTTTTACAAAATCAATGGCTACCAGCATTTGGTTTACCTGACTGGCATGCACATACAGCTTTTGTTTTTTCTCAAACAAAGGCTTCACGGCCTCGTATTTCAGATTTTTTTCTGCATGCACCGGTTCGGCATTCCATGCTTTGGCATCGCGGAAAAACTGCTTCACTTTTTCGATGGTTTCCAGTGCTTGTTTTACCGGGTCGGTTGGGGCACCACCCATTTGCGCAAAGAAGGCAGCAAAGCGGCCACCACCGGGGCGGGCCAGCAAGCTGGGCATGTAAAACTGCATGCCATTGTCGATGGCGTAAGCAGCATCTTCATAGTTCCAGGCATCCAGCTGCACTACAGAAGAAATGCCACCCACCACCTGACCTTGTGGTACAACGTTGGCCAGCAAAATGCCGTTGCTGCGCAAGGTGTTGGTTACTTTGCTATCGGCGTTGTATGCAGCAATAGCACGTACTGAGGCGTTGTTATCGCCAATTTCAAAAAAGTCGTTGCTGCCCCGTACACCGCTGCCAATTTCTTGCAAGCCCAGTTGGGTAGCAGGTAATATAAGACCGGGGTAAATGTGTTTGCCAGTTACATCTATCACTTTGGCATCGCCGGTAGCATTGATGTTTTGCCCTACCTGCTCAATTTTACCATTGTTGATTTTTACCGTGGCATTTTCTATCACCTGGCCATTGCCCACGTGAACGGTACCGCCCTTCAGCAGCACCACGCCCTTGGCCGCAGGAGCAGGGTACACATTGTCCTGCGCAAAGCCGCTGAACGATGCCAATACTGCGAGGCTAAAAAGTATTTTTTTCATTCTAGTTTTTTTAAATGATGTGTTGATCATTTTTAAGCGCTGCTATTAACCACCAGGACACAAAGGCTACACAACTGACACAAAGAATAATTTATCTGGAGCTCTTAGTGCCTTCATAGTGTCCTTGTGGTTCAATACCCTCACTTTATTTCTTCCAATTCATGCTCATCAAATTCCAGCAGGCCCATTTTGTGGCTGTGGTCGCCGCAGGTATGTACAAACTTGTACGAAGGCTGTGCGGGAACTACAGGACGACCGGCACCTTTTTCACCCATCATTTTTTTGATGAGGCGGGTCCGTTCTTCCTTCACTTGCTGTTGTACCTGCAGGTCTTTGGCACGGTCGAAAAACACAGTGCCATCAACAATGGTGTACAGTGACTTTGCATAAATACTCAGTGGGTTATCGCTCCACAATACGAGGTCGGCATCTTTGCCTACTTTGATAGAACCTACACGGTCATCCACATGCAGCATCTTAGCAGGGTTGATGGTGACCATGCGCAGTGCTTCTTCCTCAGACATGCCGCCATACTTTACCGCTTTCGCAGCTTCCTGGTTGAGGCGACGGGCCATTTCAGCATCATCACTGTTGATGGCTACATTCACACCTACTTTGTTCATGATATAGGCATTGTAAGGAATAGCATCCTGTACTTCCAATTTGTATGCCCACCAATCGCTGAAGGTGGATGCGTTGGCGCCATGTGCCTTCATTTTATCAGCTACTTTGTAGCCCTCCAAAATATGGGTGAAGGTGTTGATTTTAAAACCAAACTGCTCGGCAACACGCATGGTACTTACAATTTCACTGGCCACATAACTGTGGCAGGTAATGAAACGCTTCTGGTTCATGATTTCTACCAAGGCATCCAACTCGAGGTCGCGACGCACCACCATTGGTGTAGCGCCCTTCTTCTTGTTGTTTTCTTCGGCAGCCTTCAGTTGTGCCTCATAATCTTTGGCACGGGTAAAGGCATCAATCAACACTTGCTCTACGCCCATACGGGTATCGGGGAAGCGAGTATTGCCGTTGGTTGCGGTAGTACGCTTTACGTTTTCGCCCAAGGCAAACTTGATAAACGGATCCCAGTTTTGGAACATCAATCCCTGATCGTTAGTGCCCCAGCGCAACTTGATGAGCTGGGTTTGACCGCCAATGGTGTTGGCACTACCATGCAGCAAATGCGAAGTAGTAACACCACCACTCAGCTGGCGGTAAATGTTGATGTCATCCGGATCGAGGTTGTCTTTGATGCGTACTTCAGAAGTTACACTCTGTCCACCTTCGTTGATGCTGCTCACCGCAATGTGGCTGTGCTCATCAATCATACCAGCACTCAGGTGCTTGCCGGTACCATCAATTATACGGGCCGATGCATCGCTCAGGTTTTTACCTACGGCAGCAATTTTACCATTCTTCACCAGCACGTCTGTTGCTGTCAGTACACCTTCTTTTTCGCTGGTCCAAACGGTAGCGTTTTTAATGAGGATGGTTTCTTGCTTCGGCATTTCGGTAGCGCCAAAACCAACAAACGGATACATGAGGCTACCCACTTGTGGTGCGGCTTTCCTGGCTACGCTATCTGCTTTTACTTCGGTGGTTTTGGTACGAACTGCGGTCCATGTCAATGCGTTTCCGTTACTGTCGAGGCCGGTGCCCTGCCATACATCGCCATTGCTTACACCACTCAGGCGAATGGCGCTGGCGGGCAATGCTGCTGCAGCGCCGCCGCCCATCATCATGCCGGGGCGACCGCCACCCATGCCTGCACGGCGGGTACGGGGCGCAAAACCAATTTTCACCATTTTGCCATCAAAAGAAAACTGCGTGGTCAATGTGTCTTTTGCAGACACTTCTGCACTGCTGCTGCTTTTTACATCGAGGGTAAATTGCTGAGCACCTGATGGGCCATTTACAGTCAAAGCATAGCTACCATTGGTATTGTGCCAGTTGTCGTCTTTTACCACATAGGCATTGCCCTGCACCCAGTTGTGGTGGATGGTCGTTTTTTCGCTAAAGATGGGACCGTTGGTAATCACAAAGTTGGCCAGCTTGCCTGCATCGAGGCTGCCTACTTTATCATAGATACCCAATAGTGATGCGGGTGTTTTGGTCAGCGCTTCCATGGCAGCTGTTTCGCTGAGGCCATATTCCATGGCTTTGCGCAGGTTGCTCATAAATGTGCGTCCGTCACGAACATCACTCATGGTGAGTACGAAAGGAATGCCTGCTTTTTCAATAGCCGCAGGGTTGGTGGGTGCCAGCTCCCAATGCTTCATATCGGCCAGGCTTACGTAGCGGGCCGCATTGGGGTCTTCAACATCCTGCGCAGCAGGGTAGTTGAGGCTTACAATGAGCGGCGCTTTGGTAGCAGCCACATCGCTGATGCGCTGGTATTCTTTGCCACTGGCTTTGATGATGTACTGTACACCAAACTCATCGCCAATGCGGTCGGCCCGCATTACATTCCACAAGTCGCCGCCCTGGCTGGGGTCGAATACCTGTGGTAAGTTTTGCTGGTCGTTCCATGCTTTCAGCGTCAGGTTCACGCCTTCTGCTTTGGGGTTGCTTTTGTACCACTGCGCATCCAGATAAGTTTGGCGCAGCAGCGAAATGGTACCCATCAAACTACCGGGGTAGCTCTGAGTGCTGCTGCCTTTGCTGAAAGAATACAGCGCAGCGGCTTTCTCTTTTACCAGCACCTGATTGGCACGTACGCTGGCGAGTGTAACCACGGCACCGGTACCACGGGCAATACCATCGGGTTGATGTGTAAGCACTGTACCAAAGCCGGCATCCCGCAGGCTTTTGGCCTTGGCATCATCGGGTACAAACAGGCTGGCGGCATCTACATCTGCTTTGAGGGCCTGGTTCCAGCCGAAGGCACCTTTTACATTGGTTTCGAGCTGTGCCGGGGCACGAAAGTCGAATCCGCCGCGGCCTTGGGGGCGAGCAGGCATGCCATAATCACTTTGCAAATCAATGAAAGAAGGATAGATGAACTTGTCCTTACAATCAATCACCACGGCATCTTTTGGAATGCTGATGCCTGCACCAATGGCCACAATTTTGCCATCGCGGATGACCATGCTGGCATTGGGAATGGTGGTTTTGGCATCTTTTACAATGGTGGCGTTGGTAAACGCATAGGCGCCCGAACCCGGAGTGCTCACACCATTTACCGGGAAGGTAGGTTGGGCCTTCGCCTGTGCCATCAATAGCACAAGGCCTGCCAACCAAAGCTTCATTTTTCTCATAGTGCTTTAGTTTATTTGAAATGGAGGTTAAAAACGGAAAAACGGTAAACTACCGCATTTGACGATAATAGCACCGATAGGCAGCAGGAAAAGGGGAGTTTTTTTGAGATTGTTGATTCTGGTGCAACAAGGCGGCAATGACTGGTTTTAGTAATAGCTACAAATGCTACTGCCCTGTTGGTTACAGGGCAGTAGAAAATAAAAAAATTCGATGTGTTAGCGGACTGGTACTGCTTCTATTCTTTGATTGGCTTGCCGGCATCCACATCTTTCATAAAACGAATGAGGCCGGTGAAATACGTATCCTGATCGTCCCACATGGCGCAGTGGCTGCCTTTGGGGCAAATGAGGCTGCGGCCATTTTTTACTTGAGTGGCCATCCATTGCATGTGGTCGGGATCCATAGTGTCGTGGGTGGCGCCAATCACCAATGTAGGCACCGTTATCTTGGGTAAATCCTGGCTGCGGTTCCAGTTGATCAAGCGGCCGGCCACGCCAAACTCACTGGGGCCTTGCATGCACACATAAATATTGGGGTTGAGGTGCTTGAATGCACGGTAAATTGGCTCCGGATTGGGCACTACGCGGCACACATGTTTGTCGTAAAAATTAGGTCCAAGCAACTCCATGTATTTGGGGTTGCTGTAATCGCCTTTGGCTTCCAAACCACGAATGGTATCGAGCACTTTGGGATCCATTTGTTTGGCCAGCACTTCCTGTGCATATTTACCATATGCAGGCACATCACTCATCATATTGCTAATGATGAGCCCCTTAATGTGTTGCTGATATTTCAGCGCATACTCCATGGCCAGAATGCCGCCCCAGCTATGGCCGAGCACATAAAAATTACTACTGTCAGCACCCAGTGCTTTACGCACCTGTTCCACTTCTTCTACAAACCGTTCGGTGGTCCACAGGCTGCTGTCGTTGGGTTGATCGCTGTAGTAACTATCGAGTTGGTCGTACTCAATTATCTCGATGCCTTCGGCCGGCATAAAACTTTCAAAGCATTCAAAGGCTTCGTGGGTGCCACCGGGGCCGCCGTGCAGCAAGAACAGTTTCATGCGGGGATTGTTGCCAATGCGTTTGGTCCATACATGGAAGGTTCCCTTGGGTGTTTCAATGGGAATCATTTTGACACCACCTGTTTGCAGGCCGCTGTCGGTACGGGCAAAATAAGCTGTTGTAGCGGGCTGATGGTTGCCGCTGTTATTGCAGGCTGCAGCCATGATGGCGATACAAAATAGGAGCCAGTAGTTTTTCATGAAAAAGGATTGTTTGTTGTACACAAATACGTTTTACGTTGTCATTAAAACCAGCTCTTCTTTTTGCTTCTGCCACCGAGACCCAGGGCGCCCAGCAGGCTGCGGGTAATGGTGTTGGCGGCAGTACGCATGGCACTTTTTACAATGGTATTATCCAGTACCTGTTCTATCATGCCAGGTTCTTCTTTGGCTGTTTTTTTCTCTTCCTTTACCTCAGCCTCAGCCTGTGTTTTCTCCGCTGCTTCTTGCAGTTTGGCAGTGAGTATTTCGTAGGCGCTGTGGCTATCTACTTCCTGGTTGTATTTCTTCACCAGCTTGCTGTTGGCCACCAATGCATTTACTTCAGCTTCGGTAATCACATCCATGCGGCTGCGGGGCGGATTGAGCATTACATGCACCAGTGGTGTGGGAATGCCTTTTTCATTCAACAGTGTAATTAGTGCTTCACCAATACCTACTTGTGTGAGCAGTTCATCGGTTTGGTAAAAATCGCTGAGGGGATAGTTCTCTGCTGTTTGCTTAATGGTTTTGCGGTCGTTGGCGGTAAAAGCACGAAGGGCATGTTGCACTTTCATACCCAGCTGACCAAGTATGCTGGCGGGTACATCCATGGGGTTTTGGGTACAAAAGAAAATGCCGATGCCTTTGGAGCGAATGAGCTTGATGATGGTTTCAATTTGCTGCAGCAAGGCATCGCTGGCTTCCTGAAAAATGAGGTGCGCTTCGTCAATAAACAAAATGAGTTTGGGCTTATCGAGGTCGCCTTCTTCAGGGCAGCTGGCATAGAGTTCGGCCAGCATTTGCAGCATAAAGGTGCTGAAGAGTTTGGGCTTGTCTTGCAGGTCCATCACCCGCAAAATATTTACCACGCCACGGCCATCATCGCTTATGCGCATCAGGTCTTCTACTTCAAAACTTCTTTCACCAAAAAAATGGGTAGCACCCTGCTGTTCCAGTTCAATCACTTTGCGCAAAATGGTACCGGTGCTGGTGGTAGAAATTTTGCCATATTCTTTTTCCAGTTCGGCCTTGCCTTCTTCGGCGGCGTATTGAAGGAGCTTTTTAAAATCTTTCAAATCGAGCAAAGGCAGTTGCTGGTCATCGCTGTATTTAAACAGCATGGCCACCAGTCCGGCCTGTGTATCGTTGAGTCCTAAAATTTTGCTGAGCAGCACGGGGCCAAATTCGCTGACGGTAGCCCGAAGCCTTACGCCCGGCTGGTTTTCGCCCAGGGCCAGCAGTTCGCTGGGGTAGCCCGTAGGTGTGTACGTTATGTCGAGCAATTTGCTGCGGTCTTCAATTTTGGCATTGCTGGTACCGGCAGCGGCAATGCCACTCAGGTCGCCTTTGATGTCCATCACCAACACGGGTACGCTGGCATCGCTGAGCAGTTCACTGATCACTTGCAAGGTTTTGGTTTTACCGGTACCCGTGGCACCGGCAATGAGGCCATGGCGGTTCATGGTTTTGAGTGGCAGGTACACATCGGCACCCGGCACCACCTGACCCTCAAACATGGCCCGGCCAATTTTTACTTTTTCACCTTTGAATGTATAGCCGGCCTGAACGGCTTCAAGAAATTGTGCAGCGTCTGCCATAGAATGTGGTTTGAAGTAAAGATAGCAGAAATGCCTGCGCAGCAAAGCGGTACTGCCCGGCAAATTCAGCAAAGTAATTGCTGGTATTGGCTGTATTTTTGAGCGGAACATGTACAGCCATCATCATGAGTATTTTCAGCAAAATCATCGCCGGAGAAATTCCTTCTTTCAAGATTGCAGAGAACGATAAATTTTATGCTTTCCTCGATATTTTTCCAGCCACCGAAGGACATACATTGGTAGTGCCAAAGATTGAGGTCGACAAACTGTTTGACTTACCCGATGATTATCTGGATGGCTACCTGAGTTTTTGCAAACCCATTGCACAAGCCATCCAACAAGTAACGGGTTGCAACAGGGTCAACATTGTTACCATTGGTTTTGAAGTGCCGCATGCACACATTCATCTCGTACCCATGAATGGCATGCAGGACGCCGACATCCTCACCAAAAAAATTAAGCCTACGATGGAAGAACTGAAGGCGACACAGGAAAAAATATTGGCAGCGATACCCGCCTAAATCCCTGTCTGACGACTGGCTGGCTCCCTAAAGGGAGGACTTCAAAATGGCTTTAATGTAAAGGGGTTACACGTAGATATCAGCGTATTTTTTTTCTGCAATCCTTTTCTCCTTGTTCTTGATTTTCTTAAGGATGAATTTGATTGATTTACAATTTCTATTTTCCCTTCTTCAACCCTCCCTTGAGGGAGCTGGAAGGGTTAGGTAATTTGCCAGCACTTACCCGCTCCGGATTTTTCTTTAGAAAATCTTCCCAGCCCTTGCTTTTGTTAGTAAGCCCGGCCATTGGCGATTGCTGCTGATAATGATGGCACACCGCTACGGCCAATGCATCTGAAGCATCAAAGCCTTTGGGTTTTTCGGTGAGTTGCAGCAGGCGTTGCAGCATGCCCCACACCTGTTCTTTTTCTGCATTGCCATTTCCGGTCACCACCATTTTTACTTTTTTGGGTGAGTACTCCGTTACGGCCAGGTTGTGCTGCATGGCGCAGGCAATGGCCACACCTTGTGCACGGCCCAGCTTCAGCATACTCTGCACGTTTTTGCCAAAGAAGGGGGCTTCAATAGCAAAGTGCTGCGGCTGAAATTGCCGGATCACTTCGTCCATGGTTTTGTAAATGCGTTGCAGGCGTTCAAACACATCGTGCTCCCAACTCATGTTAAGGGTGCCCATGTGCAGCATCTCAATTTTTTGGCCGGTGCAGCGTATCACTGAGTAACCCATCACCACTGTGCCGGGGTCTACACCGAGTATAACGGTAGATGAAGGGATGATTTTTTGCGTAGCCATACAAAAAGAAATGCTGAAGTGCCGTTGTGCCAGCTGTTGTGTTTGTATCAACGGTCAATCGAAAGTAAACAGTATTTTGCAGGCACAAAAAAGCGGCATCCTTTGCAATCGGTTTCTCATCTCAAAAAATGGCTCAATTACGTTGCAGGTCCGCTGTTGTTTATCGCCATTGCATTTTCTATTTACAAACAGTTGTCTTCGCAGCAAGATCTGGCGCAGCATTGGCAGCAACTTGTACAAAACATACGAGAGCATGGCACGGTTCCACTCATCTGTATTGTGTTGCTCATGCTGCTCAACTGGAGCATTGAAGCACTCAAGTGGCAGCAACTAGTGAACCACCTAATGCCCATCGGTTGGTGGAAAGCGTTGCTGGGCGTGTTGGCCGGTGTATCATTTACCATGCTTACGCCCAACCGCATGGGCGAATTTTTGGGTCGTGTATTATACCTGCCCGATGGCAGCCGAATGAAAGCCGCTACTCTAACGGCCATGAGCAGCATGAGTCAGCTCATTATTACCATGACGGCAGGTATAATGGGCATACTGTACTGGTACAGCAGTAATGTGCTACCTGCAGATGGCGAACAACTGCTGATGCGGATATTGCTCTTTGGTACCCTGCTGGCTTGCATAGCGGTATTGTTGTTGTACTTCAATGCGGGCTGGATGGTGCGTTGGATGGAGAAGTGGCCAGCGGCGATGAAGTATGCACCCATTGTGCATGCCGTAGGAGAAATCAATCGTTTTGAGCTATTGAAAATACTGGGACTGGCGGCATTGCGCTACATCGTTTTTTTAATACAATATGTACTGGTATTTATGGCGCTGCAATTACCCATACATTGGCTGGATGCCATTGCCGCCACCGCCATTTTATTTCTGATATTGGCTGTAGTGCCTAGTATATCACTTGCAGAGCTGGGCATTCGGGGCAAAGTAAGCCTGCTGGTGTTTGGCTGGTATTGCCAGCAAGCCGTCGGCATTTTACTGGCGGCAGCCGTTATTTGGTTTATTAACATTATTTTACCCGCATTGGCGGGAAGTTTGATTTTGCTGGGCGTTAAACTGTTTGGTAAAAACACATTCGAAAAGGCATGAAGAAATTGTTGATAGCAGGGATATTGTTGCTGGCATTTGCACCCAAAGCCAGTACGGAAGGGTCTTGCAATACCAAGAACAAGGCCTTTAAGCATGGCGAAAAAGTTATTTTTCATGTGTACTACACCGTAGCCGGGTTGTGGGTACATGCGGGCAATGTGTCATTTACTGCTACACTCAGTATGCTCAACAATAAGCCTGCTTATCATGTAGTGGCCGATGGCAGTACCCTTAGCAGCTACGACTGGATATACCGGGTACGCGACCGCTATGAAACCTACATAGATACAGCTACGTTATTGCCGCAAAAATTCATTCGCAATGTGGATGAAGGCGGCTATAAAATTTATGAAAACGTAACCTTTTACCACGATAAAAAAACGGCCGTTACTAACCAAGGTGTATTTACAATACCCTCATGTGCACAAGATGTGCTCAGCGAAGTATACCTGGCCCGCAACATGGATTTTAATAAGCTCAAGCCCGGCGAAATGTTGCCCTTCGATTTGTTTTTAGATAATAAAGTGTACAACATGTATGTACGCTACCTCGGTAAGGAAACGATTAAAACCCGCTACGGAAAATTTCGTTGTATTAAGTTTAAGCCACTGCTGCTGAAGGGAAGCATTTTTGAAGGCGGTGAAAAAATGACCGTATGGGTAACCGATGATGGTAACCGCCTGCCGGTTCGTATTGAATCACCCATTACAGTTGGCAGCATTAAGGTAGACATGATGAGCTACTACAACCTGCGCTACCCATTGACATCGTTAATAGATATCCGTTAGTTTTTTTAAACGCTGAGCATTGCTTGCAGCGTACCCGTTTTATCGGCACGGATGCCTTTTTCTGTACGTACCAATGTGCAGCATTCTACGCTGGGGTCGTGTTCAAAATAGAGGATATAATTGTTGTCCACGGCTTCTTCCAGAAAACGTTTTTTCTCTTGCAGGGTAATGAGTGGAAACATATCATACGCCATTACATACGGCAGTGGTATGTGTGCAGGCGATGGCAGCAGGTCGGCCATGTACACTACTGTTTTATCACCAATCTTTATTTGCGGCAGCATCATGGCATCGGTGTGGCCAAAAGCAAAGCGAACACTGATGCCGGGCACATCATCAAAAGGCACGGTACCTTCTTCTGCCACAGGTACAAAACGCAGTTTGCCGCTGGCTTCGATAGGTAAAATATTTTCTTTCAGAAAAGAAGCCTTCTCCCGGTCGTTGGGTTGCGTGGCCCAGCGCCAGTGGCGTTCGTTGCTCCACAGCGTAGCATTGGGAAAAGCTGTTTGCAGCGCATCACCATTTCTTACAATGGTGCCACCGCAATGATCGAAATGCAGGTGGGTATGGAGAACATCTGTAATGTCTGATGCGTTATAGCCCAACTGCTGCAAACTATTGTGCAGGGTATCGTGGCCATTGAGGTAATAATGCCCGAAAAATTTCGCATCCTGTTTGTCGCCAATGCCGGTATCAACAAGTATGCGTCGGGCGCCGGTATCTATCAGCAGGCAACGCATAGCCCAGTTGCACAGGTTATTGTCATCGGGCGGGTTGAGTTTTTGCCACATTACTTTGGGCACTACGCCAAACATGGCGCCGCCATCAAGTTTAAAATAACCGGTATTGATGCTATGCAGTTTCATGAGCTGGAGTTTGCTTTTTTGCAGCTGCAGTGTACCAAAGCAGCAACAAACCAATAATGAAAAAGACCATTAATGCCAATACAGAATTGCGCTGCGAACCACCCGCTAATTCTGTAATAAAGCCAAAGCTAAACATGCCAATCACAATAGCAATTTTTTCTGTTACATCAAAGAAGCTAAAGAAGGAAGTGGTGTCTTTGGTTTCGGGCATAAGCTTGGCGTAGGTGCTGCGGCTGAGCGATTGAATGCCGCCCATTACAAAACCTACCACAGCGGCCAGCATATAAAATTCGTTGATGCCACCTTTAGGAATCATGTAGCCGGCAATACAGCAGCCAATCCATACTACTACGGCTACCATGAGTGTTTGAATATTCCCAATTTTGGCCGATAATTTTGACATGAGCAATGCTCCCGGTATAGCCACTAACTGAATCAGTAAAATGGCAATGATTAAATTATCGGTAGGAATAGCCAGTTCGCTTTTTCCGTAAAGCGTAGCCGCCAGCATGACGGTTTGAACGCCCATGTTGTAAAAGAAGAACGCCAGCAAAAATCGCTTCAGCATTTTCATGGCGGCCAGCTGATGCCACACTTTGCGGAGCTCAATAAAACCATTGGTAAACACATTGTGGTTGGGGCGGTTGGCACTAGGTGTACCCTTAGGTAAAATGGTTAATGGAATTTGCGAAAAGGCCAGCCACCAAATACCTACCAGCAAAAAGGATATTTGTAATGATTGCCCGGCAGTGCTCAGGCCAAACCATTCTTTTTTAAACAGCAATACAAAGCAAATAATTTGCAGCAACACACTGCCGATATAGCCCATGGAAAAACCTTTGGCGCTGACGCGGTCGCGGTCTTTTTCGGCCGCTATTTCGGGCAGGTATGAGTTGTAAAATACCAGGCTGCTCCAGTAGCCAATGCAGGCCACTATTACCAGGGCAATGCCAAAGCCCACATGATCGCCATCAAAAAAATACAAGCCACTGCAGGCAATGCTGCCAATGGTGCTAAAAAAGCGGAGGAACGATTTTTTGTTGCCCTTGTAATCGGCGATGGATGATAGAATGGGCGACAGCAGCGCTACAATCAGAAAGGCGAAACCGAGAGCATAGTTGTACAAAGCGTTATTCACAAAGGTTCTGCCCAACAGTTGTACTTCATTGCTGCCATCGGCCCCCTTGGTTACCTCCTCGTAATAGGCCGGAAACATGGTAGACGTAATAACCAGGTTGTATACGCTGTTGGCCCAATCGTACATGGCCCAGGCGTTCACTACTTTTTTGGGAGCTGTTTGCATGCGGTGGCAGGTTTAGCAGCGGAAAAAATAGGACTTTTTTTGAATGCGACAACAAGTAGTAAAATGTCTGCAGTAAAGATGTTCGGGATTGGTTGATAGTTGATAGGAATGCAGTTAAGACGGATGCATGCTATCGATTCAATACATACATCGAAAAGCATATACACGCATTGCCGATGGCAGTTCAGTTTACTGCCACCAACTATTTCAGGTAGCCCGTCCACAGCAACACCAGCAATACTATACCTGCTACAATACGGTACCAGCCAAACAGGCGAAAGCCATGCTTTTGCAAAAAGCCAATAAAGAATTTGATGGCCAGCAGTGCTACAATAAACGCCACCACATTGCCCAGCACAAATGCCTGTACGTTTTGCGTACTGCTCATAATAATTTCGTAGCCTTTTACGGCCACGCCGTTTTCTTCCCAGTCTTTCAAAAACAACGAATAGCCGGTAGCTGCCGCCATGGTAGGCACGGCCAGAAAGAATGAAAATTCGGCCGCCAAACTGCGGGTAAGTTTTTGCTGCATACCACCAATGATGCTGGCAGCGCTGCGGCTTACACCGGGTATCATGGCCAGGCATTGCCAAAGGCCAATGATGAAGGCCTTGCCAAAACTGATTTGTTCTTCTTCTTTAATCTTCGGTGTTTTAAATGCCTTATCAATCACAATAAGCACCACGCCACCCAGCAGCAGCGCAATGGCTACAGTGAGGGGGCTTTCGAGCAGGGCATCAATTTTTTCGGAAAACAATTTGCCCAGCAGCAACGCCGGAATAACGGCCACGACCAGCTTGGCATAAAACTGCCAATGCTTTACGTCGATGAATCTTTTCCAGTACAGCACCAGTACACTCAAGATGGCGCCCAGCTGTATGGCCACGGTAAATATTTTGGTGAAGTTGGTGCTCTCCACACCCAACAGGCGTTCGGCAATAATCATGTGGCCGGTGCTGCTCACAGGCAGGTATTCGGTCAGGCCTTCTACAATGGCAATAATGATGGCTTGAAATACGTCCATGCGGCAAGTGTAAATAAAAAAGGAACCGCTGAGGGTTCCTTTCAAAGTGGTTCCGAAAAATTATTTTTTGAAGATGGCGTACACTTCTACCACCAGGCCCAGCAAAATGAGGATGGGTGCTACGGTAATGCGCAGGGTGCTGTACACTTCTTTGTCGTTGAAAACAGTAGGGTCGGCGCTTTTGCCACCGGCCATTACCAGCATGCCGGCTGCAATAATCACCCCACCCAGCAGCATGAGCAGAAAGTTCTTTTTGCCAAAAAGCGGGGTGTGGTCTACCACACTGTGTTGCTTGTTATCTTTTTTAGTAGACATGCGTTCAAATGTTAGAGGGGCAAAGTAAAGGAAAACGGGGAAAGTTGGCGAGATAGCAAGTTTACGAGTTGACGTGTTGACGTGTTCACACGTTCAATCAGCGGAAATGGTATTCACTATCAACCACCAACCATCGACTATCAACTATGCTAATACAAATCATCCAGCTTCATCTTCAGGTATTTTACCACACTGCGGTGGGTGCTGAAGAGGCTGATGGCCACGCCCAATACGAGCAGGCTCAGCGCCAGCAATAGCAGCAGGCCGGTATCGTGTACGGCTTTTAGTTCGGGTACCCAGCCTTCGAGGGTAACCAGTATAATGCCACACACTACAATGGCAATGCCCCCGGCAATGCTGCCGTTGATGATGGCCCGTATGTTGAGCGGCCGGGCAATAAAGCCACGGGTGGCGCCCACCATTTGCATGGTTTTAATGAGGAAACGGTTGCTGAACATGGCCAGGCGAATGGTATTGTCGATGAGGACGATAACCACCACGGCCAGCACCAGTGCTACGGCCAGCAGGGCAAAACCAATTTTCGACAGGATGGTCATATTGCCCACCACATTCTGCGGGTACTTAATATCGGTTACGTAAGGGCTGGCTTTAAAAATGCCTTCAATTTTTTTGAGGGTATCGGCCACCACATACTGGCTTTTCAGGTTCATTTCAATACTGCGGGGCAAAATATTGGTATCAATAAACTGCGTAAAATCTTCGTTGCCCATGGCCTGCCACTCTTTCATGGCCGTGGTTTTGTCTTTGTAGGTGTAGGCTTTAATGTAAGGCAGGCCTTTTACCTGGGCTACCAGCGCATCTTTTTCGGCTTCGGTAGTGGTTTCGCGGAGAAACACCTGCACGGGTACACTTTCACGGAAATAATCGGCCAGCTTGGTATAGTTGATGCCAATCCAGCCCAGTACACCCATCAAAATCAAAACCAGCGATACACCTACAATAGCCATGGCGTATGATGTGCGGCCTTTGCGGGTACCCATTTTCCCTACTTGAGACATAAGCGTTTGTTGTATGTGGAGTTAGTAATGCCGAAGCAAAGTTTCAGCCTTGTGAACCGGACAAAAATAACGGAATAAGCCTTTCCTTATTTTTGCGCTCCTGTTTTAAACGATTGCGGCCGGGCACTATTGCCCTGCCATAGAAAAGATGGAAAGCCAATAACAGGCTTTTAACAGGAACCGCCCATGCGAAAAACCAACCACGCAGCAACTGCTGCCGACAGCGGATTTCTCCATGCACACATTTTTTTGAAACCATAACCCCAAGGGTGTTACTCATGGAATACAACTTCAACGCCATTGAAAAAAAATGGCAACAGCAGTGGAATGATACCAAAGCGTATCAGGTGCCCAACAACAGCAGCAAGCCCAAGTATTATGTGCTCGATATGTTTCCGTACCCCAGCGGTGCCGGCCTGCATGTGGGCCATCCGCTCGGCTACATTGCCAGCGATATTTTCAGCCGCTACAAACGCCTGAAAGGCTACAATGTGCTGCACCCCATGGGCTACGATGCTTTTGGCCTGCCTGCTGAGCAATATGCACTGGAGCATGGCGTACACCCTGCCGTAAGCACCGAGCAAAACATCAACAACTTTAGGGCACAGCTCGATAAGATTGGTTTTTGCTACGACTGGGACCGTGAGGTAAACACCAGCAAGCCGGAGTATTACAAATGGACGCAGAAGATTTTTCTGGATTTGTACAATAGCTATTTCTGCAATACACAACAAAAAGCAAGGCCCATAGCCGAACTGATTGCGAAATATGAAACCAGTGGCAGCAAACATTTTACCGCTGCCGAGTGGCAGGCTTTTTCTGTAGCCGAAAAAGAAGAATGGCTCATGAAACGCCGCCTGGCATTTTCTGCCTACGGCGAAGTAAACTGGTGCGAAGCCTTGGGCACCGTGCTGGCCAACGATGAAGTGGTGAATGGTGTAAGCGAACGTGGCGGACACCCTGTGATTAAAAAGAAAATGCGCCAATGGTATTTGCGCATTACGGCCTATGCCGACAGATTGCTGGAAGGCCTCAACCGGGTAGACTTTAGCGATAGCATGAAAGAAATGCAACGCAACTGGATTGGCCGCAGCGAAGGCGCTGAAATTGATTTTGCCATTAAAGGATCCGACCAAAAACTGAAAGTGTACACCACCCGGCCCGATACCATTTTCGGGGTTGATTTTATGGTGATAGCACCCGAGTTGGAATTGGTGAACCAAATAAAATCGTCCGAACAAGCCGAAGCGGTAGACAACTACGTGGCCTATGTAAAAAGCCGCAGCGACAGAGAACGCCAGGCGGAAGTGAAACAAATAACGGGATGTTTTACGGGTGGCTATGCTATTAATCCGTTTAACGGCGTTGAAATTCCCATTTACATAGCGGAGTATGTATTGGCTGGCTATGGCACAGGTGCAATTATGGCGGTGCCCTGCGGCGACGAACGTGATTTTAAATTTGCACAGCATTTCAATATTCCCATCACCAATATTATTGGTAAGCATTTTAATGGTCAGGAAGCCAACCCCACCAAAGATGCCGTGCTGGAAAACAGCGGCTTTCTCACGGGCTTGCTCATGAAAGATGCCATTGCGGTGGCCAACGATAAACTGGAAGAACTGGGCATCGGCAAGCGAAAAGTAAATTACAAAATGCGTGACGCCGGCTTTAGCCGTCAGCGCTACTGGGGCGAGCCATTCCCTATTTTGTGGAATGACGGAGTACCCACTGCCATGCCCGAAACGGCATTGCCACTCAACTTGCCACATGTAGAAAAATATGGCCCCGGCCCCGAAGGCGAAGGCCCGCTGGCCAACATTGCCGAATGGGTGAATACACCGGAAGGAAAACGCGAAACCTCTACCATGCCCGGCTACGCTGGTTCATCGTGGTATTTTTTGCGCTACATGGATCCGCACAACGAGGCTGAATTTTGCAACCGTGCAGTAAGCGACTACTGGAATCAGGTAGACTTGTATGTAGGCGGTACCGAGCATGCTGTTGGCCACTTGCTGTACAGCCGCATGTGGACCAAAGTGCTGTACGACCTTGGCTATATTGGTTTTGATGAACCGTTTAAGAAGTTGCTGAATCAGGGGATGATTCAGGGTGTTTCTCAAGTGGCATACATACGAAAATTCAGTAAGGATGATATAAATCCACTAGGAAGAAGTAATACTGTAATTATTCCAGGATTACCTCCATTTAGTCTCGAAGAACCAGAATTACAGTTGTATTCAGCTGAGTTTGTAACAGAAGATAACCGTGAATATTATGCAGAGTATAAGATTCCGATTGATGTAGTAAATGTGAATATGCAAAATCAAACGAGGAATAAAATGGATGTTGAAATTGCAGTCTCAAAGTATCCAGCTCGATTGAATTGTGTGTTCATCACATCAGAGGCATTTTTCTATAAGGGATTGTGGTGGAGCTGGAATGAAGAAAAGACAGAAGTAATAAATGTTTCAAGTCCGGATTTCTTCACTTCAAGCGTTGTAGAAAAAATGTCGAAGTCGAAGTTCAACACCGTAAACCCCGACGACCTCGTACATAAGTTTGGTGCCGATACTTTCCGCATGTACGAGATGTTCCTCGGTCCGGTGGAAGTGAGCAAACCATGGGATACCAAAGGCATCGAAGGCGTACACCGCTTTTTGAAAAAACTGTGGCGCCTGTATTTTGATGAAGTGAAAGGCCTGCAGGTTACGCAAGATGAACCCACCGCCGATGAGTTGAAAGTGCTGCACAAAACCATTAAGAAAGTAGAAGAAGACATTGAACGCTTCAGCTTCAACACGGTGGTAAGTGCGTTGATGGTATGTGTAAATGAACTCAACGATTTGAAATGCCGTAAGGCTGCCATATTGGAGCCGCTGGCTATTTTGCTGGCACCCTATGCGCCGCACATGGCTGCAGAACTCTATAGTGCGTTAGGCCACACCGACAGTGTGTTGGATGCCACATTCCCGGTATTCAATCCGGCACATGTGCTGGAGAGCACCAAGGAGTATCCGGTGAGTGTAAATGGCAAACTGCGCACCACCCTTATGCTGCCCGCCGATGCCGATCAGGCAGCAGCCGAAGCCGCCACCCTCGCCAACGAAGTGGTACAAAAATGGCTCGAAGGCAAAACGCCCAAGAAGTTCATTTTTGTAAAGGGCAGGATGATTAATGTGGTGATGTAAACGCATTTCAAGCAAATAAAAAAACACCGATGACTGAAAAAGTTATCGGTGTTTTTTATTGATATCTGTAAACATGATTCGAGTCTCATGAATCTTGGCTGTCTTATGGCAGCAATACAGCCTCGTTATTTTTTGCTGTAGCAAAGGCATGCAGCTTCTGCACAAAGGCCAACAGCTTTTCCATGCTGGTCATATCTGTTACTACCAGAATACCATTTTTACCTACTTGTTTCAGTTTGGCTTTGTTGGTTTCGGTTTGTATAAACTGCATGATTTTCATGAACACATCACTCTGGAAGTAAGGTGATTCATGATTGGGTACAAAGAAGCATTTGAGCACGTTGTCGCGGAGCAACATTTTCTCGAAACCCAATGCCACAGCCATTTTGCGGCTGCGTACGGTACGGAACAAATCTTCTACTTGTGGCGGCACTGCACCGAAGCGGTCGCTCAGTTCCTGATGAAATTCCTGTAGTTCTTCTTCACTGTCGTAGTTGTCGAGGCGGGTGTACAAACTCAACCGTTCGGCAATGTTTTCTACGTAAGTATCCGGTATCAAAATTTCCAGATCGGTTTCAATGGTACAGTCGCTTACATAATCGTCTTGCTGCGCTATCTCTTCTTTAAACAGGTCTTTGAATTGTTTGCGTTTGAGGTCACGAATGGCTTCATCCAAAATTTTGTGGTACATCTCAAAACCAATTTCGGCAATGAAACCACTTTGCTCACCACCCAATAAATTACCGGCACCACGTATATCGAGGTCTCGCATGGCAATTTGAAAACCACTGCCCAGTTCGCTAAACTGTTCCAGTGTTTGCAGGCGTTTGCGGCTATCGTGTGGCAGCGTACTCATGGGCGGAGCCAGCAGGTAGCAAAATGCTTTTTTATTGCTGCGACCAACACGGCCACGCAATTGGTGCA
Source organism: Phnomibacter sp. (assembly GCF_036803085.1). Lineage (NCBI taxonomy): Bacteria > Pseudomonadati > Bacteroidota > Chitinophagia > Chitinophagales > Chitinophagaceae > Phnomibacter > Phnomibacter sp. The sequence goes on along the minus strand of NZ_DAIRUZ010000002.1, from coordinate 363,732 downwards.
GGTCGCTCAAACCAAACTGATGCGCATTGTTTACGATGATGGTGTTCACATTCGGAATGTCTACACCACTTTCTACAATGTTGGTACACACCAGCACATCGTAGCGTTTGTCCATAAAGTCGAGGATGGTGTCTTCGAGCTGGTCGCCATCCATTTGACCATGAGCAAAAGCCACGCTCAGGTCGGGGCAAAGGCCACGAATGAGAGCTGCCATTTCGCCCAAACTGGCTACGCGGTTGTGAATGAAAAACACCTGCCCGCCACGTTCTGTTTCGTAGTAAATGGCATCGCGGATATTGTCTTCGTTAAACACCTGCACTTCGGTTTGTACCGGTTGCCGGTTGGGTGGTGGTGTGTTGATGATGCTCAAATCTCGGGCACCCATGAGGCTGAATTGTAAAGTGCGGGGGATGGGTGTTGCCGTCAGCGTCAGGCTGTCTACCGTTGTACGTAGTTGCTTCAGTTTTTCTTTGGCCGATACACCAAACTTTTGCTCTTCATCAATAATCATGATGCCGAGGTCTTTGAATTGAACCTCTTTTCCCAGCAGGGCATGTGTACCTACAATGATGTCTATTTTTCCTTCCTTCAGTTTTTGCAGCGTTTCTTTTTTCTCCTTGCTGCTTTTGAAACGATTGATGAAATCAACCGTCACCGGAAAATCTTCCAACCGCTTACTGAAGGTTTTATAATGCTGATACGCAAGGATGGTAGTGGGTACCAGAATAGCAGCCTGCTTGCCATCCACCACGCTTTTAAATGCTGCACGTATGGCCACTTCTGTTTTGCCAAAGCCTACATCGCCACACACCAAGCGGTCCATGGGGCCCTCTTTTTCCATGTCTTTCTTTACATCCGCACAAGCCTTGGCCTGGTCGGGTGTGTCTTCGTACATGAACGAAGCTTCCAGCTCCGTTTGCATGTAGTTGTCGGCGCTGTGGGCAAAGCCTTTCTGCGCCTTGCGTTCGGCGTACAATTTAATGAGGTCTTCAGCAATATCCTTGATTTGCTTGGTCGTCTTTTCTTTCAGTCGGTTCCATACATCGCTACCCAGTTTATTCATTTTGGGCACATGGCCTTCTTTGCCGGTGTACTTACTAATCTTGTGTAACGAAGACAGATTGACGTAGAGCAAATCGCCATCCTTATAGCGAAGGCGAACCGCTTCTTGCATGCGGCCGTTTACATCCATTTTTTCCAACCCGCTGAAGATGCCCACGCCATGATCGATATGGGTAACATAATCGCCGGGTTGCAGCTCCCGCAAGGTTTTGAGGGTGATGGCTTTGTTTTTGCTGAAAGCCTGCTTCACCTTGAACTTGTGGTAACGTTGGAAAATCTGGTGGTCGGTGTAGCACACTACTTTCAGGTCTTCATCAATATAGCCTTCGTGAATACTTACGGCTACCGGATTGAACTGAATTTCTGTATTGAGATCGGTGAGAATGTTATAAATGCGTTCGAGTTGCTTGGCCTGCTCGGCAAACAGGTAAATGGCAAATCCTTTTTGCTCCCAGCTTTTCAAATCGGCAATGAGCAAATTGAAATTACGGTTGAAACTGGGCTGTGGTTTGGTGTTGAAAGGCACCACCGTTGTTTCTGCATTACTATTGTTTGCTTGAGCACATTTTCCATCAAACACAATTTGATGACGCTGTGCCAGCAAGTCTTCAAATGCAGCAATGTCTACAAAATCGCCTTCGTTTACATTGTCTTTGGTGAGCGGTTTGTCTTCTTCGTCACCATTGTCCAAAGCTGCACCGGGGTTGTCTTTCAGGTATTCCAGAAAAATCTGCAGCTGTTCTTTTTCCTGCAGCATTTTTTCGTGAATGAATGACCAGTCGTTCATCCATACCACGGTATTTTCCGACATAAATTCGAACAGCGATGTTTTCTCTTCCTGTTCAAATTGCGTTTCAATATTGGGGATGATGTTGACCGACAACAGCTTGCGTTCGCTGAGCTGTGTTTCCGGATCGAAGATGCGGATGCTGTCTACTTCGTTGCCGAAAAGTTCGATGCGGTATGGCTTTTCGTTGCCAAAAGAATAGATGTCGAGAATGCCGCCACGTACGGCAAACTGACCGGGCTCATACACAAAATCGGTGCGGGTAAAGCCCAGCATCACCAGCAGTTCCAGTATGCCTTCTACATTCAGCTCTTCGGCTTGTTTGATGCTGATGATATTGCCCGACAGTGTTTTGCTCACCACCACTTTTTCAAAAATGGCTTCGGGGTAGGTTACCAGTATTTTCTTGTTGCCGCCCGTGGCTATTTTGGTGAGTGCTTCGGTCCGCAGCATCACGTGGCTGCTGTTGAGCAACCGAAAGTTTTTGCTGTTTTTGAAGGAGCTGGGAAAGTAAAACAGGTCCAGCGCATTGGTAATGTTTTCGAGACTGTTGTGGAAGTAAGCCGCGTCTTCTGCGTCTTCCAGAATTACCACATGGTTGAGACCTGCAGCAGCGGGGTGTTCAAAAACGGCCGCCATCGTCATGGCCTGGCTACTACCATGCAGCCCATGGGCGCTGATATGTTGGGGTTTGGCAAAAGCAAGCCTGTCCGCCAATTGAAAAATGCGGGGGTCATTGCGATACGTTTCCTTCAGCGCATCAAGATTCATAAGGGTGGCAAATGTAACAAATACCTAATGCCTGATACAAGCTTTTGGTTCGCTCTACTGTCATGTATTTGTCAGCTTCATCATTGCAGCAGCACTTCTTTCTGCATTGTGCCCTTGCTTTTCCTCATTGCGTAATCCGGTTTTCCGTTTACGTAACCTCTTTTTTTTTCGCAGCAAACAATTTTGCAACTGCAAAAAAATAAGTATGAGAAGCGTTTTATTGACGATAGCAGTAGCACTGAATGGATGGAGCAGTATGGCACAACAAACCGACACACTCACTGCAAAAGAAGGGTATGTAAAAGATGTGACTGTTGTGGGACAGCATAGTCGTGCAGATATACATCAGCTGCCCGAGGTAGTTGGCACGGCCATTATGGCGGGAAAAAAGAACAGCCTGATTGTAATGGACAATGTGAATGGAAATATTGTGACGAATACGATGCGGCAAGTAATGGCCAAAGTGCCGGGTGTGCATGTGTGGGAGAGTGATGGCAGCGGCATTCAGATTGGTGTGGCAGCACGTGGGTTGAGCCCTAACAGAAGCTGGGAGTTCAACACCCGGCAAAATGGCTACGATATTTCTGCCGATCCTTTTGGTTATCCTGAAGCATATTACACGCCGCAATTGCAAGCAGTGCAGCGTATTCAGGTGGTGCGTGGTGCCGGCTCCTTGCAGTACGGTCCGCAATTTGGCGGCATGCTCAACTTTGTGTTGAGAGATGGCAGCGATATTAATCAACCGTTTCAGTTTGAAACACAAAACACGATTGGATCCAATGGGTTGGTGAATACCTACAATGCATTGGGCGGCGAAACGGAGAAGCTACACTACTACGCCTTTTACGATCACCGGAGTGCTGATGGCTGGCGAGAAAATAGTCAATATAGGGTAGGTACAGGCTTTGCCACACTTACCTATAAAGTGAATAAGCAACTGAGTATAACTGCTGAATATACCAACTGGCATGCCCGTAGCCAACAGCCCGGAGGCCTTACAGATGCTCAGTTTACACAAAACGACCGGCAAAGTTTTCGTTCGAGAAATTGGTTTGATTTGCTGTGGAATATCGGCGCCCTAAAAGCCAATTATACCATCAATGAAAAAAGCAGATTACAAGCAACTTTATTTGCCTTTAGCGGTAATCGTAGCAGTGTTGGTTTTCTGGTTGCACCAAATGTAAAAGATAGCATCAATACAAATACGTTGGCATACAACAACAGAACCGTTTTTGTAGATGAGTACCGTAACTGGGGTGCTGAAGTACGGTATCTCACTGATTATAAGCTGTTGGGTGGCAATAGTACTTTTTCTGCCGGCGTTCGTTATTACAATGGGCTTACCCGTCGTTTCAACAATGGCAGAGGAACCACTAACGTAGATTATGACCTTACGCTTGTAGCGGACTATCAACAAAAGCTTCGTTTTAAAACCAGCAATGTGGCGGCCTTTGCGGAGAATATTTTTCGCATTGGTAAAAAGTTGTTGCTGATACCCGGCATCCGCTTTGAGCAGGTGAGCAATACTGTATCTGGCCAAACAGGAGTGAGTAATGGCGTGCCTGTAAAAGCGGCAGAAGCTAGCAGTAACCGTAGTTTTGCCTTGGCAGGAGTGGGAGCTGAATATCATATTGGCAGCACTGAATTGTATGCCAACTGGAGCCAGGCATACCGGCCTGTATTGTTTAGTGATCTTACTGCGCCTGTTACCATCGATGAAATAGACCCCAACCTCAAAGATGCCCGTGGGTACAATCTCGATTTGGGTTATCGTGGAAAGCTGAAAGACTACTTGTTTTTTGATGTCGGTTTGTTTTATCTGCAGTATAACAATCGCATCGGTTTGCTGGCACAGCAGCGGTTAGATGGTAGTTTTTACAACCTGCGTACCAATATTGGCAATAGTAACAGCAAAGGAGTGGAGGCACTGGTTGAGTTTAATCCGATAAAAGCATTTACAAATAATTTGAAAAGAGGTTCTTTTAGTGTGTTTGCATCTGTGGGTTATACCGATGCCCGCTATGCTGATTACAACGTGATCACCCGACAAGGAAATACATTGGTTACAACCAATTACTCCAATAAAAAAGTAGAGCATGCGCCGGAATGGATTGTGCGATATGGCATCAATTATTTTTGGAAAGGCCTTACTGCCACTATGCAATGGAGCTATGTGGGCGAAGCCTTTACGGATGCCAACAATACAGTGGCTCCCAGTGCCAATGGACAAAACGGTTTAATCCCCTCTTACCATGTTGGCGATATTAGTCTCAACTACGCTTTCAAAAAACGATTTACCATCAGGGCCGGGCTCAATAACATAACCGATAAAAGTTACTTTACCCGTAGGGCTGGCGGCTACCCCGGCCCCGGCTTAATGCCTGCTGATGGCAGAAATGCATATGTAACTTTCGGTGCAAAGTTTTAAATAATCACCCGTTGATTATTGAATGTATACAAGCAGAAAGGGTTGCAGACTTGCAACCCTTTCTGCTTGTAGTATAAGTCATTTACACTTATTGTAAAGAAACGAGTGAAGAGATAAACTTAGTTGGCTTTCACCATTTTGTGGTACCAACGTTGTGTGCCGTCGGTTACAGTTATGGTGTATACACCTGGTTGTAACTGTTGTGTATTGATGCTTTTTTTATCGGCTGTTGCATTGCTTTGCCATTTGCCATTCATCACTATTCTGCCTGCAGCATCGCTTATTTGCCACTGCACTTGTATAGGTGCGTTGTGTACCATTGCCAGCAGCAGTTGGTTTTGCACTGGGTTTGGATAGGTATGAATGCTGGTACGGATGCTGCCAAACTGAATACTGCGTACTGCACTGAATGAAAACTGTCCGTCACGATCTGTTTGTTTAATACGATACATGCGGATACCGGTTTTGCCTTCAGTTTTATCTGTAAAGAAGTATGTAGCAGCAGCTGCATTTTTGGCAGCCACAATGCCGATTGTTTCAAACTCAATTCCATTGGTACTTACCTGCACTTCGTACTGCAGTGCATTGCTTTCGTTGGCAGTTTGCCATTGCAATTGTACGTTTTGTTGTGCATCTTTTTTCGCATCATAAGCTACCCAGGTTACGGGCAATGCAATACTGTAACTACCATCAGTAATCCAAAATTCTGAGAAAGCATCCACTTCAAACTCTGCATAGTAGCCGCTGCCGTAGGGTGTAAATACAATGTTGTCGCTGACGATACTGCGCCACAAGCCGATGATGTTATTTTCGAGAGTGCCGTCTTCATTCGCCCCTTCAGAATAACGGGCAATATTGAGTTTGTTGTATGCAATTGGTGGTGTACAATCAGCACAATTGGTTGCCAGTCGCATTTCTTCTACATCGGTATCGGTAAAGTAAAGCCGAACGGTTACTGCATTGCCTAGTACCTGATTGGTAGGTTTTATAGTAAAGCTGCGGTTGGCAAAATATTGATGACCATCGTTGCGAACGTTTCCGGTATTGATCCATGCTTTTACAGCGGTACTACCCAAGTTATTGCCATTGGGGAAAAGTGTTGCAATCAGTTGTCCTCCATCAATAAAATCGAAACGATTGTTGCCGCTTACCACTTGTGTAACCGTATTGCTACTGGCTGCTTGTGCATAGATAGGAACAGCGTTATCAAAAACATGAATATCATCAATGGCTACACCTTCGCGGTTTACAGCGTCGTCGCTGGCTACTACAATGCGCAGGCTTATGTTGCCGGCTTGCTTAGGTAGTGCTGTGGTGGCCACATGCCAGTGTGTTTGGTTTTTGCTTACCCATGCTTGAGCGGCAGGAAAATCGTACCAGTTGGTACCACTGCCGGCAGCACCAAGTTTTGTCCAGCTGATGCCATCGTAAGAATATTCAACCCATACTGCGTCGCACACAATATTGTACATGCTGCAGTCTTCCATATCATACGCCATGCTAAAGCTGAGCGTTGGGGCAGTCATGCTGTTGATGTTGAAGCAGGGTGAGTACAAGTAGCTGCGTTCGTTATCGTTGTAATGTGCTGTCAATGAGGTTTTCCAGGCATTGTTGCCACTGGCGGCAGCAGTAATACCAGTATGTGCAGGTGTACCAAACTGCCAGCTGTTGTTGATGCCTTGCGTAAACCAGTTGCCGGTGCCATTTTCAAAATCTTCTTTGTAAGGAAAACTACTGATGACCGGTTGGTTGCGAATACTGGCAGTGGTACTGTTGTTATCGCTGATGTTATCGCCGGGCATGCTTACTGTAGCTACAATAGTGTATGCACCGTGATTGGCAAAGTTGGCAGGCGAAGCAAATGTGTAAGTGATGGTAGTGTGAGCAGGAATACTTGGAATTATTTCCTGCACTGTGCTGCCATTGTTGATACGGTAGGTAACAGGAATATTCAACATCGTTGTATTCATAGAATTGTACACGTGTACCCGAATAGGTACTGCCGCCGTAAGGCCACAACTAAAAATATACGGTGTATCAATAGCCACCATTTGCAAATCGTTGGATGCAAGTTGCAGACTAATGTCATCAAAACTGTAGCCGGCAAATCTGCGGTTATCAGCAGCTGCATACAAGCCAAACTGTCCAAACTTAATTTGAGTAGCCGGGCCAAACTGTTGACCTGCGTTTGCCAGCGCATCACTCAGTTCTATACTGTGTGTTTGCTTGTATTCTCCCGGCACTGCTGGCTGGTTGGCAGCCAGGTCGTACACTTCAATCCAGCTGTTGCTTTCATTACCTCTTGCCCACACTTTATTCTGTGGATGGCTTACTTGTGCAATGCCATGTTGCTGATAGAAAAACTGCAACCTTACTTCTTGACCGGTATTATACCCCGACAAGTTGAAGGTGCCGGTAAGTTCGTTGCTGGCAGTAGTGGCATATGGAGTGGACCGATGCACATCCATGGTGGCTGCTTTGCTGCCATTGTGTGCTACATCGCCAAAGGCACTGGTACGTAAGCGGCCAAAAATATCAGTGCTGCTGAAATCCCATCGGGTGCTGCCGGGTACACCGGTAGTAGCAGTGGTAAGTTGTACGTTTTCCGCGGTTTCAAATGTTTCTGTAAATGCAGGTATGAGGCTGATAGGCGCATTGGCTAATTGCTGAATACGCACCCGCAGTGTATCGTTGCTGCTATTGTTATCTGCTACTGCATTCGTAACTACCGCTGTAATGTTGTAAGTGCCTGGTGCAGAAAAATCGATGCCGTTAAAAATATGCACTGCAGTGCTGTTTACTGCCAACGGAGTGGTAATGTCTTGCTGCACAAATGAGCCGCCGTTGATGCTGTATTTTACAGCATAAGCGTTTGCAACTGCGTCATCCAGATTTTTGATACGGATGCTGACAGCAGCTGATGCGGTTAAGTCAGTGGCTGTATATTGGCGGCCTGTAACCGGACTTACAATGGCATCCAGTTTCAAATCGTTATTGCTGATTGTGCCACTGCAAGAGCCAGTGTTGGGTTGTCTTTCAATGGGCATGTTCCAACGGCTTGTTTGGCCGTTTTTAACTGTGCGAACAGAAACGTAATACACTGAATCTTTTGATAAACCACTTATAGTGTAAGAAAGCGTACTGTTGCTCACTTGTGCTATGGGTTGCATTTCTGCCCCTCTTTTCATAATCACCTGAAAAGAATCGGCCCCTGTTACATTCGTCCAGTTGAGTTTGATGTATCCTTCGCATTGCTCAGTAACTGGCGCAAGGCTTGCGCCAGGGTTAGCAATTAAAGCAAAGTTGCCCGTTGTGTCAAACACACCACTCGTATTATGGGTAATCCTGATTTTAGAAGTTGTGTTAATGGTGAGTGGTGCAGACCAGTTGTAAAAACGGGTTGCAGCAACTACATTGTTGCTTATCAGGTTCCAGGTATTGCCTCCATCGTAACTGTATTCCAGTGTGAGACTGCCCGCTGCATTGCCGTTGTAATCCCATGTAATCGGTACAGATGGGCCATTCGGTGTCCATGTTTCACCAGCAGCAGGGCTTAGTATTTCAATGCCGGATGGCACATAGTCAAATGCCACTGCATAAAGCTGTGGAGCGTTTACCATTACATCATAGCCTCTCACCCTTATGGTATAGTTGCCAGCTGTAGGCGTTGGTATTACTATTTGTTCAACGTTGTTTACATGGTCTGTGCCGGCAGTAGCTGCATTGGCCACGCCACTGGGCGAAGGATTCAGTACCAATGGATAAACAGTGGTACCTCCCGGAGTTATTACCTGAAGATCTAAATCGTTGATCAGTGCTTTTGCCGCTATCGGATTGGCAGCTGGGTCGTGCCAATACAGCATTACTTTCAGTTGGTGTGTGCCAACAGGAACGCTGATAACGGTGTCTTTTACAGCACCCTGGGTAATGTTGTTTTGCTGATAGTTGGCAGCTTCCAGCATCCGTAGGCTGTTGCTCAGTTGCATCATACCAAAGCCATGCCGGTAATCGGGGCCTGGCGTTCCTAAATCTCTGGCGCCATTCAGCAACAGTGCTTTCATGAGTGCACCCTGTGGGTTGCTGTTGCCATTGAGTTGGCGGTATCTTTCGTACAACAATGCCAGCCCGCCTGTAATGGCAGGTGCTGCCATGCTTGTGCCCCAGCTACCCCAATATGCATTATTGATATTGAAAAAACCGGTGGTGCTCATAATGGCTTCACCAAGTGCCACAATTTCTGGCTTTATCCGGCCATCTTTTACCGGGCCAGAACTACTGCTGCTGCTGGCTAACTGTACATAATCGGTACGGCCGCTGGTGATGGTGTTTTTTGCAGTTTGCATGCCAGAAAGTACAGTGGCATAATGGAAAGGATACGGTGAACAGGTGTATTCGCCATCATTGCCGGAAGCAAAAATGTGTAGTAGTTGCGGGAAGGTAAATGCTTGTTCATCCAGCAAATAACTGTTGAGGTCGTAGGTGCCGTTCATGTCGCAGTCGCCTGTGATATTGCCGTAGCTGTTGTTGGTGAGTACCATGTTGTAATCACGTACGTAGGTGGCGGCATTTTGCCAAATTCCACCAAACCACTGGCTTACAATAGTAGCCTTGGGTGCATACCCGGCCCGTTGTGGCAGCAGTATGCCGGCACCGGCTACGGTACCGGTGGTATGAGCTCCATGATCGTTTACAATACCGGGAGTATGGTTGATAATTCTGTCAGAAAGGTCGGGGTGCAGGCTGGGGTCGGCATCGTCGCCTACACCAACGGTTACGCCTTTGCCGGTAAGGCCGCGGCCACCACCAGCTATGGGCGATGAAAGTTGATTGGCACCAGCCATGTTACGGCTGCTTTGATTCAATATTTTTTCGGGAGGTGGAATGGTTTGTACATAAGCCACAAAAGGAAGTGCTGCCAGCTTTTGAATGTCGGCTTTGGCACAGGTAAGGCTAAACACACCCCACTGATTGGCAGGAGATGTGGCAGCATGAAAACCGGCTTGAGATAACAACATGCGTACTTCTGTAACGCCAATGCCTTTGTAGGTGGCCAACATAAGTTGCACCTGGTCGTTTCCCTGCAGTGCATGTGCCGGTATATTGCCTGCCGCCAGTGATGGCCGCATTTTATGTGCAGGTTCTAATACTGCGGTTGCATCTACGCCCCAGCGTTGTAAATCTGCAGATTGGGGTGCCTGATTGGTAGCTACCAAAAAAGTGTTGTTGTCTACCTTGGCCAGTATGCGTAAGGATGATTGAGCCGTTGCCGCAGCAAGCAACTCTTTTTGCTGGCTATGTACCAGGAAATAGTATTTGCCAGCTGCTTGCTGGCGGGTAATGGCTTGTAACGCCTTACTTTCTCCTGCCTGAGATAAGGTAATTTTTTGACCGGTAGCCAGCGTTGCTGCTACTTGCTTTTGGGCTACTGCTGAAAGTCCTGCTCCTGCTAATGCAATCATCAAGCACAGGACCCTACAAAAAGTGATCTTTTTCATAGAGTGTGTTTTGATAATCTACCAAGGCAGGATATTAGTTCATCCCTTTAATCTTGAACTTAGCTTTCTTTTCTGGTTTTTCTCCGGCCAAAACACGTTCGGCACCCATACTGGCACTGTTGCTGGGACAGCCACGTTTTTTACTGCTTGCACAAGACAGTAAGAACCCAGAAAATGCCAAAACCAGTAATCGTTTCTTCATTCAACGTAAGGTAAGCCAACAATAATTGTGGGGCTTGAGAAAACAAATGTCTGCATTAATCTATTATCAAACAATGTCTTTTGTCAGTTAATGGTCAATTATCTTTAAACCAACCGGAATACATTACGTAATTATTTGCTATCCGGTTTATCTCTCCTTCTATAAGTGCTGCTGAAATATCTTTTACTTTTTTGGCAGGCACTCCGGCAAATATGCTGCCAGCGGGTACGTGTGTCCCTTCCAGTACTACAGCGCCTGCTGCTATTATACTATTACTTTCTATTACAACGCCGTCCATTACAATGGCTCCCATGCCTATCAGTACATTATCGTGCACAGTGCAGCCATGTACAATTGCGTGGTGGCCAATGCTAACATTATTGCCAATAACGGTTGGGTATTTCTGATAAGTACAATGAATGCAAGCTCCATCTTGCACATTTACTTTATGGCCCATGGTTATGAAGTTCACATCGCCCCTGATGACGGCATTAAACCAAATACTGCAATCATCGCCCATGGTTACATCGCCCACTATGGTAGCATTAGGCGCTATAAACGGGTCTTTTCCCCAGCGGGGTTCCTTACCAAGCACGGGCAGAATTACAGGCATAAAAAAAGATTGAGTGGTTCAACAACGAAAATCGGGTATTTGCCTACAACTTCGTCAAACGTTTAAGCAATTTCAATAGCTATTGGTTATGAATTCAGGTAATCTTTTTGCCAAACACACACGGGTGGCTTTTTTGGTATACGCCGTTTTAGCTTTTACCCAACTGCCACTTTTTGCGCAGCAGCCCAGCACTTTTTTGTACCGTATTAGCGGCAACGGGTTGGCAAAGCCATCTTTCATCTGGGGTACCATTCATGTGGATGATCAGCAGGTGTTCAATTTTCCCGATTCATTGTACCGCTACCTGGAGCAAGCCGACGTATATGCCATGGAAGTGCATCCTGACAGTATTGTAGAAAAAGCACTGGACCACTATTTTACAAAAAAGCAACGCAAGCCAATTGCTGAAATGGTAGACGCTGCCGGTTTGCAACGCCTCAAAAAAAAGTACCAGTCGAAGCTGAGCAAGCCCTTGGAAAAAATGACAGTGGCCGAAGTGCTGATGGAGCAACAGGCAGCAAACAGCGGCAAACAGCAAGGCGGCAACATGGGCACTTTTATGGATATGTACCTGATGGTGGTGTCGAGGAGCATGGGCAAAAAAATCATAGGCCTGGAGCAGGTAGAAGATCAGCTGAACCTGTTGGACCAATTGGTTTCCGGTCAGGATCCGGAATACATTCTCAATGAATTTGCAGCGCCTAAAACCACACAGCAACTCATTAAATCTTACGTAGCCGGCGATTTGAATGCGGTGTTGAAAATGGTGAACACATTGCCTCCGGCAGTGGAAGTTCCCTTTTTATCGGCCCGCAATAAAATAATGCTGGAGCACCTTGTGCCTGCCATGCGGGAGGCGAGTGTTTTTACAGCAGTGGGTGTGGCACACTTGCCCGGCAATCTGGGGCTGCTCAAACTGTTGCAGCAGCAAGGCTACACGGTTACACCTGTTTTTGGCAAAAAAAACCTGCATGCATCCAAATACCAGCCGCCCACCGAAGGCTATGCCGCCAGTAACGATTGGTTTTTGCATCAGTCGCCCGAAGAGGGGTACACCGCCAGTTTTCCAGGCAAGCCTGTAACCAACGACCTGCAAAACACGGGCTTCAAAATGCACACGTATATTGATTGGGCCACCACTACTTATTACTACAGCATGCATGTGGCCGCACAGGTAGAAATAAACGATCAAAACCGGGATAGTATGCTTACCGCTACTGCCAATGCTTCCAGCAAAAACAGTAATGGTAAAAATGCGCCCATTTTGCGCAGCTTGGTATTTAAAAATATGGCTGCTAAAGAGGCCGTTTTTCCGAGCCGCGAAAACAGCACCATCCGTTTGCTGCTGGTAAGCCGGGCCGAAGATTTATACATGATGCTTGTAGCAGCCAAAGACACCAATAATTTGTTTAACACTGCCGCTGAAAGGTTCTTTCAATCGTTGACGGTATTGCCAAAGCAGGCATCTGCATCCAGCTGGTATCAGGATGATGAAGCACAGTTTAAAGTGCTGATACCGGGCAAGCCGCAAATCAATCCGCCAGGTATGCAGTCGGGCCAAGACGATGCCGATACGAAGGAAAAAACCATTTACAAAAGAGTAGATGGAACGGGCAATGAATTGATGATAAAAGTGATACACAGCACCAAAGGATATTTAGCCTCCGTGCAAAGCATGATGCAAAACGCCATGCTCGAAAGTGTAAAATCTATGTCGGACAAAGGAGCTATTCAAATTACAGACATACAATGGCTTGGCCGGAAAGTGCAGCGGGTAAGGGGCAACATGCCGGGTAATTTGCGGTATGAAATGCGCAACGTAATTCGCGGTGCCCGCTTATATTCTGTTTGGTATTTCGATAGTCAGAAAGCCTACAGCGAACCAAAGGCCGATAGCTTTTTTTCGAGCTTTACATTGTTGCCTTACCCCGAAGTACAGGTGAAAAATCAGCAAATGAAGGATATAACAATCGGCAGTTTTGGCGACTCGGCTACCTACGAAACCAACTATGCCGATGAAGCCGACAGCAGCATCCTGAAAGCATACAATCCGGCATTGGGTGTTTGGTTTACTGCTAAGCGAAAAGTGTTGTCGACTTTTGCCTGGGCTGCATCCGATTCATTGTTGCTCTCTGCCATGCTGCCTGCTGCAGCCAAAGCCAGCAACGCCAGCATTGTACAGCAACGCTATACTCACACCAACGGTATGCCTGCACTCACGGTGCTGGCAAAAGATACAGCTGCACAAATGTGGAGCCGCTATCAATTGATAAAAGCCGGCAACGAAATAGTTGAATTGAGCGTACAAACAGACAGCGTTGGTGTGCAGCATACATCGGTACCTGCGTGGTTTAATGCTTTTGCAATACGCAACAACACAGCTTATGTTGATGTAAGCAAAAGAACAGCCAAAACGGTGTTCGACTCGTTGCGTATTTGTAGCAATGAACAGTTTGAAAAATGGGTTAGTGATGTAGATGAATTGCCCTTTACAAAAGCTGATTTGCCACTGCTACTCAGCGAAGCCCGCATGCTATGGCCACGTGATACTGTCGGGTATCCATCGTTGGACGCACAGCTCTGGCAAATCATAGAAAAAGTATCCGACGCATCTCAACTCGACATGTTGAAAACTGCTTATCACAATGCCGATAGCAATTCATCTGCACAGGGTAAAATTGTATCTATGCTCATGAAAATGGATGATGCAAACGCATTGGCATTTGTGCAACAGGCTTTGCCACTCACCCGGCAGAAGGAAGTGTATCCCGGAGAAATTTTCGGTCGTTTTTACAACAACCTTGAGTTGGCAAAAAAACTGCTGCCCAACTGGTACCCGCTGCTGAGTGATACTACGTATGGGCCAGGCATTGTAAATACCTGCCTGCTACTGGCTGATAGCAATATGGCGCCAACGCCGCCAGCAGATATGCCGCAAAAAGTAATGGCCTTGTCACAGCATTTTTTGGAGTTACTTAGTAGGCCAGATCATGAATATTATTCCTACATGGATGCCATGCCCCGATACCTGGCGAAGATGAAAACACCTGAAGCGGATGCTTTGCTGTTCGACTTTACCATGAAACCTGTGGAGGAAGATTATTTACGTTTGGAAGCACTGGAGCAGCTTGCAGGCAATGGGGTTTTTCCGGCACAATCTATACAGTCGCTGGCAAAGGTTCCATGGCTTAGTTACTCGGTGTATGGCCTGTTGAAAAAGCATGACCGCTTGGCCGACCTGCCCGCTGAGTTGGCTACGCAGGCAGCTATTGGAGCTGCTTATTTATATGAATTAGCCGACGAAGATTTCGAAGATCCTTCCATTGAACTGGCAGCTGAAAAAGAGTTGCTGTTTATGGGCAAAAAGTATCGGTTTTTTGTATACAAATTCGTGGTTGCATATGATGATGAAAAAGAAGAGCTTTTTGCAGTGGCAGGCCCATTTGACATCGACAGAAAGAAGCTGGATATCGTTCTTCCAGAATTGTATGTGACTCAAATTTCGGAAGAGACTTTTCAGAAAAAACAGCTTGACAAATGGCTCACCCAATACCTGAAGGAAATTGAACAACAGCAAGCTGAAGTAGATGCTCCCAAAGAAGAAGAGTAAATTCGTCCGGTATTACCATGAACAATCGTCAGCTTTTTTTACAACACGTGGCGCAAACATCGCCGGCACCCATTGGTTTGGAAATTGTAAAAGCCGAAGGCATTTACATGTGGGATGTAGCCGGACAGCGCTATGTTGATGCCATCAGTGGCTTTAGTGTGATGAACATTGGGCATGGGCATCCGGCAGTAAAAGCGGCCATCAATAAGCAGGTGGAAGATTACATGCACTTGCTGGTGTATGGCGAAATCATCGAATCGCCACAGGTGCAGTATGCCAAACGCCTCAGTAGTTTGCTGCCTGCATCGCTAGACTGTGTGTATTTTACCAATAGCGGTGCCGAAGCTGTAGAAGGTGCCATGAAGCTGGCCAAAAGGGTGACGGGCCGTACACAAATCATTGCTTTCAACAATGCCTACCATGGCAGCACACAAGGAGCTCTCAGCATTATGGGTGGCGAGTATTGGCGCAATGCCTACCGGCCCTTGTTGCCCGATGTGTGGCATGTAGATTTTAATACAGCCGAAGCGTTGGAAAGCATCACCGAAAAAACAGCCTGTGTAGTGGCAGAAGTAGTACAGGCAGAAGCTGGCGCCAAACCTGCTCAACAATCATGGCTTACCGCCCTGCGCCAACGCTGTACAGATACGGGTACATTATTAGTGTTTGATGAAATACAAACGGGCTTTGGCCGTACTGGTTCACTCTGGGCATTTGAGCAATATGGTGTGGTACCTGATATTTTATTGTTGGGTAAGGCACTTGGTGGTGGGCTGCCGTTGGGTGCATTCATTGCATCGCATGCACACATGCAGCAGTTGACCTACAATCCGGTGCTGGGGCATATCAGCACTTTTGCGGGGCATCCGGTGTGTTGTGCCGCCGGCCATGCTGCCCTTGAGGAGCTAATCAAGTTTGCAAATATCAATTTGCAATTTGCAGGGCATTCTTCCTTGCAAACTGCAAACTGCATACTGGAAACTGTCATCGAAAAGGAACTGCAGTTTCGCAGCCAATTACATCATCCCGCTATCAAAGCCATTCACGGCCGAGGATTGTTGCTGGCTGTTGAGTTTGAATCGGCCGAATTGTGCCAGCGCATTTGCCATGCTGCTGTAAAAGCAGGTGTGGTAACCGATTGGTTTTTGTTTGCCCCTAATTGTTTGCGCATAGCGCCACCGCTCATTATTACACTTGCTCAAGTAGCACAGGTTTCCGAATTACTCATGCAAGTTGTTCAATCACAACTTGATTAATTGAGTTTGTATACTATCAAGCTAAAAGGACTGCTATTGACAGCACCGCCACGTAAAGTGTACAGCCTTATTTTACCATTAAGTATGCGAATACTAGTACCATAACTTGTCAAATCATCTGAAGAAGAAACATACAAGGCAGTAGCTTCTATAATATAATTATTTAGATTTATGTTTTGACCCGAAATGGTAATTTCATTTAAGCCACTTGCCAAGTTTTTTACTACTGATACATTGCCCGTACTACTTACCACCAGGCCCAAAGCATCTATTGATGCTATAGCTATGGGAACCACATTAGCAGTACCCGTGGCATTCGTGGTTACTTTACCTGCTACGTTCAAATTTCCAAATACACTGGCATCGCCGGTCATTTCTGTTACATCCTCTGCCCACAGCCTTATGCGACGGTTGTCAGGATTGGTGCCGCCTCCAATAATATCAAGAGTATTTGCTGTAAATAAAGCATACCCAATTCGCCCGGCATTGGCTTCTTTGCCTGCTAATCCGTTGCCTAAAAAAATGCCACTATTACCACCTTGGCCATTGCTCAGAATGCTCTGGTTTATATTCAGATTAGATACAAAAGCGGTAGCCCATCTATAATTTATGGTGCCTAAATCATAGGCGTTGGTCGATAGTGGTTCAAAATCCGCATTCGTGTAAATGCTTCCAGCAGCAGAAGTAGCAAAATAATTCCCCAATGTTCCTAAATACATGAAACCCTCTTTGGCTCTTATTCTCCCTTCCACATCCAATTTAAAACCAGGAGTG
The DNA here is from genome assembly GCF_036803085.1 of Phnomibacter sp. Taxonomy (NCBI): domain Bacteria; kingdom Pseudomonadati; phylum Bacteroidota; class Chitinophagia; order Chitinophagales; family Chitinophagaceae; genus Phnomibacter; species Phnomibacter sp. The sequence continues at coordinate 346,734 of NZ_DAIRUZ010000002.1, read as the reverse complement.
GCTGTGCCAATGCCTACATTTTGGCCATTGGTTACAGTTGCAAAAAATATAAATCCAGTTACAACACAACAAGTAAGCAGTCTTATTCGCATAATACAATATTTAAGGGTAAAAGATAGTAAGACGCTGGCAATATTGAAGTGCAGATACTGGGACCTTAGAAAAACTACTAGCCATATCGCCGGACTGCGGGTATTGGTGTAAGTGTTTTAATACGCTTCAGGTGGTTATCTAAATGGAATACCTGCATGTTGGGAATTCTACAATAAGTGACAGCAGGAACTTTTCTATTATGCCCCTTTGCGCTACTGCAAATGCGATGAATTTGTCTTTGGTATTCCATGTCGTGCTTTGGATTTTTTTCAAGGAGCGGGAGCCTTAAAACCCTGACTTTTCTAATGTTTTTGATAGAGGTTGCTCCCTTACATTTGTGACCATTCAATTTTGCTTTCCAATTATGAGTACAAGCCCCAAAGAGACTACCTTATTACAGGATGTAGTCATCAAGTTTGCCGGCGATAGCGGCGATGGCATGCAATTGACCGGCAGCCAGTTTACCAACAACACGGCATTGCTGGGTATCGATCTGGCCACGTTTCCCGATTTTCCGGCAGAAATTCGTGCCCCGCAGGGTACACTGGCGGGTGTGTCGGGTTTTCAGTTGCGCTTTAGCAGCAACCCCGTATTTACCCCCGGCGATTTGTGCGATGTACTCGTAGCCATGAACGCAGCCGCCCTCAAAGCCAATCTCAAGCAAATAAAAAAAGGCGCCAAAATCATCGCCAATACCGATGGGTTTGATGCCAAAAACCTGCGACTGGCTGGCTATCCCGAAGGCGTAAATCCTTTGGAAGACGGCAGCCTCGAAGGATATGAAGTCACCAAAATTGATGTCACCAAACTTACCCGTGAAGCCACCAAAGACTTTACCATGGGTACCAAAGAGAAAGACCGTGCCAAAAACATGTTTGTGCTCGGCTACCTCTACTGGATGTTCGACCGTGGTATGGATAGTACTGTCAGCTTTTTGCAGGAAAAGTTTGGTAAGAAAGATGAAATCCTGAACAGCAATATCAAAGTGTTGCAAGCAGGGTACAACTATGGCGATACCACCGAAACCTTTACCACCCGTTTTAAAGTGGAAAAGGCGAAAATGGAACCTGGTGTGTACCGCAGCATTATGGGCAATCAGGCACTCTCTTATGGTTTAATTGCTGCTGCCGAAAAAAGTGGTTTACCCCTGTTTTTGGGTAGTTACCCCATTACACCGGCCAGCGATATTTTGCATGAACTGAGCAAGTACAAAAACTTTGGTGTACGCACTTTTCAGGCCGAAGATGAAATTGCAGCGATTGCGACAGCGATAGGCGCTTCTTACGGAGGCAGCCTCGGCATTACCACAACGAGTGGCCCCGGCATGGCACTCAAAACAGAAGCCATGGGCCTGGCCATGATGATGGAAATTCCCTTGGTGATTGTGAACATACAGCGGGGTGGCCCCAGCACTGGTTTGCCTACCAAAACCGAGCAGAGCGACTTGCTGCAGGCTTACTACGGCCGTAATGGTGAAGCACCGATGCCGGTGATTAGCGCCAGCACTCCGGCCGATTGTTTTGAAGTAGCCATGGAAGCCTGCCGCATTGCCGTGCAGCATATGACGCCCATTATTTTGCTGAGCGACGGCTACATTGCCAATGGCGCCGAGCCGTGGAAGTTTCCCAATGCCGACGATCTGCCTGCCATTGAGGTGAAATTTAAAACACAACTCGCCGAAGGCGAAGAAAAATACCAACCATACCGCCGCGATGAAAAGCTGGCTCGTCCTTGGGCTGTACCTGGCACGCCGGGCCTGGAGCACCGCATTGGAGGTTTGGAAAAACAACACATTACCGGCAACGTAAGCTATGAAGCAGACAACCATGAATTCATGGTGAAACTGCGTCAGGAAAAAGTAGACAAGCTGGCGGAATTTTTGCCATTGCAAAAGCTGGATAGCGGTGTAGAAAAAGGTAAGGTTTTGGTACTGGGTTGGGGTAGTACTTACGGTGCTATCAAAACAGCTGTCAGCGATTTGCTGGCTGAAGGTCATGCAGTGGCCCATGCGCATTTGCGTTATGTGCGTCCTTTCCCCAAAAACCTGGGCGATATTTTGAAGAACTACGACACCGTACTGATTCCAGAAATCAACAACGGTCAGCTCATCAAAATCATCCGCGACCAATATTTGGTGGATGCCAAGGGCTACAACAAAATCAAGGGCAATCCTATTACCCGCACCGAGCTGGTAGAGGAAATCCGCAAGTATTTGTAATAGCATCTTTCAATAGCATACTCAACAAAGCCCGCTGTACACAGCGGGCTTTTTATTGGCATCATCCATCAGAAAAATGATCAGGATTGCAGTTCGGACACTTCGCTTTCGAGTGCCGTTTGTACCAGTACTTCCGGCTCAAATACAATGGTTGATTTGATGGAGTTGCTGATGAGGCAGGCGGCTTCACTTTTGTGCAGCACTTTCATGGCTTTTTCTACATCAGCTTCGCTGGCTACGTGTACAATTGGGCGCAGCACTACTTCACTCATCATAAACTTTTTGTCTACTATTTCCAACTTGCCCTTAGCATGGCTTTCAAAGTGGGAAAAGTCCAGTTTGAAATTTTCGGCCACGGCCAAAAAAGTAGTCATAAGGCAACTGTTGACAGCCGCTACAAACAAATGCTCGGGGCTCCAGATGCCCGGCATGCCTTTGGCAAACTCTGGCGGTGTAGCTACTTCAATAGATTGGTCGAGTACAGAAGATCGGGCGGTGCCTTTGCGGTCGGCTTCCCAGCGGATACAGGTATCGTAATAATGAACGTGTTCCATGTGGCAGATTTTTAGAAAGCTAAAGGTGAGAAAACAATCCTTGCCGCAAGGTGCCAAAGGTTACGTTGAGGAATGATGTTGGTTGGTTTTTGTCCATTTGGGCGGTCTTTTCATTCGTGTAAGCTTTTTTACCATTCATCCGAAAAGGATATCCGGGACAGCGGGCATTTATATCTTTGTGATATCAAAATAATATCAATTATGGAAAAGATTATCACACCCCGTTCTGGCTGGTTTATGCTGTTTGTGTCGCTCTTGTTGTTGGCTGCAGCTATCGTTTGTTTTGTGCTGGGCGCCGATGAAAACCCTGCCTTGATAGGCATTGGTGTTGTAGTGGTGCTGGCATTCACTGTTGCCGTATCCGGCTTTATTGCCATTGAGCCCAACAGCAGCCGGGTACTGACCCTGTTTGGTAAATATGTGGGTACCGTGAGCAGCAATGGTTTCTTTTGGGTAAACCCTTTTTTCACCAAAAAGAAAATCAGCCTGCGGGCCAATAACCTCGATACCAAGCCCATTAAAGTAAACGACAAGCATGGTAACCCTATTATGATTGGTGCCGTAGTGGTATGGAAAGTAGAAAATGCCTACAAGGCTGCTTTTGAAGTAGACAACTATCAAAGTTTTGTAGAAACACAAAGCGAAGCGGCCATACGTAAGTTGGCTGGCGCCTACGCCTACGACAACTTTGAACACGATACCGAAGAAATTACGTTGCGCAGCAGCTCTACTGAGGTGAACGATATGCTGGAGCATGAAGTAACAGAACGCTTAGCCATTGCCGGCATACAGGTAATAGAAGCCCGCCTGAGCCACCTGGCCTACTCTACAGAAATTGCAGGAGCCATGCTACAGCGCCAGCAAGCAACGGCTATAGTAGCGGCCCGTGCCAAAATAGTAGAAGGGGCTGTGGGCATGGTAGAAATGGCATTGGAGCAATTGAGCAAAAAGGAAATAGTACAACTGGATGAAGAACGCAAAGCTGCTATGGTGAGCAACCTGATGGTGGTACTGTGTAGCGAACGAAGTGCTCAGCCCGTGGTAAATGCCGGAAGCCTGTACTAAGTGATTGGTTAATTAGTTGAATGGTGTTTGGTTAATAGGGTAACCGTATAATTGATTCAAGAAGGGAAAAGAGGGAGTGAGCATTACAACCAGTTTAATCATTAACGAATGTGTAAACGGTATAAAGACACATTTGCCAATTAGCTAATTAGCAAATTGGGATTTGCGCCTTTGTGGTTCAAAAGAACAATGCGTTGCATTATGGCAAAAGAATCGAAAAAGAATTTTGTATTGCGTTTAGACGCTGCTACTTATCAGCTGCTCGAACAATGGGCGGCTGATGAGTTTCGCAGCATTAACGGGCAGTTGGAATATTTGATCAATAAGGCGTTGAAAGATGCAGGGCGTATGAAAAATACTTCGCCGCCTGTTACTGAAAAAAAACCTGAGAAATAAAAAAGTGGTTCTTATGTACACCAATACGTGTAAGTGAAAAAGTTTGCAGTCGTCAGTTTGCAATTGGCAAGGCAGTTGTATCAATAATAAAAATCCGTGAAAATCCCCTTTTGTCCGAGGCAATCAGCGTCCCATACATCCGCGTCCTATCTATCTGCTTATTTTTCTACACACCCTGCGGATATCGCCGCTCAGTTGCAGCATCATGTCCAGCTGATCGAGTATGCTTTTGAGGGCTACTAATTTGCCTCTTGTATGCGTTTCCATTTCGCCCCGTTCCAACTCTTGACGCCGTTGCTCCAGTAGCTGATTTACCTCATGGCGTATCGCCACCTCTTCCATGCCGGTGGCAGCTCCTTCCTGTTGTTCGCCGTCTGCTTCGCCTAAGTAGCTGAGAGCCGTTTGCAGGCGGTTACTAATTTGACGGGTGATCGGCAAAAAATCATCGAGCCATTCTTTTTCCTGCAGTTCATGCAGCTCATTGTAGAGTGCTGCCATGTGCGAAGCCAGTGTGTGATTGCTCACCAGCAACTGCTGCCAGTAAGGAGCATGCTGCTGCATGGCTTTGGGCTCATTGGTCATGCGTTGAAACGCATCGCTGAAATTAGCCAGCGAAACATACAGTTGCTTGCGATGCAATTTGTACTCACTAATGTGCAGTTGTTTCCCATCAAATGCCGTGCTGATGTAATCGAACCAACGTTTGTTATCATGAATGGTTTGGCGGGTGAGAGCACCTATCTGCAGCTTCTCCCATACAGGCGGAATCAGCAGCGTAAATACAAATGCGATAGCAGAACCAATCACAGTGTCAATGAGCCGGTCTTTGAGCAGCAATGTGAAGTTGCCGGGATTGAGCAACTGCATGGCCAGTACAATAAATACGGTCAACGTTAATACACTGATGAAGTATTTGTGCCGCCAAAAGCTGAACGACAAAATCATGAAGACCAACATGCAGCCGAGCAAAATGCCCGTGTGAGTGGTGCTGTACAAAATGCCGGCGCCAATGGCCACGCCAATAAATGTACCCAGCAAGCGGTCGATGTTTCGCTGGCGGGTGATGGCGTAAGCGGGTTTTAAAATCACCACAATGGTGAGCACCACCCAATAGGCATGGCCAATGGGCAACATTTGCGCCAGCCAGTAACCGGCCAGCATGGCCGTCATCATGCGAATGGAATACCGGAAAATATTGCTTCGCCAGCTCAGGTTGTTGAGTACCTGCCGTCCACTGAAATAACTGGGTACAATAAACCGCTGGTATTCTACTTTTCTACTCAGGTCTATGCCCTTATGGTAGGTGCTGTATTGCTGCAGCAATGCCAGCTTGTGATACACATCTTCCAAGGCATCCAATGCATGTCGCAGGGTAATGAATGCTTCAATTAAATCGGCATCGAGTATCTCGTGGCGGGATGCTTCAAACAACTGATTGAGCTCTTGAATAGCAGTGGCGGTATCGGGCACCGGCGGATAAGCATTGCCTTCGGCAAAAGCCTGCCCGGTTTGGTTGAGCTCCGTGGCCATGCGCTGCAGCAAGGCATGCATGCGGGGCAACAATGGATGTGTTTGCAAATGCGTTTGCATCAAACGGTAGTTGGGCTGCGAAGCCATCACACTATCAAACAGATCCACCAGATCCAGAAAGGCCAGCAGCAACACTTTACTGGTATGTGTACTTTCTTTAATAATGCTGCGGGTTTTAAACATAATCTCCCGCACATTTTGCTGCGCTGCATTGATGTGTACCTGAGCTTCGGTGAGTTCCTGATAGAGTGCATCGTAATTGGGCTGGGGCAGGTAGAAACGAGCTTTCAACTCCAGGTATACGGCTGTTTGCTGCATGCACTGGCCCAGCACTTGCTGTACCAGTTTGTAGGGCCGTAAGCGGTAGAGCAAAAGACTGAGCAGTAAATACATAAGGGCACCGGCAAGCGTCACCAATGCCAGCTCGTTGTACGAATGCACCACCCGGGTTTCATCTACCAGCAATGTAAGAATGACCAGACTGGCGGTACCAATTTGAGCGGCTCTGTTGCCATACACAGTGATGATGGCAAATGCAAAACCAGCTACTGCAATAAACAAACCCAATGCCCACGGGTGATGCATGAGCTGACCGGTGATGAGGGTAATGCCCACCACCGAAAGTGATACTGCTACAATACCATTGATGCGGTGATGAATGGGCCCGGGAAAATCGGTGATGCCTGCTGCCAATGCGCCAATGGCGGCTGCAATGCCCCAGCTATTGTGCCGGAAGTAAATGCCCAGCAACACGGGTAGCATAATGCCCACAGTAAGCCGCATGCCTTCGTAGAAATAAAACGAATGCATGAAACGGCGGTACTGCTGCCATTGTGTGGGAAGATTGAACAGTGTCATCTGCGGCAAAGGTGAATGAAATGCGGCAGATGTGTGAATGATGATAGAAGTACTACTGCTGATGGGCTGCGGGATATGAAAGGGAAGCCTCGACTAAGTCGAGGCCACAGCTCCCGATAGCTATCGGGAGCGGAGCCTGTAATAGCCCGGACCGTAGCTGAGAACTGCACTATGGTTGACAGCCCCTTATTATTGCTTTATCACTAATACATTGAACGTGATATTGGTTGGCATGTTAGAAAGGTCTTCGTTGTAAATGCACCAGCGGCTGTTGCCGGCTTCCCAAAACACACCTACCGCTTTGTTGAGGTAAGTGGCAGTGGGTGAGAAGTTGTGGGTAACAATAACGATATCGGTGGCAGATGGTATGGCATAAGTGAGATAGCTGAAGTTGCCACTGATGTTGCCAACAGCCGTGGTGTGTTTAAATGCAGTTTTGTTGTCTCCTGTTACCTTCAGAAAACCGTTTTTGAGTTCTACTGCTGTGCCGCCACTGCCATGCTCGGCGAGTATGGCTGCTGTGTAGCCAAAGGCATACACCCCATAATCGCCGAAGCCACCCACGCCGGCTGCGTAGGTGCCGCCTGCGCTGGTTCCGCCGGTATAGCCAATTACGCCATATCTATCGGTGCCTGCTCCATAGTTGATACCGGTAACTCCCGCCCACATGGGATTGCCAGATCTGGCAGTGCGGGTAACACCATATACACCGCTGCCTTCCAGTGTATTGCCATTCTCGCCATAAATAGCGCCAATTTCATACACCGGAGCAATATCTGAAGTGCCAGGGCGCTTTACATGCAGCTGTGCGTTTGTATTGGGGGTGGCAGTGGCAATGCCCATCGTGCCATTGCCTTGTATACGTGCCCGCTCCAGATTGCTGGTGCCAAACACCAGCGGAATGTTATTTTTATTACCCAAGGCCAGGGCATTTACTCCGGCATCGTTTGTATACATGGCCGAGAGGTTGCTGACGGGCAGTCCAAAAAGATTGCCGCCAATACTGGTGCCAAAACGGGCAATAACCAACGCAGCAGTTAGATCGTTGCCCATCATAAACCATTGGCGTATACCAATATCGCTGCTGCTTTTCAGCCTTACGGATGTTTCAGACAATATGCCGGCATCTACTTCCAATACACCTATCGGGTTGGTAACGCCTATGCCTACCTGGCCCGTGCCGTTTATGACCATACGTTCGGTAGCAGCAGTTACAAAGTGCAGGTTGTTGGCAGAACCTGTACCAATAATCATTCTGCCATCGCCCGACCAAAGTCTGGTGGCGTTGTTGGCATTGATGCCAGCAATAGTAGAGCCTGAATTGCTACCATAGCGTAAAAGGTCAGATGTGCTGCTGCCTGTGACAAGTTGCAAAGATGAAAAACTGGAATTCTGAATGGATTGTACGGCAACAGTGCTGTTTCCCGTAGTCTGGTACACATGTAGTTTTTCTGAAGGCGCATTTGTGCCAATGCCAACATTTTGAGCCATGCCCATGGCAGGAAAAAAGAGCCAGGAGAGTGCTACCAGGTAGCTTTTGTGTGAATTTGTCATGAGTATAAACTTTGTAGATAGTAATGTTGTAATGTAGAATTATTTAAGCAAAATGTCTATCCCCGATTGAACGATTCTTTGGGGATTTTGGATGTGAATCATGAGTAATACACTAATCTCGGTCAATAACCTGTCGAAGCAGTTTAAAGATGTACATGCCGTCAATGGCTTGTCGTTTACTGTGCAGCAGGGCGATATCTATGGTTTTTTGGGGCAAAACGGAGCGGGCAAAAGCACCAGCATCCGCATGCTGATGGGGCTGATACAACCCAGCGGCGGCGAAATAAACATGTTTGGCTACCGCATGCCGGAGCACAAAAAAGACGTGCTGCGCCAAATTGGGGCTATTATTGAACGCCCCGATTTGTACAAGTATCTGAGTGCTTACGACAATCTGGAAATGATGGCCCGGCTGAGTGGGTTAAAACCCACCCGCCAATTGCTGATGGACCAACTGGACAAAGTAGGACTGGCAGCCCGTGCCCAAAGCAAGGTGAAAACTTTTAGCCAGGGCATGAAGCAACGTCTGGGCATTGCCATTGCCATGGTGCACGACCCGCAGCTGATTATTTTAGATGAACCTACCAACGGCCTCGACCCACAGGGCATTGCCGAAATGCGCCACATGATCATCAACCTGCGCAAAGAGCATCAGAAAACAGTGATTGTGAGCAGCCACCTCCTCAACGAAATTGAACAGGTAGCAACGAGGATGATCATTATTGACAAGGGCCGGAAAGTAATAGAAGGCAGCACCAGCGAACTGTTTGACCCCGCCAATACCTTGGTAGAACTGCAAACCAATGATGCGGATGCGGCGGAAAAAATTGGTCGTAGCACCTGGGCCAGCCGCATGAAACCTGAAGCTGATGGATTGCTCTTTACCCTGCATGCCGATGATGTGCCGGCATTGGCCAAAGACCTGGTAGCCATGGATATTGCCATCGACAACCTGAGCAAACGTCATTCGCTGGAGAGTTTGTTTTTGACGCTGACGGGGAAGTGACAAGTTGCAGGTTGACAAGTTTATATGTTGACGAGTTGACAAGGAAGCGAACGACAAACAAAAAACAACAAACGAAAAACAACGATCGTGGTATTTACGCTGATACAAATAGAGCTCTATAAAATTTTTCGCAAGCCCCGCACCTACATTGGTTTTGTAGCCATCGCAGTTATTGTAGGGTTGATACAACTGGCCCTGAAAGCCGACGGGCAAACCTGGCTCAAGCTCATGTTTAGTGGCATGGACGACATGTTTGCCATACAAGATGGCAATGTGCTCAATGGCTATTTCGTGTGCTTTTTGGTGCTGAATACGCTGCTCATACAAGTGCCGCTATTGGTAGCACTCGTAACCGGCGATATGGTAGCCGGCGAAGCCAACCTCGGCACCTTGCGACTGTTGCTCACCAAGCCCATCAGTCGCTCAGAAGTAATGCTGGCCAAGTTTTCCGCAGGGTTAATCTACACATTCGTGTTGCTGTTCTGGATGGCCATTCTTGCATTGTTTTTAAGCATGGCCATGTTTGGCACCAGCGATTTGCTGGTGAATAAAAGCTATGCCATCATTCAGTTTTATGTAGATGCCGAGGGCGATGATGTGTTCTGGCGATACATTGTTGCATTTGGTTTTGCGTATGCGGCTTTGGCTACAGTGGCAGCCTTGTCATTCATGCTGAGTGTGTTTGCCGAAAACAGCATCGGCCCTATTGTTACCACCATGAGCATCATTTTGGTATGCACCATTATCAGCACCATGGATTTGCCATTGTTTACCAAAGTGAATCCGTTTCTCTTCACCAGTTACATGACTTCATGGAAGGGCATGTTCAACATGGCGGTGGATGAAAACGGCGCAGCTATTCGTGGTTCGGTGTACAGCATCAATGCACTCATGCAGGCCATGGGTGTACTTGTTGGCCATATCGTTTTGTTTTTTGGCGTGGCGCTATATGCCTTTAAAAAGAAAGATATTTTGAGTTGATAGCTTTTGCAATTGGAAAAAGGCCTGACGGTATTTGAATACTGTCAGGCCTTTGTATTTGTAGCAAAAATGAGAATGTGTAACGACTGCTGATTTATGCCCGTTTTTTGCGGGTGCGGTTCCACCACATAATGGTACCAGTAATGGGGAAGCTTACCCCAAACAAACACACAATGACCGAAATGATTTTGCCCGGCCAGCCAAAGATGGCGCCTGTATGTACAGGTTTGAATGTGCTGCGTACCCGCTGGCCAAGGTTGCGGTCTTTGTACAAATTGGTTTTAATCACCTGCCCTTTGTATTGATCGATAAACAACTGATCGCTGGCAGTATTGTGCGGTGCATCGGCAGTGAGTGCTGTAAGTGTAAACACATCGGTTGAATCTTTGGGCAATGCAAGGGTGTAGTAAGCGGCATCTTTCAATTGTGCCATGCCTGTTTGCAAAGCCTGCTCTGCAGCAATACGTGGTTGTTGTGCAGTGCTGTCGCTCTTGGGTGGCTTGGGGCGTTCCATGCTGCTGTTGGTTAAGGTGTAAATGCCTTTGTTGAACCACTCAAACGACCAGGCCAAACCAGTGAAGCCAAACACAAACAAAAAGATAAGGCTGTAAAAACCAAACACAATATGGAAGTCGTGGTTGAGGCGTTTGAAACCGGCCGTCCATTTTACAGACAACCGTTGCTTAATGAGCAACCGCGTTTTAGGCCACCAAAGTATAAGGCCTGTAATGAGAATAACGAGAAAGAGGATGGTACAAACACCCACAATCATTTTGCCAATATCTTCGCCCAGCAGCCAGCGGTGCAGCGCCATCATGGTATAGAAAAACGTGTCGCGGTAATTGTACAGTTCAATCAGCTGTCCGGTGTACGGATTGACAAACGCTGTTTTGCGGGCTTCATTATTGCCGGCTGCAGGTTTAGCACCGCCGCTTTTTTTCTCTTCTTTTTTCTTTTGTACAAAACTGATTTCTACGCTTCGGTCGGCACCGGCATACCATTTTACCTGCTGTACTTTGCTGCCTGCATGCTGTTGTTCAAAGCTGGCAATAATGGCATCAGTGGTCATGGCTTTGCCTTGCACGGGCACATAGTAGCGGTCTTTGTGAAAAGCATGTTGCAGCTCTTCTTCAAACACCAGCACAGCACCGGTGAAGCATACAACCATCACCACCAGGCCGGTGGCAAAACTTAAATACAGGTGAATGCGGCGGAAGAAAACTTTCATGTGGATTGGATAGAAATAGTGGATTGAAATGAATGGCTACGAAGTAATGGTTTTATGACGATTTATTGACTGACGCCCGTTGGTTACAGCCGGTATTGCAATCCAACCGACAGTATTCTTGGTGCAATAGGATTTACACTGTTATCATCGTGCACGTTGTAGCTGAGCACATTGGTGAGGTTGCTCAGCTTGGCCCGCAGGTTCAATTTTTGCCATGTATAGCCAGCATGTATATCAACTTGTGTATAGGGATCAACGGGCATCAACTTATAGCTGTCATTGGCTACATTGGTGCGGGTGCTGCGGCCTGCCACCCGTTCGCCCACATAATACACTACTATTCCTGCATTCAGGCCACGCAGTTTTCCATTGTTGATGGCATAGTAAATGCCCGTATTGGCCGTGTGCTGCGGACTGTAACGCAGCTTACTGCCTTTGATGTAGGTATTGCTGTTGCCATAGCGGGTATCGTTGTAGCTATATGCAGCAGTAATGCTAAAGCCGTGAACCGGCTTGCTAGCCACATCCAGTTCCACCCCTTTGCTGATGACTTCGCCGGCCAGTTCTTTGATGTTGCTGTTGTTGTTGGCATTGCCATTGGCATCTGTCAATGCCGTTTGGGCCAGGTTGCTGTTTTGAATGAGGTATACGGTAATATTTGCCGCCAGCAGCTTGTTGAACAGCTCCGTTTTTACACCCGCTTCATATTGATTGATGTATGAAGGATCGAGGGCTTTCAGGTAAATATCCGTGCCGGTATTGAGTGTAAATGAATTGCTATAGCTGGCAAATACACTCAATTGCTTATTGGGTTGATATACCAGTCCTGCTCTTGGAGAAAACGCAAAGTTTGAACTTAGTGCAGTAGGGGTGCGTTTGTTTTTGGTAAGAGAGTCGATATAGCCACCACCGTTTTCCATATAGCTGTACCGGATGCCAGCTAGCAGTTTAAAATGCTTTGATAGGCTGATGAGGTCTTGTGCATAAACACCAATGCGTTGTGTAGGTGTATGGGTGAGGGTTGTAGCTGTGGTGATGGGAATGTCACTGCGTTGCTTGAATTTGCTGAGGTCGAAAATATTGATGGTATCATAGATATTTCGATTTTGCAAAACCGGGTTGGCATAGGTAAATGCAGTAGCATCTACTTCGTATTTGTCAGCATCGGCGCCAAACAGTAACTGGTGTTCTATTTTTCCCGTTGTGAGTTTGCCGGTTATGTCAAACTGTGTCAGGTAATAATCTTCTTCGTTTTGAGTACGAACCAAACCACGAACCCAGTTACCATTGGCCTGTACAAAATTGCCGGCGTTGGGTCTGGTGGTACCAAATACTTCGTTGCTGTATCCTTGATAGGAGCTGATATTGCGCAATTCCCAGCCTTTTCCTAATTGGTGTGTAGTGGTTAAAGTAAGGGTTTGTTGCTGAATATTACTGTTGCTCCAACTGGCGCCTAAAAACCGGTTACGTGGAATATTGGCAATGCTGTAGTTAATAGCTCCTGTGCCATAATCCAATGTACGTTTATCTGTGAGGTAATCGCCTTCTAACAGTACCGTTGTTTTTTTGCCTGCTTTTATCAGTAGTGATGGATTGATGTAAAAGCGTTCGCTGCTTACATCGTCCCGAAAGCTATTGCCCTTTTCATAAGTAGTATTGATGCGAAACGCAACAGATTGACTATTGTTGATAGCGCCATACAGTTCAAATGAAGGTTTGTAGAAAGCATAACTGCCTGCACGAAAACCTATTTCCCCTCCTTTTTCAAACTGCGGTTTTTTGGTAACCAGATTGAGCACACCGCCTGCAGCTACGTTACCATACAAAATTGCCGCACTGCCTTTCAAAATTTCTACTTTTTCCAATGCACTCATCTCTGGCATGGCCCCATTGTTGTAGCGGGCTCCGTTTTTAAATGTGTTGCTGCTACCGTAGGCATAGCCACGCCCGGCTATTTCTTCTTGAGTGCCGCCAGTAGTGCTCATTACATAAATGCCACTGGCGTTCATAATGGCATCGCTCAGGCGAAGTACCTGCTGACGTTCCAGTACTTCTCTTCCAATGGTTACACTTGCTTGCGGCATATCCATGGGCTTGATGTTTCCTTTGCCAATAGCAGCCACTTTTTCATTGAGGCTGCGGTGGTGGGTAAACACCACTTCCTGTAATTCGCTATTGGTTTCGGCCAGTACAAATTCTACTAATACGGCCGTATTTTCGGTGGCTTCAATAGTTTTTTGCTGTGTATGCAAGCCAGTGTGCGAAACCACTAAGGTGTAATGCCCATTGGGCAATGCTGGTAAAATAAAAGTGCCATCTGGCTGTGTGGTAATGCCTGTTTTTAGTTCTTTAATAAACACATTTACATTGTGTACCGGTTGTCCGTCTTTACTGAGCACTTTGCCTTTGATAGCACCTGGTGTGCCTGATGCTATCAATGAAATGCAACAGAGAAGAAAATTTAAAAAAATCAATAGAAGGGTACGAAACAGTTTCATGTTGATTGCTTGTTGTGATGTTGGTTGGATAAATTCGGGATGCAAAAAAGCAACGCTTTCCTGGCCGCTTTTGTAGCAATCGGGAAAAACGGATTACGGAATCAGAAATGAGCAATCCAACAATTTTCAACTTTCAGTTTTGACAATATTGTGACGAAGTGTGTTGTTCATTATGATGCCAGTCAGTTTCTGTAGCAGCATTCTGTTGTCTTTTTGCAATATGAAGTCTCACGGTTTTGCTGCATTGGTGGCCCGCTACAATCAGCCGGTGCCCCGCTATACCAGTTATCCTACTGTACCGTATTGGTACGAACCTTTTACCGCTGCTGCGTGGATGCAACGCTGCCGCGAAACCTTTGCTGCCAGCAATCACCGTGAAGGCATCAGCCTCTACATTCACTTGCCTTTTTGCGAAAGCTTGTGTACCTACTGCGGTTGCAACAAAAAAATTACCACCAACCACAGCGTTGAAGATGTGTACCTGCAAGCGTTGGAAAAAGAATGGCGACTGTATCAGCAACAATTGGATGATGCACCGGTAATTCGGGAATTGCATTTGGGTGGTGGTACACCTACTTTTTTTTCGCCGGAAAATTTACAACGCCTCATGCAGTTTTTGCTGCAAGGCGCTACCCTGCATACCGATGCAGAACTGAGCATTGAAGGACATCCGAACAATACCACTGCTGAACATCTCGCCATGTTGTATGCACTCGGTTTTCGGCGCATCAGCTATGGGGTGCAAGATCTGGATGAAACCGTGCAGCGCATCATCAACCGCATACAGCCATTGGAAAATGTGGTACGGGCAACCACCGAAGCCAGACGCATTGGTTTTACTTCTGTCAATTTCGATTTGGTGTATGGCCTACCCAAACAACATTTGGCAGGTTTGCAACATACTGTTGAGGAAGTAATTGCGCTGCGACCCGACCGTATTGCATTTTACAGTTATGCACACGTACCATGGACCAGCCGGGGCCAGCGTTTGTATGACGAGCAAGACCTGCCTTCAGCAGATGAAAAAATGGCCTTGTATTTAGCAGGCCGCGACATGCTGACCGCAGCAGGCTATGCCGACATTGGCATGGATCACTACGCCTTGCCCCACGATCCGTTGTACAAGGCCTGGCAAGACGGCAGCTTGCACCGCAATTTCATGGGCTACACCACGCAGCAAACCCGTCTGCTCATTGGCTTGGGCGTTAGTAGCATCAGCGATGCAGGCCACGCTTTTGCACAAAATCACAAACAACTGGGCGATTATTATGCCAGCATTGAAAAAGGCGAACTGCCTATTTTTAAAGGGTATGAATTAAGTGAAGAAGATGTATTGTTCAGGAAATACATTCTTGATGTATGCTGCAGAGGCAAAGTGGAATTTGAGGAAGCTTTCGATGATGTGCTGGAGCAACATTGTAAACCTGCTCTACAAGCATTGCTGGCCGATGATTTAATTGAATGGCAACCCAATGGTATTACGATCACAGCTACGGGCAGAAATTTCATCCGCAACATTGCCCGTTGTTTTGATGTGCACTTGCTGCGCCAGCAGGCCGATGCACCAGCTAAACGGTTTAGTCAGGCGGTGTAGCATTGGTTGCTCACGGCAGACAATGCTGGTCATTTTTTCTGCCGGATGTTTTTGTAAATTTTGATGGCACTCATCAGCAAAACAATCAGTGCCAGCAGACCCACGAGGCCCCATACGAGGCTCATGTTTTCTTTTACCACCACCAGCATTACTACTGATACCAGCAGCAACGTGGGTACTTCATTCCAAATGCGCATTTGCTGCCCCGTATAAGGAAACAAACCTTTAGCATGCTTGCTCACAATGGCTTGCAGCGAACCATGATACGCATACAGCAATACCACGAGTATCAGCTTTATGACGAGCCATGAAGGAGTAGCGGGATACAGGTACCACATCCAGCCACCAAAAATGAGGGTGAGGATGGCGGATGGCCAGGTAATGCCATACCACAGTCGCTTGGTCATGAGCAGCAGCTGCGCCGTAAGAATGTTTTTTTCAGGCTCATTTTTTTGCTGTGCTTCTGCCAGATACACCAACAGCCTCGGCAGGTAAAACAACCCCGCAAACCAGGTGACGACGAAAATGATATGGATGGCTTTGACGTAGAAGTACATGGGGTGTTGATGTTGGTTGGTAAGTTGAAATGTTTACAAGTTTACGAGTTCACGGGTTCACAAGTTCCAATGTTTGTAGACTAAAAATGTAAACACAAACTAAGCCTCATTAGGTGGCTTTTGGACTGAAAACAAAACCACAAGTAGATAACCGCAAACCCAAAACGAAAAACCACAAACAGAAAATACTACACTGCTTCTTCAACCATGTCTACAATGGCTTCCACCCATTTCGGATGCACATTCAAACAAGGAATCATGGTGAAGCTTTCGCCACCGGCATGTATAAATTCTTCTTTGCCTTCTTCGGCTATTTCTTCCAGTGTTTCCAAACAGTCACTCACGAAAGCCGGGCATGCTACCAACAATTTTTTGATGCCTTCTTTGGGCATTTCTTCCAAACGCTTGGCGGTGTAGGGTTTCAGCCATTCATCTTGCCCCAAACGGCTTTGAAAACTGAAGCTGTACTTGTCTTTTGGAATACCCAGCATGCCCGCCACTAAATGCGTGGTGGTAACACACTGGTGGCGGTAGCATTGTGCATGTGCCGGCGAATCTACTTCACAACAATTGTCCACTTTGAGGCAATGACAACCTGTGGTGTCACCCTTGCGGATATGTCGTTCAGGCACGCCATGATAGCTGAACAAAATATGATCGTATTCCGCATTTAAATAAGGTTGAATGCTGCTGGCCAAGGCATCGAGATACGACTCATGCTTGTAATACGGTGGCAGTATGGTGAGTTTGAACTTATAGTTTTCTTTGGCATGAATTTCTTTGGCATATTCCACCGCTGTTTCATAGCTGCTCATGGCATAATGCGGATACAGCGGCACTACAATCACTTCTTCCAATTCGGGCACTTTGGCCAGCAATTCATCGTAAGCTTTTTTCGGATGCGGATTGCCATAGCGCATCGCAATGGTTACCGGAGCTGTTACTGCGTGTTGCAATGCTGCTTGCAATTGTTGTGTGAGTACAATGAGTGGCGAGCCTTCTTCCCACCAAATGCTTTTGTAAGCCTTGGCCGATTTGGGTGCACGGAAAGGAGAAATAATGCCTCTCACCAATAAGAACCGCAAGAGTTTGGGAATATCAATCACCCGTTCGTCCATCAAAAATTCGTTGAGGTAACGGCGTACATCTTTTACGGCAGTTGAGTCGGGCGAACCGAGGTTCATCAGTACAATTCCTTTCTTATGCATCATGACAGATTTTGACATTGTTTGATCCAACCAACAGGTCACCACGTATTTTGTTGGGGCTGCAAAACAACAGCAAAATGTACGGTTCCCTGCTGTTGTTTGGTTTACACATTGAAAATGACAATGATGTGACACAGTAATATGACAATGAAGTGACAGAACCAACGCACGGCCGTACCACGTGCCAAATACCTTTGCAACGTCCATGAAGCTGAATGAAGAACATATGCGGGATCGATTCTGCGTGGCGGCCATTGGGTATCGCCAGGCAGATACGGAGGTGAGAGGAATGTTTGCGGTAGATGCGGACATGAACCGCCAGATACTTGCTGTGGCAAAAACGGCGGGCTTCAAAAGTGTGTTTATTGTAAGCACCTGCAACCGCACCGAAATTTATGGTTATGCCAACCATCCGCATGAGTTGGCCGCTTTGCTCACCCGCTTTACCAAGGGCACAGTGGGAGAGTTTATACACCACGGTTTTTTTAAGCAAGGCAAAGACGCCATGCACCACCTGTTTCGGGTGGCGGCGGGTCTCGATTCTCAAATTATTGGCGATTACGAAATACAAGGCCAGCTCAAGCAGGCCATAGCTATGGCAAGAGCCGCCGATTTGATTGGGCCCATTATGGACCGCACTTTGAACTTCGTTTTTCAGGCGTCCAAAAAAATACGGGCCACCACATTGTTAAGCAGTGGTACGGTGTCCGTAAGCTTTGCAGCCATCGAATGGTTGCAGCAAAAAGTAAACCCATGGCCCATGAAAGCCCTGGTAATTGGTACAGGAAAATTCGGTACCAATGTGTGCAAAAACCTGCTCCATTATTTGCCACAATTGCAATTGCACATTTGCAACCGCACCAACGAAAAATCGGAAGAACTGGCCGCACAACTGCAAGCTGGTTATTTGCCTTACGATGAGCTGGCTGCGTCGCTCAATTCATTTGATGTGATCATTACCAGTACGGCAGCACCTGAGCCCATTGTATTGCCGCAGCATTTTGTGCCAGGCAAACAACGGTTTATTGTAGACCTGAGTGTGCCTGCCAATGTACACAAAGACGTGGCCAACATTGATGGTATAGAAATGGCGAACGTGGACGAAATTTCTGCCATACTAGAGCAAACCATTGCCCGCCGCCACATGGAAGTGCCCAAGGCCGAAGCCATCATTGCCGAATTTGAACAGGAGTTTTATGAATGGCTGCATACCTACAAGCATACACCGGCTATTAAGCTGGTGAAACAACACCTGGCTGGTTGGGCCAAGCAAAACAGCTGCGAATTTGCCGCTACTGCTACCAACGGTAGTCCCGAAGTGGATGCATTGGTAAAACAAACCGTAAACAACCTGATGGTAAATTTGAAACACAAATCGGAAAAGGGCTGTCATGTGATAGCTGCTTACGAACAGTTTCTCAATCATCCGGCCCTCAGCGTAGAAGCATCATGATAAAAATAGGAACCCGCGAAAGCAAGCTTGCCTTGTGGCAGGCCGAGCAGGTGCAGGCTGCGTTGTTGCAACAAGGCCATGCATCAGAATTGGTATTGGTAAAAAGCGAAGGCGACATTGACCTTGTAACACCCTTGTATGAAATGGGTGTGCAAGGTGTGTTTACCCGTACGCTGGATGCGGCGCTACTCAACAAACGCATTGACATCGCTGTGCACAGTATGAAAGATGTGCCCACACAATTGCCGCAGGGCATTGTGCAGGCTGCAGTGCTGCCCCGTGGTTTCACGGAAGATGTATTGGTGTACAAAGAATCTCCCTCCTTTTTTACAGATGCACAGCAACCCATGACCATTGGCACCAGTAGCATACGCCGCAAAGCCCAATGGTTGTATAAGTATCGCCATACATCTTTTCACAACATGCGGGGCAATATGCAAACACGCCTCGACAAGCTAGCGGAAAGTGATTGGAGCGGCGCCATTTTTGCCCGTGCCGGATTGGATCGCATTGGCTTGTTGCCTCAGCATCATTTGGTACTCGACTGGATGCTGCCAGCTCCTGCACAAGGTGCTGTAATGGTAGTTTGCCGCGAAGAGGATGCGCATACAATGGATGCCTGTGCTCTCATCAACGATGAGTTTACCGCGGTGTGTACCAAAATTGAAAGAGATTTTTTACGGGGGCTGATGGGCGGTTGTGCCACTCCCATTAGTGCTTTTGCGCAGCATAACTACAGCCACGTGAGTTTTACCGGCAATGTGTGCATGCCCGATGGCAGCGACCTACTGGAAGTAAGCTGCACGTTTGGTTTGGATGAACTGGAAGATGCCGGACACATTGCTGCAGAAAAACTGCTGGCCAATGGCGGCGGTGCTTTCATTGAAAAATTCAACAAATGAGCCAGCTATTTTCTTTACTCTGTACCCGCCCACTCGATGCTGCCAGTATTGCAGCATTGCAGCAGGCCGGTGTAGGGGTAGATGTGGTGGAATTCATACGCACAACTGCGGTACAAGACGCAACACTCACTCAACAGGTACTGGAGTTGGCTACGCAGCAACCGCTCATCATTTTTACCAGCATGAATGCGGTAGAAGCAGTGGCCGCCATGTTGCAAGGTCGTCAGCCTGAATGGCAGATTGCCTGCATCGGACAAACTACGCTGCAGTTGGCGCAGGAGCATTTCACCAAGAGTAATGTAGTAGCAACTGCCAGTTATGGATTGGATTTAGCGAAGGCCGTTGTGTCCTTGCATCCCAAGGATGGAGCGGTGTTTTTCTGTGGCAATATCCGCCGGCCGGAGCTGCCCGATTATTTGCAGGTGCATGAAGTGCCCTTGCAAGAGCTGGTGGTGTACCACACACATGAAATACCCGTTGCAGTAAACCAACCCTATGATGCGGTGTTGTTTTTCAGCCCGAGTGCTGTACGCAGTTTTTTTTCGGTGAACTCGGTGCCGCACACAACAGCGTTGTTTGCCATTGGCAGCACCACTGCGAATGCGTTACAAGATGCTGGATACAGCAACATTGTGGTTGCTAATGTTGCTGGTAAGGAAGCGATGATTGAAACATTTCTCAACTGGTATGCGGCTTCGCAAAAACCGGTTGAATAAAGCGATAAAACAAAAGCATGTTACAAAACGATTTGTTGTTGCGGGCATTGAAAGGAGAAAAACTCAAACGCCCACCTGTGTGGATGATGCGTCAGGCGGGCCGTTATTTGCCCGAGTACCTCGCTTTGAAAGCGAAGTATGATTTCTTTACCCGTGTACAAACGCCGGAGTTGGCAGCTGAAATCACGTTACAGCCCATTGATATTGTAGGTACAGATGCCGCCATTATTTTCTCCGATATTTTGGTGATACCTCAGGCCATGGGTGTAGAAGTATTGATGGAAGAAGGCAAGGGTCCTTCATTGCCCAACACCATCAAATCACAAGCAGATATTGATGCACTCATTACCGAAAATGTAGAAGAAAGTTTAGGCTATGTGATGCAGGCGCTGACACTCACCAAGCAACAACTCAATGGTCGTGTGCCGCTCATAGGTTTTGCCGGTGCACCATTTACCATTTTGTGCTACATGGTAGAAGGAAAGGGCAGCAAAACATGGGAGAAAGCCAAGAAGTTTTGCTTTACGCAACCACAGCTGGCCCATGCATTGCTGCAAAAAATCACAGACATTACCACCGCTTATCTGAAAGCACAAGTGGCAGCAGGCGCCGATGTGGTACAAGTATTTGATAGCTGGAGCGGTTCGCTCAGCAAGCAAGATTTTGAAGCCTTTGCACAACCTTATCTGGTGCAGATTGCACAGGCTTTACAGCCGCATGCGCCTGTTATTTTGTTCCCCAAGGGCAGCTGGTATGCATTGCCTGCATTGGCGGCCAGTGGTGCGTCGGGCATCGGTATCGATTGGTGTATCGATGCAGCTACTGCACGGTCACTCACCAACAACAGCATTACATTACAAGGCAATTTTGATCCGGCCTATTTGCTGGCACCCATACCGCAAATCAAACAGCGGGTGAAGCAAATGATTGATGCTTTTGGCACACAGCATTACATTGCCAACCTCGGTCACGGTATTACGCCCGATGTGCCGGTGGATCATGCCAAGGCATTTGTGGATGCAGTGAAGGAATACGAAGAATAAGTTAATTGGTTAATTAGGGAATAGGTAAAAAGGAAAGGTTGAATTACCCATTCCCCCTTCAGGGGGCTAGGGGGCTTGAAAAGCAAAACATCAATGATTGCCGAAGGCAATTCCCTCTGTGTCCTCCTTTCCTCTATGCGAAAAAAATAAAACTATAAGCAAACACACACTGTGCTCCTCTGTGCTCACCTCACACACCTCAGTGGTAAAAAAGTATTCATCAATACATGGACGTAAAAGAACAATTCATCGCATTCATTCATCAGTTGCAAGATGATCTTTGCTTCGCATTGGAGCAGGAAGACGGCAAAGCCCGTTTTGTAGAAGATGAGTGGCAGCGCCCCGAAGGCGGTGGTGGTAAAACCCGTGTGATAGCTCATGGCAATGTGTTTGAGAAAGGCGGGGTCAATACTTCTGTGGTATTTGGTAAAGTGACGCCGGTGATGCAGCGGCAACTCAACATCAATGGTAATCGTTGGTTTGCTGCAGGTATTTCTTCCGTCATTCATCCGTTCAATCCGTTGGTGCCTACTATACACTTCAACTACCGCATGTTTGAATTGTACAATGCAGCAGGTGAAGTAATTGACCGCTGGTTTGGTGGCGGAACCGATTTAACCCCTTACTATATCGATGCGCAATGCTGCCGTCATTTTCACCAAACTTTCAAGCAGGCTTGCGATGCGGTAGACAAAGCTTTTTATCCGGAGTTTAAAACTACCTGCGACAACTACTTTGTAAATACCCACCGGGGTAATGAACGGCGTGGCATTGGCGGTATTTTTTATGACCACAAAAGAGCTACAGACGGCTATAATGTCGACACCTGGCTAACATTGGCCCATAAATGCGGTTATGCATTTCTGGATGCGTATTTGCCTATTGTATCCAAGCATAAAGCACTTGCATTTACGCCAGAGCAAAAGTATTGGCAGGAAATTCGTCGTGGCCGCTATGTAGAGTTCAATTTGGTGCACGACCGAGGTACGTTGTTTGGCTTAAAAACCAATGGCCGTACAGAAAGCATTCTCATGAGTCTGCCGCCGACTGTTCGTTTCGAATACAATTATCAACCTGTTGAGGGTAGTGCAGAAGACGCTTTGTTGCAAGCTTGTCTACAGCCCATTGATTGGATTAATTACCTGTCGGATGAAGAACGCAACGATTGGGCACAACAATCCAATACCTGCTAATCATCCAAGTACTCCTACAGCTGTTGATTTGAGTTATACATTCACTTATTGACCTATTCACTCATTGACTAATTCTCTGTTATGATACTTACCAGACGCAACCGCATTCTTCGCCAGTCGCCAGCCATTCGCAGCATGGTGGCCGAAACCATGCTAACGCCTAATGATTTCATAGTGCCGTTGTTTGTAGTGGAAGGCACGGGTGTAAAAGAAGAAATTGCTTCTATGCCCAACTACTATCGCCTAAGCCTCGATAACCTGGCGAAAGAAGTGAAAGAGTTGTGGAGTATGGGCTTGAAAAGTGTGTTGCTGTTTATCAAGTGTGCCGATGAGCTGAAAGACAACAAAGGTACTGAAGCCATTAACCCAAATGGATTGATGCAGCGTAGTATTCGTACGGTGAAAGATGCTTGTCCGGATATGTATGTGATGACTGACGTAGCTCTTGATCCCTTTAGTTCATTTGGTCACGACGGCATTGTTGAGAATGGTGAAATAGTAAACGATGCTACAGTGGCAGTGCTGGCGCAAATGAGTGTGAGCCATGCGCAGGCAGGTGCCGATATGGTGGCGCCCAGCGACATGATGGATGGTCGCATTGAAGCCATTCGGCTGGCGTTGGAAGAAAATAATTTTACCACAACAGGCATCATGGCGTACAGTGCCAAGTATGCTTCATGCTTTTACGGACCCTTCCGCGATGCATTGGATAGTGCCCCCGGCTTTGGTGATAAGAAGACGTATCAGATGGATTATGCCAATCGTACCGAGGCAGTGAAAGAAGTAATGATGGATATAGAAGAAGGTGCTGATATTGTAATGGTAAAACCTGCACTGAGTTATCTCGACATCATCCGTGAAGTAAAAAACATCAGCGATGTACCCGTGAGTGCTTACAACATCAGTGGTGAGTATGCTATGATAAAAGCCGCCGCAAAAATGGGCTGGATCAATGAAGACAGAGCCATTCTGGAAGTACTCACGTCCATCAAAAGAGCCGGCGCCGATTTGATAGCGACCTACTTTGCAAAAGACGCAGTAAGATTAATAAACTAACCACTGAGGAATCAGAGGCCAACACAGAGTAACACAGTGTGCTCTGTGTATACCTCCTTTACCTCCGTGGTTTAAAGAATTATACCATGTATTCAAGAAGTCAACAACTATTCGAAAGAGCACAGCAATCCATACCCGGTGGCGTTAATTCTCCCGTACGGGCTTTTAAGCAAGTGGGTGGTACGCCGCTCTTTATTAAAAAAGCCAAAGGTGCTTATCTCTACGATGAAGATGGTCAGCAATACATTGATTACATCGCATCTTGGGGGCCTATGATTTTGGGGCATGCCTATGAGCCCATTGTGGAAGCTATTCGGGAAAAGGTATACGATTCTACTTCGTATGGTGCACCCACCGAACTGGAAATTGAAATGGCAGAGCTTATCAAAAGCATGGTGCCCAATGTCGATTTGATTCGCATGGTAAGCAGCGGTACCGAAGCTTGTATGAGTGCCATTCGACTGGCTCGTGGCTATACCGGCCGCAATAAAATCATCAAGTTTGAAGGTTGCTACCATGGCCATGCTGATAGCTTTTTAGTAAAAGCAGGTAGTGGTGTTGCTACGTTTAATATACAAACCGTACCGGGTGTAACTGCTGGTGTAAGTGCCGATACATTGACCTGTGCCTACAACGATTTGACCGCGGTACAGCAGTTGGTGGAAGCCAACAAAGGTGAAGTGGCTGCCATCATTGTAGAACCGGTGGCAGGCAACATGGGTTGCATATTACCACAGCCGGGTTTCCTCGAAGGCATCCGCAGTTTGTGCGATGCAGAAGGCATTGTATTCATTTTTGATGAAGTAATGACAGGTTTCCGCCTGGCACCGGGTGGTGCACAGGAAAAGCTGGGCATCAATGCAGACCTCGTTACCTATGGCAAAGTGATTGGCGCAGGCATGCCGGTGGGTGCCTTTGGTGGTAAAAGAGCCATTATGGAATGCATCGCACCGCTGGGCAATGTGTATCAGGCCGGTACTTTGAGCGGTAATCCTGTGGCCATGATTGCCGGATTTACGTTGCTCAATGAGCTGAAAGCAAAGCCTGAAATCTTTACGCAGTTAGAAGAGAAGACAGCTTATTTGCACAAGGGTTTGGATGAGGTGTTGAGTGCTTCCAATGTTGAATATACCATCAACCGATTGGGCAGTATGATTAGTGTTCATTTCGGCAAACATGCTGTTGTGGATTTTTCTACAGCGGCAGCTTGTAACATCGAACAGTATAAAACATATTTTCATCATATGCTCCGCAGCGGTATTTACCTGCCCCCCAGCGCTTACGAGAGCTGGTTTCTCAACAATGCGCTGAGCTACGAAGACCTTGATAAAACTATACAAGCCACCAAGGCTTTTGTATCGTGAGTCGTGATGATTACAGCTAAAGAAGGGCTTCAGCAATAGCTGGGGCTTTTTCTTTTCAGCAATGTGCAAGCGTTATTTACTGCATGTTCCAACGAAAACCCAGCAGCCATTTGGTGCCTTGCATGGGTGCGTAGTTATAACTCGGGTCGAAACTGTAAGCATTAGGGTTCGTAACGGAATTGGGTGTACCATTTGCATTCCAGTACAACCCACCACGCTGGTCAAACGGATCGTCGGGATGTAAAATGGGATTAGCTGGAATAAAGTTGAACATGTTTTTTACTGCCAGGTAAGTTTCAATTCCTCCAGGCCATTTTTTAGTGAGTTGTGCATTCAGCAAATTGTACGACGGGCTCATGGCTGGCCGAAAATCATTGGGCACCACCGGCAACCGCATAGAGCCTGTCCATTTACCAGTCAGGTCGATTGTTATGCCTGCTTTGCGGATGAGAAAATTCAGTGAATAATTGCCACTCCAGCGAGGGGCATATTGCTGCAGTGTTTTCACGTCATTTTCAACAGCATAAACATCCATATAAGTTGCACCAGCCATAGTTCGTAAGCCGTTGGTCATGGTCCAGCTGAATTGGGTGCTTACGCCTTTGCTTACTGCATAGCCATCCAAATTGTCGTAAATAATTTTCTGTGGATCAGTATCGTAATCAGGTATGATTTTATTGGTAAACCAGGTGTAAAACAACGACGCATCCCAACCAAAAATGCCTGCTGCTGTATGTACATCTCCACTATAGTTTAGGTTGGCATTCCAGCTTTGCTCTGGTTTCAAATCGTTTTGAATCACGATTTCTCGAAAGCCGCTGAGAGCCGCATGATCTTCAGTAAACAGATTCACCACTCTGAATCCGTTACCTGCACTCAGTCGAATGGTATGATGCGCTGCAGGCTGCCATTTTACAGCCAACCTCGGCGCTACCACAGCACCTTGTATATTGGAATGTTCAATCCGAATGCCAGTGAGCAAAGTGACATTTTTTCTTGCAGTCCATTCGTCTTGCAAGTAAAGGGCCGTCATGAGTTGTTTGCTGGGGGCATTGGCATTTAGCTTGGCTGTGGCAGGCGTGTTGTCGTCGTACCACAAATACCTGAGCGGTATGCCAGCCAATAATTGATGATTGCCCATGGTTTTGCTCCAACGGAGTTGGGTAAAAGCCGTGTGCTGTTGCCCTTTGTACCAGGTAGTGCCATAGTAGCTGTTTTGGAAATGAAAATTGTAGCTGTATTCCAGCACTAAGTCCTTGTGGATGCCATAGTTTCCAATGAGTTCAACTCTTCTGGTGTCAATGCTTTCACCATACACACTATCGCCGCCCAAAAACTTGCGTTGCCATTGCAGCTCACCACCCCAGCGTCTTTCCGTCAGCAGGCGAATAGCAATGCTGGCCGGTAAATCCTGTCGTCTGTCAATATCCCATTTGGTAAAAAGAGAGAACCTGTTTTGCAGGGTTACATCGGTGAAATTATCTCGGTTGATATCGTGCTGGCGATTGAAGAAAAAGCCATTCGCTGCCAGTAATCCGGTTGCTTTTTTGCTTGTGATTTTGGTTGATAGGTCAACACTGTATTCACCCAACGTGCTGGCATTTATGTCAACCGCCAAGCGGCTGCTGCTGAGTGGGTCTTTGGTAATGATGTTGATGAGTCCGCCAACCGCTTCGCTTCCATACAGCGTACTGGCCGGGCCTTTTACCACTTCTATTCGTTTGATGATGCTGTTGGGAATACCACTCAAACCATACACGGTGCTCAAACTGCTCACAATGGGCATGCCATCTATCAGCACCATGGTATAGGGGCCTTCCATACCGTTGATGCGGATATCGCCGGTGTTGCACACATTACAGGTGAGCTGTGGCTGAATGCCATTGACCATGGTCATGGCTTCAAACAAAGAGGGTGTAGGATTTTGCTTCAAAAAGCTTTGCGAAAAACTTTCTACGGGAATGGGACTATCCAACCGGCGCATGGGTTTGAGCGTACCACTCACTACCACATCCTGCAGGGCGTTGCTGGTTGCCAGCAGGTATACAGGAATGGTGTCTTTAGCTGATGGAGCTGTAACCTTTTGAGATTGATAGCCAACTGCTGTAATCAGCCAGGCATGGGTGCCTGCTGGCAATGGAATGTAACCACCATTGTTGGCTACCACTCTGGTGCTACCGTGGCTGGCCGTAGCACCCGCCAACGGTTGCTGGTTTTGGGCATCTGCAATGTGCAGCGTTGTTTGTGCCTTGCCAAGTGTGGTTATGAGGCAGGCGAGGAGTGCTGTATGGTATATATTTTTAGACAAGACTAAATATATGTTTTGATAAAAATAAAAAAGAACGACATACAGGCAAATAAAAACTCCCGGAATCCAAGATTCCGGGAGTTGAATAGTCGTAGAAGTCAGCAAAAAATTAACGAACGAGTAAGTCGCAAGGCTTAATACCCGTGTGCTTTTTAAACGCTGTACTAAAATGCGAGATAGAGGAGTAGCCCAGCAAAGCACTTACATCTGTTACACTCAGGCCTTTGTCGTACAGCAGGTATTTGGCATGTTCCATGCGCTGGCTTTGGTAAAAGTCGAAGATGGTGGTGCCAAACATTTCTTTGAAACCCTTCTTCAGGTAGCATTCGTTGGTCGCCACTTTGCGGGCCAGTTCTTTAATGGTGATGGGGTCGCCAATGTGCTGCAGCAAAATTTCTCTTGCCTGAGCAATAGCATTGCGGCCACGTTCATCTTCCAAAAACTTACACTGGTACACTTTGTCGCGGTCGCCTTCGCCAAACAGGCAGTCCATGCTGTACACTAGCAAAAACTGAATCTGGCTGTTAAGGTAAATATTCTCGAGAGCTCCGCTGTATTTGTGGTTAAAGAGGCTTGCCAAAATCATGCGGTTCTTGTTGCACAGCGGAATGATGTGCGAAATGGTTTGGTCGTGCTCAAAACTCAGGTAGCGTTCGGCTTCGCTTACGGCTGCTTTGGTGCTGGCAAACTGGTGCAGGTAAGTACTGGTAAACCGGAAAGAATAAATGTCTACGGTTTCTACTTCTTCGCTACAGTTTTCCAAACCGGTTTTGGAACAGGTAGTCCCGGGTTCGCATTCATCGCTATCGCAGTAGGCTTTGCCCGATACGCAAAATTTAAGTTCCAATGCATTTTGGGGGCTGCCCTGGCTTACGTAGGTATATTCCATCATGCCAATATCATCTACCTGCCAGCCGGGCATGCGCATAAACCTGCGCATGTCGTACTCCACCGAGTTGGGGATGCTTTTTTCCTGACGGGCTACCAGCCGCAACTGATCGACCATGAGGTCGCGTTGTACCGCCTCGGCCAAAATGGACAATGATTCCTGCATAAGGCGAAATTAATTCAAAAATGATTGTATGTACAAACATCTGCCATTCCTGACAGGATTCTTACAAAGGCTTAACAGTTTACATGCCGAAGGGTTGAAGACAGTGTTTTGTTTACTTTTAGCGTTCAGCCAAATATTGATACTATTATGAGCATTTATAATTGGATAATGACCATTTTTTCGGCACTTGCTATACTTGGCATGCTATACTTGCTGCTCAGTGGCAAAGCGGCCAAGCGGTCGCTCAGCAAAACCGAAAAGGTATTGTATCACCTTATTTTGTTGCTCTTGTTTGTGCAAATGTTATGGCGGCACACAGGGTTGGATAAGAAAGATTTTTCTGACATTTTTTAGGCGTAACTCGTGGTTGAGTTTATCCTTCTCAAATAACCCCGATTTTGGGGAAAAGTTAGGGGTATCTGGCCCCTGTCTGCATTGGCTGCCTGCCGCCGTTTCGTTACATTTGCCCGCCTCCGGGCCGGGTGTTTTTGCGGCTGTTGCTTACACAATGTTTCAGCCAATAAAAAATACCTGCCAAAGCAACCATTCCGCCCCAAAAAACGGAAGGTAAAAGTCTCCCTTTATGAGTACAGAAAATCAAGATTTGTTACCAGAAAATCAGGGTAACTACGGTGCCGATAGCATTCAGGTATTAGAAGGTTTGGAAGCGGTGCGAAAGCGCCCTGCCATGTACATTGGCGATGTGGGTGTAAAAGGCCTGCACCACCTGGTGTACGAAGTAGTCGACAACTCGATCGACGAAGCCTTGGCCGGCTATTGTAAAAACATTCAGGTTACCATTCACGAAGACAACAGCATCAGCGTTCAGGATGATGGCCGGGGTATACCTACCGCCATGCACAGCAAAGAAAAACGCAGTGCGTTGGAAGTAGTAATGACCGTGCTGCATGCCGGTGGTAAGTTTGATAAAAACACCTACAAGGTATCGGGCGGTTTGCACGGTGTGGGTGTGAGTTGCGTAAACGCCCTTAGTACCAAACTGCACGTAACCGTAAAGCGGGAAGGCAAAATATTTGAGCAGGAGTACAGCACAGGTATTCCCAAATACGCTGTGCGGGAAATTGGAGAAACCGACATAACCGGCACCAGGGTGCAGTTTTGGCCCGACCTGTCCATTTTTACTGCTTCGGTGTACAACAAAGACATTTTGGAAAGCCGCCTGCGGGAGCTGAGCTACCTCAACAAAGGCATTCGCATTCTCCTTACCGATTTGCGGGAAATAGTGGAGGAAACACAAGTCCCTTACACCTGCGAGTTTTACAGCGAAGGCGGTATTGTGGAGTTTGTAGAAATGCTCGACCGCACTGCCAACCGCAACAACCTTATTCCACAGGCCATTTTTTGCGAAGGCCGCGACGAAAGCACCAATGTGTGGGTAGAAGTAGCCATGAACTACAACAGCAGCTACAGCGAACACATTTTCAGCTATGTAAACAACATCAACACCATTGAAGGCGGTACCCACGTGACTGGTTTCCGGCAGGCCATCACCCGTGTGTTTAAAAACTACGGCGATAAAGAAGGCTTGTTTGAAAAAGCCAAGGTGGAAATTGAAGGTGATGACTTCCGTGAAGGCCTCAGTGCTGTAATTAGTGTAAAAGTGCCCGAACCACAGTTTGAAGGCCAAACCAAGACCAAGCTGGGCAACAGCGATGTAGCCGGTACCGTGCAAACCACGCTGAGTGCCGCATTGCAAAACTTTTTGGAAGAAAACCCCAGAGAAGCCAAAACTATTATTCAGAAAGTAATATTGGCTGCACAAGCCCGTGCTGCTGCCCGCAAAGCCCGTGAAATGGTACAGCGCAAAAGCGGCATGAGTGGCGGCGGACTGCCCGGCAAACTGGCCGACTGCTCCGAAAAAGACCCCACCAAATGTGAGCTCTACCTGGTGGAAGGTGACTCGGCCGGTGGTACTGCCAAGCAGGGCCGCGACCGTAGCTTCCAGGCCATTTTGCCACTGCGTGGTAAAATCCTGAACGTGGAAAAAGCCATGGAGCACAAGATTTACGACAACGAGGAAATCCGCAACATGTTTACCGCCCTTGGCGTAAAAATTGGTACCCCGGAAGATCCCAAAGCACTTGATTTATCGAAGCTCCGCTATCACAAGCTCATCATTATGACCGATGCCGATGTAGACGGAAGTCACATCGCTACGTTGATTCTCACATTCATTTTCCGCTACATGAAAGAAATGGTAGAAAATGGGTACGTATACATTGCCCAGCCGCCTTTGTACCTGGTGAAAAAAGGCAAGGTGCAGGAATATGCTTGGAATGAAGAACAACGCAAGGCATTGGTAGAAAAAATTGGTGGTGGCAGCGAATCAGGCATCAACATCCAGCGCTACAAGGGCTTGGGTGAAATGAATGCCGACCAGCTGCGGGATACCACCATGAACCCAGCCCACAGAACACTGAAAAAAGTAACCATCGAAAGCGCAGCAGAGGCCGACCGGGTATTTAGTATGCTCATGGGCGATGAAGTGGCTCCCCGCCGCGAATTCATCGAAAGCCACGCAAAGTATGCTAAGATTGATGTGTAACTTGGGTATGTCCGATAGTCAAGGCTTTATGAGTCCTTTCCAATTCGTAGCAGGCAGACGGCGTTAATCCTCCGTTTTAGGCTGGTATGCGGGCATTATATTAATGGTGGTTGGCATGGCTGATATATTAGCGAGTCATCCTCTCGTGAAGTGTAAAAAGCATTACTGACACACTGGCGGCAAGTTGTTTCTTTATAAACGCTTTGTTTTTTGTAAAGAAACAGCAGGGTATTCTTGCGAAAGCCCTAATTTCATATTTGTAAATGCCGTTTCTGTTGTCATGCCTCATGCCGCTGAAGAACATCCTTCACACGCCATTGGTTATAACTATCGGAAAGGCAACCTCAAGTATCGCATGAAAAACTTGCTATGTATTATGGGGCTGGTACTTTGCAGTACAGCCGTTGGTCAAATGGGTATCGGCACTAATACGCCCAATGCTAGTTCTATACTAGAGTTGAAGACTACAAATAAGGGTTTTTTGCCACCTCGTATGACCGATGTGCAAAGAGATTCCATTGTAGCGCCGGTGACAGGCCTTACGATATTTAATACCAACTCTGGTTGTCTGAACATCTACATCGATACTGCATGGTTTGAGTTTTGTGGTGTGCCGGTAGGTACTATAGCCGCCATTAGCTGTACAGATACGGTGCAAACTGGTAGTCTGCAAGCAGGAGTGGCTGCGACAGGCGTAAGCACAGTGCTGCGCTATACCAACGCCAATGGAGGTTCGCACAACGGCGTTACAGTCAACTCAACTGGAGTGGCAGGGCTTACCGCTACCTTAGCGGCTGGCAGCTTTGCAAAAGGCGCTGGCGAATTGGTATTTGCCATCAGCGGCACGCCTGTTTCAGCTGGTGAGGCAGCTTTCACTTTTAGTATCGGCGGTAAGGTTTGTACCATTACAAGGCAGGTGGCTGCTCAAACACCTGCACCAGCTTTGCCGCTGGCTGCAGCGGTACCTAGGCTGAAAACAGTTTTTTCAACAACCAGTAGCGGGTCGACTCCTCGGTTCTAAATAATGCTTGTGAAAAAGGCAAAATTTCCCGCTATCGCTGCGTTTAGGCATTACAAGGTCTTCGCTTTATTGTGCATTGTAGGCCTGCTGTTCAATGCTTCAGGTTTTTCTCAAATAGGTATTGGTTCCAATCCTCATCCGTCTGCTATTCTCGATTTGAGCAATTCCGGTAGAGGATTTTTGTTGCCCAGACTGAGTAGCGGCCAGCGAGACTCGATTGCAAATCCGGCTATCGGGTTGGTCATATTTAATACCAGTACCAAAACGCTTAATTCATACACGGCCCTGGGTTGGATGGAAAAGCAGGGAACGCTCATTGGCCGCATTGCCGGTTTGAACGAGCAACCGGCCCAACACCAGGGCAATTTGTACGCCGAAACCGAGGTAATTGGCATAAGCACTGTGATAAGCTATACCGGCGGAAATGGCGGTACTTATCATGCTATGAATGTTGCATCTAGTGGGGTGCAGGGGCTTATCGCACAATTGGCAGCTGGCAGCTTCGCCCAAGGCAACGGCACTCTCACTTTTCAAATAACCGGCACACCATTGAGTACGGGCATCGCCCAATTTGCCTTCAACATTGGTGGGCGTAGCACCACCTTTAGCCGAACCGTAACAAAAAAGGCCGAGTACCCAGCGGGTACCGTGCATTGCCTACCGGGTGGAGCCGCCATAGTAGAAGTGACCAACCCGGTAACCGGCAGAACTTGGATGGACAGAAACCTGGGGGCCAGCAATGTGGCCCGATGGGCTACCGATGCTACATCGTTTGGGGACCTCTATCAGTGGGGCCGTTTATCAGATGGACACCAATGCCGTGCCAACACTACTACAAGGTTTGAATGGAGCACAAGTGATACTCCGGGGCACAGTTCTTTTATTGGTATTAATACTGGTATGCAATTCTTGCCAGGCTGGAATGCCACTTTGGACTGGCGGGTGCCTCAAAACGATAACCTTTGGCAGGGCGTCGATGGTATCAATAATCCATGCCCATCTGGTTTCAGGCTGCCAACCCAAAACGAATGGGATGCCGAAGTACAAAGTTGGAGTGCTAATGATACCACCGGCGCATTTTCTTCACCTTTAAAGCTACCTGCTGCGGGCTTCAAAACGGCAACCTTTGCAACTATCCAAAGCGGGGTTTTCTCCTATTGGGTAAGCACAACCAACGGATACGGTGTAGGTGCTAGCGGAGGTATTCGCAGCAGCGGTGCATCTGTACGCTGCATTAAAGATAACGGAGCCCAACCTGCAGGCTCGATTAGCTCACTGGTATGCCCAGGGAGTGCTATCACAGGTAGGCTCACTGCTTTTCAACCTGCGGGTGATGTATTCCAGGCTTTCACTTATACAGGTGGTAATGGCGGTGTGCACAATGGGCAAGCTGTCGCGTCCACCGGTGTCACAGGCCTTACTGCCACTGTTAGCCCCGGTTCCTTCACTAATGGCAATGGGGCACTGGTGTATCGTATTTCGGGTACCCCTTTGGGAAGAGGAACAGCAAGTTTCAGTCTCAGCATCGGAGGACAAAGCTGCACTTTACAGTACATTGTAGCTGGCAATCCTGCTGTAATTGCAGGTGGTCTTGATTGTGCAGGGGCCGAGCATTTGGGAGGGCTGTACAGCGGTACGGCTGCCGCCGACTCTACACTGACCATCATTCGCTACACAAGGGGCAATGGCGGCACGTATGAAACGCAGGCAGTTGCTTCTACAGGCGTTACCGGATTGACTGCTACCCTTTCGGCTTGGCGGCTGGCCTCAGGCGACAGTTCGCTCAGTTTTGTAATCTCTGGAACACCAACCTCGGCCGGTGTAGCTAGTTTTGCCATCAGTGTAGGAGGGAAAACCTGCACTTTTAACCGCAATGTTAATCCTCCTCTTGCCGTTGTCAGTTCTTTGAACTGCGCTGGCGCTACCCATGCTGGCGTATTGGTAGATGGCACGACAGCTGTAAATGCGGCAAGCATTATCAATTATAGCGGCGGAAACGGCGGTATCGTAATAGCCCAATCAGTGCCGTCTACAGGAGTGGCAGGATTAACAGCTACATTGACTCAAGGAAACATCAATGAAGGTGGTGGCACCATTTCGATTCAAATTTCTGGTACTCCTTCATCTGCTGGCATAGCCCATTTTGTAATAAACCTGGGTGGCCAAAGCTGTATTCTTTCCCGTAAGGTTTTTGCAACTGCAAAGGTGGAAGCGCTTAATTGCGACGCAGTTGTCAATAGAGGCGTTCTGTCCAGCGGAGTGGCTGCCAGTGGCGTCAGCTTTACAGTTAGCTATACTGGGGGCAACGGGGGTGCACATGCCGGGCAAACGGCGACATCTACTGGTGTAACCGGCCTTACAGCAACCCTTTTCCCGGATAGTTTATCAGTTGGTACCGGGGTTCTTCCTTACTATATTTCAGGTACAGCAGCATCGGAGGGTACAGCTCATTTTGCACTGGCTATTGGCGGCAGTACTTGTACCGTCTCTGTGTCGGTAGCACCAACCCCGGTGTATGCGTCTGGTACAGTGCATTGCTTGCCGGGCGGCACGCCTGTAGTCGATGTTACCAATCCTCGCACAGGTCGCACCTGGATGGATAGAAATTTGGGTGCATCTGAAAAAGCAGTAAATGGACATTATCAATCGAATGCTGTTGGAGATTTGTATCAATGGGGAAGAGCGGCCGATGGCCACCAATGCCGTGAGTCCAACATCACATCCACGCTTAGTACTGCCGATATACCCGGTAATGGAAAGTTTATAACAAATAATCTCGACTGGCGTAATCCCTCCAATCCAAATCTTTGGCAGGGTCTTAATGGTGTGAATAATCCTTGTCCATCAGGCTATCGTTTACCAACTGCTGCAGAATGGTCGGACGAATTAGCAAGCTGGGTAAGTCAGGATGCGGGAGGTTCCTCTACATCACCGCTACGGTTGATTATGAGCGGATCCCGCTATGGCACTTTGGGAACATTGAATGAATATGAAAGTGCCTATTGGTCTTCTACCGTAAGCGGAACTGGCCAATCATTTACACTCAGGATACAACCCCTAATTGCATCCGTTGTTGGAGGTGTGAGGGCCAACGGCAACTCCGTTCGATGTATCAAGGACATTGGCGGAGCCGTAGTTAATCCAATCGGTTCAATCAATTGTAATTCGGGTACCACGGTCGGAACGCTATATAAAGATAGCATTGCGGTTGGTGTTACCTTTTCAATACCGTACACCGGAGGAAACGGCTCTGCCCACATGGGGCAGGTAGTACAGTCTACTGGTGTAACAGGGCTGACCGCCACCCTCGTGCCGGGCAACTTTGCGAACGGTAATGGAACGCTGACTTACCAAATCTCCGGTAGAGCCTCGACTTTAGGGAATGCTACATTCGCTATTAACATTGGCGGGCTGCAATGCTCCAGATACATATCTGTCATCCTGGGGCCCGGCTCTGTAGCGGGGTTGGACTCGGCTGGCACAACCCATAACGGCAGTCTGGTAAGGGGAACTGCTGCTGTTGGAGCAGGATTCAGCATTCCGTATACAGGTGGAAACGGTGGCACTTTTGCTGCTCAGTCGATAGAATCGACTGGCGTGTTGGGCCTAACTGCTTCAATTGGCGCCGGCACATTTAATGTTGGCAGCGGCACCCTACAATTTTCCATCAGCGGAACACCTGCAACTGCAGGAACGGTAATATTCACCGTAAATATTGGCGGCCGCAATTGTATCGTGATTCGAACAGTTGCACCTCCTCCCGGCACTTTGACAGGCCTGAATTGTGTGGCTGTAGATAGTACAGGTTTACTTCAAAAAGGTGTTGCCGCCACAGCTACTTCAACCATCAGCTACAATGGTGCCAATGCGGGTACTTACAGTGGCCAATCGGTTGCATCTACTGGTGTAACCGGCCTCACTGCCAGCTTACAAGCAGGCGTATTGGCCGATGGTAGTGGTACATTGACATTTAGCATTACAGGTACTCCGGGTAGTGCTGGCGTTGCCAGTTTTGCCATTTCTATCGGTGGTCAAAGTTGTGTACTTAGTAGAACGGTTGATTTGCCGCCTGGCCTGCTTTCCGAATTGCTTTGTGCAACTGCTGTATCTACCGGTACTCTGGTAAGCGGAGTACAAAGCAGCGGAGTTGCAGTTTCCATCAGCTACCTGGGTGGCAACGGGGGGCGTATAGCAAGCCAAACAGTTGCGTCTACGGGTGTAACGGGGCTAAGTGCTGTTTTGACTCCCGGTGTGTTGGCAAACGGTGCCGGTACGCTGAGCTTTCAAATTACTGGTACGCCTTCGTCGGCAGGTACAGCCAGCTTTTCTGTTGTAGTAGGCGGCCTTTCGTGTTCCTTTTCCATGTTTGTGGCACCTCAAGTAGGCTCCATTCTTTCGCTGTCATGTGCAGCCACGGATACCACGGGAGTTTTGGTGAGTGGATTGGTAGCAACCGGTGTTTCCTCCACAGTGCGCTACACCGGTGGCGATGGCGGCATGTATGCGGCACAGTCAATTCCTTCTTCAGGTGTTACCGGGCTTACCGCCACCTTATCGGCTGGCCAGTTTCAACTGGGCGACGGGACATTGACGTTGAACATAACTGGTACACCTTCTGCGGCAGGGATTGCCAGTTTTGCTATCAATATTGGTGGACAAACCTGTATACTACAGCGGAGTGTAGCGTTGAGAAACGGTGTAATAAGTGTCCTGTATTGTGCCTCTCCTGATTTTAGCGACATTTTTACTGAGGGAGAGCTGGCTGATAGTGTTTTATTGCGAATTATTTATGATGGCGGTAATGGTGGTAGCTATTCTGCATTATCTGTGCCATCTACTGGTATTACGGGTTTAACGGCCACGCTTGCTGCTGGCAACTTTGCTAGAGGACTCGACACACTAAGTTTCATTGTTACAGGTATACCTGCAAATGCTGGCACTGCAAACTTCGCATTAAATATCGGCGGACAGAGTTGTACAGTCACCTTTGCTGTTGTGGCAAAGGCAAGCTACAGGCAAGGAACTGTGCATTGTAGCGGGGGCAAAGCAGAATTGCAGCCAATTACCAGTGCTGGTACAGGGCGGATTTGGATGGATCGGAACCTGGGTGCAACCCGTCGTGCTGTATCTCAAGAAGATGCATCAGGCTGGGGAGATTTGTATCAATGGGGGCGTGGTGCAGATGGACATCAGTGCCGAAAATCAGCAGTGCGATCGGGAGCATTAAGCAGCCTTGACCAGCCCGGACATGGTGATTTTATTTTGCCAGACCCCAATTTAAAATCAGACTGGCGCAATCCGCAGAACGGGAATTTATGGCAAGGTGAGAATGGCATTAACAACCCTTGTCCCATTGGCTATAGAGTACCTACCTTGGCCGAGTGGACAAGTGAAATCACGGCAACTAATCAGAGCTTCTCTTATTTCAACTCACTTTTTCTGCCCCACGCAGGTTACCGATCGTTTGATCAAAACAGGTTTGATCTATTCGAGGGCACGCATGCATTTTATTGGACAAGTACAGTTTCTACACAAACAAGTGGATTTTCAACGGCCGTTTACTTTAATTCAAGCACACCGAAAGGACTGGTATCTGAACAGCCTCGAGGATACGGCTTCGCTGTAAGGTGTATCAAGGACTAGATATGTACGGAAGTGATTTGGAGTATCCTTTAGGCAGCGGTCACAATCAATTGCTCATTACCTTCTTTTTATTAAGCAAATGGAGATACTGAAAACTCAGCAGCGGAGATTAGCAGGAGCCATGGTATTTTTTTTCTGTGTCTTGCAACACTTCAATTCTGTTTGGGCTCAACAAAATGCGACGTTGGAAGGACGGCTTGCTGACCTTGCCAACCAATCCATTACACTGACAGGCTTTAATGGGTTGCAGGCATCAGTGTTGGATAGCACCAAAATTTTACCCAATGGTAGTTTTGTGCTGAGGTATCCTGCCGGTTATACAGGCATGGCTATTCTTACTGCTGGTCCTCAACAAAGCCATGTGTTGGTGCTGGAACCGGGGGGCGTAAAGTTGCAGGGATCTTCCCTTGCCGACAAGACAACCATCCGCATCACGAAGGGCTTACAGAACCAGTGGTTTGAGCAATACGCCACCGAGCATCCACGGCGAGAGCAAGCGCTAAGTGCTTGGTACTATCTGCAAAATCTTTACCAATCCGATCCGCTTTTTCGCCGGCATGCTGCGCCAAAAGCGGCCATTATGCAGGAAATGGCAAGAATCAACAAAGAAGACAGCAGTTTCCTCGCCACATTGCCTGCCGAAAGCTATATCCGATGGTACCTTCCCTACCGGGGCTTAGTAAGTAGTGTACAGACACTTGCCCAATATCGTACCAACGAAATACCTGCTGCCATCGCTGCCTTTCGGGCCATCGATTTTGCTGACCCCAAGTGGCTTACTAGTGGCATTATGCGTGATGCTATTGAAAAACATGTTTGGCTGATTGAAAACAGTGCCGGTCCCCTCGATTCGGTGAATGCTTCGATTAGGCAGTCTACCGATTTGCTGGTAAGCAAATTGAAGAGCCATCCATCCATTCTTTCAATCGTCACTGATCATTTGTTTGATTACCTCGAGGATCGCAGCTTGTTTGCTGCTGCCGAATACTTGGCATTGTCATTATTGAGT
Source organism: Phnomibacter sp. (assembly GCF_036803085.1). Classification (NCBI taxonomy): domain Bacteria; kingdom Pseudomonadati; phylum Bacteroidota; class Chitinophagia; order Chitinophagales; family Chitinophagaceae; genus Phnomibacter; species Phnomibacter sp. The sequence continues at coordinate 308,066 of NZ_DAIRUZ010000002.1, read as the reverse complement.
GATAATGGCTGTGAGTTGGGAGGCAACCTGACCAACAAGTTGGAGGCCTATCGAAGAATGAAAAGGGGAAATATAGCACCTGATATCTACTTTGGTGCCAATACCCTTTACCCAACAGGCAGCGAAGCGACCAACCGCCTTTCGGCTTTGAAATCAAAGTATAAACTGGTATTATTTGCTGCAGGTTGGTGCCCGCACTGCACAGAAATGATGCCACAGGTTGCTGATAAATATCCAGGCTGGAAACAGCAAGGGGTAGAAGTGGTATTGGTTTCGTTGGATGAAAATGCCAACAGCTTCATGCTGTTCGCCGGCAGTTTGCCTTTTTTGCGAACGTCCGATTTTCAAAAGTGGGAAACAAAGGCTGCGAAAGACTACCATGTGTACAGTACGCCTACCATGTATCTGCTAAATGAAAACCAGGAAATATTGCTTAAGCCAAATTCAGTAGCTCAAATGGATGCCTGGGTAGATTGGGTTTTAGTTAAAGGCAACAAGTAAAGGACATCCTTTGACTTGCTGGCGGCAGAGAGTCGGGTATCAACCAAAAAGCTATAGGCAAAAACCATATAGAAAAACGCTGACCTTATAAGTCAGCGTTTTTTGTTTTTATCCTATTGATGATTCATTCTTCTACTTCTTCTATAATAGCCGTGCCACTACCGCTGCGGTTGCCTGTCCATTCCCAGTCTTCGTACAGCGCAAGCCGGCCATTGTTCAGGTATTCTGTAGATGATTTTGAGAAACCCTGACCAAGGGTGCCGTCTTTTTCTATTTGCAAATAGTGAAATAAAATGTTGCGCTTTGCATTCATTTTACCTATCAGTACGCCCCGTTCTACACTACCGCCACTATACGTGCCCCACACGTAATCTCCATCCTGATAATACTGAAACAAAGTAGACTCATCCACCTGCCCGTTGGCACTGTTGATGCGGGGGCGCATCCGTTTGTTGTGCAGGCATATTTTCAATGGCTGCAACTGTTTAGATATGGTAGGAATAGCGGTAGACAAACGATTGCTGAAACCAGCCTGAATAAATATCTCTGCCAGCCAGTGGTTGTGGGGGTATGCTGGTGCCGTCAGCTGTTTCATGCAGGCATTTTGCCAGTAGTTCACAGCCGTGTCCAACAGGGCAGACGCAACTGTTTTGCGGTGCGCTTCGGGGTGCAACACAATACACTCTACTGTGGCAGCATTATGAAGGTTGGGGGAAAGCCATGAAATAATAATGCCCATAATTTGTTGAGTATCCGGTTGCACAGCCATCCAGATACTGGAGCAGTGGTGCATTATAAAAACGGCACTACTCTGTTGCAATCCGCCAGAATGCTGACGGATAAAAACAGCCACTCGCTGGCTGTCTTCAGGAAGTACGGCTTTAATAGAGGCGGTTGTTGTAGAAGGGTTCATCTGGCAAGTTCAAGAAAGGCGGAAGGTAATTCAGAGTGGGGTATTGCACAAAATATGCGCCCATTCAATGGTTATTTTGCCCCCCCCGATGACGCAATTTTGGCAAACTGTTGGGAGGCTAACCGGTTGTGCCACAGCGCAGTATCCCACATTTTATCAACCAATTAAGCGCCTGGCTTTTGAATGTTGGGGCAAAACCGTTTCCTTTAGTCATTATTCTACTTAAAAAATCGGTCACTATGGACAAATCAAAAATGCTGACGGCCTACTGCCTGAAGACAAAAGAAAAAAACGTACCCATGCAGGATGCCGTAATTACTAAGACTGCCAAAGGTGGTTATATGGCGCAGGGCCATGATGGTAAAGGCAATAAAATGACGGCATTGCTCGGAGAAGCCAAAGCATTGCAAGCCATTAAAGACGGCGTTGCTACCAAGGGTTTCTAATGGTAGCTGAAGACCTCAGCGTTGCTTAGCCATTTGAAAAGAAAGGCTGTTCAATACGAGCAGCCTTTCTTTTTTTATCAGCATTGCCATGCAGAAACCCCATATTTCAGCAAGGCTCCCTTGTGGGGTATCCTTACCTTTGCAGCCATTTTAGCCAATTTGTACCATGTCTGTACGTTATCAAGAGTTTGCAGGGTTGAACCTGCCCGCCATAGAACAGGAAATTTTAGCCAAATGGGCTGCCGAACAAGCCTTTGAAAAAAGTGTGCAGCTCCGCGAAGGCGCCGAACCATTTGTGTTTTACGAAGGCCCACCCAGTGCCAACGGCATGCCCGGCATTCACCACGTTATCAGCCGCACCATTAAAGATTTGGTGTGCCGCTACAAAACCATGCAGGGCTACCAGGTACACCGCAAGGGCGGCTGGGATACCCATGGCCTGCCCGTAGAGCTGGGGGTAGAAAAAGAACTGGGCATTACCAAAGAAGACATCGGTAAAAAAATTACCGTAGCCGAATACAACCAGAAATGCCGCGAGGCGGTGCTCCGCTTCAAAGACAAGTGGGACGACATTACCCGCAAAATGGGTTATTGGGTAGACCTCAACGATCCCTACATCACTTTTAAAAATGAATACATCGAAAGCCTGTGGTGGCTGCTCAAAAAAATGTACGACCGCGGTTTGCTCTACCAAAGTGTGAGCATTCAGCCATACAGTCCTGCTGCCGGCACCGGCCTCAGCAGCCATGAGCTCAACCAGCCGGGTACGTATAAAGATGTAAAAGATACCAGCGCCACGGTGATGTTCCGGGCGGTGCAAAATGACAAGAGCCACTTTTTACACGATGCCGTTCATGGTGCCGAAGTGTTTTTTATGGCCTGGACGACCACGCCATGGACATTGCCCAGTAATCTCGGTTTGACTGTAGGCCCCAATATTGACTATGTACTGGTAAAAACCTTCAACCCATACACCCACCTGCCGGTAAATGTGGTGTTGGCCAAAGCTTTGGTCTCCAAATACCTGAAGGCAGAAAATGAAAACGGCGATTTTGCAGCTTACGAAGCCAAAATTGCTGCCGGCGAGCAGGTAAAAGAAGGTGCCCCCTGGGCCGTGGTAAGCAGCTTCAAAGGCAGCCAGCTCGAAGGTTGCCACTACGAGCAGCTCTTACCCTACGAAGCCAACAGCCTCGAAGAAATCAAGAAGATTACCCCCGATGCCGATCCGTTTAAAGTGTTGGTGGGCGACTTTGTAACCACCGAAGACGGTACCGGTATTGTGCACACTGCACCTGCTTTTGGTGCCGATGACTACAAGGTGGGCAAAAAACACAACATCGGCATCCTCACCATGGTAGACCGCGAAGGCAAGTTTGTAGATGGCCTCGGTGAGTTTAGCGGCCGCTATGTAAAAAACTACAAAGACGAAAAAGATTATGTAGATGTAAACGTAGACATCTCCGTAAAACTGAAGCTCGAAAACCGGGCCTTCAAAGTAGAGAAATACGAACACAACTACCCCCATTGCTGGCGTACAGATAAGCCCATTTTGTACTATCCGCTGGATGCGTGGTTCATCCGCACCACAGCGCTGAAAGACCGCATGGTGGAGCTGAACAAAACCATCCGCTGGAAGCCCGAAAGTACCGGTACCGGCCGCTTTGGCAACTGGCTGGAAAACATGGTGGACTGGAACCTGAGCCGCAGCCGCTACTGGGGTACACCGCTGCCCATTTGGCGTACCGAAGATGGCAGCGAAGAGCTGTGCATTGGCAGTGTGGCCGATCTTAAAGCCAACCTGCATCCTGATAGTCCCATTCAGGACATTACAGATTTGCACAAGCCGCAGGTAGACGATATCATTTTGAAAAGCCCCTCGGGCAAACCCATGAAGCGGGTGGCCGACCTCATCGACGTATGGTTCGATAGTGGCGCCATGCCTTATGCCCAATGGCATTTCCCGTTTGAAAACAAAGAAATCTTCGCCAAAAACTATCCCGCCAGCTTTATTGCCGAAGGCGTAGATCAAACCCGTGGCTGGTTTTACACCCTTCATGCCATTGGAAGTTTGGTAAAAGAAGACATTGAGGCCGAACTGAAAGCCGCCGGCTTGCTCACCAATCAGGTAGATGGTCGTGCATACAAAACTGTCGTTTCCAATGGTTTGGTGCTCGACAAGAACGGCAACAAAATGAGCAAGCGCCTCGGCAACGTGGTGGATCCGTTCAAAACCATTGAAACCTACGGCGCCGATGCTACCCGCTGGTACCTCGTAACCAATGCCAGCCCATGGGACAACCTGAAGTTTGACCTGGCCGGTATTCAGGAAGTGCAGCGTAAGTTTTTTGGCACCTTGTACAATACCTACCAGTTTTTTGTGCTCTATGCCAATGTGGATGGTTTTGCTTTTAAAGAAGCTTACATACCCGTGGCAGATCGTCCCGAAATTGACCGTTGGATTTTGAGCAGCCTCAATACGCTGGTGAAAAAAGTAAACGAAGCCATGGACGACTACGAGCCTACCCAGGCCGGCCGTTTGATGGAGCAGTTTTTGGATGAACACCTGAGTAACTGGTACGTACGCCTCTGCCGCCGCCGTTTCTGGAAAGGCGATTACAGCACCGACAAAATCAGCGCTTACCAAACTTTGTACGAATGTTTGGAAACGCTGGTTCGCCTGATGGCTCCCATCTCGCCATTCTTCAGCGATGCAGTTTTCCGTCAGCTCAATGCGGTGACGGGGCGTTTTACTGCCGAAAGCATTCACCATGCGGCTTTCCCCAAAGCCACCGAATCGGCCATTGATGCAGCGTTGGAAGAACGCATGCAACTGGCACAGGATGCCACCAGCCTGGTACTGAGCATTCGCAAAAAGGTGAACCTGAAAGTGCGTCAGCCGCTGCAAAAAGTGCTGATACCTGTGCTGAACCCAGATATGAAGGCGCAGCTGGAAAAAGTGGAAGACCTGCTGAAAGCTGAGGTAAATGTGAAAGAAGTAGATTACCTCACCGAAACAGAAGGCTTCATCAACAAAAAAATCAAGCCCAATTTTGCCCTGCTGGGTAAAAAACTGGGGCCCAATATGAAGGCCGTTGGCGCTGCACTCACCGCATTTAGCCAGCAGCAAATTGCCGATTTGGAAAGAACGGGTGCTGTTGAATTAGACATCAACGGGCAGGCCATTTCCATATTGGTAAATGAGGTGGATATTAGTGCCGATGACATTCCAGGTTGGAGCGTGGCCAGCAAGGGTAGCCTCACCGTGGCACTGGATATTACCCTGACCGATGAACTGAAACAAGAGGGAGATGCGAGGGAGTTGGTGAACCGGATTCAGAACATTCGCAAGGAGAGCAACTTTGAACTGACCGACCGGATTGACGTGCAATACGCTGGACCTGAAAATATTGTGGATTCTTTCGATAAGTTCAAATCCTATATTTGCGCCGAAATTTTGGCAGATTCGCTGAGTTATGTGCCCGCACTAACCGACGGCGTTTTAGTGGAAGTGAATGATTTTCAATTGACCCTGAAAGTTTCAAAAAAGGAGTTATAACGATGGCTACCAACAACAAAGCAACCAAAGCAGCGGCCCCGGCCAAAAAAGCTGCTCCGGCAAAAAAAGCTGCCCCAGCAAAGGCTGCCCCCGCAAAAAAAGCAGTTGCACCTGCCGCCAAGCCCGCTGCAAAAAAAGCAGCCCCGGCCCCGGCAGTAAAACCTGCTCCGGCAAAAGCTGCCGCCCCAGCAAAAGCTGCCCCTAAAGCAGCCAAACCCGCACCTGCCGCCAAGCCAGCTCCTGCCAAAGCCGCAGCACCGGCCAAGGCCGTGCCTGCTAAAGCCGCTGCCCCTGCAAAGGCTGCCCCTGCAAAGGCTGTACCTGCAAAAGCAGCACCTGCTCCTGCAAAAGCTGCCACACCAGCGAAGCCTGTAGCTAAAAAAGCAGTAAAAAAACCAGCTGCAAGAAAACCAGAGCCGCTCCCTAAGCGGGATGAGGTGCCCGCCCGTTCGAATACCCCCCATCCCCCGCAAAAAAAGCGGCCGGTGGTGGAAGAAAAAAAGATTGTAAAAATGCCACCCATTACCGCAAAAGGTAAAGTGGCCTACGACCCCGACTTTACCGTATCCGTTCTGGATACACCCAAGGAAGAGTCCGTTATTTCAACACCCACTATGCGTTACAGCGACTCTGAATTAGCAGAATTTAAAGAACTCATTTTGCGTAAGCTGGAAGCAGCCCGCAAAGAGCTCAATTACCTGCAAGGCCTCATTACCCGTAAGGACGAAATGGGCGGCGACAACGATGACAACCGCTACATGACCATGGAAGACGGTAGCCTGAGCATGGAACGGGAGCAATTGAGCCAGATGGCCAGCCGCCAGATTCAGTTCATCGATCACCTGGAAAAAGCCATGATCCGGATTGAAAGCAAAACCTACGGTATTTGCCGCGTTACCGGAAAGCTTATTGAAAAAGCCCGCCTTCGTGCCGTGCCCCATGCCACTTTGAGCATGGAAGCCAAACTGGGCAAACGCTAATATTTTCTGATTATCAGAGATAAAAAAACCGACCTGCAGTAATGCGGGTCGATTTTTTTGTTAGCCCCCTTGCCCCCGGAGGAGGAAACAGCACTATAAGAATGCTACTGACTAAAAGTGAAAACAAGAAAGTCCTCAGAAGACTTGAAGCCCTTACTTTTAATGTTTCTGACTTCCAGTCTCCGGACTCCAGACTATCAACTTACTTCACTTCCTGCATATCTACCAACTTGCGGTAGTAACCATTGTGAGCCATCAGGCTGTCGTGAGTGCCCCGCTCTACAATGCGGCCTTTTTGCAACACTACTATTTCATCGGCATGCCGAATGGTACTGAGGCGATGCGCAATGACAATGGTAGTGCGGTCTTTCATTAAATGGTTGATAGCATCCTGCACCAGTTTTTCACTTTCCGTATCCAGCGAGGATGTGGCTTCATCCAAAATGAGAATGGGAGGATTTTTAAGCACGGCCCGGGCAATGGTAAGCCGCTGGCGTTCGCCGCCGCTGAGCTTGCTGCCGCGGTCGCCGATGTTGCTGTTGTAGCCATCTTCTTTTGCCGAAATAAAGCGGTGGGCATTGGCCACTGTGGCTGCTGCTTCTATGGCTTCGGTGCTGGCGTTGGGGTCGCCAAGGCTGATGTTGGCGGCAATGGTATCATTAAATAAAATAGGTTCCTGCGTAACAATGCCCATTTGCCGGCGAACTGTTTCCAGTTGATATTCCCGGATGTTTTTGCCGTCAATCAGCAGTTCGCCACTTGTTACATCATGAAAGCGGGGTACCAAATCGGCCAGGGTACTTTTACCAGCACCGCTACTGCCCACCAGTGCTACCGTGCTGCCTTTGGTAATGCGCAGGTTAATGTCTTGCAAAATGGTCACGTCTTCATAGCAGAACGATACGTTTCTGAATTCGATGGCGTTTTCGAATTGTAGTAATGGCTTGGCATCGGGTGCGTCGTTAATCACCAGCGGTGCTTTCAATACTTCTTCTATACGCTGTATCGCTGCCGAGCCTTTTTGCATATTGTAAAAAGAAGTGCTGAGTGCCTTGGCAGGATTAATCAAGCCATAAAATAAACCGAGGTAGGTAATGAACTCGCCACCAGTGAGGCCGGTGTGGTTGGTATCGCTGAGTACCAGCATACCACCGTACAGCAAAATGCAGCAAAACACAAAAATGCCCAGCGTTTCACTTACCGGCGATGCCAGGTCTCGCCGAAAACCCATCTTGTTTTTGGTGTGCAGCAAATCATCATTTACCTGAAAAAAGCGCATCCGCAGCAGGTTTTCGGCAGTAAATGCTTTTATCACCCTAAGACCGGTTAATGTTTCGTCGAGTATGGCTACCGATTCGCCCTGCTTGATGGCTGCTGCCTGGCTTTGTTTTTTTAAACTGCGGCTAATGCGGCCAATAACAAAACCAACTGTGGGCAGCATGATAAACAAGAATAATGTGAGCTGCGGGCTGAGTATCAGCAGTACTGCCAGGTGGGCAATAATCATGATGGGGTCACGAAACCAACCTTCCAGTGTACCAACTACGCTGTTTTCTACTTCGCCCACATCGTTCGACATGCGGCTCATCAGATCGCCCTTGCGCTGTTCGGTAAAATACCCAATGGGCAGCTCCAGAATTTTTTCGTACAGCTGTGCCCGAAGCGTAGATACCACCAGGTTTTTAAGCGGATTGAGGATATAGATGGCGAGGTATAGAAAAACATTTTTCAGTAAGATGGCACTGAGCATGAGGATGCAAATGAGCAGCAGCAAATCGAAATGGCTGTGTGTGGCGGCATATTCATTCATCCAGTTGCTCACCAGCTGCGAAACATCCAGTTTGCTACCAGCGGCTGCTGTTTCCAATGTGGCAGATTTGCCTTCAAAAATGAGTTGCAAAAACGGCATGAGCATGCCAATAGACGCAATGGAAAAAACGGTGCTCAGCAATATAAAAACCACGTAAGCCAGCATTTTACTGCGGTGCGGCTTTAGCAGCGAAAAGACCCTTGCATATTTGTTCATGTAAACGAATAAAAGTAAAGGCTGTAAAAGTAACTACTTTTACAGCGGCAGTACTTGTAGCACTGCCTTCACTCTTGTTATAATTGAGCAAAGGATATGGAAGAAACTAAACGTCAGAAGCAGGTAGCCGCATTACTCAATGAGGAACTCAGCGATATATTCAGAAGACTGGGATTGAACGTCATTCACAACGGCATGATATCAATTGCCGCTGTAAAAGTGACGCCCGACCTGCTGGAAGCACGGATTTACCTCAGCTTTTTTCAGATAGAAGACCAGGCCTCCATGTTGCAAAAAATAAAAGACCGTAACTGGGAAATAAAGCGGGAACTGGCCGGAAGAGTGGGCAAACAATTGCGCCGCATGCCCGAGCTCCAGTATTTTATCGACGACACGCTGGACTACGTATTTAAAATGGAAAAACTGTTTGGCGAAATTCAACAACCGCCAACACCTCCGGCCGGCACCGATGATTCTTCTGCATCTTAATTACATCAGCACAATCTGGTAGCCATTGACTACACTTTTTGCCTGGCGGTATTTTAAAAGCAAAAAAACGACCAATGCCATCAACCTGATAAGCTATATCAGCATGGTGGCGGTGGCAGTGGTTACGGCCGCACTGGTAGTAGTGCTGAGTGTGTTCAACGGGTTTGAGCAACTTGTACAAAACCTGTACGCCGATTTTTATACCGATATAAAAATTACTGCCACCAACGGCAAATGGCTGACTACTTCGCCGGCTATGCTGCAGCAAATAACCGGTACCAAAGGTGTGGCTGCTGTAGAACCTGTGATACAAGAACGGGCCATGCTGATGCAGGGCGAAGACAAATCTATTGTATGGCTGAAAGGCGTGGAGCCTGGCTATGCCAATGTAAGCGGTGTACCAAGGCATTTGCTTCGTGGGCAGTTTGCGCTGGGCAATGAAGAAACACCTGCTTTGGTAATGGGCAGTGGGGTAGAAAACGGGCTGCAGGTAATAGCCGGTCAGAATATTGCCCCTGTAACTATATACCTGCCCAACCGGCGAGCAACGCTGGATGCGGACCCGCTTACTGCTTTACATACTGCCAATGCATTTACAGCAGGTACATTTTCTATTCAGCAAGAATTCGATAATCAGTACGCCTTCACGAATGCTGCATTTATGCGATATATGCTCGACTTGCCACCCAACGAAGTAACGGCACTTGAAATAGCCGCTACACCCGGTACCGATGTTGAACACCTTACTGATCAACTGCAAGAACACTTAGGGAAATCATTTACTGTGCAAACAAGGTACCAGCAAAATCAGGCTTTGTTTGCCGCCATGAAAATTGAGAAACTTATCATTATGGCCGTGGCATTTCTCATTTTGCTGATAGCTGCTTTCAACATTATCAGCAGCCTTACCATGATGGTGCTGGAAAAAGAAAAAGACATAGCTGTGCTACAAGCCATGGGAGCAACTGGCACATCGGTGGCGGGTATCTTTTTAAAATTGGGTGCATTGCTGGCAGGAGTTGGCGGCTTCATTGGTGGATTGTTGGGAGTGCTTATTTGCATTGGCCAGCAGCAGTTTCATTGGGTAAAACTGGGTGGCCAAAGCTTTATTATCGATTATTATCCGGTGGAAATGCGGGCTACGGATTTCTTGTTGGTTGGAGTGATCATTTTTACCATTGCCATCATTGCAGGTTTTGCTCCGTCTCGCAGGGCACTACGCATACAGCAATCGCTACGCTGATGGAATACCTCATTAAAGACCAATGGCTTGAATTAAAGTATGTACCTGGCAAAGGTGCGTGGACGTATCATTTGCAAATACCCGGCACCAGGCATTTGGTGGGCCGTTGGGGTTCGCTCAAGGTTTCCGGCACAATTGATGGTGTACCAATTGAAGCAAAAAATCTGTTCACCATCAGCGGGCAAGACAAGCTGCTGTCCATAAACGCCGACATTCGGAAAGCCATAAAAAAGAGCGGCGGAGAATTGGTACAAGTGACATTGTATCTGATGGCTTCCATTGAAAAAATGACGGCAAGCGATGTGTTGGATATCTTTAGAAATGAAGCTGTATATACCGCATTTTCAGCAATGCCGAAGCAAGAGCAATCTGCTATAGTCGAAAACATTCTTGCCCAAAAAACAGATTCGCTTCAACTCAAAAAACTGGAACATTATCTGAAGCTGCTGGCTAAGTGAGGGCATCATCTTTCAATTTTTTTTCTGCATTTCTTCACAAAAAGAAACGGCTTGCACTGTTAAGTAGCAAGCCGCTGTATCTTCTTTTACAGACGTAATAACATTAGTAGTCGCCGAGTGTTTCGGGCAGTTGGGCCAGTGCCGCTTCCAGTTGTGCGTCACTCGGTGCAATGCCATGCCATTCGTGGCTGCCTTCCATAAAATCAACGCCTTTGCCCATGGCGGTTTTCATGAGTATGCATACGGGCTTTCCGTTGCCGGTACGGGCTTTAGCCTGCTCCAGGCCTGCCAGCATTTGGTCCATATCGTTGCCGTTTTCTACTACCAGTACATCCCAGCCAAACTCAGCAAACTTTGTTTCGAGGTTACCCAGTCTCATTACTTTATCGGTAGGGCCATCAATCTGTTGTCCGTTCCAGTCAATGGTTGAAATGAGGTTGTCTACTTTATGATGCGCCGCAAACATGATGGCTTCCCACACCTGGCCTTCCTGCAATTCGCCATCGCCATGCAAGCTGTATACAAGGTGATTGTCGTGTTTTAGCTTTTTTGCCAATGCAGCACCAATAGCCACACTCATTCCCTGTCCCAGTGAGCCGCTGGCAATGCGGATGCCGGGCAAATGTTCGTGGGTAGTGGGGTGCCCTTGAAGGCGGGTGTTGAGCTTGCGGAATGTTGCCAGTTCGGCTACATCAAAATATCCGCTGCGGGCCAGTGCGGAATAATACACCGGAGATATATGGCCATTGCTCAAAAAGAAAAGATCCTGGTTATTGCCATCCATATCAAAAGGCTGGGGCTGATGGCGCAGCACTTTGAAGAACAGCGCAGTAAAATAATCGGTACAACCAAGGGAGCCGCCAGGGTGGCCGCTTTGTACGGCATGCACCATTCGTACAATATCTCTTCTTATTTGGCTGGCTATTTGAGGCAATGTAGCTGTCATGCTGAAATTGAATTTGCGGGCAAAGCTAAAGTTTTGGGCAAATGAGGGAACAGATTTTTCAAACTGGCCACAGATGTTTCAAAATATCACCCGAACACGGGATTTTGTATAAATACACGCCCCGAAAGATGGAAAACCCAACCTGCTACACTTACTTTGTTAAAATACGGTTGCAGCAGCAAGCGTAGTTTCCTAAAACAACCTGCACACTCCGCGAAAATTTTTGAGTATGATTGAAATGCTTATGAGCCTGGCACTGGCATTTGGCATTAGCTTCTACGCACTACCGGCCATTATTAACATCACCATAGAGAAAGGGTTATTCGATTTTCCAGACGATCGTAAGCATCATCATAAACCCATTCCATCTTTAGGCGGGCTGGCTATTTATGCCGGCTTTATTATGGCTTTTCTCATCACGGTTTCATTTGCCGGCAGCCAGTTTGTATTTCAGTATTTTCTGGCCGCCACCCTGGTCATCTTTTTCATTGGGCTGAAAGACGATTTGCTAAATCTGGTACCTTTTAAAAAGTTTTTGGGGCAGGTACTGGCAGCCTCTTTACTGGTGTTTAAAGGGGGGCTGATTATTACCAACCTTGGTGGTGTATTTGGCATTCATGAGCTACAGCCATTAGTGGCCGAAGTGCTCACTGTTTTTACTTTGGTGGTAATTATTAACGCCTACAACCTGATAGATGGTGTAGACGGACTGGCCGGCACTTTATCGCTGATTTCCTCCGGCTTGTTTGCTGCCTTTTTTGCCATTAATGGCGATTATGCATATGCCTGCATGGCCACTGCCCTCATTGGCGCCACCTTGGCTTTTTTAATTTTCAATTATGCGCCGGCCCGCATTTTTATGGGCGATACAGGCTCTCTTTTATTGGGATTGGTAAATGGCGCCATGGTTATTCATTTTATTCACACGGCAGGTAGTGCACCAGTGTTGGTGGTAGAGTCTGCCGGGGCGGTGGGCTTTGCTATCATGTTTGTGCCTTTGTTCGATACGTTGCGGGTTTTTTCGTACAGAATTGTTCGGGGTATTTCTCCTTTTACCCCCGATAGAAATCATGTGCACCACATTTTGCTACGCTTTGGCTGGTCGCATACGCAGGTTACCATGGCACTTGCAGTAGCGGCACTACTATTTGCAGGCTTGGGTTGGATGCTTCAATCCCTGGGTAATAGCATTGTGCTGGTATCTATTATTGCTGTAGGATTTTTTATGATTGGCGGAGCACTGTGGAGTTATAAAATGTACCGCCGCCGCATGCTGGCCGATAAAAGCCCCCGTATACATTCAGCCCCTGTTATTCCGGTAAAAGCTAAAAAGGCCGCCAATTAATTCTTCCCCATTTTTTGCTTTGCAGGCAAGTATCTGTTCGTTGAACCATCGTTTTCTTTAGGTTTGCCAGCCCTAAAATTGCATACAGTATGTCGGTTGAAGTAGAACTCCTGATGAAGGATACAGAAGAGCTGATGCGTAAGTCCATCAGCCACCTCGAATCAGAATTGGCCAAGGTAAGAGCTGGTAAAGCAACCCCCCAAATGCTCGATGGCATTCATGTGGATTATTACGGCAACCCCACGCTTATATCTCAGGTGGCCAATATTTCTGTGGTAGATGCCCGTACGCTAACCATTCAGCCCTGGGAAAAAAATATGCTGCAGCCTATTGAGCGGTCTATTTTGCAAGCCAATATTGGTATTACTCCGCAAAACGATGGCAGTATCATCCGCATATTTTTGCCACCTATGACGGAAGAACGCCGGAAAGAATTGGTGAAAAGATCGAACAACGAAGGCGAACATGCCAAGGTAGCAGTGCGCAATATTCGCCGCGATGCTATTGAAAAAGTAAAGAAGGCACAAAAAGATGGCCTGAGCGAAGATGCTGCCAAAGACACCGAAGCCGACATTCAGGAAATGACCGACCGGTTTATTGCCTTGGTTGAAAAGCACCTGGCAGCCAAAGAAAAAGAAATCATGCACGTTTAATTAAGTCGGCAAAGCTGACTAAACAATGTGCTGTTGGTAATAAACCAGGAGCACATTTTTTATGCCTTTTTCCGAAGGGGAAATTGAAGATTGGCCAGGTAAACGCCGGTAAGAATGATGAGCAGGGCCAGCAATTGCATCCACACTATTTTTTCGCCATAGTAAATGCCCCAGCCAATGGCCACAAACGGAATACCGTAAGTAACCAGTGATGGAAAAACAATGCCCGCCCTTTTGACCAACATATAAAAAAGAATGGATGCCAGTGCTGTACCAAAAACACCCAATACCGCAGCAGCGGCTGTGGCCAGCAGTATTGGTGCCGAAAGCAGGGGCAGTGAAAAATAGCCCGTACCAATCAGCACGGCCAATGAAGGAATGGTAAGAAATACAAATGCCAGCGTGGCAATATCTACCGAAGAAATATGGAGCAGTTTGTGCTTCACCATGTTTACATTAAAACCATAAAACATAGTGGCCAGTACGGCAAACATGGCAAAAGCATTATTGCCACCCGACGTGCCATGCTGCCGAAACAACAATAACAAACAGCCCGCAAAACCAATGATAATGCCCAGCCATTTCATGGCAGGAATGCGGTTGTTGTACACTACAGTGGCCACCAGCAATACAAACAGCGGCGTCATGGCATTGATGGCTCCTGCAAGAGAACTATCGATAGCCGTTTCGGCTATGCAAAAAAGAAAAGCAGGAAAAAAGCTGCCCAGCAAACCAGATAGCAATACATACCACCGCACCGATGGCGTTGCTACCCGTGCCAATGCTGGCTTAGCCAGCGGCAACAACACCAGTCCTGCACTCAGCATTCTGATAGCCGCCACCTGATAGGCACTCAGCACCGGCTGCCCGTCGAGGCCATATAAGCCCAGCTTCATGAGCACAAATGAGCTACCCCAAATGAGGCAAAGCACCACAAAAATGAGCCAGTTGACCATTTTGCTAGTGAAAGAAAAGGAAGATACCCGTTTGGTTGTTGGTGCAGCCTTCATGAAAATAAATGACCTGATGAAGGTGTAAAGATGCAATGCTTAAGGCAACGGCTTTCTGCTGTTTTTTGTTTATAATTGAAAATTTTTTTTAATCCTAACCAACAAATTTTATTTATGGGCTTCCTAAAAGAATTTAAAGAGTTTGCCGTAAAAGGCAATGTAGTAGACCTTGCAATCGGCGTAATTATTGGCGGCGCATTCGGGTCTATTGTTAAGTCGTTTATCGACGATGTGATTACACCGCTGCTGCTGGCACCAGCACTCAAAGCCGCCAACCTGGAAAACATTCAGGACCTAAAAATGGGTGCCGTGAAGTATGGTAATTTTCTGTCGGCCATTATCTCATTTGCAGTGATAGCCTTGGTGCTTTTTTTGGTAGTAAAAGCCATTAATAAAATGAAAAAAGAAGAACCGGCACCACCACCAGCCGGGCCTACGCCTACTGAACAATTGCTTGCAGAAATACGCGATGCGTTGAAAAAATAGCCGGCATCTTTTTCGGTTCATTTTCTACATCAACAAAATGGTTGCACTTTTGCCAGTGCAACCATTTTGGTTTTTATAGCAAAATAGAATACCCATGACAATCAAATCAGGCTTAGTAGCTGTTGCTTGCCTGCTCCTCAGCCAATCTTTTGCACAGCAAACCCGTAAGGCAATTGATGAAGCAATGACTGCCAAAACAATGGTAGCAGATACATCTAAAAAAGGCCGCTGGAAAAGTGGCGGTACATTTACCCTGGCGCTGGCGCAACAAAACAGCTCGTACTGGGTAGGTGTAAATGAAAAGTTTGCCCTCAACGTGGGCCTGAACGTAGACCTGTACGCCAATCGGGCCTGGGGCAAAAGCACCCTGGATAACACGCTTAAAGCCAGCTATGCCTACCAAAACAACCAAACACAAGGCCTGCGCAAAACCGCTGATTTTTTCGATTGGTATACCAAATTCGGCCATTCACTCAACGAGAAGAAAACCTTGTCGCTGGCCGCCATTTTCAACCTCCGGTCGCAGTTTACCAACGGTTATGATTATGCCTTAACACCACGCCGCAGGGTGTCGGGCTTTTTTGCTCCGGCCAATATTTTGCTTACGCCCGGTCTCGACTGGAAACCCAACAAACATTTCAGTTTGTTCTTTTCTCCTTTTGCCGGCAAATGGATTGTAGTCTCCAACGATCCGTACAGCTACAGCACTACACCGCCACCTCCCGGGCAGCGGCCACTGGCAGCCCTGTACGGCGTAGATCCGGTGAAAAAAGTAGATGCTCAATTCGGTGCATTTTTATCGGCCAACTTCAACAAAGAGCTTGTGAAAAATGTAACCTACACATCGCGGCTCGACCTGTATTCCAATTACAAACACAATCCGCAAAACATCGATATGTTTTGGACCAACTCTTTCGGGTTTAAGGTAAACAAATGGCTCACCATGAGTTACCTGCTCAACCTGGCCTACGACGACGACCTTATACCTGAAGGCCGCACCAGCCCTACGATGCAGTTTTTGGGCACTTTTGGGGTGGGCGTTTCCGGAAAGTTTTAACCTCTTTTCCACATGTGTAAAAGGCCTGTACAACTACTGGGTACAGGCCTTTTTTGTGCCCGTATTTTTGAAAATACCGGGAGTAAGTACTGCATGTAGCAGGCAATCCGTTATTGTATTATATGGCCGCTATTTCTTATCAAATAAAATTGCCCCAGTTCGAGGGCCCGTTCGATCTCCTGCTGTTTTTCATTGAGAGAGATGAACTGGACATTTACAATATTCCGATTACCCGCATCATCAAAGATTTTTTGAGCTATGTACACAATCAGGAAAAGCTGAACATTGAACTCAGCAGTGAGTTTATCCTGTTTGTGAGCACACTAATGCGGATTAAAGCCAAAATGCTGCTGCCCCGCAAAGAACTCGACGCCCAAGGCAATGAAATTGATCCTCGCCAAGAACTGGTCGATAAAATTTTGGAGTACAAACGCTTTAAGGAAGCATCACTGAAAATGGCCGAACTAGAAGCCATTCGGATGCTGATGGTAAAGCGGGGCAACATACAGCAAGAGCTGAATAGCATAGGAGAAGATGCCGGCGAAGGCACCGAAATACAAAGCATAACGCTCTTTAAACTGATGAAGACCTTTGAGAAGGTGATGAAGCGGGTAAACGAGCGGAACAACAAGCCTCAGCACGTGGTATTTAAGTATAACTATACCATGGAAGAAAGCCGCGAATACATGCTGCATAAGGTGAAAAGAGAACGTTCCATGGGCTTCGAAAAAATATTTGAAACCTGCCAGGACCGTGTGCATGCCATTTTTCTTTTTTTAGGCATGCTGGAGCTGGTACAGCAGCAATATTTTCAAATAATGGTAGGCGAAGGACGCAATAACTTCATTATTGAATGGAATGAGGAGCGACCCGAAGATGCGACCGCATCATGGCCCATGGAGGTAAATCCTGTGTTGAACTAGCGAAAAATTGGTGTGCATTGGCACCAGAAACATAGTCTACATTAAAAAGGCCACTCAGTAAAATGAGTGGCCTTTTTGTTTATACAACTTAAAAGTTCGGTTTCATTAAAAATGGTGGGAGTTGTTCCAGTAAATAACGAGTGCCATTACAAATGCCCAAAGAAAAAATGCGAGTAAGTTACTTGGGTTAAGATAACGTTTGAGGTTCTCTTTCATAAGTGTAGTTTGAGTGTTGCAAAGTAAAAATTTTGAAACCATAGCAACAAAGCTTTATTTCTTAAATCGTGTTGAAAACAATTTGATAATAAAAATGCAGGTTTAAATGATGGCAAGGTGCTGATCTCTATACAAATGATAACGGTTGAAAGCTTTGCTTCAAAATTGGTGTAGGATCGGTTTTCAGCCATTGTTGCAAAACAGTAGCCAGTACCTGCCTGAAATCGATGTCGAAAGGGATATCGCCATTCACCAGTTGCTGTAGTTTGGGCATGCTGTTGAGTAAACCTTTTTCCTGCAGGCTTCCGCTTACGAAAAACATATTGTTGGCAGCTCCGTGGTCGGTGCCGGCGCTGGCATTTTGTGCTACCCTGCGGCCAAATTCGCTAAAGGTCATGAGCAGCACATCTTTAAACCGGTTCTGTTTTTTCATGTCGGCTACAAATGCTTCCACTGCGCCATTGAGTTCTGCAAGCAGGCGTTGTTGCTGTGCCGGTTGGTTTACATGTGTATCAAAACTGCCGAGGCTCAGATAATACACGCTGGTATTCATGCCTCCTGCAATGAGTGAGGCTACTGTTTTCAAATGTTTTGCCAACGCTGTGTTTGGGTAAGCACTATTAGTACGACCAGCTTTGGCTGCGGTAAAAATACTTTCGGCACTGTTGATGGTGTCGGCCAGCGTTTTATACAAATAATCAGCCAGCGGTTCATGAGGATGGTCGTGCTTGGCCAGTTGCTTAAAGTATGGTGCACTGCTGGTAGCAAATAATTGAGCAGGATCTTGCGTGGCAATGCCTTTGTGTTGTTCGCCTTTTAACGCAAGACTGAGCACATCATTTATTTCCAGCACCTGGGTGGGTTTGTCGCAGCCATGGCAGGCATGGTCGAGGTAGCGGCCCAGCCATCCGGTATTCCAATAATCTTGGCTATTACTGGCACTGTGCCAGATATCCATGCTTCTGAAATGGCTTCTGTCAGGGTTAGGATAGCCCACATTGTTGAGGATAGCGAGTTCGCCCTGATCGTACATTTTTTGAAAAGCCGTGAGTGCAGGGTGCAAAGCAGCATCGGTGTGAATAACGGCTGCTTTAGAAGCAGCAATACCAATGCCCGGTCTTGATTGGTAGTAAATATCGTTGCTGATGGGAATGACAGTATTGAGGCCGTCATTGCCACCACTAAGTTGAATAACAATAAGGATACGTTCGGGCTCGGCAGTGCCTTTGTACAAAGGGCCGGCAGCTGCCTGCAAAAATTTGGGCACAAATAAAGTACCCGCAGCGGCCAGTGATGATTGTGCTATAAATCGGCGACGTTTAATGAACATAACGGATTTGGATAGGGGTCAAAAAAATTAACACAACTGGTAGGCGGGAGTGGCCATAGCCAACAGCGTTGTTTGTTTAATAAAACTGTTGACAGGCAAGCCCGGTGCTACCTGTGCTTCAATGATGGAAGAGAGTTGATGCGGGCTTTGTAATAAGTGCTCACAAAGCTGTTGTACAATGTCACTCTTTTTGTATTTATGCAAGGCTTCTATTAATGGTTCCCATTCAATATCACCTTTGAGTTTAAAACGGTTGATGGCTTTTTTGCCGAGTGTATTTTGCATCTTACCCATTTGCATATCGTCATCGGCGGGGGTGCTAAGTTCAAACGGCTCAGCAAGGGCTACCAACTGCGGCAGCCGCATACGTAGCAGCAGCGAACTGCTGTCTATCCAATTAGTGCCGCCGGGCCAGCCTGCTACCGATGGCGGGTAGAGCAGTATTTGCCCGAGTGCTCTTTGCAACAACAATTGTATGTCGGGATTTTCTAACTGCATGGGTAGCATGCGGCGCATACCCACCCACAAAACCACAGGGCTTTTTACGATTTTTCCTTGATTGACGATATCATAAAACCAGTTGGCTGTAAAAATGTCGCCGAGTAGTTGTTTCATTTCATAACCACTATCATAAAATCTTTTCGACAGCCAGCTGACGTGTTCCTCATTCACCTCTTCATTTACCAAAAAGCGATACAGTTTGGCGGTAATGAAACGAGCTGTTTGCGGTTGTTTAAGCAGCATCGCCAATACGTCATCGCCATTAAAATTGCCGCTCATTCCAAAGATGGTTTTGCTGCCAACATCATGTTGGTTTTTTCTAAATACAAATTCGCCATTTGGATTGAAACCCCAGCCGGTAAAAGCTCTGGCTGCCTCTTTTACATCTTGCTCTGTGTAGTGCCCACGGCCAAGGGTAAAGAGCTCCATTACCTCACGGGCAAAGTTTTCGTTGGGCTGCAGTTTTCTGTTTTGCTGATTGTTGAGGAAGGCCAGCATGGCGGCAGATTTGCTCACGTTGGTAAGCAGTGTGGCAAAGTTGCCTAAAGCACCTTCACGTATTACGTGCAGCAATTGCTGCTGATGTAAGCTATTGAGGTTGCGGCAGGCAAAATGTCCATGCCAAAACAGGGCTATTTTTTCCCGCAGTTGTGCTTCGCTGTTTACCATTTCATCCAGCCAGTGGAGGTTCAACTGCTTAATGGCTTCTCTGCTTTGCTGCTGTAGTTTTTCACGTTGCTCTTTTTGCAGTGCAGCTTGGCCATTGTTGTTGCCAGCTATCATCGCAGGTAGCGATTCCAAAGATGGTTGCGGTACAGTTATGGGCCGGAGTGGTTGCTGTGATTGCTTCCAGTATTTATCAAAATGAGATTCGGCCTTCCATTTGCCATTCGAGAGTAAGGTGGCTGCAGTGGGGCCAAAGCCGGCCCGCCAGAAAAAATGTTGCGCAAGATTCATACAGCGAAATGCTTATGGCGTTGAGACGGCAATGTTGTGAAAAGGTTTAACGATTGCACAAAAAAGGCTACCCGAAGGTAGCCTTTACTATACTGAATTGTTGGAAGAGCTTATTGCTTTTGCAGCTTCAATGTTTGAATGAAATACTGACCTTTTGCCTGCATTTGATAAGTACCGGCAGGAAGCCCGTTCATATCAATCAAGATGTTGTTTTGACCTTTTGCGATAGCAGCATTCTGGCTTCTTACAACACGGCCGCTGGCATCGGTAAGTTGCCATTGCACCTTATCTTCTTTGTCGGCAAAAATGCTGAGGGTTGCCTGGCTCTTTACCGGGTTGGGGTAAACTTTTACAACAAAGGCTGCTGCAGAACGAGTAAGTGTTGCTACAGAAGAGTACACGTACTTTCCGTCGGCATCTTTCAACTTAAGCCTGTAGTAAAAAGTGGTACCAACAAGTCCACCAATGGTTGCATCGTTATACCGGTAAGTGTTTGTTGTGCTGCTGTTACCTTTTGCTTTTATAAAACCAATACTGGTAAAATAGCGGCCATCTGTACTTCTTTCAATATCGAAACCATCTGCGCCAGACTCCGATGAAGTTGCCCAGCTTAGAGATGCACTGCTACCGAGCCAGTTAGCTGTAAAGTCTTTGAGCTTAATTGGTAGTACCAATGAGCTGTTGTTGGCCACATAAAATGCACTAAAGCTGTTGATAGTAGCGGTCATTACATACCCATTGGAGCCAAACGCTTCTATTGAAGCACCAGCCACCTGAGCAGCGTTGCCAATCATGCCGGTAACACAGCCACTACCATTTGTTTTAAATATGCCCAAGTCTGCTGTTGTTTCAATACCACTGGCAAAACCTGAACTATTGGTACCATCGCGAAGTGCTTCAAATTCGGCCTTGGTGAGATAAATACGCACACCAACACCACCATTGGTGGTGAAAGGGCCGGCTCCGGAAACAGAAATAGTCATGTTGCGATTGAGGTACAAACGCTTTGAGCCATCTTCTCTTTGCGTGCCGCTTTTGTAAAGAACAGTAGAAACGGTACCCACATTATTTCCATTAGCACGAATCTCCGCTACAATGTTGCCATCAGCATCGGTAATGGGTACCCACAGGTTGGTGTTGTCCGCATTAATTACAACGGAGTTCACTGTTACGCAGGTATTATCGGTACCTGGGGCAATGGGAATGTGGGAAGGAATGGTGCTTTTTCCGGCGTTGTTATTGTAGCCTATGAATTCGTATTTCTGCACACATCCCGGGCAGCCCGGTACAATTGGGTTAAGGGCACTTGGGCCGGAGGTGGTGGCCGACTGGTCCATTATTACAAAAAGGGATTTTCCATCCGGAGCGTAAGTGACATCTCTGAATCGGTTTTGACTGCCAAATAATGTAACAGTGTCACGAACACCATCTACTGTTGTCATTGCCGAGCCATCAGCATTCAATTTCAATCGCAATATTCTACCCCATTTGAGAGATGAGAGCAGGAGGCTGTTTTTCCAGCCTGGAATAACGCTGCCGGTATATATTTCCATACCCGATGGTGCTTCGCTTGGCCAGGCACCATTATTAGTTTGGTTGTTGTAGATAGATGTTACTGTAGCAAGAGATGCATCGTAAAAAGCATAAATCGGATTGCGGTAATTGGCCCCGATAGCGGTAGCATTGTTTTGCTCACCATTGCTTGCCGGAATAGTAGGCAAAGAACCACCCGTTGCGCCTGCTTTCAAACCGTTGTAATTGCCATCATTCATACCTATGACCAAGGGGTGGCCGTAGTTTTTACCACCTTCAATCACGTTTATTTCATCATCGCTGAACGGGCCATGGCTGCTTCCGTATAAACGGCCCACTCCACCAATATTGGCATAAGAAAAGCCTTGGTTGTTGCGAATGCCAATCGACCAAACGGCACTGTTTGTACTGTAAGGGTTGTCGTTTGGTATCCACTTATTGTAATCTACAGCGCCTTGGTCTGCATCTGCATCTTCAGTTATATTAAAGCGCAATATTTTGCCCTGATACGAGGCAGGATCTTGAGCACGGATGATGCGGCTTTGATTGCTAAACTGACCGGCACCCATATCGCCCACGGAATAAAAAAGATAGTTGGTGCCACCTACCGGTGCAATGGTCATGCGGCCAGAGTTGTGGTCGTTGCTACCGGGCAGCGTATCGCACAAAATAATCGGGTTGGTTAATTTACCTAGTGTAGAGTTCCAGGTCCAGCGGGTAAGAAATGTTCTAAAATATTGGCCCTGACCATCTGGGTAAGTGCCCGACACAGTTGTTGTGGTATTTCTGCCCGTATAGGAGCGTACGTAAGCCAAAAAGACATAGGGGCTTGAACCGCTAAAGTCGGGATGAAAAGCCATGCCCATCATGCCGCCCTGCGGCCACTGAAAGTTGCTTTCGCTGCCTGTGAAAGTTCTTTTATGGGCATCAAAAACAGCATTGGTAAGGCCCGAAGTAGCAGCATTGTTTGTGGTATTGTGTTGGATATCTAAGGCAGTGGTAGCAGCACCTGTCGATGGATCAATTCTTCTCACCCGGTAGCCACGGGCTTCGGTTACCCACAAAAATCCATCGGGGCCGTAAGCCACATCCCAAGGGTCAAAAAAATTGGTTTGAAGATTGGTGGATTTAAACACTTCGCCATGACGGCCACCTACAACCTGAGCCTGAGTGCTGGAGTGAATGAGGAGCAACAGGCATAACATACGCACAAGCGTAAAAGTCTTTTGCATAGAAGCAAGGGGGTTAGTAAAAAAATGAATTTCCAGGGCAGTTTAAGGACGCTCAGGGTTTTGCTGCGAAACGTATGCTGGTTTTCAAAGCTCCTGGGTGGGGTGCGTTTGGCTTATTGGCTCACATACGCTCTGATGGGTATCTTATCTAAGCGTTAAAATTATTGTTTAGACATTTGACATTCATCAAAATCGTAAAAAAATAATTGGCAGTTATTTGCAAGATATTGATAATCAATGATTTAATAATTGTGCATTTGACGAAAATTTTATGCAGATGCTGCGCTTTCTGTGGAAAACGGTGTACCTTTACCCTTCAAATGGGTACTCCCATGCTGCTATTCGGATCAAATCCCTTCCTTCTTAAGCTGATTCACCTATACCCTGAACTTAAAAGCCCTGCGCTTTTGTTCAATACCTGACATTCCTTGGACATTCATGGGTTCATTAAGGTTTCACCACCTTAGTCCACCTGATTTTTCATCATACTAGCTGGAACATGTATGATAAAATGGGTCTATAGGATATTAATTATTTTGGGTTGTACCACACCGTTGATGAGCGGTGCACAACTAATTGGCGGCGATGTCAATAAACCAATTAATCAGGTCTATTACATCGGCAACTATAACGTGGGCGATTATATGCCTTCGTTTACTGTTACTGCGCCTACTACCTGCGCCGGTACAGGCTCTGTACGCATCGTATGGAACGGGGGTACTAAATCAACAACTGTTCGGCAAATAGCCCGGCACGGTGGTTTAACGTTCGGGGGTACTTTAATAGCAGGTTCGTCAAATAATCTTACAAGCGCCAACAGTTATACCTACACTTTTACCGGTCTGGCTCCCGGTACTTACACCTTTAGTTTATCAAGAGACCCGTATGATGATATTTTGACTACGAACAACGTAGCAGCAGGTGCCGCAGACGATTGGGCGATTGGGAATTATAATTCAATCGGTGACCAGCAACGTTGTGCCGTCATTGGCGTTATCATCATGCCAAGCACCGGAAACCTGCCTAATATTACCGCCACAGCTGAAGCTGCCACAAGTTGCATTAGTTCTGTGGGCCGCGTCGTTATCACCGGCCTTACACCAGGTACAACTTATGAATATGCCACCTTAGTTGGTGGTACTTACACCAGCACAGGTGTAATACCAGCTTCCGGGCAGTTTACAATTAATAATCTGTATCCTGGCAATTATCCGGTTAAGATAAGGGTGGCTGGTACCACTTGTTATCGTGAGTTGAACATTAAAGTACCAAGCCCTGTTGGGGTACCATGTTTTACTACCGATGAACTGATAGATTTTGCGCCAACTGGTACCAGTATCATTACCAATGGCAACTTTGGTACTGCTGCGGCAACCATGCCTAGTTTGGCAGGTACACCAGGTGTTACAGATTATACAGCGGTTGCAATTGGTAGTGGTCAGCCACAAGACTCCAGATATGCCATTGCCCGCTCTACCGATAATGCAGATAACGGTGGTGTTGTGGCTTTTAATGGTAGGCTGCGCAATTTGCAATATCCCCGACAGGGCAACCATATTTTTGCCTGTTTGCAAAAATCCAAAGATCATACAGGATCTGTAACTCAAGCCGATGGCACTACCAATGGATTTATGATGGTGGTAAATGCCCACTACAGAACCGACAAAGTATTGTTTTTACAAGGCCTTAACCTGATACAAGGCCGTACTTATCAGTTTTCTTTTTGGGCAAAAAACTTACAGCCATTTATGCCTAAAAATAAAAACAATGGTACTGCCGATGGCGAACCAACTTACCAACCTATTGTGCCAAGGTTGGGCCTGGTAGTAAATGGTATTATTTATGATTACGCTGAGTTGGGATATGTAGTAGAACCTGCTTCTTATTCCTCTTCTACCTACCTTACCCAAATGGGTTGGGAACAATTTAAAATTCGCTTTACTGCTCCGGTAAATAACAGCAATTCAAACGTGGGTATTTACAACCTCCAACAAGGAGGTTTTGGTAACGACTTTTTGATTGATGATGTGGAGTTGTATGAGATAACTTATATAGGCGATAAAGTATGGAACGACCTGAATAAAAATGGCCTGCAGGATGCCGACGAACCTGGTATGGCTAACATTACCGTTACCCTCAACGATGCTTCAGGAAACCCAATAAAAACAACCGTTTCAGACGCTTTTGGTAACTATAAATTCAACGTGCCTTACAATACCGATAACTATTCTGTTTCATTTATTGCACCACCAAACTACAGCTTTACTGCAAGGGTTGGTAGTGGTGCTACACAAGCAAATGATAGCGACCCAAATCCTGTAAACGGTCGCACGGCCAACTTTACACTTACGCCTGGTACCAGCCAGCGGGATATTGACTGCGGCCTCATTTTTAATACTCCTACTCAGTATGCTTCCATCGGCGATTTTGTGTGGATGGATAATGACGGCGATGGTATTCAGGATGCTGGTGAAGCAGGCGTATCTGGTGTAGTTATTTCTCTTTTCAATAGTAGCGATGTGCTGGTGGCCTCTACTATTTCAGACGCAAGGGGTTTTTACCGTTTCGACAGGGTGAATCCAGGACAATATCGTATTGGTGTTACTACCCCTCCAGGCACTATAGTTACGCTGATAAATCAAGGTGGGAATGATGCGGCAGATAATGACATAAATACAACAGGATTATACGCTGGTCGTACAGATTTGATAACCCTCACTACGGGTCAAACCATTTCTAATGTAGACATTGGCTTGTTTATTACCGATGCTACCCGCTACAGCATTGGCGACCGTGTATGGAACGATATCAACAATAACGGTATTCAGGACGCTGGCGAACCGGGCATACCCAGTGTTGAGCTTTCTCTGTACAAACCCGGAGCTGATGGATTGCCCAACACCGCCGACGATATCTACATCGCTACTACCATTACTGATGGTTTTGGGGTGTACCAATTCAATGATCTGGACATTACTTATTACTTCGTGAAGTTGACGCTGCCTGCCGGATATGCTGTGGTAGCAGCCGATCAGGGAAGCAATGATTATGCAGACAACGACATTCAACCCGCTACTTTGTGCTCTCCACTTATTGGTTTTTTGGTGTGGGATTTAAATGTGTACCATGTAGACATTGGCTTGCGCCTTACCAATCCTCCTGCCAATTGGTCATCTATTGGTGATGTGGTTTGGAACGATTTAGATGCCGATGGCATACAAGATGCGAATGAGCCTTACATGCCAGCTATTACAGTTACATTGTACAATGCCCTTGGTGCCGTGGTTAGCACCACTACTACCGACTCATTGGGGTATTACCGTTTTGTAAATGTGGCTCCAGCAAATTATGTATTGGGCTTTAGCAATTTGCCAGATGGTTATTTGTTTAGCCTGCAAGATCGGGGTGGTAATGATAATATCGACAGCGATGTAGATGCACTTACGGGTTTAACTAACTTGTTTGCACTGGCTGGTGGCGTTACCAACCTGAGTTTTGATGCAGCTATTCGCCAAGGCAAAAACCCAGGTACAGGTTCCGTCGGCAATCTGGTTTGGATAGATTTGGATGCCGATGGTGTTCAGGATGAAAATGAAACCGGCGTATCCGATGTTACTGTCACCCTACGTGAGGCGGGTGCTAACGGTATTTTAAATGATGCCGATGATGTATTGTACACAACCATAACCAATGCTTTGGGTGAATATTCATTTACCAATTTGCCGTCTTCTCACAAATACCGTGTAGAGTTTAGTAATATCAATACCTCTTGGTATACACTTACTACGCTGAATGCCGGCGCCGATGATAAGTACGATAGTGATGGCTTGCCATTGGTAGGAAGCACTTCTGTAACCAGTGATTTTGGCCTGGCTGAAGGCGAACAAAAAATTGACATTGCACTTGGTTTATTGCTTACTGCCAGCAGCAACAGAATAATTGGTGACCGTGTATGGCTGGACCTGAACCTGAATGGTATGCAAGAGGCAGGAGAACAAAGAGGTATACCCGGTGTAACCGTGGACCTGCTGGATGTAGGCGGTAATCTGGTGACCATTGGTGGCAAAAGAGTACAAACAACCACCAACAGGAGCGGCTACTATCGTTTTTATGGTTTGGCCGATGGTACATACTTTCCAAGATTCAGCAACTTGCCTGCGGGCTTTATGCTTTCACCCATTGACCAGGGTGGCAATGATCTTATTGATAGTGACGTGAATGGTGTAAATGGCCGTGTTACGGCTGGTTTACCAATTACATCTGTAGCTCGTACCAATTATACCGCCGATTTGGGTGTTATTCCTCTGGCTAGCTATATAGGCGACTATGTATGGAACGATTTGAATGGCGATGGTATACAAGATGCCGGCGAACCAGGCTTGGCAGGCGTAACCGTTACATTATATAGCGATATGGGAACACCGCTGGGTTCAACTGTTACTGATGCTGCTGGTAAATATTATTTCTTCAATGTACCGGCCGGTAATTATACCATGGGTTATAGTACCTATCCAACCATAATGGAGTTTACATTGCAAGAGGCTGCTCCCGCTGCTAATGGTAGCGATGTAAGCCGAACCACTGGTCGCACCAATGTATTTACAGTTGTATCTGGTGTAAATAATATTGATGTGGATGCTGGCCTTCGTGCATCATTCATTGGTCGTGTGGGAGATTATGTGTGGGACGACTACGATCAGGATGGCATACAAGATGCTAATGAGCCGGGCGTAGCAGGCATTACCGTGCAACTCATTAATCTAAACACAGGACAGGTAATAGGTGAAGCAGTTACAAAAGGCAATGGCTTCTTCCAATTCTTTACTGTACCAATTGATGTACCACTAAGAGCCATTTTTGCCAATGCCATAGCCAACTTTACCGTAGCCAATCAGGGCAATGGAAGTAACGACAGCAAAGTGGATGCCAGCGGTGTAACCATCAGCAACTTTACGCTGCCATACGCTTCCGGTATTTACAATATTGATGCTGGCTTAATCAGGCCTCCGGGTGCACTGCCTGTAAAAGGTTTGACACTTAGTGCCAGCAAACAACAAGAGCATGTAAACCTTACCTGGAAAACAATATGGGAAGCCAACACACAAACTTGTGTGATAGAAAGAAGTACGAACGGGCAAACCTTTACCCGTATTGCAGAAATGCCAGCTGTGGGTAATAGCAACAATGGCCACCAGTACTATTTCATCGACCGGAATGTACCTGCCGGCAGCTTGTATTACAGAATACGGGTAATGGATAAAGATGACAAGTCGCTTACTTCTAACATAGCAGTGGTGAGTAGCAATATAGCAGTAGCTACAACGGTGTACCCCAACCCCGTGCATAAGCAACTGTATATAACCTTGCCACAAAAAGGACTCTATCAGGTACACCTGATGAACACTGCCGGACAAACGGTGTACAGCCAAACGGTTGACGGCAGCCAGGGGGGCGCTACACATGCAATTACCCGGAAGCATTGGCCTGCCGGTGTATATCGGTTGGTGATCGCCGACACATCAGGAAAAACAGGAAGCAGTGCCTTCAATGTCATGTTCGATTGATGATTCCTCATCGCCGTCACGCTTACCCCCCAAATTACAAATGGCTGCCCATGCGGGCAGCCATATTGTTGCAGTTAGTGTTGATTGACCCATATATGACCAGCCACAATTCCTGAGTGCTGCACCATTATTAAATTTTTTTCTTTCAGAAATAATTGAAAGTTTAGAATGATTGCTGTAGTTTTATGTCATGCAATTAGCAGATGCCAAAAATCAATTTGTAGCCGCCTGGGGAAGCTTCGGCAGCAACTGGGGAATTAACCGAACTATGGCTCAAATTCATGCATACCTATTGGTGAGTACGCAGCCGCAAAGCACCGAAGACATTATGCAACAACTGAGTGTGAGCCGGGGAAATGCCAATATGAACATCAGGGAGCTCATTAATTGGGGGTTGGTAGACAGGGTAGTGGTGCATGGCGAACGCAAGGAATATTTTCAGGCAGAAAAAGATATTTGGAAAGTGGCCCGCATTATTGTACGGGAACGGAAAAAGCGGGAACTGGAGCCCATGCTCAAGTTTATTGAAAGCCTGCAGCAGGTAAACGAAGGTGGTACTGAAGCCGACATACAGGCATTTCAACAAACCATGGAAGGCATTCGCAAATTTGGCCGGCAAACAGACCAAGCTATGGAAGCCATGCTAAAAGCAGAGGAAAGCTGGCTGGTGAGCACCTTACTCAAGCTGGTGAAGTAAACAAGAAAGGCAAGGAGGGAAACCTCCTTTTTATAGAATTATAAGTTTCAATAATTTCTGAAAATATAAATAATTCAATCATGAAAATGCTGCACAAAATTGACTACTACGGACAGCTGTTGCTCTATGCCATCATAGCTGTGCTCATGCTTTGGAAAATCGATTATTTCTATTCGGCCTATCTGCTGATGGGTGGCTGGCAACTGCTGAGTGTGCTGTTGCATTTGCCCAACCGGTCGTCTTTCATCCTGTCAAAACAGCGGCAATATTATCAGTGGGTTTTACTTGCCATCATCATCATTTTTCTGGCAGGTATCATTTTACCTGTGCTGGTATGGTTTGGCCTCATGTTACTCATGTATGTTTCACCAGTACTCGCAGTTTGGTACACCATCATCACCCGAATAGAATACATGCACAACTATCGCCGCCAGCTCATCCCCACTCACTAACATATCTGTTCACCTTACAAATATTTTACCATGTCAGCAATACAATATCAGTGACTCTACGATGCCGACTGTCCGC
Source organism: Phnomibacter sp. (assembly GCF_036803085.1). NCBI lineage: Bacteria > Pseudomonadati > Bacteroidota > Chitinophagia > Chitinophagales > Chitinophagaceae > Phnomibacter > Phnomibacter sp. The sequence goes on along the minus strand of NZ_DAIRUZ010000002.1, from coordinate 278,476 downwards.
TTTGTGTATGGTATACCGGATACTTCAAAAAACATGGCTATTTACAACCCGCAGAAGTAGTACCCATGCAGCAGGCTAACCTGCAACAATTACCGGGCCTTCACCGCCAAAAAATGACCAATGAAATTCCGTTGGTCAATATTGCACAACAGTCTGTGCGTTATGGTACAGATGCAATCATTGCGATCATTGGTAAAAAGCATCCAACCCTTGCTAAAATAGCTTCCTGGAGAGCTTTTCAGCCGTTCATCAAAACCTTGTACAGCTTCATTTCTTACAATAGAAAAGTAATTACAGGTACCTTGCCTTCTTGCAGCCACATGACTTGTGCACCTGCATTTCATTTGCGGTACCGCATAGCTTTTGTTGTGTTGATGCAGCTGCTCATGAGTTCGGTTTTTATATCTGGAATTGTTACAGGTTTTGACATCCCGTTTGCCCTGCATGCAGGCTGGTGGATGCTGGCCGTATCTGCTATATTGAGCATCGTTTTTTTCTTGTCACAAAAGCTGCAGCAGTTGTGGATGGAAATATTCGGTCAAATAACCGTGTGGTTGTTGTTGACTTCAGTAGGTGGTTGGTTGCTGGGTAATGTGCAGCAGTATTTGCAAAAGCCATGGTTAACAGCAATAGTAGGCACCTTTTACTTTTTGCAATTGCTTTGGCTGCAAAGCAAACAGCGCTGGCAATATGTACAACTGCAAATCAGCATGTATAAAAATAAATAGCCAATGGTGCATCTATAGTATTTTTAACCCATGAGTGAGAGCAAAAAAACGGTGATCATAGGCGCTTCAGACAACAGCAACAGGTATAGTTATATTGCAGCCAACCGATTGGTGGCGCATGGCCACGAAGTTGTGCCCATTGGTATAAAAAAAGGCAGGGTAGCAGGGCTCGATATCATTACCGACCATCCGGCGCTGGAGCAGGTTGATACCATTACGATGTACATCAATCCACAGCGCCAGCTGGCGTATTATGATTACATCCTCAGCCTGCATCCCAAGCGGGTGATTTTTAACCCCGGTACAGAAAACGACGAACTGGAGGAAATGCTGCAACAGCAAGGCATACAAACCATGGAAGCCTGCACCCTCGTTATGCTGAGTACCGGGCAGTTTTAATCAGGTTATTCACTCAATGCATAGCAAATTGTTCATAAAAGCATGACAAACATTGATGCGGGCAAAGGCTGTTCAACAGTAACTTTAAAAAACCCCTTCAAGTATGCGTTGGAGAAAATTCAATGGCGAAACCATTAGCCTTCCCATTAAGCAGGCAGTGGAAGACGCCATCAAAAGAGAACACGCCATTGGCAACAAACTCAAGGTGTGCATTGGTACCGATAGTCAGGTAAAAGGCATCGATACAGAATTTGCAACGGTCATTGTATTTCTGCGGGAACGTAGTGGCGGATTTATGTTCATTCACAATGAACGAACCACACAAAAATTCAGCATCAAAGAACGCATGTTGGTAGAAGTAGCCAAGAGCATTGAAATTGCTTATGAGCTTTGCGACTTGTTTACCCAATATGAGGTAGATATGGAAGTGCATGCGGACATCAACACCAACCCCAGTTTTAAAAGCAACGAGGCACTGCGGGAAGCCATGGGCTACATACTCGGCATGGGCTTTGCCTTTAAAGCCAAGCCAGAAGCCTTTGCCAGCAGCAGCTGTGCCAACAAAGTGGTGAATTAAATAAACACGGGACTGTATCAATTACAGTCCCGTGTTTATAATAGTCTTTGATGTTTGTTTAAATATTACAGCAATCCTTATGGAGAAGGCTGGCGCAACAATGCGCTATTTAAAGATTGTGCATTGTTGCAAACAATTTTGATGCTTTACGATACTGATTTCAAAATGCCCTGCACATAATTGAGTATTTCTTGCTTGCCACTTTTGTCGGTGCTGCTACTGATGAAAAAAGGCGGTAATGCTTCCCAATTTTCCCGCAGGGCAGCAGCAAATAAATCTACGTTGCGTTGCAACCCGCCTGGTTTCATTTTGTCGGCTTTGGTAAACACAATGGCAAAGGGCAACTGCCATTCACCCATCTGGTTCACAAATTCAAGGTCGATGGTTTGTGGTTCGTGCCTGCTATCAATGAGTACAAAAGTGGTGAGCAGGTTTTCTCTTTTGCGCAGATAATCTTCAATCATTTTGCCCCAGCTCTTGCGGTTTTTCTGGCTCACTTTAGCATAGCCATAGCCGGGCAAATCTACCATATACCATTCCGCTACCGATTTTGCAGTTGCACTGTTGCGGCTCTTTACCACAAAGTGGTTAATCATTTGTGTTTTGCCGGGAGCAGCCGATGTTTTGGCCAGCCGTTGTTGGCCGGTAAGCATGTTTAGCAAAGAACTTTTGCCCACGTTGCTGCGGCCAATAAAAGCGAACTCCGGCTTATCTCCCGCAGGGCATTGGGCTACTTCGGGTCTGCTAATCAGGTAGCTGGCATTGATGATTTCCATAGCTGGCAAAAATAGCCATTCTGAATCGGATGGCTCTGGCAACCCTTTTCCTGATTAATTTGCCACCTATGAGAGTAGTAATACAACGGGTAACCGAAGCCAGCGTAACGGTGGAGGAAAACGTAACCGGACAAATAGGATTGGGCCTGCTGGTGTTGGTAGGTATAGAAGATGCCGACAGCACAGAAGACATGCAATGGCTGTGTAATAAAATAGTAAACCTCCGCATTTTTGATGATGCTGACAAAGTACCCAACCTGTCGGTAAAAGACGTGGAAGGCGGCATCTTGCTCATCAGCCAGTTCACCCTGCATGCAGCTACCAAAAAGGGCAACCGGCCTTCGTACATCCGGGCCAGCAAGCCCGATTTTGCCAAGCCCATGTACGAAAAAATGATAGCGCAACTCAGCACCGAATTGGGCAAGCCCGTGGCCACCGGCATCTTTGGTGCCGATATGAAAGTGCAGCTCCTCAACGACGGCCCGCTGACGATTGTCATTGATTCAAAAAACAAAGAGTGAGGAAAGACCGAAAGTCGGGAAGACTGAAAGACTGAAAGACTGAAAGTCCGAAATAAGGAAAGACGGGCAAACGAAGTCCAATCCCCAATATCAACTACCTTACTCTACAGCACCTCTCCTTTGGAGAGGTCGGGAGAGGATAAAAGAATCGTAAAACGAAAGTCCGAAAGTCCGAAGTCTCCAATCTACCCCCGCCAACCACCAACCATCAACTATCATGACTATCGAACAAGCACAGCAGCAAGTAGACCAGTGGATCAAAACCGTGGGTGTCCGCTATTTTAATGAGCTCACCAACCTCGGCATACTCATGGAAGAAGTGGGCGAACTCAGCCGCCTCATGGTGCGAACCTACGGTGAGCAGTCGTTTAAAGAAAGCGACAAAGGCAAAGAACTGGCCGATGAAATGGCCGATGTATTATGGGTGCTCATATGCCTTGCCAACCAAACCGGTGTAGACCTCACCACGGCCCTGCAAAAAAACTTCGAAAAGAAAAATATCCGCGACGCCAACCGCCATCAGCAAAACGAAAAATTGCAGTAAAGTTTTACCGTACATTCAGGGCAGAAAAAAGCTATATGACTGCTCATGCTGCCACTCGTTTCAAAGCCCTCGATGTATTTCGTGGGCTCACCGTTTGCCTCATGATTATTGTAAACACGCCCGGCGATGGCAGTGTTTCTTTTTCGCCCTTGCAGCATGCTAACTGGCACGGCTTTACGCCCACCGATTTAGTGTTTCCCAGTTTTCTTTTCGCAGTAGGCAATGCTATGAGTTTTGTAATGCTCAAGTGGAGCAACATGCCGCAGTCGCAGGTGCTGCTCAAAATAGCCAAGCGAACATTCATTATTTTTCTGCTGGGCTATCTCATGTATTGGTTTCCATTTGTAAAGTATCAGAATGGAGCTTATGTTGCTTTTCCTTTTGCTGAAACACGGGTATTTGGTGTATTGCAGCGCATTGCGCTTTGCTATGGTGCTGCAGCACTCATGGTATATTACCTCAAGCCCAAAACCATGTATTGGCTTAGTGCAGGTATGTTGCTGTTGTATTGGGGTTTGGCCTATTGGTTGGCGCCTGCCGGGGCCGATGCATTGAGCCTCGAAGGCAATGCAACGGCAGTGCTCGATAAGTGGCTCATTGGCGAAGCCCATATGTACCATGGCGATAGCATTGCCTTCGACCCCGAAGGTTTGCTGAGCACACTGCCTGCTATTGTAAATGTGGTGGCCGGTTTTGCTGCCGGCCGGTACATACAGCAACAAGGCCGCAGTTATGAAATGCTGGCCAAACTGCTCATGGCTGGCGCTGTGTTGCTGGCCGCAGCCTATGCATGGGATCTTGCTTTTCCCATCAACAAAAAACTGTGGACCAGTTCTTTTGTGCTGCATACCGTTGGCCTCGATTTACTCATTTTATCCGTGGTGATGTATGTGCTCGATTTTGCCGGCCGCAACCGTTGGGCCTACTTCTTCGAAGTGTTTGGCAAAAATCCATTGTTCATTTACCTGCTCAGCGAAGTAATCGCCATCCTCTTGTGGTTCTTCCATACTGCCGATGGACAGCCCATGTATCAGTGGGTGTACCAAACCTTCTTCGGCTTCATTGGCGGGCCGGTAGGTTCCTTGCTCTTTGCCCTTGCTGTCATGATGGTTTGCTGGCTCACCGGCTATGTGATGGACAAACGCAAGTGGTATGTGCGGGTGTAACGACCTTTTATTGATGCAATACAAATGTGGGGCTGTCAGCAGCAGTACATCGCCCGGCTGCAGTCCGCCGTCTTACAGGCTCACTGCGTTCGGCCCTGCACTGCGTTGCGGGCTTCGGCCTGCGGCCTCACCTTCCAGCCAGCGCAGCCCTTCGGCAGTAGTGCAAGAATTGAATGAACATATTATTTAGAAGAATCCAAGAAAGATTGGATCTTCTGAATTGTAGATTCAATGTCATTTTTTAATATACCAGTTGGGTGGCGGACATTGCTATAAGCAAGCAGAAAGCTTTGTAGAAATCGTAATCCTTGATTGGAAAAGTGATTTGTAATTGCAGATGTTAAGAATTGTGACTCTAATAGGAAATCTCGTTCATTGCTTATGTCATGAATGAGATTTTTCTTTTTTAGATATTGGAAGAGGTCGCTTTTATTAAATGTGGTTTTTCTTTTTTCAACATAAGTTCCAAATTCAGAATTCTCATTAGAGATTAAATCAAGTTTATAAATGACACTTCCGCCATGAGCAAGTAAGTTTCTTAGTTTAAACAAGTGCTGGATATCCTCCCAAGATTTTTTGCCAATCGTTTTCAATTCGATTTCGGCTATGAGATTTGCTTTTGATTCAAGGTCTTTCCATTGAGATTTGAATAATTGTTCTATCAAGTCATCGAGAATTCTTCTTGTATCAAAGTCGTTTGTTCGATTTGCAGTTTTATAAGGTTTGCTATTATGAATATGTTGTATCAAAGTGCTTGTAATTGCTCCTTCAATTGCTGAAGCCGTTTGCATTAAAATCGTTGCATTCAACGCTTTTAAATCGCTGTTTTTTGTTACATGGTTCCTATAATCTTGAATGTTGATTACTCCATGAAGTAGAAATTTCCAAGTAGAACTTGTGATAATTGCTTGGCGAATCATCTTATTTTTTTGTAAGTATTGTATAGGAAAAGATTACAGATATATTTTGATGTATCAGAACTCGTTTTTTGGATTACGATTTCTATTCGAAGATCGAAATAGAATCCGCAAAATCCGTTTCATCCTCAGAATCCGCGTCCAAGAAATCCGTGAATTTGTGGCCATAAAATTATCACCGCCCTTTCAGGGCTCTACTTGTTGTATGCATATTCCACGGGCTACGCCCGTGGCTACAAAAGTATCGCCCTTTCAGGGCTTTGGCAGCCTATCAAATCATCACCAATAAATCTGTGAACATCCGTTCCATCCGCAAAAATCCGCGTATCATATATCCGCACCCCATTCATTATTCAAACATTAGTAACGGCTTCTCACAGGCCAGGAGGCCTGCGAGAGAATGCACCCAAAAAAGATCCGTGAAAATCCGACCCATCCGCAACATCCGCGTCCCATATATCCGTGTATCCCATCATCCACGTCCCATTCCATTTCCCCACCGGGGGCTGGGGGCGCTTACCCGCAACCCTTATCTTTGCCTCCCGCCAAAAAAACGGGTCATGTTCGCCTTGCTACTGCAGCATTGGTACATTTCCCAATTGGCTCATTCGCACATTTTCAAATTCTTCTCATGGCATACGAAGCAAACACATTTCAAAACCTCATTGGCCACGCCAAAGAATACGGATACATTTTTCAGAGCAGCGAAATATATGACGGCCTCAGCGCTGTGTACGACTATGGCCAAAACGGTGCCCAGCTCAAAAAGAACATCCGCGACGCCTGGTGGAAAACCATGACCCAGCTCAACGATAACATTGTGGGTATCGACGCAGCCATCTTTATGCATCCTACCACCTGGAAGGCCAGCGGCCACGTGGATAGCTTCAGCGATCCCATGATCGACAACAAAGACAGCAACAAACGCTACCGCGTAGACCACCTGATAGAAGCCCATGCAGAAAAGCTGAAAGCCGAAGGCGAAACGCAAAAGGCGGATGCCTTGATTGCGCAAATGGATCAACTGCTGGCGGCCGATGATTTGGCTGGCGTAAAACAGCTCATCATCGACAACAACATGAAGTGCTCCGTAAGTGGCACCTGCAACTGGACCGATGTGCGTCAGTTCAATCTCATGTTCAGCACGGAGCTGGGCAGCGTAACCGACGAAGCCAGCACCATTTACCTGCGTCCCGAAACGGCTCAGGGCATCTTCGTGAACTTCCTGAACGTGCAAAAAACCGGCCGCATGAAAATTCCGTTTGGCATTGCCCAAACCGGTAAGGCTTTCCGCAACGAAATTGTTGCCCGTCAGTTCATTTTTAGAATGCGGGAGTTTGAGCAAATGGAAATGCAGTTTTTCATTCGCCCCGGCAGCCAGAAAGAATGGTACGAACACTGGAAAACCGAACGTCTCAAGTGGCATAAGGAAATCATGGGCTTCCCTACTAACCGCCTGCAATACCACGACCACGTGAAGCTGGCCCACTACGCCGACGCTGCAGTGGACATTGAATTTGAATTTCCGTTCGGCTTCAAAGAGCTGGAAGGCATTCACAGCCGTACCGATTACGATTTGGGCCGCCACCAGGAGTTCAGCAAAAAGAAGCAGCAATACTTCGATACCGAAATCAACCAGAACTATGTGCCGTATGTGATTGAAACATCCGTAGGCCTCGACCGCCTGGTGCTGGCTACTTTGGCCAATGCCTATGCTGAAGAAAAATGGACCAAGGAAGATGGCAGCGAAGACAGCCGTGTGGTATTGAAAATTCCTGCTAACCTGGCGCCTACCAAGCTGGCCGTGTTGCCGCTCACCAAAAAAGACGGTCTGCCCGATCTTGCCCGTGAACTCATGAATGAATGTCGCCCGGCATTCAACTGTTTCTACGAAGAGAAGGATACCATTGGCAAACGCTACCGCCGGATGGATGCCGTGGGTACGCCGTTCTGTGTTACCATCGACCACCAAACCAAGGAAGACGGCACCGTAACCATTCGCTACCGCGATACCATGACGCAGGAACGCATCCACATGAACGAAGTGAAAGCGAAAGTGCTGGCGGCGATTACGAAGTAGGGAGTTGTGGATTGGGTGATTAGTTGATTGGTTAATTAGAGAAAGAAAAAAGCACTCCTTAAATAAAATGAACGGCCACTGCAAATTGCGGTGGCCGTTTTGTATGTAAAGTGATGGTGGTTAATGATAGGTTTTTACGCCACCACTTACCACTGTCATTTCATCGCCGGCATATTTTACAAAGTACACTTCTACTGCATAACTAATACCTGCTGTAACCGGAAAAAAGCCGGAGATGCTCACATCTGTTTGTCGTCCGTTTTTGGTTACAAATGCCTGCTTGTGGCTGTAAGCCACTGTGGCCCCCACCCGAAAAAACAATTGCAATTCAAATTCTGTGTCAGCGCCAAAAGTGTTGTTGATGTCTGTAACAATATACTTTGCCTGATAGTGTAGCATACTGGTTTCGGTAGTGCTAACATATGCCGGCGACAGAGTAGGTAGAATTTCATAAGTGCCGTTTACGGTTAAATATTGTGAGCCTGCCATGTTTACGTTCTGCATCCTGTTGGCATGGCTATAGCCGGGCACATGCCACTCTGGTACGCCGCTGCCGCTGCTGGTGAGTACCTGATAGTTTTGACCGCTGTTGCCATTGGGCATGAGGGTGCCACTAAATTTCACATTACCGGCTACATCCAGTTTCTGATCGGGAACCACATTGTTGATGCCAACATTACCATTGGGTAAAACGGTCAGGCGTTCTGTTTGCACCGTAAACAATCCCACACGGTTGCTGCCATCCGCCGCCACCGACATGATGTTTTGATACGCTTGCAGATAACCAACATAATTGTTGCCGTTGTAAAAAGTTTGAGCAGGGTTAAAACCACTGATGCGCAATGCTTCTACTGTGGTGCTGTGAATGTGTACATTGGCCAGCGGGTTGCTGTTATTGATGCCCACATTGCCGTTTGATAAAATACTGATTCGTTCATTGCTGCCACCATTGCTGTACAATCTCAGGCTTTGGCCTGCAGCACCACTCATGGTAATGCCATCTGTCCATGCTTGAATGTATCCACGCAACGAGCCGTTGTCGTAAAAAGTGGCGGCAGCACTCGGCCCCTGCAGGCGAAGGCTCTCGAATCCGGCAGACTGAACATGCAACTTGGCTACAGGGCTACTGGTGCCTATGCCCACATTTTGCGCAGCAGTAACAAGAACCAGACATTGAAAAAAGCAAACGAGAAAGTGTGAAGGCAGACGTTTCATACGGCGATAAAAAGTGTTGTGTGAACGAAAATGTTGAATTGAAATGGGAAAGTACAGTTTTCAGCGCTTTTACCAAATGCAGTCCTTTGTCCAGTCTTTCGCAATCGATGCCGTACGGTAAAAGCCTTGCCGCAGGCCATTTTTCGCATTGCTTCAAATTGATTTCCGGTTGGGCAGCCTTATTTAATTCATATTGCCGACTGACTTATATCAGCATTCGCCCAAGCGCTGGTTTCTAACTTGGATCTTCCATCAGGGGACATTGTGTGTCCTGAAAAAAGAGTGTTAGCTATGGCCATTTCCTACAACGACATTACCAAACCCGTAGACCTGCTGCAGCATGCATCCGGTACCGGTCACCTGCGCAGCCAACGCCCGGTGTATATGGATTTTATGCCACCCTGCAACAGCGCTTGCCCAGCTGGCGAAAACATTCAAGCCTGGCTCAGCTTTGCCCAGGCTGGCGATTTTGAAACAGCTTTCCAAAAAATTCTGGAAGACAATCCATTCCCCGGTATTATGGGCCGCATTTGCGTAAAGCCCTGCGAAACCGGCTGTAACCGCAACCATGTAGATGAAACCATTAACATACATGCGGTTGAACGCTACATAGCCGACGAAGCAATGGCACACAAATGGCCGGTGAAATTTGCAACACCTTTAGCCAGTGGAAAAAAAGTAATGGTTGTTGGTGCCGGCCCCAGTGGCCTTACAGCTGCCTACCATTTGGTACGCCTTGGCCACCAGGTAGAAGTGTTTGAAGCCAGCAGCGCAGCGGGTGGTTTAATGGAAATGGGTATTCCCGAATACCGCCTTCCCCGCGAAATATTGCATGCCGAAATACAACGCATATTAGATATGGGCGTAAAGCTCCACCTCAATCATAAAGTAACCGATCTGGAAGCTGAAAAAACAGCTGGTGGTTTTGATGCCGTATACCTTTCCATTGGTGCGCATTTGGGCAAAGCCATTGGCTACACCGGTAAGCCATCCATTCCTGTAATTCAGGCCATCGATTTTCTGCGCATGTTCAAAGCCAACGATGTGCCGGAGCCCGGTAGCAAAGTGGTGATTTATGGCGGTAGCAAAATGGCTATGTATCTCTCAAGGGTGGCTCGCCGACTGGGTTTGGTACCAGTTATTTTATATCCCGGCGACCGCAAGTTGATGCCCGCCTACGACTTTGAAGCCGACGACGCCATTGCCGAAGGTGTAGCAATAGACTTCCTTCGCAATATCAAATCCATTGAAGGCAATCAGATAACCGTGGAAGTAATGGAAATGCAGAAAGGCAAGCCCGTTGCAACCGGTGAAGAATTGGTGCTGGAAGCTGATGCCATCATTTTGGCCATGGGCCAGGAAGTAGACAGCAGCTTGTACTCATCACTCGAAGGAGTGCAGTGCAAGCCTGATGGCGGTATCGTTATCAATGGAGAACGCATGGCAGGTTATGCAGGTGTATTTGCCGGAGGCGATATGTTGCCCGGCGAACAGCGCAGTGCCACCATTGCCATTGGCAATGGTAAAAAAGCAGCCAAATACATGGATGCCTATCTGCGTGGTGAAACTTTCCAAAAGCCCGCCAAGCCACTCACAGCAGGCTATAAGCGCCTGCACATGTGGATGAAAACAGATGCCCCACAAAAAGAACAAGAGAAACTGGCACCACATATAGCTGTCCGTTCTTTCGACGAAGTGGTAGCTGGCATCAGCACAGCCGAAGCGTTGTACGAAGCCAAGCGTTGCCTTAGTTGTGGCAACTGTTTTGAATGTGACGGATGCTTTGGTGCCTGCCCCGAAGAAGCCATTATAAAACTGGGCAAAGGCAATCGCTACCAGTTTAATTACGATGCCTGCACCGGTTGTGGTATTTGCTACGAGCAATGCCCATGCCATGCCATCGAAATGATTCCTGAACCTGTAAACACAAAATAGCAATGGCCAGTAACGAAAAATTAATCGCAACAATTGATGGGAACGAAGCCGCTGCGTATGTGGCTTACAGGGTCAACGAAGTTTGTGCCATTTACCCCATCACTCCCAGCAGCACCATGGCCGAACTGGCCGATGAATGGGCTGCCAAAGGCACCAAAAATATTTGGGGCCATGTGCCCGATGTAATGGAAATGCAAAGTGAAGGTGGCGCAGCAGGAACTGTGCATGGTGCATTGCAAACCGGCTCTCTCACTACCACATTTACGGCATCGCAGGGCCTTATGCTCATGCTGCCAAACATGTATAAAATTGCTGGTGAATTAACGCCTGCAGTATTTCACGTTGCCGCCCGTTCGCTGGCTGCACAAGGCTTGTCCATCTTTGGCGATCATCAGGATGTAATGGCGGCTCGTACCACCGGCTTCGCCATGCTCAGCAGTGCATCGGTACAAGAAGCACACGACATGGCATTGATTGCACAAGCAGCAACCATGCGGTCCCGCATTCCGTTCATTCACTTTTTTGATGGCTTCCGTACATCTCACGAAGTGAGTAAAATTGAATTGATTCCTGAAGATGTAATGCGTAGTATGATACCCGATGATTTGTTGTTTGCGCATCGCAGTCGGGCTCTCAATCCAGACAATCCCTTCATTCGTGGTACTGCACAAAACCCTGATGTGTACTTCCAGGGCCGCGAAACTGTCAATAATTTCTATACAGCAACTCCGGGTATTGTGCATGGAGTAATGCAGGAGTTTGCACAGCATACTGGCCGTAAATACGAACTGTATGAATACTATGGTGCAGCCGATGCAGACCGGGTGATGATCATCATGGGTAGTGGTGGCGAAACCGCTGCCGAAACAGCAGCTGCCCTCAATGCCACCGGCGAAAAAACGGGTGTATTGCTCATTCGCCTGTATCGTCCGTTCGATATGGATTACTTCATCAAGGCATTGCCCGTTACAGTGCAAAGTATTGCTGTACTTGACCGTACCAAAGAACCCGGTGCCAGTGGCGAACCGCTGTTTCAGGATGTGTTGGCTTCTTTGGTGCAGGCATTCCAACAAGGCATGCTGGCTCAACTGCCCCGCCTCATTGGTGGTCGCTATGGTTTGAGTAGTAAAGAGTGGACACCCGCCATGGTGAAAGCCGTATTTGATGAGCTGAAAAAAGTGAAACCTAAAAATCATTTCACCATTGGTATCAATGATGACGTGTCGCATACCAGCCTCAGCTACGATCCATCTTACACACTCGATGAAAGCGGCTGGCGTCAGGCCTTGTTCTTTGGCCTTGGTGCTGATGGTACAGTAGGTGCCAACAAAAACAGCATCAAAATCATTGGTGAAAACACACCGATGTATGGTCAGGGTTATTTTGTGTACGACTCTAAAAAATCGGGTGCCAGAACAGTATCGCATTTACGCTTCGGAAAAAATCCGATTAAAGCACCTTACCTCGTATCACAGGCCGATTTCATTGCTTGTCACCAGTTCAACTTTACTGAAAAAGTAGAGATGCTGTCATTCGCTAAGCCGGGTGCTATTTTCCTGATCAATAGTCCGTTTAGTAAGGATGAAGTTTGGAATAACTTGCCCGGCAATGTGCAGCAAACCATTATTGATAAGCAGATAAAAGTGTACGTGATTGATGCCACTACCGTAGCCCGTGAAAACGGGATGGGTACCCGCATCAACACCATTATGCAAACCTGCTTTTTTGCACTGGCCGAAGTACTGCCAAAAGAAGAAGCCATTGCAGAAATTAAGCATGCAATTGAAAAAACATACAGCAAAAAAGGCCGGGCTATTGTAGAGAAAAACTTTCAGGCGGTAGATGCTACGCTGGATCACTTGCATCAGGTAACCATTCCTGCCACTGCTACTGCTGCCACAGCCAGCCTGCAAAGTGTAAGTAGTAACGCACCTGAGTTTGTGAAAAGTGTGATTGGGCCAATGCTGGCCGGTCATGGTGATGAATTACCGGTGAGTGCTATCAGCATCGACGGTACATGGCCCAGTGCTACCACGCAGTATGAAAAGCGCAACATCAGCGATTTGGTGCCCATTTGGGAACCCGATCTTTGTATACAATGCGGTAACTGTTCATTCGTTTGTCCGCACAGTGTTATCCGGGCCAAATTTTACCACGAAGAATATTTGGCGAAAGCACCCGAAGGTTTCAAGTCTGCACCAATCAATGCACGTGGTTTTCCTGAAACCAAGTACACCCTGGAAGTTTATCTTGAAGATTGTACGGGTTGCACATTATGCGTAGATGCTTGCCCTGCCAGTGATCCGAATGATCGCAGCAAGAAAGCCATCAACATGGCCGACAAAGCTCCGATTCTGGAAACAGAAAAGGCCAGCATCGAATATTTCGAAAACATTCCCTGGAATGACCGTTCCCGCATTAATTTTTCTACCGTGCATGGTGCACAGTTCCTCGAACCCTTGTTTGAGTTTAGTGGTGCCTGTGCGGGTTGTGGAGAAACACCTTACCTCAAGCTGCTCACCCAATTGTTTGGCGATCGCTTGCTGGTAGCCAATGCTACAGGTTGTTCTTCTATTTATGGTGGCAACCTGCCTACTACACCATGGGCAAAAAACAAAGACGGACAAGGCCCCGCATGGAGCAACTCTTTGTTTGAAGACAACGCTGAATTTGGTTTGGGTATGCGTATTACTGCTGATAAGCAGTTTGAAATGGCGGAAACCATGCTCCGTGAACTGGCACCGACTGTTGGTGAAGATTTGGCCAACAGTATTATAGATGCACCGCAAGAAATGGAAAGCGAAGTGGTGGCACAGCGGGCAAGAGTGAAAGAACTGAAAAGCATTTTGCGTACCAAAGAAGATTCATTGTCTCGCCAACTGCTGAGTGTAGCCGACCAACTGGTGAAACGCAGTGTGTGGTTGGTAGGTGGTGATGGATGGGCCTATGATATTGGCTACGGCGGCCTCGACCACGTACTGGCCAGTGGGCGTAACGTAAACGTAATTGTGCTGGATACAGAAGTGTACAGCAACACCGGTGGACAAAGTAGTAAGAGTACACCCACAGCGGCTACTGCCAAGTTTGCTGCAGCCGGTAAGCAGGTAGGTAAAAAAGACCTCGCCATGCAAGCCATTAGTTATGGCAATGTGTATGTGGCCCGTGTTGCATTTGGTGCCAACCCGCAGCAAGCATTGCTGGCCATGCGGGAAGCAGCGGCATACGATGGACCATCACTCATTTTGGCATACAGCCACTGTATTGCACACGGCTACGATTTGAAAGATGGCCTCAATCAGCAAACCAAAGCGGTACATAGTGGATACTGGCCACTGCTGCGCTACAACCCCATGTTGCGTCGCAAAAAACTAAATCCGTTTGTGCTCGATTCGCAACGACCTACAATGGGCATGAAAGATTATGCTTATAATGAGCTACGGTACAAAGTGTTGGTGAACTCTAATCCGGAGCAAGCTGAACGATTGATGAATTTGGCACAGGAGTTTGTAAACCTTCGTTGGAAAAACTATGAAGAAATGGCCACTAAATCGGCCAGCGACTTTATGCCCATTGCATAAATACAAATAGTATGAATTTCGTTCTTTCACCCTTTTAAAATATCTGGTGCATTACAGGCAGCTAAGCTGTAGTGCACCGGTTACAACGAATATGAATCTCTCTACAAATTATCTGGGCATTAAACTGGAATCGCCGGTGGTGGTTTCGGCCTGTACGCTGAGCGAAGATATCAGCAATGTACTGCGTATGGAAGATGCTGGTGCCGGTGCTGTTGTGATGTTTTCTTTGTTTGAAGAACAGATACGACAAGATGCAGCTCGTTATGATGCTATTTCACAAAGCACCAATAATCTTTTTGCAGAAGCGTCAGATTTTTTTCCAAGCATGGATGATTACCATGTAGGCCCTTATGAGTATTTAGAAAAAATTCGCCAGGCAAAAGCAAGAACATCTTTGCCTATCATTGGCAGCCTCAACGGTATTACCAATGAAGGTTGGATTGAATATGCCAAGCTGATTGAAGAAGCTGGAGCAGACGCATTGGAAGTAAACATCTTTTTCATTCCGGCTGATATTCATTCCACCGGAGAAGATGTTGAGCGGCGTTATATCGACATTGTAAAAGCGATTCGCAAATCGGTACGCATTCCTATTGCAGTTAAGCTCAGCCCATACTTCAGTGCTATCGGCAATATGGCTCGACGCTTGTACGAAGAAGGTGCCAATGGTTTGGTATTATTCAACCGTTTTTACCAACCCGATTTCGATATCCAACAGCTGAAAGTATTGCCCAACCTGCAATACAGCGAAGCCAGCGAAATTCGTTTGCCGCTGTTGTGGCTGGCTATATTGCATGGTCGTGTGCCGGTATCACTGGCGGCTACCAGTGGTGTCAACAGCGAGATTGAAGTGATTAAATATTTGCTGGCCGGTGCCGATGTTGCTATGACGGCTTCTACTTTGTACCGCAACGGTATTGATTACATCACGGTGATGAACCATGGCATTCGCAACTGGATGAAGGCAAAAGGTTTTGAAAGTATTCAGGCATTCAAAGGTGCCATGAGTCAGCAAAACATTTCTGACCCCACTGCTTACGAACGAGCCAACTACATCAAAATTTTGGAAAGCAAGCGATAAGCAATATCGCAACTATATCAACGGACGGCTGATTCAGTCGTCCGTTTTTTTATTTTTTAAAGAATGCAGGGTATGACGGTTCCTGATGGTTCTTCTTTTATTTTTAGCCGACTTAAGATTGGATGCCATGCAAAAAAATACCGTTACCAGTACTATAGGTTGGCTATTTGTGCTATTGCTGCAAAGCGCTGTGTTTACTCCGGCCCTTGCACAATCATCTTTACAATTGCTATACGATAAGCCAGCCCAAAAATGGACAGAAGCATTGCCTGTAGGCAACGGTCAGTTGGGTGCCATGGTGTTTGGGGGCATCGAACATGAATTGCTGCAGCTGAATGAAGCTACGTTATGGAGTGGTGGTCCCATCAATCCCAATCCCAATCCGGCTTCGGCTTCGTACTTACCCAAAGTAAGAGAAGCATTGTTTGCGGGTAAATATGAAGAGGCCAACCGCTTGGTAAAAAAGATGCAAGGCCTGTATTCGGAAAGCTACATGCCCATGGGCGATGTACACATTGAGCAAGACTTGGGCCATGCAACAGTAACCGATTATCAACGCACATTGAAGTTGGCTGATGCCATGGCCATTACTTCTTTCACTGCCAATGGAGTGCAGTACAAACGAGAAGTATTTGCTTCTGTAGCGCATCGAAATTTGATTGTACGCATCACGGCCAGCAAACAGGGGCAATTGAATCTGCGCATTCGTGCATCTAGCCTGATGCGGATACAGCCGGTAGCAATGGCCGCTCAGCAAATGCTGCTCATCAAAGGCAAGGCACCCGCACATGTTGATCCGAATTATTTCCGCGACAACAAAGAACCTGTGATTCAGAATGATACCAATGGTTGCAGGGGCATGCGTTTTGCCATAGGTATACAGGTAGCCTTGCAAGATGGTAGCCTGCAGATAGATACCAGCGGCCTGCAAATAAGCAATGCCACCACACTAACGTTGCACATTTCAGCAGCCACCAGTTTTAATGGCTTTGATAAATGCCCTGATAGTGAGGGAAAAGATGAGTTGATTTTGATGCAGCAATACCTGAACGTAACAAAAGCGTTGCCTTACTTTCAACTGCGCAGCAAACACAGCGAGGCATTTCAACATTATTTCAACCGGGTGACTATGTGGTTGAATGAAGAGCAAGATGCCATGGCTGCTGTGCCTACAGATCAGCGATTGGAAACCTACACCAAAGGTGCCAATGACCCCGGATTGGAAGTGCTCTATTTTCAGTACGGCCGTTACCTGCTCATCAGTAGTTCGCAAACGCCCAATGTGCCGGCGAATCTGCAAGGCATTTGGAACAAAGAGCTGCGGGCACCGTGGAGTTCCAACTATACCACGAACATCAATGTGCAAATGAACTACTGGCCGGCAGAGGCTACAAATCTTGCTGAAATGCACCAACCGTTATTAGGATTTTTAAACAAGCTGGCGGTTACAGGTGCAGTTACGGCGAAGAACTTTTACAACATCAACAGCGGTTGGGTGGTCAATCACAACTCAGATATTTGGGCGCTGAGCAACCCGGTAGGTGATACCGGCAAAGGCGATCCTAAATGGGCTAACTGGGCAATGGGTGCCAACTGGCTCAGCCGCCATGCGTGGGAGCATTATCAGTTTACAGGCAACAAAAAGTTCTTGAAAGACACCGCCTATCCGTTGATGAAAGGTGCTGCACAGTTTACAATGCAATGGTTGATACCCGATGCCAATGGCCGATTGGTAACAGCACCATCTACTTCGCCGGAAAATGATTATTACTACGATGGCAGCAAGCACACCGGCATGACCATTGCCTCTACCATGGATATGTCCATCATCAAAGATTTGTTTGACAACCTGATTGCAGCGCAACAAGTGTTGCAATCAGACAAAGCATTTATTGATTCTGTACAACAAGCAAAAGCATTATTGCATCCATTTCAAATTGGCAGCAAAGGACAATTGCAGGAGTGGTACAATGATGTAGAAGATGTAGAGCCTCATCACCGGCATGTGTCGCATTTGTATGCGTTGCATCCAGCTACTTTGATATCGCCCTTGCAAACGCCGGCATTAGCAGCAGCTGCCAAGCAAACCTTGCTGATGCGGGGTGATGATGGAACCGGCTGGAGCCTGGCCTGGAAAGTAAACTTTTGGGCACGACTGTTGGATGGCGATCATGCTTATAAACTCTACCGCAACCTCATGCGATTGGTGCGGGAAGGAGATCCCAACAGCCGTGGTGGTGGCGCTTATCCCAACCTGTTTGATGCGCATCCGCCTTTTCAAATTGATGGCAATTTTGCCGGCACGGCTGGCGTAACAGAAATGCTGCTGCAAAGCCAGCACAACGAATTGCATTTGCTGCCGGCATTGCCCACTGCATGGCATAGCGGGCATGTAAGTGGCCTGGTAGGCCGGGGCAATTTTGTAGTGTCGCTTACCTGGCAAAACAATGCCTTGCAAAGAGCAGGCATACTATCCCGCAACGGTGGTGTATGTTTGGTACGTAGTGCTGCACCACTATTGGTAAATGGTATGGCAGTAGCGGCAGAAAAAACAGCCATTGGTTATGTGATGCGTTTCAACACACAAGCTGGTAAATATTACTTGCTAACAGTAAAGCCTTAATCGGTAAAAGGTTTTGGGAAGGTAATTTTCCAAAGTCCGCGGATATCACCTTTCACAAATCCAAGGGCTTTATCTTTTGGATACAGTGAGTCGATAACGGCCAACACTTCGGGTTGCATGCCCATGGCTTTATTGCCATGACAATTACCGCAGAGCGGATTCATGATGATGGGTTTGTAAAAAACAAACGCAGTTTCCGTTTCCTGAACTACGTTGGTCAGGCTATCGCCTCTGGCTTTTAGCTGCGCAAATATTTGCCATTGCTTGCTGTCTACACTGTCTAATGCATTAGCTGGATTGCGAAATCGTTCCGCCACTCTTTGAATCGTAATACCATCTTTGGCCAGCGATGAGGTGATGGGTAATGCCTGCACGTTACAAAACCGAACGGCCCCTGCAATGCCTTTGGTTTCCATGGCTTGTAGCAACGATTTGCGAAGCGTATCAAACGTAGCAGTAGCAATGCTATCGCCACGTTGCAAGTACAGCTGCTGCGTTGCTATGGGTGTTTCTTCAATGCAACTTTGGTAGCCTATGGCTGCAAACAACAATGCGATGATGGCCCACTTTTTCATAGGTCAATGAGTCAATAGGTGAAGAAGTGAAAGAATGACGCTTATTGAAACAATGTCCGCTTTTCGTAGTACGGTGTTTCAGGGTCACTCACGGTTTCTTTTTGCAGCCAATAGGCTTGTGTTACAATCTGGCCAGTTGGTGTTTTTAACAAGCGACCAAACACCGCATTCACGGCGTTGAATTTTACATCGGTTACGCCAATGGTAAACAAGCTGGGCGCAGGCGGTGCTTCCACTGCCGGAGCCGCCTCGCCTTCAGCAGGTGCTGCCGCAGGTTTGGCTGCTTTGGGGGGCGCTGCAGCTGCTATTACTACTTCATAACCGTTGTGCTCCAGCAATGGCTTCAAAAAGTCGACTCTGTCTTGCGACACATTGGTTTCCACCACGGCGCATTTCACACCGTTCAGGTCTTCAAATGGATGATTTTTATTGATAGCCATAAGATCTGTTATTTATTTTTTGTTTGTGGTTTTTCGTTCTTCAGGTGAGGGCTCATTTGCTGAAAGTATCCGGTCGATGTTGATGAATCAGCTTGCATAAAGAACGACAAACCATAAACGACAAACTCAAAATACTTTACGAAACGAGTGAATAAATGTACTCGTAGGCGCCACTGTACAAGCCCGTTATTAAAATGCCAACGATGCAAATGATTAAAGCAATTTTGGGTGACAATGGTGTATTAATTTTTTCCAACGGCGCAGCATTGTGATCCATAAACATGGCTTTTACCACCCGCAGGTAGTAGTACAAAGAGATAATCATGTTCAGCGCAGCAATGGTAATGAGCAACCAGTTGCCTTTGGCCGCACCGGCCAGTATCAAAAAGAATTTACCAAAGAAACCAGCAGTGGGTGGAATACCCGCCAGTGAAAACAACGCAATGGCCAGTGTCCATGCCAGCAAGGGATTGGTTTGGTAGAAGCCTTTGTAATCATCCACTTTCTCTTTGCCGTAGGCGCTGCTTACCAGCGATACCACACCAAACGCAGCCAGATTGCTGAAGATATAAATGAGTACAAAAAAGATCAACGATGTACTGCTGGCAACGCTTTGTCCGCTGATGCCTAGCAGTATAAAACCAACCTGTGCAATAGAAGAAAAAGCAAGGAAGCGTTTCATGTTTTGCTGACGCATGGCAAACAGGTTGCCGATGAGCATGGTAGCCACAGACAAGATGTAGAGCATGTAATACCAGGTATCGCCCATGCTGCGGAATACGCTGTACAGCACGGTGATGAACACAAACAAAATAGCGCCTTTAGAAATTACACTCAGGTAAGACGTAACTGGGATGGGAGCACCTTCGTACACATCGGCCGTCCACAGGTGAAAGGGTACCGCAGAAATTTTAAAACCAAAACCTGCGAGTATCATTACAAAAGCGAGTATTTCCAACGGGCTGCCGGAGATGGCGGCTGCAATAGCAGAATAGCTGACACTACCTACTATGCCGTACATCCATGAAATACCCATCAGCAATAGTGCAGAAGAAAATGCTGATGACACAATCATTTTAAAAGCAGCTTCACTTGATTGTTTTTTGTGCAAATCGAAGTTGACCATGGCAGCCAGTGGAATGGTACTGAGTTCTAGACCGAGGTAAAACATGAGCAGGTTGGCACTCGACAGCATGAAGAACATGCCCAGCAAAGTGCTGATGAGCAACAGGTAAAATTCCATGGCATGTTTGTGCGCCTTCAACCACTGATAACTCTGCAATGAGATGATGAGGGTGCCGAGTGTCAGGATGTTTTTTTCCAGCCGGATTAAATCGGTGGTATGAAACATGTTGCCGAAGATCATGCCGGTATCCTTCACCAAAAAGCCCATGGCCAGTGTGGCAATTAATACCACATTCACCATGTTCATCACTGTTTCATTTTTCAAACGGGCATTGCCCAGTTTCAAAAAGAGCAACCCAAAAATGATGAGGATGAGCATCAGCTCAGAACGCATCAATAGGAAAAAATCTTGTACCATATATAAAAGGTGAATGAGTCAAAAAGTCAATTGTCATTGAGTGAAGTGAGTTATGGGTTGGCAACGAGTTTGTTCATGATGGCTTCGGTACCGGGTGTGATGAGGTGATTGATGAGGAAGGGCGTGATACCAATAACCAGTATGGCTGCTACGAGTATGATAGCTGCTGTTTTTTCATTCCAACGGGCATCTTTAAACTCGAAATAAGCTTCATGTTCTACAGGCCCCATTATGACTTTGCCAATGGCCCGCAAAATGTACACGGCTGTAACAACGATGGAGGCAGTTGCAGCAATCGTAGCTACTCTGTGCAGGGTGCCGCCATTTTCCCAACTACCAATAAACACCATCATTTCGGCCACAAATCCACTGAAGCCCGGCAGGCCCAAAGAAGTGAGACCGGCGATCATAAATACAGTTGAGATAAACGGAATGGTTTTGAGCAAGCCGCCCATTTTATCTACCATGCGGGTGTGGGTTCTTTCGTACACCATGCCAATAACGGCGAAGAAAAGCGCCGTCATCAAACCATGCGATACCATTTGAATAACTGCACCTGCAATGGCCGTTTTGGTAAGCATGCCAATGCCAAACAACACGAAGCCTGTATGACTTACGGATGAGTAAGCGTTGATGTATTTCAAATCGGTTTGCATCATGGTAGCGAAGGAGCCATACAAAATGGCGATGGCCGACAACACGATGATGTAAGGAGAATAATAATGTGCTGCTTCGGGCATGATGGTGGTGGCAACACGTAGGATACCGTAGCCGCCGAGCTTCATGCTGATGCCTGCCAAAAACATACTGGCTGCGGTGGGGGCGCTGCTGTGACCATCGGGCACCCAGGTATGAAACGGAAACAACGCCGTGAATACACCGAAGCCAATGAAGGCAAAAGGAAAGAAGAATTTCTGTTGTTCTACACTCAGCGGGTTGGCGGCCAGCTCACTCATGTTGAAGCTGAGGTTGCCACTCGCATTGTTGAAATACAAACCCGACAAACCAATAAACACCAATGCCGATGCACCCATGAGCATGAGCACCAGTTTGGTAGCACTGTATTCTTTTTTGCCACTGCCCCAAATGCCGATGAGCAAAAACTTGGGCACCACCGCCAGTTCTAAAAAGAAGAACATGGTAAATACATCGGTAGAAATAAAGTAACCGTAAGCACCGGCACTCAGCAGCATGAGCAGGAAGAAAAACTCACGGCTCATCTTTTCCATATTCCAGCTAATGAGTACACCTGCCAGCACTACGATGGCGGTAAGCATAATCATGGCAATGGAAATACCATCGACACCTACGCTGTGGTAAATGTGCAGTGGTTTGTACCAAGCGTAGCTGCTTTCAAACGCCAGTGAACCACTCATGCCTGATGCAGGATCTTGCATAAACACATAGAGCAGTACACACGATAACAACAACTGCAGTGTAGCGCCAATAGCAGCAATGCTGCGCACCTGCTTCAGTTGGCTGAAGGGCAGTATGGCCAGTGCCGATACAACAGGTAGTACAATAAGCCAGTTAAGATTCATACCATCAATATTTTAATGCCACAGGTAAATAAAAATGAAAGCCAACAACAAGGCGCCGGCAAAGAAGTACATAGCGTATTGCTGCACTTTACCGCTTTGCCATCCTTTAATCATAAACGATACATCATCGGTAGCACTGGCCACAGTGTTTACAGTACCGTCTACAATGTTTTTATCGGTCCATGCGGCAGGCTTGCCAATGAAGCGGAAAATGATTTTATGGGTAATGAACAGGTATAGTTCATCGATGTAAAACTTGCGGTAAGCGGCTTTGTACAAACCACCCATGGCATTCGCTAAATTGGTTGGTTTGTCGTTGGCTTTTTGATACAGCACATACGCAACGCCAATGCCAATAATCACCATGGCTACCGGTGCAATGGAAAACATCAGGTGCAGGTGCGTGTCAAACCCTTTGCCATTGCTGCTTACGTATTGCGCAAAAGGAATGAAGCCGGTTACAATCGTCAGCAGTGACAATACAATCAGCGGCAGTTTCATACTCATCGGACCTTCGCCATGATGAGGATCGTAGTGCTTTTCTTTTTGCCAGAAAATCATGAAGTACAAACGGAACATGTAGAAGGCAGTAAGGCCTGCGGTAAACAAGGCAATAAAGTAGATGGCTTTGTTGCCTTCGTAAGCAGCCAGCAATATTTCTTCTTTGCTGAAGAAACCACTCAGCGGCGGCACACCCGCAATGGCCAGGCAAGCCAGCAGAAATGTAGCATGTGTAACGGGCATGTGTTTACGCAAACCGCCCATGTCAGTCATGTCGTTGCTGTGTACGTAGTGTATCACAGCACCGGCACCAAGGAACAACAATGATTTGAAGAAGGCATGTGTAAACAAGTGGAACATGGAAGCCGTGAAGCCAAGGCCTGCTTCGCCACCATAACCTGATACACCTAATGAAAACATCATGTAACCAATCTGGGACATGGTACTGTACGCCAGCACCCGTTTGATATCGGTTTGCGTTGTAGCAATGATAGCCGCAAACAAGGCTGATGTTGCACCTACCCAGGCCACCACACTCATGGCTATTTCGTCGAGGTGAAACACGGGGAACAAACGGGCTACGAGGTATACACCGGCTACCACCATGGTGGCGGCATGTATCAATGCCGAAACAGGTGTAGGGCCTTCCATGGCATCGGGCAACCATATGTGCAAGGGGAACATGGCCGACTTACCAGCACCACC
The DNA here is from genome assembly GCF_036803085.1 of Phnomibacter sp. Taxonomy (NCBI): domain Bacteria; kingdom Pseudomonadati; phylum Bacteroidota; class Chitinophagia; order Chitinophagales; family Chitinophagaceae; genus Phnomibacter; species Phnomibacter sp. The sequence goes on along the minus strand of NZ_DAIRUZ010000002.1, from coordinate 255,031 downwards.
CATAAACACCAGTATCAATGCCCATGTAAGTGTAGACAAGCCCAAGAAGCCAGCACTGGTCATGCTGATGAATGCTTCGCTTTGTGGATTGCTCAACCGATCGATGATGGTGCTAAAATCCAATGTGCCGGTTTGAATACCGAGGATGAGAATGCCGATGAGAAAACCGAGATCGGCAAAGCGGGTAACGATGAATGCTTTTTTACTGGCCGCCACCGCACTGGGTTTGGTAAAGAAGAAACCAATAAGCAGGTAAGAAGACACGCCCACCAGTTCCCAAAACATATAAATCTGAAAGATGTTAACCGATATCACCAGACCCAACATGCTGAACGTAAACAGCGACAGGAAAGCGAAGTAGGTGCTGTAGCGTTCTTCATCTTTCATGTAGCCAAGGCTGAAGATGTGCACCATAAGTGATACCACAGTTATCACTACGAGCATCATTACTGAAATAGGATCGAGCAAGATGCCGATATCAATGCTCAGTTCTTTGTAGCCAAATTTGAGCCACTCTGTTTGCAAGGCAATGATGGGTTGATACGTGCCGTTGAGCTGTCCATCTACCAAAAAATACTGGCAGGCAATGTACACCGACAATGCAGCAATGGTGCCCAGTACGGCAGTGCCAATAATACCGGAGGCTTTGCGGAAAATGCTGCGTCCCCAAATGCCCAGTACCACAAAGCTGGCCAGTGGCAGCAGCAACAGCAGGGCAGAAAGTAATGCGTAATTCATGTGTTATGGCTGTTGGGGTTAATGTTTTAATTCAGCTGCGTCGTTTACATCAATGCTCAGGTGGCTACGATACAGGTTGATGACAATGGCGATGGCAATGGCTGCTTCGGCAGCGGCAATGGTGATGATGAAGATGGTAAAGAAGATACCATCCAACTGGCCGGGCCACACATATTTGTTGAATGCCACGAAGTTGATATTGATGCTGTTGAGCATGAGTTCGATACTCATGAGCAGGGCAATCATGTTGCGTCGGGTAAACAAGCCGTACATGCCTATAAAAAACAAGGCCGTACTGAGTAGTAAAATATGTGAAACAGGTACCATGGTTATTTATTTAAAAGCAGAAGGCTAAAGGCTGAAAGCTGAAAGCTGCTGCGTTTGATATTGTTGTTGTATTCTTTGTTGTTTTCTTTTTCACTAATTAACCAATCAACTCGTCAACTCACTCACTCTCCTTCATGGCAATTACAATAGCACCCACCATGGCGGCCAATAGCAAAATGCTCACTGCTTCAAACGGTAGAGCATAGCCATCAGAACCGGTGTTGAGCATGGCAGTACCAATGCGGCTCACTTCGTTGTCGAACGTCGCTTCTGTTTTGCTGAAGCCGTATTCGTACACCAGCAAGCCACACAGTGCAAGGCCCAGCAAGGATGCTACAGCTGCGGCTATTTTTCTTCCAAGTTTCGGTGATGGCATATCGGCAGCAGATTGCTGGGTAAGGAAAATGCTGAAGATGATGAGCACCACAATGCCGCCTACATACACTACTATTTGCACAGCCGCTATAAATTCTACTTCCATCCAGAAGTACAAAGAGGCAATGCCAATAAGGGTAAACAGCAGCCAGATGGCGGAGCGGAAAATTTGTTTTGCCGTAACGGCCAGCAGGGCCATGCCCAGTATGAAGGCCGCAATCAGGTAAAAGATGATGGTTGAAATATCCATGATGTTGGTGGCTTTGATCGGCAATAATTATTCTACACCTGCCCTGATTTTGGAGCCGGGTTTGTTCAATTGTTTCGTGAGTGTACTTCTGTCGAATACACTATGCTCAAATGTGTTGGCCATGCTAATGGCACCTGTGGGGCAAGCTTCTACACAGAGGTTGCACATGGTGCAGAGCTCCAGGTGATAGATGAAAGTGTCTACCGCTTTTTTCTTTTTGCCTTCGGGTGTCATGTCAAACTTGGTGATGACTTTGATGGTTCCATTGGGGCAGGCCAACTCGCAGGCAGTACAACCGGTGCAGGCATGCTCGTTGTTCTCGTCGTGCAGCATCACCACTTCACCGCGAAAACGTTCGGCCAGTACAAGCGTATCTCTGTTGTCGGGGTATTGCTCAGTGATTTTTTCTTTGTGGTGCCGCAGAAAATAACCACCGGTCACTTTCATGCCCGTAGCCAGCGACTTCACACCGTTGAAAATATCCGCGAAGTATTGTTTGAGGTTCATAATGCTTGTTTGTCGTTTTCGGTTTTGAGCAATCGACTTACAGTTTACTAATTACTTTGATTGCCATTACTATCATCCAACATCTACCAACTATCATCTATTCTAAAAATGCCATCCTGCCAATGCAATCACCGTTACCAATAAAATATTGAAGATGCTGATGGGCAGCAGGTATTTCCATTCGAGGTTCAACAACTGATCAATGCGCAAACGGGGGAAGGTCCACCGGAACCACATGATGACGAAAATGAGGAAGAAGGTTTTGCCAAAAAACCAGATGGGAGTGGGGATGTAATCCATGATATTGTTAAACTGTTCCCAGTTGCCTACATGAAATGGCATCCATCCGCCCAGAAAAAGCGTGGCACCAATGGCACACACCACAAATATGTTCACGTATTCGGCCAGAAAAAACAAGGCGAACTTCATGCCGGAGTATTCTGTATGAAAACCTGCGGTGAGTTCGCTTTCTGCTTCGGCCAAATCGAATGGAGCACGGTTGGTTTCGGCAGTAGCAGCAATAATGAAAATGACGAAAGCAATGATGGCGGGAATATGGCCTTTAAATAACCACCAGCCTGTTTCTTGTGCCTGAATAATATCCGACATTTTTAAACTGCCGGTAAGTACTACAATGGTGAGCATAGATAAGCCTGCCGATAATTCGTAGCTCACAATTTGAGCCCCGCTACGCATGGCTCCCAGCAAAGAGTATTTGTTGTTGCTGGCCCAGCCGGCCATTAAAATACCAATGATGGATAACGATGAAACAGCAGACACAAACAACACACCAATGTTTATGTCCCAAATTTGAAAGCCTTTGGCAAACATGATGGGAGCCATTATTACCATCGATACAATGATGACAAGAATGGGCGCCATATTGAACAGCAATTTGTCCACGTTATTCGGCGTCATACCTTCTTTTACAATCAGCTTTACGGTATCGGCCACGGTTTGAAACCAACCCCAAGGACCAATTCGATTGGGCCCAAGGCGCAGCTGCATCCAGGAACTTACTTTGCGTTCCATCATTACAAGCACCAGCCCCAAAAAGGCAAACAGCGCAATCACCAGTACACCAATAAAGGCAAACTCCACCATCAATGCCAGAGTGGGGTGCATGTTTTCGTACAGCCAGGTGTGTACTATTTGTGTTATGTTTTCTAAACTAAACATGAGTCAGTTTTATTGGCCCCCTAACCCCCGATGGGGGAAAAAGGATATTCGAATTATTTGCTACACTCCAATATCATTTATCTATCGCCTCTCATTCAATATCAGACATCGTACATCGTACATCAGACATCCAACATCCAACAACTATCATCTGTCTATATCCGGTATCACCAAATCAAGCGTACCCATAATGGCTACGAGGTCGCCTATTTTGTGGCCACGGGTCATGTGGTCTAACGCACTCAGATTGCTGAAGCCCGGCGAACGGAACTTGATGCGGTAAGGTGTGGTGCCACCTTCACTCACAATGTATACGCCAAGTTCTCCGCGGGGCGTTTCTACACGGCTGTAGAATTCGCCTTTAGGCAGTTTCAGCACCGCTTTTGTTTTTGCCAGATAGTCCCCTTCCGGAATATTGTCAATCAGTTGTTCAATAATGCTCATCGACTCCCGCATTTCTGCCAGTCGCATCAGATAGCGGGCATAACTATCGCCAGCAGTATGCGTTATTTCTGTAAAATCTATTTGGTTGTAGATTTCGTAAGGGAAATGTTTTCTTACATCGCAACTTACGCCGCTGGCACGGGCAGTAGGGCCGGTACAACCGTAGGAAATGGCATCTTCTTTACTCAGTTTGCCCACACCTTTCAGCCGGCTTTGGAAAATGATATTGCCGGTTACCAATTCATCATATTCATCAATCTTGCTGCGGAAGTGCCGCACAAAATCTTTCACACTTTGCTGAAATGTAGGATGGATATCTGCCATCACGCCACCGGGCACATTGTAGTTCATGGTAAGGCGGGCACCACAGGTTTCTTCCATAATGCTGTTAATCATTTCTCTTTCGCGGAAGGCGAGAAAAAATGGCGTAACAGCGCCGCAGTCCATGGCAATGCTGCCCCACCACAGGCAGTGCGATGCAATGCGGGTGAGTTCATCCATGAGCACCCGTATGTATTGTGCCCGCAGGGGTACTTCTATGCCCATGCCTTGCTCTACACACATGGCACAAGCATGATTATTAGTATGTGCCGCCAGGTAATCCATGCGGCTGGTGCTGTAAATAAACTGCCGATAGGTAAGGCTTTCACACATCTTTTCGATGCTGCGGTGGATGTAGCCAATATGAGGTTCTACTTTCTTTACAATTTCACCATTGATGGTAAGCACCAGGTGCAATACCCCGTGAGTGCTGGGGTGCTGTGGCCCCACATTAATCACCATTTCATCGGTGCCGGGAATCGTTTGTATGATATCCGTTTCTCTGTACATAATGCGTGGCTTACAGTTTAATCATGTTTATGGGGTCGTCGTAGTCTTTGCGTAGCGGGTAGCCCACCCAATCGTCGGGCAAAATGAGTTTGCGCAAATCGGGGTGTTGCAAAAAGTTGACGCCAAACAATTCAAACACTTCTCTTTCGTGAAATTCTGCGGTACGCCAGATGTAGGCCGCAGAGGCAATTTCCGGTTGTTCGCGGTCGAGTTGGCACTTTACCACCAGCTCATGCTTGTGCGTGTAGCTGCGCAGGTGATACACCATGGTGAGGTGCTTGAGCCAATCAACGCAAGTGAGGCAAAACAAAAAATCGAATTGCATTTCCGGTGCATCCCGCAAAAAGTAGGCAATGTTGCTCCACTGTGCAGCGGGCACATGCATGGTTAAAAACTGGCCGCCTTCTTCAAACGTAAAGTCGGGGAAGCGACCGGTTAACTCTTGTTGCAAATCTTCACGTGTCATGCGTTGGTATATTTTGATCGCTGATATCTGATGTTTGATTTTCGAGAGCTGCTACTCTTAATTCATCATTCCTAATTCATCATTCCCGTCACGTCGTTTTCATTTCATCCCGAATTTGTTCTCTGGTCATGCCGGCTTTAATCTTCACCTGCAAGGTCATGAGGGCATGAATGAGTGCTTCGGGGCGTGGCGGGCAGCCTGCTACGTACACGTCTACGGGAATGACATGATCTGCACCTTTTACTACACTATAGGTATTGTAAAAAAACGGACCGCCGCTGGTGGCGCAGGCGCCCATAGCCACCACATATTTAGGGTCGGCCATTTGGTCGTAGAGGCGTTTGAGTACAGGCGCCATTTTGTTTACGATTGTTCCTGCAATGATAATTACATCGGCTTGGCGTGGAGAGGCACGGGCTACTTCGAAGCCAAACCTGCTCCAGTCGTATTTGGCGCTGTAAGCACTCATCATTTCAATAGCGCAGCAGCTGGTGCCAAATGTGAGTGGCCACAAACTGTTGCTACGTGCCCAGTTGATGACATCGTCCATGGCACTTACCAAAATGCCGCCACCGGGTGTTTCGTGTACCGTACCAGGAAAAGGAATGGGGCCCGCCAGTTCGGCAATGCTTTTGCGGGCCTCAGGCTGGGCGCCGGTGTCGGCGTTGGCAGCAATGTTTTCGTTGTTGGGCACTTCACTCATAGTTCCTTTTTTACAAATGATGATGTAGTAGCAAGGGTTGCCATCAACATCTTTGGGCGCATCGTTATTTCCACTGCAAGGCACCTTTTTTGTGGGCGTACAGCAATCCTAAAAACAAGATGAAAAAGAAAACGACGATTTCCACAAGGGCTATCCATCCTACACTTTTTACCACTACTGCCCAAGGGTATAAAAACACCAACTCTACATCAAAAATGAGGAAGACCAACGCAAACAAATAGTAGCCTACATTGAATTGAATCAGGTTGGGCCCCTGGCTGGGGATACCACATTCGTAGGCTTCGCCCTTCTGTTTGTTTTTGGTGGCTTTTGTTACCAGTTTGGCTACCATTAGAGCAATGGATGCAAAGGCAATGGCAGCAATGGCAAGGGCAATTAACGATCCGGCACCCATGGAAATTGATTTTAGCGAATGTAATTGTGTAGCAATCGGCAGTATACTGACGAATATCAGTTGCACTGAAAATTTATATCAGGAACGGGGGATAGCCAAATGTTTTTTTCGAATGCACTACCTGCTTCAGTATTCGCATAAAAAAACCGCCACATGGGCGGTTGGTATCAGTTGTCTTCTTCTGCAAAAAAGACCGTTCGTTTTTTGCGCAGCAAAAAAATAAATGCTGCCAGGCTGAAATAAAAAATGCTGATGCCTTCGTACACAAATGTGGCTTTGTGGTAGCCTTGCTTGTACAACTGCCAGGCTATTGCTGCCAGCACAGCTGCATGTAGTAGCAGCAATACACTGGTGCGCAATGGCAAATGCCTCCAAAAAAACGGATGTCGCCATGCTGCAAACATCATGCACACAGCCAATACGCAAAACACAGTAGCCATGGGCAGGTGCTCATCAAACAAAACCAATGCAAAGCCCAGTGTAAGCAGGGCCGCAAAGCCATATAGCAGAGACTTTATCAGCTGGTTGGCGTTCATGGTTGCTTATCCGTACAGTTCAAAATGAATGTCTTTTTTATCGTAGCCAATGGCCGCCAACCGTTGGCGGGCTTCATCTATCATACTCTTCCAACCGCACAGCATAAACTTGGCCGGGCTAAGTCCTGTGCCGCCATTTTGCTGGTGTAATATGGTGCGTTGTTTTATCAGCTCTTCATACACCTGGTGCACATAGCCGGTACGTTGCAGCAAAGCATTGTCGGGCAGTTCGCGGCTGTAGGTAGGTATAAATGTAAAGCCGGGCATGTCATCCTGCAATTGGCGCAGCTCGGTACCATACAGTGTATCGTTGAACTTGCGGCAGCCGAACAACAGGTAAATATTTTGATGGGCTTTTTGGTGCTGATGTATGTATTGCACCATGCTTCTAAAAGGAGCAATGCCTGTGCCGGTGCATATCAGGTACAAATCTTCGGAAAGGTCGGCAGGCATGGTAAACTTACCCTGCGGCCCACGCAGTGGCAGGCTGGTGCCCACTTCTGCATGTTGCCACAACCAGGTAGTGCCAGCGCCGGCATGGTTCAGCACAATGATGAGCTCAAACGTATTGCTGCCATTGGGTGCCGAGGCAATGCTGTAGCTGCGCCACCGTTTGTTTTTTTGTTCGTGTATGGGCAAATCGAGGGTTACAAACTGCCCCGGTTCAAACACAAAGTCTGTTTGCTCCGGCAATTCAAAAAAATAGCGTTTCGTATTGTGGGTTTCATCAATAATGCGGGTGATGACGCCTGTTTGCCATTCGAGCAATGCCATAAGAAAAAATGAATGTTTCGTGCCGAAAGATAAGGCTGTTTGCCACATGGGGCAATTGGCACCGGGCAGGCAAACCTGTTTCTGTTTGCTGCAACCCAACACTCAATTACAGCAGCGCCAATTTTTCAGCCATTGGTTCCAACCAATTTGTTACCTGGCAAGCTTAGTGCATGGTTTGCAGTATTTTTTCAGTAAAAGGAAAATATTTATTGTTATTCAATAAATATTTATAGTTTTGCGTCAGCATAAAAATGAAACGCATGAAAAAACAAACCGATTATGTGAAGATGGTCCTGTTGGCCATTTCGTGGCTCATATTTGTGGGCGTAAGTATTGAAGCCGCCGGCTTCATTGTCAACACCATTATTACCATTTTTTACGAACCACCGCTGGGTTATACCTATTGGTCGGGGCTCGATTTATCAGCCGTGTACCGCCATCATCAGGGAATGTATGTTACACTTACGGCCACCATCGCTATTGCATCGGTGCTTAAGGCCATCATGTTTTACATCATACTCACCATTTTGCACAATAAAAACTGGAACCTCGACAGACCATTTCAGGCGCATGCTGGCCGTTCCATTGCGTTAATTGCTTACCTCGCATTGGGCATTGGGTTCTTTTGCTCATGGGGCAGCAAAGTGCAGGCCAATATCGAAAGCCAGGGTGTGCCGGTGCTGAGCTTGCAGCAGCTGCACATAGCCGGTGCCGATGTGTGGTTGTTTATGGGGGTTATTCTGCTTGTAGTGGCCCGCATTATGAAAAAAGGAATTGACATGCAACTTGAAAACGACTTAACCGTATAAGCCATGCCCATAATAGTAAACTTAGATGTGATGATGGCCAAGCGAAAAATGTCGTTGAATGAGCTGTCTGAAAAAGTAGACCTTACACTGTCGAACCTATCCATTTTAAAAACCGGCAAAGCCAAAGCCATTCGGTTTTCAACGTTGGCGGCCATTTGCCGGGTGCTCCACTGCCAGCCCGGCGACATTTTGGAATATCAACACGGCCCCGAAGAACCGGAAGATTGATGATTGTTGGAGCATGCTTACTCCCATTCATTTTCTTTAATGGTATCGAATATGCTCAGGTAAGAAGCAAACCTGTCGGGCGAAATACTGCCATCACTCACGGCTTGTTTTACCGCACAGCCAGGCTCATTTACATGCAGGCAATTATTAAACTGACACTCCTGCAACACGGCCCGCATTTCCGGAAAATAATGACTCAGTTCTTCCCGCTCAATGTCTACAATACCAAACTCCCGAATGCCAGGCGTATCAATAATACGGCCGCCATCGGGCAGGTCAAACATTTCGGCAAACGTAGTGGTGTGCATGCCCTTGCCGCTCCAGCCACTCACTTCTTTGGTGCGCAGGGTAAAGCCGGGAATGAGGGCATTGAGCAAGCTGCTTTTGCCCACACCACTGTGGCCACTCACCAGCGTAGTTTTATTTTTTAAGAGTGCATGCAGCCCATCCATGCCCGTACCTTGCTGCACACTCACGGCCATTATCTGGTAGCCAATCTGGCTATAGATATCTTCCCATTCTTCAAACTTCGCTTTGTCTTTTTCCTTCCAGGCATCTTGCTTGTTGATGAGCAAAATGGCTGGTACATGATAGGCTTCGGCGGCCACCAAAAAACGGTCCATAAAACCATTGGACGTACGTGGGTCTTTAATGGTGGCTACCAGCAATACCTGATCGAGATTGCTGGCTACTATATGGTGCTGGCGGCGGTGGCTGGGGCTTTGTCGGCTGATGTAATTGTGCCGGTCGTGAATGCCAGCAATGGTAGCAATATGGTTGTCTTCATTTTCTATTTCCATGCTTACCACATCGCCCACCGCAATAGGGTTGGTGCTGCTCAGCCCTTCTATTTTAAACACGCCTTTGATGCGGGCCTTCCAAAGCTGGCCTGCTTCATCTTTTACATCGTACCAGCTGCCGGTACTGCGGTATACGGTGGCTTTCATGTGCACGGGCAAAGTACGGGAGAAATAACCAACCAAGGCTTTGAGTTCCGGGTTTCTTGAAGCCCGGTACGCAGTTGGTACAGTCATTGGCCTTATTGGTAAATTGGGCATAATGCCTTCGCAGTTTGAAGGCTAAATTGCTCCAATGTAAAACACAGACTCAAATGCGTTTACTTGTCACTACTCTTTGCATAGGTTGGTTGCTGGCTGGCCACACGGCCGCACATGGGCAGCTAACAACACTTATCAACCCTTTGGCCGAAGGAGGCTTTGAAGCACCTGGGGGCCTGGCTGCCAATGGTTGGACGGCTATCAATTCAGGCCAGGTGCATGGCTGGGCTGCCCATACAGGAGTAGCCGATGCTACCGGTACCCGTGCTGCTTTCATGACCAGTAATTATCAAAATGCAAACCCCGCAGTGGCGTTAAACGTGGCTGCCGGCACAGCCAGTATCAGCCATTTTTTCCGAGATGTAACGCTGCCCGTAAATGCGGGTAATATCGTGTTGGCTTTTAAGTACCGCAGTAACTACGCTGTGGCCAATCCATCGGCTAACCCGCCGCTGCGGGTTTATCTGGCCAGTAGCTTTACCGCCGGCACATTTACTGCCGGTGCCTTGCCCTCTGGTGTTACTACTGCTGCCGTCGCCATTTCCAGCGTCATGCAAAATTGGCAGCGGGTGGTGGTGCAACTGAGCCCATCGTTGGCCGGACAAACCATTCGCCTGGCGTTTACCAGTTCCATACCCGCCAGTGTGGCTACATCCAATCCGTTTGGTATGCAAATAGACAGCGTGGCTTTAACGGCCCGAGCTGGTGGTGCCAGCGTAACCAATGTAAATTCTACTGGGAAGTGGGCCGATCCGGCCAACTGGAGCGGCGGCTACATACCTGGCCCGGCTGACCAAGTGACGATTGCACAGGGTACAACTGTTACCTTATCGGGGTCTGGTGCACTTGCCGGCCAGCTCACATTGGCGCAAAATGCTACCCTCAACGCTTCAACCGGTATTGAATTGAGTGGTTCTTTGCTGGTAAATAACGGAGCTACATTATCGGCACCCAACTCCAATATTGTGCTACAGGGTAATTTTACGCTACAATCTGGCGCCAGTGCCAATCTGCAGGCAGCTACGCTCAATTTTGCCAATGCAGCTGGTACCGCTGCGCAAACGTTCAATTTCGTCAGCCCCAGTCAGTTTACCAATGGCAGACTGGCTGCTATCGAGGTCAATAATCCACAGGGGGTAAGCATTCCTGGTTCACCCGGGACTATTTCCGTGTACAGCCGTATCAATTTGGTGCGGGGCACTTTTACCCATAACAACAATATCATGCTCAATCATGCTGCTGCATCGTCTTCGGCACCACCCATTATTTTCAGCATACAAACAGGTCGCCTGAGTGCTTTTCCTCCGGCCGACCCAAATAACAATTTGGAATTGCGTTATGTACAAATAGCTGGTGCCGGTTATGATACCACCTATGTAATGGGTGCCGCCAATGAGTTACCTGCCAATCGAACTATCAGTCGACTTACGGTAGGCTCTGCCCGTTCGGTAGTAGAAGTAAATGATTCATTGTTTGTAACTGATAACAACGCCAATACACTTTTTTTATTTGGTATTGTAAAAGTGGCTCCGGGGAAGGCCATTGTTTGTACCAATAATACTTATGGTGGTGCAACAGGCAGCTCAATTGCCAATCAGGGCCATATACAGGGTGCCGTGGTATTTACCATCAATGGCACCAGTATTGCCGAAAGGATGTTTCCCGTGGGTAGTGGCGGCAGCAGGCGCATCTTCTCCCTACGGGGCATTACGGCTATCAATGCACGGGTGGCAGTAGAGTGTGTGCCTGCCGCAGGAGGTACATTGGGTGCTGGCCTCACTGCCCTGGGCGAAACACACCGCTGGTATGCCCGGCTGGTTAGTGGTACCCTCACCAGTGTAGATTCGGTTGATGTGCAGGCCTCCACTGCAGAAGGATTTGCAGCTGGCTCAGAAGCACAGCGACGTATCAGCAGGTCGGCTACTTTGGCTGGTACATATAACAATGTTGGCAACACGCTGGGCAGCTTTGTAAGCCCGTTGGGTGCTATTGGCGAAATTGTAAGAACCACAGCTGGCAACTACAACACACTCGGCTATTTTGCGCCAGCACTTACTGCCGGCAATTTTCTAAAAACATGGACGGGAAATGCCGGTACCAACAATTGGAGTGACGCTGCTAACTGGTCGGGTGGTACCCTGCCCTCCTGCAATAGCGATGTGAGTATTAGCAAGCCCTTCAGCCCCATTTTTATAACGGGCATTAGTGTATGCGGAAATTTGCAGTTGAACAACAGCAGTATTATTGAGGTAAAAAGTGGTGGCCGCCTTACGCTGGGCTGTAGCACTGGCAGCGGTAAACAAATTCAATTCAACGGTGCTTTCAATAAGATTGAGGTGCAGACAGGTGGTGAAGTGAGGGTACAATAGGTGGTTTTTTCACCTTTTCACCGTCTTGTTTTGTATCACATGAAACGAGGTAGCGAAAGTGGTTTTGGCGTCAAGAAAAAAATCAAAAGTGAGTGCTTACACATCACTCCGTAACAGCCCGTACACATACGTATCTACAAACTGTCCTTTATGGAAAAAGTTTTCTCTGAAATGTGCTTCCCGCCGAAAGCCGCACTGCTCTATGGTTTTCCATGAAGCAATGTTGGCGCTGTCTATTTTGGCTTCTATGGAATGCAGTGGCAATGCATCAAACACAAACTCGCAAGTTGCTTTTATCGCCGCTTTCATCAATCCTTTACCGTGATAACCGGTATGTAAGAGATAGCCAATTTCTGCCCGGTGATTTTCTGGCTCAATGCGCCAAAAGCCCAGCGTGCCAATGATGCGGTTGCTCGTATGCTCGGCAATGCCCCAGGTCAAACTATTGCCTTCGTGAAAGCCTTGTTGTATGGCGGCTATCAATTGTGTGGCTTCATCTACATGGGTAGCCAATGGCCGCGGCACATAGTGCATGATGTGCGGATTGCTGCGCAATACAAACAACGCCTCGGCATCTGTTGGCAGCATACCTCGCAGTGTAGCTTGTTCTAGTTGTATAACGGGGAATTCATTCCATTGAAAATAGCGCATGCTGTAAGTGTTTTGGCTGCCTTAGTTACCCGGTAAAACGGAGGGTCAATAAAATCCTAAGGTAATTTTTTAAAGAATGCCACTGTGAGCAACATTTCCAATATCAGTAATGCAATGGCAGCAGCCAGCCAGGGTAAAAACCGTTCGGTTCGCTTGGTAAAAATGGTTGATTCCACCCGGTTTTTTTCCAGTTGATTGATGGAGGCATAAATGCTGTCGAGTCTTTTGGTATTGGTAGCCCTGAAATATTGCCCACCTGTGGATTGCGCAATGTCTGTGAGCAAGGCTTCATCAATGTTTACTTTTTCTTCCCGCACTTGAGTGCCTGTAGGTGTTTGGTAGGGCATGGGGGCCAGGCCCTTGCTGCCCACACCAATGGTGTACACTTTTATGCCATAGGTCATGGCGAGTTGCTTGGCGGTTGCGGGGTCAAAAAAACCACCGGTGTCTTCGCCATCAGTCAGCAGTATCACCACTTTGCCCGGCGATTTACTTTGGCGCAAGCGGTCTACACTGCTGGCCAATCCGGTGCCGATAGAAGTGCCGTCTGCCAGTTGCCCGTATTCAATAGCGTTAATCTGGTGCAACACTGCTTGCAGGTCGCTGGTGAGTGGGCACAGTGCCAGGCTTTGGCCCGAAAAAATAACCAGCCCAATGCGGTCGCCTTTGCGGCCCTGCACAAAGTTGCGGGCCACTTCCATAGAAGCCCGCAGCCGGTCTGGCGTAAAATCACGGGCCAGCATACTACCACTCACATCCATACAGAGCATGATGTCGATGCCTTCGCCATTGTTCATTTCAATGGTTTGGTAATGCGCAGGTTTGGCCAATGCTACAATCAAACAAGCAACTGCTATGCCACGCAACCACATGGGAAAATGCATGAGGCGCAACCGCCAGCTTTGCTGCATCCAACCACGGTTGCCAGTGGTGGCTGCAATACCGGCTGTGTTTTTTTTGCGTTGGCGAATACTCCACCACACCCATACAGGCACCAATATCAGCAGTGCCAGCAACAAAGGCCAGTCAAATACAATATCGTTGAGATAGTCTCTTATCATGACTTCGCTTCAGGATGGGTAGATTGAAAAGTATGCGCCGCTACAGCTGCTACCTGTTGCAGTTGTTGGCTAAATATTTCTTGTGCCGGATGCATGCGGGCAAACTGCATACCGTAGCAAACACCCACCGCTTCTTGTAACGCTGTTTGCTGTTGTGCAGGCAAAATAGATTTGGCCAGCGGCAACAATTCTTCACCCGTAAGTGCTGCTGTTGGAATGCCTTTGAGCTGCAACATGGCCCGCACCAATTGCATGCATTGTGTAGCCGCCACGGGAGCGGATAGTTTTCCGGCTTGCCAGTTTTGTTGCAGCTTTTGCATTTGTTCCTGCCAGTGTTTGGGCCCCGTGATAGGATTGTCTATTTGCAATGCTTTGTTGCGTTTGCGGCGTAGCAGCCACCACAGCAATGCGATACTGGCTAAAGCACCCAATGCTGCCCACAAGTAGGGCCAATAATTGGTGCTGGCTTTTCCGGCAAAATAGGTTTTTACATCGCCATATTTTGCCAGCGAATCTTGCGGCATCGGCAATAGCAAAATGCTGTCGGGCAACGATTCAATTTTGCCAGCTATTTGGGGCAATGCATAGCTGCCGCTATCATAGCCAATGAGCAATACATCTTGTATTACTGAATCGCCTTGTTGGACGGCTTTTTCAAAACGTAATACTTCCAGGCGGCCAATGCTATCGGGCACGGGCAGGCTATCGGCCAGTGTACCTTTTTGGCTGATGCGCAACGGTACCGGCTGACCGGTATAGGCCATTGCCTGTGGGGAACGCATGTGTATTTGTGCGAACGAAATAGTGCCAGTGAGCAAAGCAAAGCAGACGAGTAGCGTTTTGTACATATCAATGATTTACTCGTTTGATGCGGTTGAGAAAAAACTGCTGCAGGGTAGGTACAAAATCATGGTCGGTGCGAAAACGGAGATAATCCCAGCCGGCAGCGGTAATGGCATCTTTTAACCGTTGCGTATAGCCCACAAATTGCTGCTGCCATTGTGCCAATGCTTTTGTGTCGTGGGTATCTACCCAGCTCACTTGCTGCGTTTCCGGATCTATTAAAGGAAGTAACGTATTGGCGGGTAGTTGAAAATCGAGCTGGTCAAACAAATGGATGGCGATGCAATCGTGCCGTACTGCGGTTGCTTTCATGGCTTTGCTGCAATTGGGCGCTGCAAAATCACTCAGCACAAAGCTGATGGTCGTTTGCTTCATGGTTTGCTGCAGCAGTTTGAGTGCTGGTTCTATATTGGTGCTGTTGCCCTTGGGTTCATGGGCTAATATTTTGCGCAGCATGTACAGCACATGCCCCTTGCCTTTGCCCGGCGGAATGAGCAGTTCTACTTCGTTGGTAAATAAGATGGCACCCACTTTATCGTTGTTGCCCAAAGCGGCAAAAGCCAGTGCAGCCGCCATTTCCGTCATGAGGGTGCGTTTGGTTTTTTGGCGGGTGCCAGTGCTGGTGCTGGCACTCATGTCGAGCAGCAGCATCAGTGTCAGCGAACGTTCTTCTTCGAACAACTTGCTAAACGGATGGCCGAAACGGGCACTCACATTCCAGTCGATGAAGCGGATGTCATCGCCGGGAAAATATTCCCGCACTTCTTTAAACGTCATGCCACGCCCTTTGAAGGCGGAGTGGTATTCACCCGCAAACACATGGTTCGACAAGCGCCTGGAGCGAATCTCCAGCCGCTGTATTTGTTTGAGTATGGCTTTTAAATCGGACAAGAGAAATGAATGTTGTAGCGAGAACCTTTTTTATAATCTATACTTTCATAAATACATGTAAGTATTCAATCTTGCTCAGATGTTACGGCGCTTTCACCTTGCCCAAAATTTTACCGATGATATCATCAGCAGTTACTTCTTCGGCCGCAGCTTCGTAGGTGAGGCCAATGCGGTGGCGAAGCACATCCACGGCAATTTGTTTTATATCATCGGGGATAACGTATGCCCGCTTGCTGAGCATAGCTACAGCACGGCTGGCCTGCGCCATACTAATGCTGGCACGGGGTGAGGCACCATAGCTGAGCAGTGGTTTCAACTCGGGCAAATCGGCATCGGCAGGGTAGCGGGTGGCCATCACTAAGTCCAGCAGGTAGTGTTCAATTTTTTCATCCATATACACCTGGCGGCAGAGCTCTCTGGCACGAAGAATATCTTGTGCACTGGCTACGGGCTGCAGGGTTATGTTGTCGATACCGGCAATGTTTTCCCGCACTATTTGCAGCTCTTCTTCCCGGGTGGGGTAGTCCACTTTTACCTTCAGCATGAAGCGGTCTTGCTGTGCTTCGGGCAGCGGATAAGTTCCTTCCTGCTCCAAGGGGTTTTGCGTAGCCAACACCAAAAAAGGCTGAGGTAGCTGGTATGTTGTATCGCCAATGGTCACCTGTTTTTCCTGCATGGCTTCCAGCAGGGCACTTTGCACTTTGGCCGGAGCACGGTTGATTTCATCGGCCAAAATAAAGTTGGCAAAAATGGGCCCTTTGCGAACGACAAATTCACCTTTTTGCTGGTTGTAAATCATGGTGCCCACTACGTCGGCGGGTAGCAGGTCGGGGGTAAACTGTATGCGGCTGAAAGCCATGTTCAGCGTTTTGGCCAGGCTTTTAATGGTAAGTGTTTTGGCCAGGCCGGGCACACCTTCAAGCAGCACGTGGCCATTGCAATACAAACCAATCAGCAGCCGGTCAATCATAGCGGGTTGTCCCACAATGATGCGGTGCAGCTGCTGACGAATGTTTTCGGTAACGGGGTGATGCTGGGCAATTGCTTCCTGTAGCTGGCGAATATCTTCGGCGGTACGCATGATGGTAGAAAAAAATTGAGGCGGTGAAAATACGTGCTGCAACTATGCAAATGCCATGCCGTGCAAAGCTGCCTGTAGAATTAACGTATGACTTGACTTGTATCATGCACAGGCTGGGCAGAATGAAGTATTTTCATGCCGGATAAAGGATTGACAGCCATAACGATTACCCACATTAAACACGATTGTATGCGTACCATTTTAGTTCCCACCGATTTTTCTGCCACCGCACAAAACAGCGCCCTGTATGCCCTTGGCTTGGCCAAAGAACTGGGTGCCAACAAGTTGGTGTTGTACAATGCGTACAGCATGCCATTGGCTACAGAAATGAGCTGGGCCATTTTGCAAACCGAAGAGTTGCAAAAAGCCAGTGAAGAAAATTTGCAACAACTGAAAGCTACCTTGCTCAAGGCCAGTGGCAATGAAGTAGCCATTGAAACCATTTCTGATTTTGGTTTTTTGCAGGAACGCATCAGTGAAGTGGCCGAAGAAGTAGTGGCCGATTTGATTGTGATGGGCATTACCGGTGGCGGCAAACTGGAGCAGGTGCTTATTGGTAGCAATACCACCCACATTATTCATCATGTGGCTGTGCCGGTGCTGATAGTACCGCCAGATGCCAGCTATAAACCCATTGAAAAAATTGGCTGGGCCTGCGATTACAAAGACGTAATGAAAACCACACCAGCCGAAGCTATCAAGAAAATTCTGGCTGTTTTAAAAGCCAAATTGGTGGTGGTACACAATGATCCTAATCCACAGGCGTTTGACCCCGATCTGTACCACAACAATGTAATTGTAGGCGAACTATTTGAAAAAATACAACCTGAATTTGTATTGGTGGAAGGCGAAGATTTTACCAATGCCATGGATGCCTTTATTGCGGAGCACAACATTGATATGATGCTGATGATTCCGAAAAAACATGGCTGGCTCGAATCCATTTTCCGCCGCAGCCACACTACAAGGCTGGCTTTTCATACCCATATTCCTTTGCTGTGTATCAAAGCCATCAATTAAAAAATGTCGACTGAAAATAAGAAGCGGGTCCGGTAGTGCCGGGCCCGCTTTTGTTGATCGTTACATCAAAATGTTATGCTTGATTTTTACTGAACCCACAGTACACAAACTCCTGCCTTGCTGCAGCTGGTGTAATGTGTGTCACCGTATCGCATTTCAATTTATGAAACCGTCCTTCCATCAGTGAGCACATGCTGCCTTCGCTGTATTGCTGTACAGGCAGGCCGCTGCATTTGCTGGGGCCTTCGGTGCTGAATGCTGCAATAATCACATTGCCTGCTACATTTTTTTCCAATAGTTGCAAGTAGCGTTGTACATCGGCCGGGTTGGTGAGAAAATGAAAAGCTGCCCGGTCGTGCCAGAGGGCGAAAGATTGTGTTGGTTCAAAAGCCAGCACATCACTTACCACCCATTGCACCGTTGCGGCAGCGTCGCCCAGCCGAACTTTGGCCCTCTCAAGGGCTGCGGCAGCAATATCTACCACGGTAATGTTGGTGTAGCCCTGCGCCAGCAAATGGTCTACCAGTTTGCTATCACCGCCGCCAATGTCGGCAATGGCAGCATCCTTCGGCAGGTTCAGTTCGGCAATCAGCGCCAGCGATTGTGCCGGTACTTCTTCCGTCCAACTTACTTGTTGCGACGTTTTGGTTTGGTACACCGTTTCCCAATGTTGTTGCAGCAGATTTTTCATAGTACAAAATTGCTGCTCCATGGTAGTGAAGGGTGTGACAAAAGTTACCCGGTTACATAGGGTTGGCTACCAGAGCAATCTCCTGTTTTCTTTCTTTCGGTCGCCATAGCCGTACTCTTCATCGGGTGTTAATTCAGGTCCGTGGTAAGGCGCTTTTAATGTAGCTATCGCTACCCAAATAATGATGATAGAAGATCCTGCAAACAGAGCGGATAATAACAAGAGGTCCGCCGATTGTTGAACTAAAATTGTATACACAATCAGATAGAGTGTGGCTACAAGAATGGCCCATTGATGAGGCTTCATTTTACTGATTTTATTTATAACAAAAGCAGCAAAAAAATAGTTTGATTGAAATAATGATACGGCAGTTAATTTTTTGTCTGAAAAAATCAAGTATGATACAGCGACTGGTTTTTTGACAGCGTTTACCAATCTGTATATTCAAGCCTTGATCATTTTTCTGAATACCCGAATGATGACTAAATCTGTGCCGGTCTATTGGTATTGAAAGGGCGAAGTGCCAAGCATGATAGAGCCTTGTTGCGTAAAGATGATGGCATTTGCAGTGTTCCCTTTTTTTCGGCCAAAGCCTGTGTAGGTACTGTTGTTGGCGCCTGTTTTAAAACCATAAAATTCATACTCTTCACCATTTACTATCCTGTAGCCGCTTTCGCATACGGTGAATGATCCGTAATAAGGTGTCAGTGTACTGATGCTCACCCTTTCAGGCGTTACTACCACTTCAATGGGTTCTTCATTGGCACTGCATTTCTGACCTTTAGATGGCAGACTGTACGGGCTTGATAAAAAGTAGTTGAAGCGAAGGCTGTAGGAAAATTGTAGCGTTGTGTTGCCGCACCCGCCTCCACTTTTTTTCCATGCTTCATATCGGGCAAGGTTTTCCCTTGTTTGTTTCTCAAAATCGATAGGTGGAGTATTCAAAAACGTAGCGATGATTTTGTTGATTCTGGCGGCTTCTGCTTTTTGTTGCAGCCACGAATCTATCCAGGGGTTTACGGTTTTACCATAGTCATAAAAGTTTTTGCCTGATGCATCTTTTAGTGCCGGGTTGGCGCCTGCTTTTATCATGTGATCAATTACAAGTTTGGCGGTAGTTACCCATTGTGGTTTGCTTACATAGTACAACAGTGGATTTTGTCCCGCTTTGTTCAAAATGTTTCTATCCATCATGAGCAGGTCTGTAACTTTTAATACGTAGGTGTCATCGAATGTTGCATTGTAGTCGTACATGGCAGCCAGGTGTAACAGGGTGTTGCCTTTGCTGTCTGTCACAGAAATATTGGGGTCGTGCCGGAGCATAATTTTCACTACCTGAATATTACCGCAGAGCATAGCCAGTTGCAAAGAATTGAGGCTGTCTTATGTTGCAGCCCGTATGCCATCATTGTCGTGTGGGGCAAGCAGTTTGGTCCACGCTTTAAATGGTGGCACTTTCATGCTTACTGACGCTTTTTTCTGTATCAGAAAATCTATCATTTCCCGGTGTTTGGCAGAGTCTTCTTTAGGGGCATTGGCTGTGCTCCAGATGAGTGCATGCAAAGGCGCAAATCCTGATTCGAAACGTCTGTTGACCGGATACTTTTTTTCTTCAACCAATGATTTCAAATCGTCGGGGCGGCAATACCGAATGGAGAGTGCCATCTGAAATTCCAAATCTTTCATCACTGCTGTTGAAGGTTGCTTGCTGCTTTGTGCTGTAGCCGGGCAGTGGCCAAAAAGTACAAAAACAACGGTTACAAATGCAGCTGCAAAAAAGGGTAAAGCGTCAACTTTTTTCATAGATGCTTTCATTTATTCAACCAATGAGTCTAAGATAACGAACGGTGATTACTGCTGTTTGAAATATGGGTTTTTGTTGGGGTAAAATTTGTATGAAACCTGGATGAAAAAAGTGAAGCGCAGCTATACTTATTAGTGCGTTACAACTGTAAATAAATGCAGCACCGCATTGGTGCCAAGATTAGCTAAGGCGCTGCTAGCGTTTTGCATGCGTATTCTCACAGTGCTTTGATTGCTATAACCAGCATCTGAAGGGTCAATGCTGTGTGGTGTAAATACTACGGCTCCCCAATTACTCGCACCTGTACCGGGCACCAGTTGCGCTACCATTATCCGCACATTGTTGTTGTTGCCTGCAAAAGTGGGCACAATAAAAGCAACGTCTGCAACTTGGCCTGCATTTAGTGAAACGGTAAATGCGCCACTAGAAAAACCTGACCGCAATGTGGTGCCAGAGTTGCTGAGCATAATGGCCCTTCCTTCACTGGTTAGTTTGCCATCTACCGTAAGTGTACTGTTGAGGTTGGCAGCACCATCTACCCGTATGCTGCCGTTTACACCAAGGTTGGTGCCTATGAGAGCATTGCCATTTACATTCAATCTGTAGGTACTGCTAAAGTTGGTGCCAATGCCCATGTAGTCGGCTACAAAAGCAGAGCTGTTCAAATAAGTGTTGCCCCCAATTGTAGTTATACCTGCAATGGACGCACCGCCAGATATAATTGCACTGGCATCTGTATATATACTACTGGTAGCATGAATGGCGCCGCCCACATCGAGCCGGTAGCTGGGTGCTGTGTTGTTGATACCTACAAAACCGCTGGTATTAATAATCATTCTTCGGTTATTGTTGGTCCAAAAATCTAAGCCGTTTGTATTTACACCTGCTACTCCTTTATTGCTGGAAATAGCTGCCATACCATTGGTGCCAAACCTTAAGCTGGCACTATCGCCGGCACCGGTATTCATATTGCCGGCATCTACCAGAATGGTGCCATTTACAGATAACAAACGGGTAGGGGTGCTGGTGCCTATACCTACATTTTGCGACAATGCGGCGTAGATACACAGAAGAAGTGAGCTGGTGAAAAGCAGTTTCATACGCAAGAGTTTTGAGTGAGGAGAATAGTTGAAATTGGAAATTATTTTTGCAGCAACGGGAAATGTGGGCTTGTACCAGAGGGCTGCAAGTAAAATACAATATACACGAGATTTGTACAAGGAACAATTTGCCCTATGTGCTGGCGTAGCAGAAGTGGAAAAAAAATAGCCGTGATAACAAGTGCGTTATCACGGCTATGCAGGTAGCGGTAGCTCAACATGTATCAGTGGTTTTCTACAGCAACTATCTTCAGTTTTTTTAGTCCGGATGGCATTTTCCAGGTTACCTCTTCACCGGCTCTAAACCCGATGATGGCTGCGGCCATGGGCGACAATACCGATATTTTTTGTGCTTTCACATCCGCTTCGCCAGGCATTACAATCTGAAAGTCTTTTTCCTTGCTGGTGTCCATATCCAATACGGTTATGTGTGAGCCAATACGGATAGTGTTGTTCGGAAATGCATTGTTTTTTACTACAATGGCCCGGCTTACTTCGTAGGCAAGGGTCATTTCATCTGCAGCTACCGTTTGCAGGTTGAGGATGTGCGACAGTTTGTTGTAATCTTCTTCGCAAAGAATAACTGGATTTGTATCAGTTTTCATGATAGCAATGGTTTATGTGTCTGTAAAAAAATAGTAGCAGGAAGCGCCTTACCCAACGGCTCGACAACGATTGGCCGGCAGGTAATTACACGAGAAAGACGAGGATATATCGGAGGCGCAAATTCATGGATGACAAATATAGTAATATCTTTAGTGCAGGTGTTGTTAAAGGATGGGAGCAATAGCTGCCATAAATAGGTGGCAGCAAATAATGACTAAAGCATGACGAAGCGAAGCATACTTTTCGGCCAAACCTTAATGGTACAAAAAGATTGTCACAGCAATGTCATCCTTTTATCATGGTCAGCATCATTTTAAAAGCTTGTGTAGCTTTTAGCGAATGTGGAATGTTGGCGGGCATCAGCAGGCATTGGCCGCTTTGCAATGTGTATGCCGTTGTTCCGATGGTAATTTCGGCTTCACCATCCAGTAGCTGCACTAATGCGGCATGGGGTGAGCTGTGTTCTGCCAGGCCTTCGCCGGCATCAAAGGCAAATAATGAAATGTTGCCGGCTGCATTTTTCAGTATCGTTTTACTTACCACAGCTCCGCTGGCATAGTCAATGTGTTGAGCAGCTATAAATGGCTGAGCGGTATTGTCAGTGGTTGATTTCATATTGAGTGTTTTTCAACGATAAAATTACCAACCGCTGCGTGGCTGTATTGTGCTTTCAATCATAAAAGAAGATGGAATGCAGCATTGTGCCAAAAGGAAACCAACATGAAATAGGCCAGATGATGCAGCTGTACAACAACGAGTATGAAAACGGCGTATCGAAGCAGATGTCACTCATCAATGAAAGCGGTACCAAAATGCCGCTCTACTTTACGCATCAGAACTTCTACATTAAAATGAACAACTACCTGAAGACGTATAAGACGACCAACGGTACGTATCCATCTACAGAAGATTACAGAAAGAAAGCCCTGGAAGTGTTGGCGACTTTGTAGTTACTCAACATGCACTTTTACAACACACGCTGTTTGGTAATGCGGTTACCGGGCAGCGTGTGTTTTTTTGATGAGTACGGTTTCGCCATTGCAAATGGCGAAGAGCGGAGGATTGTTTCAATGGTTCGTGAGCGACGAACCAAAGCGGAGTTATAGTCCTAACGTCCTAGTATAGCTTTTATAGCAGATTCTCTTGTGGTTCCTAATGCTAATTGCCTATCTACAAGCATTACATTTTCATCCTTACGAGAAATTATTTCATTTGGGTTATTTTGATGACCAATTTTTATTCGATTGAAATCAAGTGTATAGTCTGATGTTTTTATCGGCGAATTCTTTCCTCCAAAAGAAAGAAGTAAATCAACCTCATTGTTGTATTTCTCAATCAAGTCCTTTTTATTGAGTATAATTCTTTCAGAATGATAATAAGGCTCTCCATAATGCAATATCTTTATGTCATCATCAGATACATATTGGTGCCCATCTTCAGTATATCTATTTAAAATATTTAAATCCTGAGATGCTTCGAATACTCCTTGAGAACACAATAGTTTGAAAACAACTGTTTCTTCGTTTTGTAGAGGCGTAAAGTTAAACAATACAATACCGACCTCTAAAATGAAAATCGAATGATCATATTGAATATTATCTATTTTGAGATACCCTTCAATTTGCGGGAATGTTACCTTTTTAAATAGAGCATTTATAAGGTAATGTGGAGCAGGCTTAGATTGGCCATCTAATCTTGCAAAATAGGTATGCTTAAATTGATGAGGGGGATATGTGCTCTGCTGTATTTCGAAGACATAAACAAACAAGTTGTCATGTTTCAATATAGAAACTTTTATTCCAGTTGGTAGAGGAGTGATGGAATCCGAGATTTTACTTATCAGCCAATCTTTCGACTTGTATTCAGTTACAGCAGCTAATTTTCCTTGAAATACCTTCTCCTTTCGTTTGGGCTCAATGTGTCCTTCTGGGGCGCCCCAAATTATGATGCCACCTTCGGAGTTTAGCATGGCACAAATACCTCTAATTATCCCGTCTAGATTTTGATTGAAATTGCCATAAGTATTGGAAAAAGATTTAAACTCAATTTTAGTCGATTCTTCTCTCGGCTCATTAAAGAAGCTTATTATATCCTCAACAGAAACTTCGTCAATGGACTTGCCAAAATATGAAAGTGAATAATTCATTGGTTAATTGCTGTTCATTTTCTAAACTCAAAATTTCATATACAGACTGGATTCATTAATTCTTCTCAATCTGAATTCACATTCTCGAAAGCGGCTGTCCTTCTGACCATTAATCAATACTTTTTTTTCGTTTTGAAACCATACTCAACAGTTCAAAAATTACACCAACTAGTATTGCAATAATCATCACTTGCTTGAATCCTTCCCAGTTGAACTTGGAGTTTTTGAGCCAGCCAATTATTCCAATAATAAGTGCAACAACTAAGCCAAGTGTTGCTGTTCCCCAAACAGCATTTTTCGCTTTAAAGAAGGAAATAACTAATGCAATAACTGCGATAATGCCAAGAGTGTTCCAAACAGAAAGGGTGAGTAAAAGCATGGATAGAATTTTATACAAAGTACAACTCTAATAGTAAATGTAAAAGGTAATCTCACAATCACTGTAATCACATTTATGAAAGGGATTCTTCAGTCCAACAATCGAAGAGCAACCAATGTATCTCCGCGAAAATCCTTCTTCCATCCTTCCCATCCGCGTCCCAATAAATCCGCGTCCCAAAAATCAGCTTAAATATTTCCCCACTATCGGCATCCTTCTTCCTACACCAAAGGCCTTGGGGCTTACCCGTATGATGGGGCAAAACTGATTGCGTTTGTATTCGTTGATGTTTACCATGCGCAGCACCCGGTCTACCAGTGCCGCATCAAAGCCCATCGCTTTTATTTCGTTTGGCCCCTGTCTGCGTTCGATATACTGGTACAGCAGCGGGTCGAACACATCGTATTCCGGCAGGCTGTCGCTGTCTTTTTGGCCGGGGCGCAGCTCAGCACTCGGTGGTTTGGTAATGATGTTTTCCGGAATCACTTCTCCATCCTTATTGATGTAGCGGGCCAGTGCATACACCTGCAGTTTGTAGCAATCGCCCAGTACGCCCAAGCCACCGGCCATATCGCCGTAGAGGGTGCCGTAGCCGGTGCTCAGTTCACTTTTGTTGCTGGTGTTGAGCAGTATGTAGTTAAACTTATTGGCAATGGCCATCACCAGATTGCCCCGCACCCGGCTTTGGATGTTTTCTTCTGCTACATTAAACGGCAGGTTGCCAAACAAGGGGTGCAACTCTGTTGTAAACTGATCGAAAATGTTTTTAATGGGAACAATATCGTAAGGGTTCTGCAGGTTGCGGCTCAGCTGCACGGCATCGTCTACACTGTGGCCGGTGCTGTACTGCGAGGGCATGAGGATGGCCCGCACATTGGCCGCACCCAATGCCCGTACGGCCAGTGCCAGTGTAACCGCACTGTCAATACCACCGCTGCTGGCCACAATGGCTTGTTGAAAACCCATCTTGCCAAAATAATCCTGAATGCCGAGGATAATCGCATCGTGTATTTGTGCAATGTTCAGTTCGGCTTCCAGGCCATGCGGTGTCAGTTCTTTATCGGGCACCCGGCTGGCAGGTTCCAGTATGGGGGCATCTATGCTACCATCTTCCCGCAGGGTAAAGTATTGCAGCGATTCGGTAAACATCGGCAGCTGGCCACAGAGGTTGGCATCCTTATCAAACACGAGGCTGGCGCCATCAAACACAATCTCGGTTTGGCTGCCTACGGCATTGCAGTAAAACATGGGCAGCTTGTACTTCTGCACATTGGCTTTAATGGTGGCTTTGCGGTCTTCATCATGCGTGTAATCGAATGGTGAAGCACTGAGGTTGAGCATTACATCGGGTTGCTGTTTCATCAGCTCATCCATGGGGCAAATGCGGTACAGCGGATTGTCGCCGAGGTTCCAGATGTCTTCACAAATGGTGACTGCCAGCTTCCTGCCTTTGAAATGTACAATGTTCCATTCGTAAGCTGGTTCAAAGTAGCGGTTCTCATCAAAAACATCGTAGGTAGGCAGCAACGTTTTATGAATGGCCTGCTGCACTTTTCCTTCGTATAAAAAGTAAGCTGTATTGAAAAGGTCTTTGCCTTTAAGGTTGGGGTTGCGTTCGGGGGCACCCACCAGTGCAGCTATGCTGTTGCAATGTGCAGCAATCTGCGAGAGTGATTGTTGGCATTGATGAATGAAATCATCAAACTCCAGAAAGTCACGGGCGGGGTAGCCACAGATGCTGAGTTCGCTAAACAGAACGAGGTCTGCGCCTGCAGCTTTGGCTGTTTCAATGGCCTCAATAATGTGCTGCGTATTGCGGGCAAAATTGCCGATGTGATAGTTCTGTTGGGCGATGGCGATTTTCATAAATACAACAAATGAATGCTTTTGAAAGATAGGCCGCTAAGGTAGCAAGATGCAGTCATTGGCCGGGTAGTGCTACCTTTAAGCAGCAACAACGATTGGCGCCATGATTACAGGAGAACAAGTGTCACAATTATTGATGGCCTTATTGGTAGGCGGCATTATCGGCGCAGAGCGGGAATACCGCAGCAAGTCGGCTGGTTTTCGTACCATGATGCTCATCAGTATTGGGGCCTGTTTGTACACCATGCTCAGCCCCATGATTGGCAGTAGCATGGCGCCAGAACGCATTGCGTCCAACATTGTGGTGGGCATTGGTTTTGTAGGTGCCGGTGTTATTTTCAAAGGCAACGACCGTGCACATGGCCTCACCACAGCAGCCAGTATTTGGGTAACGGCGGCCCTGGGCATGGCCGTGGGAGCGGGGCATCCATGGTTTGCTTTGCTGGCCACGGGTATTGTGTTTGTGGTGATGGCTTTTTTGCCCAAGCTCGAAGTCATTATCGACCGGGTGAATTTGCAACGGACCTATTATCTCGTTACACATAGCCATCAGGGCGATTTGCTGCACATCGAAAACATGCTGAAAGCGGCAAAGTTGCAATACAAAATCAACAGCCACCGCCGGGCCAATGGCACGGTAGAAAGCAGCTGGTATGTTGAAGGCCCGCAAAAACGCCACCTGCGCCTGGTAGACAAAATGATGCACGACGAACGCATCCTCGAGTTCAGGTATTAGCCTTTCCACAGCTTTGTATTTTCCTTGTCCAATAAATTCCAACACACAACGTTCTTTTGCGGTATGGTAAAAAGAATAATGCTGTGGATGAGCCTGCTGGCGGGTGTGTATGCTTGTGACAGTGGCCAGCAAAAGCCTGATGTCAGCGCTTTTTCGGCCAGTGTAAAAACGGAACGTTTTGATCAGTCCTTTTTTGCATTGGATACCAATCAGCTGGTGCCCGGCCTCAACCAATTGCAGCAGCAGTACCCTGGTTTTTTACAAAACTACCTGAGCTCCATGCTCGGCATCAACCCCGGCGACCCGCAGGCGCTGGCGGCCATCACGGCTTTTTTGCGCAGCTATACACCCGTGTACGAGGTAGCCAATGGCGTGGCCAATCAGCATTTGCCGCAACTGGAAAAAGACATGGTAGAAGTGCTGCGCTACCTGCAGCATTATGTGCCCGGCTACAAACCCGATTCGCCCTTTGTCATCACCACGTTCATCAGTCCCATGGATGCGTATGAGCCGTTTGCCATTGGCGATTATGGCGATGTGCGTACCCAAAATGGCGTGGGCATTGCCCTGCAGTTGCACTTGGGCGAGCAGGCACAGGTGTACGACGAAGGCAAACGGGCCGGTGTGTTTTTCGATTATCAAACCCGCCGTTTTACCCCCGCCACTATGCTGGTGAATGCGACTAAAAATTTGATTGAAGATGCCTTTCCGTACAAGCCCGAAGGCCTGACGCTGCTGGAAGACATGGTAGAAAAAGGCAAACGCATGGCGCTGCTGCAACGCCTGCTGCCCGATGTGGCAGATAGCTTGCAACTCGGTTACACCGGCAAGCAGGTAAAAGGTTGCGAAGCCAACGAGGCACTTATCTGGAACTTCTTCATGAAAAACGATTTGCTCTACAGCAAAGATCCGCTCATCAACCAAGGCTATCTGAAAGATGGTCCCAAAACCCAGGAGCTGGGCGAGGGTGCTCCGGGTTACATTGCCTTGTTTGTAGGCCGGAAAATAGTGAACGCCTACCTGACCAAATTTCCCGACACCAAATTTCCCGACCTGATGAAAATGCCTGCCCGGCAGGTTTTTGAGCAAGCGGGGTATAAGCCTTGAGGAATAAGAAAGAAGGAATAACAAATAAAAAATGAGGAAGTAGGAGAAGGCCGCAAAAATGCCAAACAATCATCCCAACTTGTGAACTGGTAAAGCTTCAAATCAATTCCCCTTAAACGGGGCAATCATATCGAAGGCCGGAATATCCACGCTGAATTCTTTTTGCGAAAGCAAATTCATCATGGTATAAAAACCGTGCATTTTGCCCATGTCAGACTGCAGGTTGCAGCCACTTACATAGCGAAACACTTCGCCGGGGTTGAGCACCGGTTGCTGGCCCACCACGCCGTCGCCATCTACTTCGCGGTATTCGCCGTTGCTGTCGAAAATATCCCAATGGCGGCGCAGGAGTTGAACAGGAAAAGGATTGTGATTTTCTAACGTAATGCGGTACGCAAACATGTACTCATTGTGTGTCGGATTGCTGAAATCCGGCTGGTAGTAGGTTTCAACGGTGATCTCTACACCTTGTGTGATTAATGAATGCATGGGCTACTGCTTACCTGATTGGAAAGGTAGGGGCAATTTCAACGTTTGCCAGCAAAAAAAGTTGCAAAACTTACATCCACCGGTTATAAAAAACCATTCGCAAATTAACGTAGCCGCTGCGGCTGGCATCCTTACTTTTGCAACAATTTTTTACGGCCGGCTGGCCGTGTACATAACTATCAATCGCTTCATTTATGAAAATCGCAGTTGCCAAAGGAGATGGTATCGGTCCGGAAATAATGGACGCCGTGTTGGGAATCTTTAACGCTGCCGGCGTACCGCTGGAATACGAGTTTGTCGACATGGGCAAATGGGTGTTCGACAAAGGTTATAGCAATGGCATGACCCCCGAAGCCCAGCAGGCCATCGAAACACTGGGCATCCTGTTCAAAGGCCCCATGGAAACCCCCAAGGGCAAAGGCGTAAAAAGTGTAAACGTAACAGCCCGTAAAACCTGGAACACCTACGCCAACAAGCGGGTGTTTCAAACCCTGCACGGCGTAGATACCGTGTTTAGCAAAGCCGGCATCCCCATTGATGTAACCGTGGTTCGTGAAAACATTGAAGATACCTACGGTGGTATTGAACACATGCTCACCCACGACGTAGCCCTGAGCCGCCGTTTCATTACCCGCCCCGGTAGTGAGCAGGTGATTCGCTACGCTTTTGAAATGGCCAAGAAGAAAGGTGCCCGCCGCATTACCTGCGGTCACAAGGCCAATATCATGAAAATTACCGACGGCCTCTTCCTGGAAGTGTTTTACAAAGTGGCTGAAGAATACCCCGATTTGAAGGCCGACGATGTAATTGTAGATGACCTCTGCATGAAACTCGTAACCCGCCCCGACAGCTTTGATGTGGTGGTGCTCACCAACCTGCAGGGCGATATCGTCAGCGATCTTTGCGCTGGTTTGGTGGGTGGTTTGGGTTTTGCACCCAGCGCCAACATTGGCGACCATATCTGCATTTTCGAAGCCGTGCATGGCACTGCTCCTGATATTGCGGGTAAAAACATTGCCAACCCCACTGCGCTGTTGCTGAGCGGCATTGCTATGTTGCGTCATCTGGGCTTTATGGAAAGTGCAGCGCATATTGAAAATGCATTGCTCTTTACCCTCGAAAGCGGCATTCATACCGGCGACTTTGGCGATAAGAGCATTCCCAGTGTCAATACAACGGAGTTTGCCAATGCTATCATTGCCAACATTGGCAAGCTGCCTGCCCATGGTGCCAAGCCCGTGCTGCCCAATATGCCCATGACCCCAACGCATTTTAAGCTGGAAAAAAACCCCATGCTGGAAAGTGCTGAAATGGCCGGTGAGCAAATTGTTGGTGTCGATATTTTTCTGGAAAGCAATGAGCAGCCAACGGATTTGGCCAACAAGTTGCTGCAGCATACCGGTGTGCTGTTCAAACTGGTTACCATCAGCAACCGGGGTACGCAGGTATGGCCTAAGGGCAGTGTATTTACCAACCTGGTAAACCAATACCGTTGCCGCTTTGAAAGTGAAGATGATTCTCCGCTGACGCAAATTGATGTACTGGAACTGTACAAGCGGGTGATGAGTGAATACAAAGTATGCTCTCTGGAACTGCTGAACATGTGGGAAGGTAAAAAGGCCTACAGCCTGGCGCAGGGGCAATAGAAGGGTGATTGGATAATTAGTTGATTGGTTAATTAGGTCAATACAAAGGCTTTCAGGATGGATTCCTGGAAGCCTTTTTTGATGGATGCACACTTGTGGAAGCATCAGCAAATTGTGCACAGATTCCTGCATCAAAATGCAGCTGCCCATTGGCCAGGCCTTTACTTTGCTGCTCTGAAAAAACCGATGAGGAAACTGTTATGATCGCTTCTGTTCGTGTGCTGCTACTGGCAGCTGTGCTGATGATGTGTGTGCCTTCGAACATCTTTAGTCAGGCATTTGCTGTAACCTATGATTTTGCCAGTGTGGCCAGCGGCAGCGGCGGCTACACCGACCCTACACCGGTACCTACAGCTACCGGTGCCACATTCGACAAGTTTACTGCTGTGCCTGCTACGGGCAATCCTTACAGCATGGGCCTCAACCCCAACGCAACGGGGCGTTTTAGTTTTGTGGGCTGGCCAACCGGCGCCACCAATGGTAGCGATGTGTTTACGGGCAGCTTGCAAACCGGCCAATATTATCAGGTCACTATTACCCCAAATGCAGGCTTTTCGCTGAGTGTGAGCAGCATCAGTTTTACCATTCAGCGCAGTGGTACGGGCATTCGCCAGTATGCGGTACGCAGCAGTGCCGATGGCTATAGTGCCAACCTGCCCGCCAGTGTGAGTGGCAATGCGAACCTGAGTGTGGTGTCGGGCAATATTTTTCAGGTAAGCGATGCCAGCACTGCGGCCAATGCTGGCAGCACGATTACGCTGAGCAGCGGCCATACCGATGTAACGGGTCCGCTGACGTTTCGCTTTTATGGCTTCAATGCAGAAGGCAGTGCAGGTACATTTAGTATTGATAATGTCATTATCAATGGGTCGGTTGCCGCCGCAGGTTCTACACCCGTTATTTCACTCAGCAGCAATCTGTTGACGTTACCACTCACCAACATCGGTGCTACCAGTGTGGCGCATCAATACACTGTGAGTGGTACTGGCCTTACGGGTAATGTAAACCTGCAAACTGCAGCTCCTTTCAGCATTTCTACCGACAATGTTTCTTTTGGAACCACTGCCAGCATCACAATGTTTGAAGCAGCCGTTGGCAAAAATATTTATGTAAAATTTTCGCCCACCGTGGCAGGTATTGCCAATGGAAGCATTACGCACAACAGTGCCGGCGCTGCAGAAAAAACAATTACGTTGTCGGGTCAGGGATTTGACCCATCCAATTTGAATTTCGATTTCAATACTTGCACGGTAGCCGGTGAGCCCGGCAGTGGCTTTACACAATATAGTACCACAGGGGCCCAAGTGTGGAACTGCACCAGCTTTGGCCGCAGCAGCAATGGCATTCAAATGAATGGCTTTAGTGCTGGTGTGATAGAAAATGAAGACTGGCTGATATCGCCGCCGATTGATTTGAGTGCTGGTTTCAATATTCCGGTGTTGCGCTTTTGGAGCCGCACGGAGTTTAACGGTCCTGCCATGCAAGTGCTGATTAGCACCAACTATAGTGGTAGCGGCAACCCCGCCGCAGCCACCTGGACAGCCTTGCCTGCCAACCTGCCCGGCACTGCCAGCAATACATGGACGTTATCCGACAACATAGACCTGAGTGCCTACAAAACCAGTCATGTGTATGTCGCTTTTAAATACACATCTACAGTGGCATTAGGCGCAGCCCGCTGGACGTTGGATGATGTGCAAGTAGCTAACGTGAGCAGTTATATTCAGGCTTCGCCGGCAGCTGCCAATCTGGGTGAAGTGAGTGTGGGCAGCAGCAGTCCCGCACAAGCTGTAACCCTCACGGGTAAAGGCTTTGGCGATGTAACGCTGAGTATGAACAGCGGCTGGCAGCTCTCTGCCGACAACAGTAGTTTTGGTAGTAGTTTGCTGCTGAGCAATGCTTCACTGGCTGCGGGTGCCACTGTGTATGTGCGTTATACGCCACTGCAAAAACAACTGCGGGATACCGGCCGTTTGAAAGCCACTGCTACCGGCCTCGATAGTGTGTTGGCGATGTATGTTGCTTCCTCTTATCTCAAAACCGAAACGCTGGATGTAGCCACCTGGAACATGACATTTTTTGGCAGCAACAGTACCAACACAGCAACACAACCGTATAAAGAAACCCAGAAGCAGAATGCCAAGACCGTTATCAATCGATTGAATGTTGATGTAGTGGGTGTGCAGGAAATCAGCAGCGACTCGGTATGGAATGTATTGCTGAGTGAAATGCCGGGTTATGCAGCGGTATTATCTCCAAGATGGAGCCGTTCTTTTGATGCACCCGATCCAAATTTTCCGCCACAAAAAGTAGGGGTGTTGTACAACCCTGCCACCATGACTTTGGTAAGCAGCCGGGCCATGTTTGAAACCATTTATGATGCGGCACGTAGTGGTAGCAATACCTTGCCTTCGTATCCATCGCCACAGGGTGCCAGTGCATTTTGGGCGAGTGGACGTTTGCCGTTTATGGCTACGTTCAATGCGAATATCAATGGGGCACAACGTACGCTGCATGTAGTAGTGATACATGCCAAATCGGGCAGTGCTGCGGCAGAAGATTACAACCGCCGGGTGTACGATGCCCGTGTATTGAAAGACTCACTGGATGCGTATTATGCCAATGATGCGGTGATTATTGTTGGCGACTATAATGATGATGCCATCAACTCAACCTTCACGGGGCAGCCGTCGCCGTACAAGCCGTTTGTTGATGATGCGGCCAGTTATGCAGCTCTCACCGGAGGCTTTAGTGCAGCCGGCAAAGGCAGCTTTGTAGGCAGTGGCAACAGCATGATTGACCACTTGTTTGTGAGCAATGAAATGAATAGCCTATACATCAGCGGCAGTGCCGATGTGGAAGACCCGCGCACCTACGTAACCAGCTACACCAGCACCACCAGCGACCACCTGCCGGTGTTTGCCCGCTTTGTACTCGACCAGCCATTGCCAGCAACGCTGCAACCGTTGCAGGGCAAAGTGCAGCAGCAAACGGCGCAGCTGCAATGGCGTACGTTACAAGAGCAAAACACCAGTCATTTTGTAGTAGAAAGAGCAGCAGGCAACAGTGCTGTATTTGTGCCCGTGGCTACGTTGAAAGCCGCTGGCAACAGCAGTGTGGCCACGCAATATAAACTCAACGACGGACCGCTGGTGGCTGGCCATTATCGCTACCGGTTGCGGTTGGTAGATGTGGATGGTTCGGTGCAGTTGAGCAACATCATCAACTTGCGGGTACAGGCCACGCAGGGCTATGCCATTTACCCCAATCCTGTGCAGAGCCAGCTGCAATTGCAACTGCCAGCAGCGGTGCAAACCGTGCAGTGGGCTTTGCGCACAGCCGATGGCAAACTACTCGCATCAGGTAAAACCGCTGCAGCGGCTACACAGCCCGCCATTCAAACTGCGGTAACGGGCTTGCCTACGGGCTATTATTTGCTGCAGCTGAATGAAGTGCAGCTGAAGTTGGTGAAGCAGTAAATCGAAACGTTCTCCTTGCAAGCAACGTCTCCTGCAAGGGACGTTGCGTAGTTGGAAAAAATAAATTGAAACGCAACGTCCTCTGCGAGAGACGTTGCTGGTAAAAGAATCCCGTGCATTGTCATCACCCCAACCCCGAAGGGGTGCAATGATTATAGAAAGCCAAATGTTGTTGTAGTGCTCAAAACCCCGAAGGGGTGATATATTTTTTAGCCATTGAAAATGCCACCCCTTCGGGGTTGAGAAGACATGTTGTTGGATTTTTCTACAATCCTGTCAGCCCTTCGGGCTTGTGTGTTTTTTTGTTGGGTGCTGCTACTTAGCTGATGGGCTGCGCTGCCCGGAGAGTGAGACCCTCACCCCTGCCTCTCCCTAGAGGGAGAGGAGCCAAAAACCTGCGCAGATTGTCACACCAAGTCTGCTGGTCGTAGCGGTAAACTGACAGCCTTTCGGCCGGAGGGGAAACTTTGTCAGGCAGAGGCAGGCGGGCACCGAATTTGCCGTGTGTGTGCAGGTAATTTTCCCGACCTGCTCGGGCTTTCATTTTCACATAAAACACGTATCAATATGGCGACCGGAAACATTCGGGTGAGTTCGGAAAATATCTTTCCGATCATTAAAAAATTCCTGTACAGCGATCATGAAATTTTTATTCGTGAACTGGTGAGCAACGCCGTGGATGCCACCCGCAAACTGAAAACGCTGGCCAGCGTTGGCGAGTTTAGCGGCGAACTGGGCGAGCCCCGCATTGAAGTGGTGCTGGATGCCAAAAACAAAACCATCAGCATCATTGATCAGGGCATTGGTATGACCGCCGAAGAGGTAGACAAATACCTGAACCAGGTGGCGTTTAGCAGTGCCGAAGAGTTTTTGGCGAAATACAAAGGCCAGGCCGAAGCCAGCATCATCGGGCATTTTGGTTTGGGCTTTTACAGCTCGTTTATGGTGGCCCACAAAGTGGAAGTATTTACCAAGAGCTGGAAAGATGCACCGGCCGTACGTTGGGAGTGCGATGGCAGCCCCGAATATCAACTGGAAGAAACAACAGAACGCACTGAACGGGGTACAGAAATACGCCTGCATGTAGACAAAGACAGCGAAGAGTTTTTGGATGAATATCGCCTGAAAGGCATCCTCGAAAAGTTCTGTAAGTTTTTGCCTGTGCCTATTTTCTTCCGCGATGCGAATGCAAAGAAGGAGGACAAGGCTGAGGTTAAGGATAAGGCTGAGGGTGAAGTGGAAGAAGCCGAAGTGGTGGAAGAAGCCAAACCCATCAACAACACGCACCCTGCATGGGTACGCAAGCCCAGTGAGCTAAGCAAAGAAGACTACGAAAACTTTTACAAAGAGCTGTACGGACCCTTTAGCGAAACGCCGCTGTTTTGGATTCACCTGAACGTTGACTATCCGTTCAACCTCACGGGTGTGTTGTATTTCCCTAAAATCAAGAAGAGCTACGAAATACAGAAAGACAAGATTCAGTTGTACAGCAATCAGGTGTTTGTAACGGACGAAGTAAAAGACATCGTGCCTGAATTTCTGATGTTGCTGCATGGTGTAATTGACAGCCCCGATATTCCGCTGAACGTGAGCCGCAGCTACCTGCAGGGCGATCCGAATGTGAAGAAGATCAACGCCCACATTACCAAGAAAGTAGCTGACAAACTGGATGAAATATTCCGTAACGACCGGGCCGATTTTGAAAGCAAGTGGGAGAGTCTCGGTTTGTTTGTGAAGTATGGCATGATGACCGATGACAAGTTCTTCGACAAGGCCAAGAACTTCCTGATTATGCAGGATACCAACAGCGGAAATTTCCTCACCATTGAAGAATATAAAAAAGCAGTAGAAAGCCTGCAGGTAAACAAGGACAAGAAAACCGTGGTGCTGTATACCAGCGACGAAGTGCAGCAGGATGCGTTTGTAAAAGCAGCGCAGGGTAAGGGCTACTACGTGGTAAAACTGAACGACCTGATAGACCCCAGCTGGATGGGCCAAATGGAAGCTAAGTTGAGTGATGTGCAGTTTGTGCGGGTAGACAGCGATATTGCCGACAACCTGATTGACAAAGACGAAAAGAACGAAAGCGTATTGACGCAGGAGCAAAGCACCAACCTGATAGAGTGGTTTAAAAGAAAGCTCTCCAATCCAAGTGCCGTGGTAGAAGTAAAAGGCCTGAGCCCGGATACGGCGCCAGTGGTAGCCACCCGCCCCGAATGGAGCCGTCGTATGAAAGACATGGCAGCTATAAGTGGCGGTGGCGGAATGATGAGTTTTTACGCCAACATGCCCGATGAAGTAAACTTTACGCTGAATGGCAACCATCCCATTCACCAGCAAATTTTGCAGGAAGGCAATGAAGCGAAAAAGGAAAAGCTGACGCAAAATTTGATTGACCTGGCATTGCTGAGCCAAGGCATGCTCAAGGGAAGTGATTTGACTGCATTCATCCACCGCAGTGTAGAACTCATGGATAGCAAGCAGGCAGCATCTGCTGAAGCATAAAATAAAGCTGTGTAAAAAATATGGCCGGTTGCAAAGTGCAGCCGGCTTTTTTATTGTGGTATATAGCGCAGTATAGTGCCTTCGAGGTAATGCATTTTTTGCGATTGAAAAATGCTTTCAAATCCGGCTGCTTCCCAAATGTCTTTGTATAAGGAATTGCAGTAGAGCACATACATTTCACGGGGTTGTTGCTGCAAGCTTTCTGTTACCCGTTGTACAAACGCTTGCATTACAAAAGCGTCAAACGGATTGAATAAAAAGATAACGCTGGTGTGCAGGGGCACTTGTACATACATCGCATTTTGCTGCCAAGCATGAAAGCTGGCATGAGGGTAGTATGAAGCCCAGCTTGCGATGGCTGCGTTGGTATGAGCTATCATGGCGGCGGATAAATCAATGCCTTCAACCTGCTTAAATCCGTGGTATGCGGCCATGGCCATGGTACGGCCTTTGCCACAGCCGGCATCCAAAAAAGCTGTATGCAAAACGTGGTACGGCAGCTGTTGAAACAGTAGTTCTGCTATGTAAAAACTAACGGGTTGGTAAATACTGGCGTGTTGCAGGTCTTGCTCTGTAAGACTGCTGCGGAGTTCATCAATACCGGTAGAACGGGTATTGTATTTATGCTCTCCTTTTATTTCGTGGTACAGCACAAACGCTGCCAGCCGGACATCCCAGTGCCGGGCAATGAAAAAAAAGTATTGGATGTATGCCCAAGTTCTACGCATCATTCCTGATAGAGACTGCCGGCAGGCTTGAGGTCGAGGACCCGCAATTGTATCCGTTTGTTGCCCTGCCATTCATTTTCATCTAAGGTAAAAACCACATCGATTGGTTGGTTGGGCTGCAGCAGTGGAAACTTCTCTGCCATGCCAAAGCCAATGCCATCGAGCACCACAGCGCCCTGCTTTAAAGAGAATTTGATATGGGTTTCTTTTACTATGCGGGAAGCACCTGTTTCGTATACATTTTTGGCTACAAAAACGGGCCGCATGTTTTCCGGGCCAAATGGTTCCATTTGACAGAGAATATTGTAAAACTTCGGATTGATATCGGCAAACTCGATACAGGTATCTATGGTGATTTCGGGCGTCAGCATTTCTTCAGCAATTGTACGCTGCACCACTTCTTCAAAACGGGCACAAAAGGCGGGTACGTTTTCCGGTTTCATGGTGAGGCCGGCAGCGTAAAAATGACCACCGTAGCTTTCCAATAAATCCTTGCATTGATGAATGGCTTCGTATACATTGAAACCAATGACACTGCGGGCTGAGCCAGAAACTTTATCACCGCTATTGGTGAGGATAATGGTAGGGCGATAGTATTTATCAATTAGCCGGCTGGCTACAATACCCACTACGCCTTTGTGCCAATGACTTTGATAGAGTACAGTGGTTTTGCGATTGTCGCTGGCATCGAAGGATTCAATCATGGCCAGCGCCTCTTCTGTAATAGTGCTGTCTGCTTCCCGGCGATCGGTATTGTCTAAATGCAGTTGCTCTGCAATGGTCATTGCTTTGTCAATGTCCTTTTCAATAAACAGTTCGACTGCTTTTTTGGCATCGTCCATGCGGCCTGCTGCATTTACCCTTGGGGCAATGGCAAACACCAGATTGTTTACATGTACCGGCGCTTTCAATTCAGCAAGGTGCATTAATGCTTGTATGCCGGAAGAGGGATGATTATTTACCTGCTGCAATCCAAAGTACGTTAGGATGCGGTTTTCATCAACCATGGGTACAATATCGGCTGCAATAGCGGTGGCCACCAGATCGAGATAACGCATCCATTTTTCATCGGGCAGCTGCAGACGGGTGCAAATTGCCTGCATGAGTTTGAGGCCTACACCACAACCGCACAATTCTTTAAAAGGGTATGCGCAGTCTTTTTGTTTGGCATTTAAAATAGCCACGGCATCGGGTACTTCTTCATCTGGCATATGGTGGTCGCAAATCACAAAGTCTACCCCGTTGGCTTTTGCATAAGCCACCAACTCGACCGATTTGATGCCGCAGTCTAACGAAACAATTAGCGTGACGCCGTTTTGTATGGCAGTATCAATACCCGCTTTGGAAACACCGTAGCCTTCCCTATAGCGGTGTGGTATATAAAATTCAACATTGGGGTGAAGGTCGTGCAGAAACTGGTACATGCAAGCCACGGATGTGGTGCCAT
Source organism: Phnomibacter sp. (assembly GCF_036803085.1). Lineage (NCBI taxonomy): Bacteria > Pseudomonadati > Bacteroidota > Chitinophagia > Chitinophagales > Chitinophagaceae > Phnomibacter > Phnomibacter sp. Next base: position 216,746 of record NZ_DAIRUZ010000002.1, on the reverse strand, counting down.
CCACATCGTAGTCGCCGTATACCATGATGCGTTCGCCTTGGTCAAAAGCTTGTAAAAGACGCACAACCGCTTTGCCCATGTCTTTCATCAGAAATGGATCATGAAGGCCGGTCAGCGATGGGCGGAAATAGGCTTTGGCTTTGTCAAATGAATCGGCATGGCGCTGCACCAAAAGGCGGCAAATAGCCGGGTGCACCTTGAGTGCTTGTTGCAAGGCATTCGTTTGGTCGGTATGTGTGGGCAGCAGCTTCCAACGCTTTTCCATGGCGTAAATGTAAGGGGCGGGCAAGAAAAGGAGTTGGCTAGTATTTACGGTTGGTGGTATATTCTACCAATTGCAGCAGGGCTTGCTTTACTTCCGAATCTTCAAATTCATTGAGAATAGCAGCTGCTTGTAAGCGGTATTCGTCCATTTTTTGGCTGGCGTATTCAATTCCTCCGGCTGCAATCACCTGATCGATGATCCATTTTACCCGGTCGGGTTTGCGGTTCTCATTTTTTATACTGTAAATGAGTTGCCTGCGAAGGTCGGCAGGAGCATGATTGATGGTATAAATGAGCGGCAGGGTAAGCTTTTTCTCTTTGATGTCGTTACCTGTGGGTTTGCCTACGTCATCAGTTCCGTAGTCAAACAGGTCGTCTTTCATTTGGAATGCCATGCCCACGAGTTCGCCAAACCGGTGCATTTTGTTGGCAATGTCCATGTTTTGGGTGGTGCTCCATGCACCAGCGGCACAGGCTGAAGCCAGCAGGGATGCGGTTTTGCTTCGTATAATTTCGAGGTAAACGTCTTCTTTCAGGTTGAGCCGGCGGGATTTTTCGAGTTGAAGCAGTTCTCCTTCAATAATGCTACGGATGGCCGAACTCATGATGCGGAGAATCTCAAAATCTTCATTGTCGACAGACATAAGCATGCCTTTGCTGAGCATATAGTCACCAACAAGAACGGCGACTTTATTTTTCCAAAGGGCGTTTATAGAGAAAAAACCCCGGCGTTCGAGGCTTTCATCCACTACGTCATCGTGTACCAATGTAGCAGTGTGCAGCAGCTCTACCAGGCTGGCGGCACGGTACGAAACATCGGTAATAGGGCCGAAAAGCTTGGCAGAAAGCAACACAAAGCGGGGGCGAAGTTGCTTACCTTTGCGGTTAATAATATAATGCGTAATACGGTCGAGCAGCGGGGCACGACTTTTCACCGCCTCCTTGAATTTTACTTCAAAGGCAGCCAATTCAGCGTCGATTACCGGGGAGTATGCAGCCAATTAAAAAAGTTTCGGGGCAAAATAATGGATTTATCTGCGACAAAAGACTGATGATTTCTGGCCAGACCATACTTTGTAAATCCTGTATTAAATAGATGAGATACAGCAGATTAAATTTGTTTATTAGTCCCACATGCATAAATTTGCCCCCGATTACCCCTTGCAATTCTATAATCACAACTAATTTTTCTATGGCAAGCAAAAAGTTCACACTGTTAGTGGTTTTGGTAGTAGCTGCCGTTTCTACTGGTTTTAGCCAGCTGGGCGGAGTACTCGATTACCTCGATTCAACCAAAGTAAGCTCACGTAACCTTCCCAAGTACAACGAGTGGAAAAGCAATTCAAAGTCTAACTTCTTCCCTCCAGTACCCAAGGCAATGGGCCAACTCTCAATAAACGGTGGTTTATTTATGTTGGATGCTGACTGTCCTCCACTTCCAGGCTGGAATATCGGCGTTTCTTACCGCAAAGCTCTTGGTTATACAGTGTCTCTCCGTGGAGGTATTAACTATGGCCAAACAAAAGGTTTGGATTACCGTGACAATGGCAACTTGTTGAACAACCCAGTTTTGGTTTCTACTTATGGCTCTTTGCCTCCCAATGCGTCTAAGTATGTTCACAACTACAAAACCACAATGATCACTCCAAGCTTGGATTTGATCATCAATTTCAACAATATCATGTTCCATCGTAAGTCAAGCAAGTTTGCTTTCTATGGTTTGGTTGGATATTCTCCAATGATCTATCAAACTAAGATGGATGTGTTGAACGGCAATGCTGCATATAATTATGCTTCACTCCCAGGATCATTTTTTATCCGTCCAAGAAAGGATATTCGTAATGATTTGAAGAATTTCTTTGACGGCTCTTACGAAACATTTGCAGCTGTAAATGATCGTTCACAGAACTTCAATAACGGCGGCAATGACAAGTATCAGTGGCGCCACGCTTTCAGCACCGGCCTCGGTACTGAACTCCGCATTGCTTCACGTATGTCACTTGGCTTTGAATTTAAGTACCTCTGGACTCGTGACGACTATGTTGACGGATGGTTCATGAACAATGGCAGCCTGTCTCCAGATAAAGATGGTGCCATCTTCACAAATCTCTTTGTAAACTTCAACCTGTAATTTTTGAAGTAAAACATTGGAGGCATTCGCTCACCCATCAAACTAATATCGACTATGAAAAACATGAAATATTTTCTGGTAGCCGCCATCATGCTTAGCCTCGGTGCTACTGCTTTTGGCCAAACCGCTGACAAAGCTGCTTACAAAAAGCAAACTGGTTCTACTGATAAGCGTGTTGCCCCCCTCTGGTGGTACAACCCATTGGCTTACCCATATAGCGAAATCAGCAATCCAAGCATTATGAAGTTTCCAAAACCCGTTTTGGATGACTCTGACAACGATGGTGTTGCTGACCAGTTCGACGTAGAACCAAATACTCCTGCCGGTTGCCCTGTAGATACAAAAGGCAAGAGCCGCGATACAGATGGCGACGGTGTTCCTGATTGCCGCGATAAAGAACTGATTACCCCAACTACTTGCCAGCCTGTTGATGCTGATGGTGTTGGTAAGTGCCCAGATCCTGAGTGCTGCAAAAACATCGTTCCTCCTCCTCCCGCTTGTAATATCGGAAGCCTCCCCAGCGTACAGTTTGGTGGTAGCGCTGTAAGCCTCAATGCTGCCGGTACTGCTATCCTCGATGCAGCTGCTGCAACTATCAAGGCTAACCCTAACTGTAAGATTTGTGTGGTAGGCCACGGTGGCGCCAGCAAGCGTGAACAGCAGTTGAGCTGGGATCGTACCAATGCTGTAATCAACTATCTGGTTGAAAAGCAGGGTATCAGCCGCGACCGCTTCGTATTCAAGTATGGTGAAGAAGGTGACGCCAATACTGTAGATCTGCAAGATTGCAGTGGCGAAGAAGGTCCAAACATGGTACCTGCACCACACCCACAATACCGCAAGAGCAAGTAATTCATTGAAACTTTTTGCTATAGAGCCCCTCCTTTTTGGAGGGGCTTTTTTGTGATACATTTACATCCGACCGACTTCTTTTTTTCCAGATTATGTGCATTTTCGCTTTTTACCTACTTTTGCCATCCTTATGCGTTTTTTAGTAAGTCTTTTTCTGTCGGCTGTGGTACTTGTTTCTTGCTCAGATGTGGGCAAGATTTTGAAAAGCAGCGATTATAATATGAAGTTGGCCAAAGCGAATGAGTACTATGATGCTAAAAAATATACTCAGGCCCAACTTATTTATGAAGATGTAATGCCTGTTATAAAAGGGTCTGCAGAATACGAAAACACGTATTACAAATGGGCCTACTGCCATTACAACCAAAAAGATTACCTGAACGCAGAGAATTTATTCAAGGGATTCTTTGAAAATTTTCCCAATAGCAGCCGTGCCGAAGAGGCCGAGTTCATGCGGGCCTTTTGCTACTACAAGCAATCGCCTAAACCGGAGCTCGACCAAACGACTACCATGAAGGCCATCACACATTTGCAAACTTTTGCCAATACGCACAGCAGTTCTCCAAAGGCAAAAGAGGCATTGCAAATGATTGAAGAACTGCGTCGTAAGCTGGAAATAAAAGATTTTAAGAGTGCAGAATTGTATTATCAGTTGGGATATTTCAGGGCATCGGCTACAGCCTTTACTGAGTTGTTGAATACCTATCCCGATTCAGATGAGGCCGACAAATACAAACTCATGGTGATACGTAGCTGGTTTAAGTATGCTGAAAACAGCTATACCAACAAGCAGGAAGAAAGATTTGAAACCGTACTCAACGAATGCGCAGATTTTACCGACCGTTTTCCGGATAGTAAATTAGGCGAGGAAGTTGTTCGTTATAAAACACAATCACAAAACATCATTAAATCCATAAAAGATGAGCAAACTCAGGCGTCAACTAAGCGTTAATACAGGCAGTTCTGTAGAAACCAAAAACCTGCTGGAGATAAAGGGTAAAACCGGCAACTTGTATGAATCAATTGCGATTATTGCAAAACGTGCCAACCAAATCAACATTTCTTTGAGAGAAGAATTGCACAATAAATTGGAAGAGTTTGCCAGCCATACCGATAGCCTGGAAGAAATTCATGAGAATAAGGAGCAGATTGAAATTTCACGGGCATATGAAAGAATGCCAAACCCAGCACTGTTGGCATCTCAGGAGTTTCTGGAAGATAAAATCTACCATCGCCGCAACGATCAGGATTTGTTCAGCTAATAATTTTCGTTGGTTTATGCCAACCTAAAATATTCCTTTAAAAAGCGATAGCACCAAGGCTATCGTTTTTTGTTTCAATACCTTTCATGTATGAATGGCATCTTGTCGGGAAAAAAAATATTGTTGGGCATAACGGGGGGCATTGCTGCTTACAAAAGCATTTTACTACTCCGGCTCTTGTTAAAGGAAGGCGCCACTGTACAAGTTGTGATGACTCCATCAGCTGCGTCATTTGTATCGCCCTTGGTTTTAGCTACGCTCAGCAAGCACCCGGTAGCAATAGAATGGGTGAAAGACGATGCACAGTGGGCAAACCATGTAATGCTGGGCAGATGGGCAGATATTATTGTTGTAGCTCCCGCTACATGTAATACCATTTCCAAACTTGCTACTGGCTTGTGTGATAATTTGTTGATGGCCGTGCTGCTGAGTGCTACGTGCCCCGTAATGATTGCGCCAGCTATGGATGAAGACATGTGGCTACATGCTGCCACTAATCGCAACATGGCCACACTGCGCAGCGACGGTCATATTGTGCTTCCTGTTGCACATGGCGAATTGGGCAGCGGACTTACAGGTGAAGGACGAATGTTGGAGCCGGAAATTATATTGGCCCATATTGTGCAAATGGTTTCGGGTTCAAAACCATTGGTGGGGCGCTCGGCCATTGTAACCGCCGGCCCCACTCATGAGCCTATTGATCCTGTCAGGTTCATTGGCAATCACTCCAGCGGGTTAATGGGCATTGAAATTGCGAATGCATTGCAGGCCGCTGGTGCACAAACCACGCTGGTATTGGGGCCAACGCACCTTCGGGCAAACAGTGCTGTAAATACCATATTGGTGACAACTGCACAGCAAATGTTTGATGCTGTGGCAAACGTATTTCCTCACACGCAAATTGGGGTAATGGCCGCAGCAGTGGCCGACTACCGTCCCGCCACAGTTGCTGATCAAAAAATTAAGAAGCAAGCCCACGAGTTGGGATTGTCGCTGGTAAAAAACCCAGACATTTTACAGCATTGTGGAATGAATAAAAGCGCCAATCAATTGTTGGTAGGCTTTGCACTTGAAACCAATAACGAAGCCGCAAATGCTATTGAAAAGCTGCAGCGCAAAAATGCCGACATGATTGTAATGAATTCACTGCAAGACGAAGGTGCTACGTTCGGTAGCGCCAACAACAAAGTCACTATTTTTGAGCCGGGCGGCTTGTCTCAATCTTTTCCGCTTATGTCCAAACAAGATTTGGCCAAAGAAATCGTTTCTCTGATTGCTAAACGAATCCATGAAAAAGCATAAAACGTTTTACTATATCGTGTTTGCATTGATGCTGATCATTAGCTGGCAAACCATACAGGCACAAGAAATAAGTGCCAAAGTAACGGTGTTGTCTAACCGCATTACCACACAGGTAGACAAACGAATTTTTAATACGCTGCAAACACAGCTGAACAACCTGCTGAACAATCGTAAATGGACAGAGGATAATTTTAAAGTAAACGAACGGATTGAATGCAACTTCGTGTTGAACCTTGATAAAATGGTGGAGCAAAACGTATATACTGCATCACTCATCATTCAGGCGGCCCGTCCGGTATTCAACAGCAGTTATCAATCGCCACTTATCAACTGGCAAGACAACGACATTCGTTTCCGCTATGTAGAATTTCAGCCTGTTGAGTTCAATGAAAACCGGCTATCCGGCTCCGACCCATTGGCCGTGAATTTGCCCGCTATTTTCGCTTACTACGTTAATATGATTTTGGGTGTTGATTACAACAGCTTTAGTATAAAAGGCGGCATGCCCTATTTTAAAAAAGCGTTGTTCATTGTCAATAATGCGCCTTCAGGAAATTCAATCTATGGTTGGTCGCAGTTTGATGGTTTGCGTAATCGATACTGGTTGGCCGAAAATTTAATGAACGAACGATACACGCTGATGCATGATGCTATCTATCAATATTACAGAAACAGCCTCGATTATTTTTACGATGACGAACGCCGTGCCAGAGATGAAATGATGAACGTGATAAACCTGTTGCATACTTACAATACCAGCAACCAAAACACTATGGTATTGCAGTTTTTTATGCAAAGCAAAAGCGATGAAATAATAGAAATACTGAAAAAAGCGCCACCCGATCAGCGGCAAAGAGCCGTAGCAATGTTGGAAAAAGTAGATGTAACTAACGCCAAAAAATACAGAGATCAGCTGAAATGATACGCCGCAATACTTGGTTCATATTTGCTTTTGCAACGATTATTTTGGCCGCATGCAATGCCGGGGCACACACAGAATTGGATAGCCAAAAAATGAAAGTGTTGATGTGGGATCTTTCCAAGGCGGAAGCTTTTCACACCTACTATCTTGTAAGAGATTCTGCCCGAAACGCTGACAGTGCGACCAAGGCAGTTTATGCAAAAATATTTGCCCTTCACAAAGTTTCTGCCGACGATTTCTTTTATACATTGGACATTTACCGCAACGATCCGATGCGGTACAGAGTTTTGATGGACTCGGTGAATACTTACGGCAGCAAGCAGCGAGAGTTATTGTTTGCTCCTGCAGAAACCACCACTGATACAGCAGCTCCTGCCCCTCCGCCTCAAAAGAAAAGACGATCTGCCAATGAATAAAGTATATACCGATGCGGCTGCTGCTGTAGCCGACATTCAAGATGGTGCCACCCTTATGCTGGGCGGTTTTGGTTTGTGTGGCATTCCCGAGAATAGTATTGCTGCACTGGTGGCAAAAAAAGTAACCGGCCTCACCTGTATTTCCAACAACGCTGGTGTAGATGATTTCGGTATCGGCCTGATGCTGCAACAGCGTCAGGTAAAAAAAATGATTTCCTCTTATGTAGGTGAGAATGCTGAATTCGAACGCCAACTGCTCAGTGGCGAATTGGAAGTAGAATTGATTCCGCAGGGAACATTGGCTACCCGCTGTTTGGCGGCTGGCTATGGTATGCCAGCCATCTTTACACCGGCTGGTGTTGGTACTGAAGTGGCACAAGGAAAAGAAGTGCGTCGATTTGAGTTTAACGGTGAAGAAAAAGACTACCTGATGGAGTACGCTTTCGAAGCAGACTTCGCCATTGTAAAAGCATGGAAAGGTGATACACAGGGCAACCTCATTTACAAAGACACGGCCCGCAACTTCAACCCCATGATGGCGATGGCGGGAAAAATTACGATTGCAGAAGTAGAAGAACTGGTGCCCGCTGGCGAACTTGATCCCAACTTCATTCATACACCCGGTATTTATGTGCACCGCATTTTCCAAGGGGTTAATTACGAAAAGCGCATCGAACAACGCACTGTTCGTAAACGGAATGCTGAATAACTCATTTACAGTTATGCAACCTGTTTTGAGTGAATCAGATTATCATGCTTGCTCTTCCATTGGCACATTTTCAAATCAGCACATTAGCACATTGAATCATGCTTGATAAAAATCAAATAGCGAAGCGTATTGCGCAGGAACTGCGTGATGGGATGTACGTAAACTTAGGTATAGGCATTCCCACATTGGTGGCTAACTATATTCCAGCAGGCGTAAACGTTGTGCTGCAAAGTGAAAACGGATTGCTGGGCATGGGCCCATTCCCATTTGAAGGAGAGGAAGACCCCGACCTGATTAATGCAGGCAAGCAAACCATTACCACCGTACCGGGCTCTGTTTTTTTCGACAGTGCTATGAGCTTTGGAATGATTCGTGCCGGCAAAGTAGACCTCACCGTACTAGGTGCCATGGAAGTAGCCGACAACGGTGATATTGCCAACTGGAAAATACCCGGTAAAATGGTGAAGGGCATGGGGGGGGCGATGGATTTGGTAGCCAGTGCCAAAAACATCATTGTGGCCATGCAACACGTAAACAAAGCAGGTGAAAGCAAACTGCTCAAGCAGTGTTCCTTGCCCATTACTGGTGTAGGTTGTGTCAAAAAAATTGTAACGGAGCTGGGATTGTTTGATGTAACGGAACGTGGATTTGAGCTGCGGGAATTGGCGCCGGGTGTAACCGTAGCAGAAGTACAAGCCAAAACTGAAGGCCGCCTCGTAGTAGAAGGTGATATCCCGGTCATGAACCTTTAATGCAGCTTTTTTCCCTACCCGTTAGATTACTGATACAGTTGTACTTTGCAGTCTACACAAGCAAGTACAACCTCCATTATGTTAGTCTATCTCAACGGACATTTTATCAACGAGCAAAAGGCAACGGTATCTGTCAATAACCGCTCCTTTCGGTATGGCGATGGTTGTTTTGAAACCATCAAACTCATGCATGGTAAAGTGTTGCAGCCGCAGTACCACACCGGGCGTTTGTTTGCATCCTTGGCGCAATTGTATTTCGATTGCCCATCCTATTTTACACCAACGTATATCATACAGCGCATAGAAGAACTGGCAGCAAAAAACCAGCATCAAACTTTGGCCCGCATTCGGGTAACGGTTTTTCGGGGCGATAGCGGCTTGTACGATCCATCGAACATGCGCCCCAATCTGCTCATTCAATCCTGGCCATTGAATGAAGAAAACAATCAGCTCAACAGCAACGGTTTGGTGCTCGACATTTACCGGGACGGCCACAAAGCCTGCGATACTTTGGCCAACATTAAAAGCAACAATTACCTGCTCTATGCCATGGCTGCCATAGCTGCAAAAGCACAGCATTGCAACGATATGTTGGTGCTCAATCAGCATGGACGAGTAGCGGATAGCAGCATTGCCAACCTCTGGTTGGTGGAAGGCGACACATTGGTAACGCCTGCATTAACCGAAGGCCCGGTAAGTGGTACCGTACGCAGGTACTTGCTGGAAAAGCTTGCCAGCAAAGGCTTTTCTACCATTGAATCGACAATAACTGAGGAACGGCTAATGGCTGCCGACGAAGTGTTTTTGACCAACGCCATTTACGGTTTGAAATGGGTGCAGCGCATTGGCAACCAATCATACGGTAGCAAATGGGCGGCCAAAATACATGCTCAATTGCTGCAACCCTTGTGGCAATAAACTATTTGCAGGGGTGCTTGTTTATTGCACACAACCTAATCGCATCAATATGTCTGCTGTCAATATCATGTGGTTTCGCCGTGACTTGCGCCTGACCGACAACGCTGCTTTGTACCATGCACTCAAGGCCGGCTTGCCGGTGGTGCCGGTGTTTATTTTCGACAGGCATATTTTGGATAAGCTGGAAGACAAGGCCGACAGAAGAGTAGAATTTATTCATGCGGCTTTGCAGGATATGCAACAGCAGCTGCAAGCTATGGGCAGCACAATGCATGTGTATTATGGTTTTGCTGATGCCGTGTGGCCACAAATTCTGAAGGACTATCCGGTAGCAAATGTGTTTACCAATCACGACTATGAACCCTACGCATTGGAGCGGGATGCTGCCGTGCAACAAATGCTGGCGGCTAACAACATCGGCTTTCATACCTACAAAGACCAGGTGATTTTTGAGAAAGGCGAAGTGCTGAAAGATGATGGCAAACCCTACACGGTGTTTACTCCTTACAGCAAAAAATGGAAAGCCAAGCTCAATGCTTTTTATCTGAAAGCCTATCCTACAGAAAAGTATTTCGCAGCGTTTTTACAACAGGATGTAAAACCAATTCCCAGTTTGGAGAGCATGGGTTTTCAGCAGGTAGACAAACCTTTTCCTGCACGGTTGCTGAAAGCGGAACTGATAAAAAAATACAAAGACCAGCGGGATATTCCGGCGATTGAAGGCACATCTCGACTGGGTGTACACCTGCGTTTTGGTACGCTCAGCATGCGCAAACTGGCTGCTTATGCGCAGCCACTCAGCGAAGGATTTTTGAACGAACTCATCTGGCGGGATTTTTACCACATGATACTCTGGCATTTTCCACAGGTGGGCAAAGGACAAGCATTTAAACCGCAATACGATTTGATTCAGTGGCGGAATAATGAAGCGGAATTTAAAGCGTGGTGCGAAGGCAATACCGGCTATCCCATTGTAGATGCCGGCATGCGGGAACTCAACGAGACTGGATTTATGCACAACCGTGTTCGTATGATTGTGGCTTCTTTCCTCACCAAACATTTGCTCATCGACTGGCGCTGGGGCGAAGCTTATTTTGCACAAAAACTACTCGACTTTGACTTGGCGGCCAACAACGGTGGCTGGCAATGGGCTGCCAGCAGCGGCTGCGATGCAGCGCCTTATTTCCGGGTGTTTAACCCCAGCCTGCAAACACAAAAGTTTGACCCGCAATTGAAATACGTTCGCAAATGGGTACCCGAATTTGAAAGCCTGACGAAGTATGTGCCGCCCATTGTGAATCATGAAATGGCCCGCAAACGGGTGCTGGAAGTGTACAAGCAAGCGTTGGGGTAAAGGAAGCTGTAGATGACTTGACGATAAGTTAAGTGCATCTTTTTGCAGAAACTTTCAACTGCACATTGTGCAAATGAATCATCATTGTCATCATAGCAAATGATGACAATGCAAATCAGTAAATACTTCATAGTACTATTACTTCTCTCTTGTAATAAATTACTTGCACAGTTTGAGTATAAAGAAGACTTGATTATACCCAACTGTGATGAAACCTATCCGGAATTTCCCGGTGGTATTAGTGCTATCCATCAGTATTTACACAATGCAATAAAGTACCCAAAGTGGGCGTACAAAAATGACATCACAGATACTGTTAGAATCACCTTCACCGTGGGTACTTCAGGAAAAATTGTAGCGATAAAAGCAGAAGGGTACAAGCATGAAAGACTGGCTCAAAGGGTAGTCAATGCTTTTCAAAAAATGCCTGCATGGAAGCCCGGCTCTATTGCAGGCAAACCAGTGGAAATGAAAGAGGCCATACGTATTTACTTTTTGGTACGATGAAATGGCAGCTACTTTTTCTTCGGCAATGCACCCGCCAAAATACTGGTGCTCAGTCCTACCAATGCGACCATGGCAAAGCTCCAGCGCAGGTTGGTGGCTTCGGCTACAAAACCAATAATGGGCGGGCCCGATAAAAAGCCGGCATAGCCAAATGTAGAGACCATGGCCAAGGCTTGTCCGGGTTGTAAAGTAGTACTACGACCTGCCTGGCTGTACACCAGTGGCACCACGCTGCTTACACCAAAACCCACCAGCATAAATCCAATGGTGGCTGCTACTATGGTGGGAAACAATACGGCTGTCATTAAGCCGGTGGCAATTAAACAACCGGCACCCCGCAGCATAAGACGGGAGCCAACCCGCATCACCACTTTATCGGCCATAAATCTGCCGGTGGCCATGCATCCCATAAATGCTGCATAACCCAAGCCCGTTAAAGAAGCAGGTACTTGCACGGCCTTTTTGAAATACACACCACTCCAGTCGAACATGGCGCCTTCGCAAAGCAAACAGGCAAATGCAATGGCACCGAGTTTGAGAATTTGTTTGTTGGGCAATGCAAATGCAGATTGCGATTTTTTTGCAGCAGTAGTAGGAATGGTTCTCGATAAAAAAATGAACGTGAGTGTGTACACTGTGGCGGCAATAATGGCGAAGTGTTGCCAGGTAAGCAGCTGCAATCCCATGAGCAATGCACCTACTGCGGCACCGCTAAAACCGGCCAAACTCCAAATGCCATGAAAGGAGGCCATGATGGTGCGGCCATACAATTTTTCAACGACCACGGCTTGTGTGTTTACCGATACATTCATCATATTGCCCGACAAGCCAAAGAAAAACAAGGCAACCACCAATTGCCATATTGCTTCCGTAAAACCAATAGACAATAAAATAGTAGGGTACGCAAACGCGGCTATGCGCAGCACATTGCGGCTGCCAAATTTGGTAACCATGGCACCCGAAATGAAGGAGCTCACCAACAAACCAAACGGCAATGCCAGCAACACGCTACCCAGTTGGGCTTCGTTCAGTTGCAGCTTTGCCTGCACTTGTGGTATGCGGCTGGCCCAACTGGCAAACGTAAATCCTGCGGTGAAAAAAAATACAGCCACAGCAATGCAGTGGCTTCGTGGCGATAAAGGACTGGCTACATTGGCTTCCATTCTACGAATTGTATGGTGGTGTAATGGCGGGCAATGTTGTAGAAATAATGCGTTGCAAATGTACAACCATCAACGCGAAGCAAAACTCAGGGCTGCGCAAAAACCGTTTGTGGTGGATAAGCTTTCTTACCCAAGGTTTCCATCATTTGTAATACCGCTGCCTTACCTGCATCGCCCAGGTTAAGTGAGTAATCATTCACATACAAATTGATGTGTTGACGCATTACATCCTCACTCATTTCCTGTGCATGACAACGTACATAGTCAGTTACAGCAGGGTAGTGGGCAAATGCATACTGCAGGCTTTCGTGTATCAATGCATCTACACGTTGAATGAGGGCTGCATCAAAACTTCTTTTCATCACAATGCCACCCAGTGGAATAGGATTGCCCGTGGTTTGCTCCCAATAATCGCCGAGGTCGATGATTTTGTGCAAGCCTTTTTCCTGGTACGTAAATCTGTTTTCGTGAATGATGACACCCATATCAAACCCTCCCAAACCCTCCCTAAAGGGCGGGCTTTGTGAATCGGCTGAAGCTTTTAAATCACTTCCATTATTCAACACCCAATTTTCTATTTCATCGAAGCGCATGAACACCTTGTTCTTTGCATTTGGAAAAGCCTGCGAAAACAAGAAATGCGCAGTAGTGTCTTCGCCGGGTACAGCAATGGTGGATGCATTCACCAACGCTTGTATTTCCTGCCAATTGTATTCATCCTTCGTACCTCGTACTTCGTTCTTCGAAATTAGCAATGGTCCTACGCCTTTGCCCAATGCGCCGCCACTATTCAGCACTACATAAGTGTCCGTAATTTTTGGTGTAACGCCGTAGCTGATTTTGCTGATGTCGAGCTTGCCTGCTTTCGCCCATTGGTTCAGCGTTTGTACGTCTTCCAGCACTACTTCAAATTCCAGATCGCTGCTGTCAATTTTGTTGTTGACCAGTGCATCAAAAATGAAGGTGTCGTTGGGACAGGGAGAAAAACCAAGTGTCAGTTTCATGCCAGAGAAATATGGGCAAAGAAACGACCGTTCCGTTCAATCGCAGTTGCGAAGATGGGAACGGTCGTCAATGTATTGTCAAAAAAAATTACAGCGAATCTATCAGTGCTTTTACGGCAGCATTGAGGTTGGCAATGGCCGTGGCCAGCATCCATTTGGTTTTGTCTCTTTCGCCTACATAGTTGCTGATGGCCCGCAGCTGCACAAAGGGCACGTTCTTTTTACTGCATACATAATGCAGGGCAGCGCCTTCCATGCTTTCAATATCGGCTTGCCATTTTTGCTGCAATGCTTGCACGTAAGGGGTGTAGTCTGTTACTGTGTTGATGGTAATAGATTTTACATGCGGCATTTGCAGTTTATTGATGATGTTGTGCGGATTGACCAGCCATTCCTTTTCGGTACTCAGGCCCAGCTGCTGCAGCGAATGAAACTGATTGGCTTCGTAGCTGCCGGCATCACCAAAAGCATCTTGCTTCACCGCTACTACATCGCCCATCTTGAGGCCGCTGCCTTCAAATGCACCTGCCACTCCCGCCTGTATCACCAAATCATAGCGATGTCCATGCAGTTGCTCAGATAGTTCGTACGTGGCTGCATGCAGGCCCACTCCGGTAATAAGGATGTCGTGGTGTGGCGCACTCAACACATAATCCTGAATCTCCAATTGCGTAGCCGAAACCAATAATATTTTCATAACGGGCTCAATAGTTTGATTAGAACAAAACTGATGGATTGCGAATGAACAAACAAAAACTTGTATCAGCTATTTTTTAAGTAAATACTACTTAATTCGGCACAGCAGCCAGCACCAATACAACCGTTTTTAACGCCGTATTGGCCCATAAAAAAACTGCAACAACCATTGGTTGTTGCAGCAATGCATTAGCGTTATGATGTATTGAAACCTTAGCGGCTATAGTTGGGTGCCTCACGGGTAATTTCAATATCGTGGGCATGGCTTTCTTTTATGCCGGCGCTGGTAATGCGTACAAACTGCGCTTTCTCCTGCAAGGTGTTGATATCTGCAGCACCACAGTAGCCCATGCCTGCCCGCAAGCCACCGGTGTATTGGTGTATTACTTCGCTCAGGTGGCCTTTGTAGGCTACGCGGCCTTCAATGCCTTCGGGTACCAGTTTTTTAATGCCGTCTTCCACATCCTGAAAATAGCGGTCGCCGCTGCCTTTTTGCATGGCACCAATGCTGCCCATGCCGCGATACTGCTTAAACTTACGGCCTTCGTAAATGATGGTATCGCCGGGGCTCTCTTCAGTACCGGCAAATACGCCACCCATCATCACGGTGCTGGCACCGGCTACCAATGCTTTTACCAAATCGCCGGTGTAGCGGATACCACCATCTGCAATTACAGGAACACCCTTGGCTTTGAGGGCTGCGCTGGCTTCCATTACGGCGGTTATTTGTGGTACACCTGCACCGGCTACAATGCGGGTGGTACAAATGCTACCGGGGCCAATGCCCACTTTCACACAATCGGCACCGGCATCGGCCAATGCTTTGGCACCTGCTGCGGTACCTACGTTGCCGGCTATTACCTGCAGGTTTTTAAAATTCTTCTTGAGTGTTTTCAGCGCATCAATCACGCCCTTGCTGTGGCCGTGGGCACTGTCGAGTGTTACCACATCCACACCTATTTTCATGAGGGCTTCGGCACGTTCCAGCATATCGCCGGTAATACCCAGTGCAGCGCCTACCAGCAGTCGGCCGTAAGCATCTTTCACTGCATTAGGATAGTTCTGCACTTTCTGAATATCGCGGTAGGTAATGAGGCCCACCAGAGTGCCGTCTTTTTTTACCACAGGCAGTTTCTCCACTTTGTACTTGCTCAAAATTTTGCGGGCACCTACCAGGTCGGTGCCTTCTGGTGCGGTAATGAGGCCTTCGCTGGTCATTACCTGCTTTATTTTTTTGCGGGGGTTGTCTTCAAACCGCAGGTCGCGGTTGGTGAGAATGCCCGTCAGTTTGTTCTTGCTGTCTACAATGGGAATGCCGCCAATTTTATTGTCGGCCATCAACTTGAGTGCATCGCCAATTGTGGCTTCTTCGTGCATCGTTACGGGGTCGATGATCAAGCCGCTTTCGCTGCGTTTCACCTTTCTAACCTGCTCGGCCTGCTGCTCAATGCTCATGTTTTTGTGCAGAATGCCAATGCCACCCTCCCGGGCCAGCGCAATGGCCAGTTGCCATTCGGTCACTGTGTCCATGGCGGCACTAATGATGGGAATGTTGAGGGTAATGTTTTTGGTGAGGCGGGTTTTGATGTCCACTTCACGGGGCAGTACCTGGCTGTAGGCCGGCACCAATAGTACATCGTCGAAGGTGAGGCCTTCGCCAAAAAACTTATCGACAGACTTGGTAAGGGGAGATTTTTTTGTTGCCATGGGCAAAAGTAGGGTAACGAACCTATTCGAGCCAAAAATGGACTGGGGCTGTCGGCAGTTGTACATGCTTCGGCTACAGTCCGGCGCCCTGCATGCTCCGCTTCGCTCCGGCCCCGACCGAAGCGTCGGGGGCTGGCTTCGTGCCTCAGCCACATTCCGGTCACCGCAGCCCATCAGCAGTTGATTTACTCATCATCCGCTTCCAGGTACGCCATTTTATAATCGCCAATGTGCTGCTCACTCTCTTTGATTTTGCGGCGGTGGTACAGGTAGTTGACAATACCAATGATGAGCAGGATAGCCGCAATGACCATAAAGCTGTATTCAACGATGCCGCCGTCTTTCATATCAATCAAATGATTGATGCTGATGCCCGCCACCAGAAAATACATGGCCGTACGCAAGAAGGCCAGAAACGTACTTTGGTTGGCCATAATGGTACGCTGCAGCGCCAGCTTTTCGCGGAGGATGAGGTCTTTGTTCATGCGGTGTTGATTGGGGTGTAAATATCTGTCTTATCTATTTTGCCAGCAACGTCTCCCACAGGGGACGTTGCGTTTGTCTTATATCTTTCCCTAAGTCATACAAAAAAATACAACGCAACGTCCCGTGCCGGAGACGATGCTTGGAAGTAAATCGTAAATGGTTTATCGTTCATAATCTGCGATAATCCGTCTTCATCTACAAAATCCGTGTCCCATCTCAAATAACCTTATACATCTTTCCCGGCAGGCTTGCTACTACACCCTGCAGCTCCAGTGTCAGCAGTGCAGTAGCTACTGCAGAGGCGGAGAGCTGGCTGCGCAAATTGATTTCATCAATGTGCAAGGGTGATGGTTGTAAAAGGTCGTACAGTATCCGTTCATCTGCACTCAGCTCTATAAACAAACTGCGTTGTGCCGGTGCTTTCTTTTCCTGTGGCAGCCAGTTCATCATTTCCAGTACATCTTGTCCACTGGTAATGAGTGCTGCTTTATTGGTTTTAATCAAATGGTTGCAGCCACGGCTGCGACTGTCTGTTATTTTACCGGGATACGCCAGCACATCGTGGTTGTAATTGTTGGCCAATTCGGCAGTAATCATGCTGCCACCTTTCACATCCGTTTCTACTACAATTGTAGCATCGGCCATACCCGCTACTATGCGGTTGCGGGTAGGAAAATTGTGTTTGTCGGGGCCGGTGCCACTCATGAATTCAGTGAGTATACCGCCGCCTTCTTCCAGCATTTGTTTGGCGAGTTTTTTGTTTTCCGCAGGATAGATGGTTTGTAAGCCATGTGCCAGCACAGCCACGGTCGGCAATGTATGTTTCAGCGCATCCCGATGGGCCAATGTGTCTATACCAAATGCCAGCCCACTTACAATGAGTACTTCGTGTGCTGCTAAACTTTCCATCAGTTCCTGTACACAATGCTTGCCGTAATCGCTGTTTTTACGAGTGCCAATGATGGATACTATCCTGCTTTGGTTGAGGTTGGCTTCTCCTTTGTAATACAGCATCGTGGGGCTGTCATAGCAATTGAGCAATCGCTTTGGGTACGCTTCATCCAGCAAGCACAATGGTTGTATGTGATGCTTCTCGATAAAAGCCACTTCGCTGCTGCATAGCTCAAAATCTGTGTATTGCTTGATGCTTTCTGCTCTGACTGTACCAATGCCATCAATAGCAGAGAGCATCGATTTTTTGGCTTTGAAAATATCGGTGGCGTTACCAAAATGTTGGAGCAATGTTTTGGCCGCTACGCAACCAATTTGTGGTACCTGTGTGAGGGCAATGCGGTATTCGAGTTCGGTGGGCATGTTGGGGGTTCGGGTGTTTTTTAGTTCCAAAGTTCCAAAGTTCACAAGCAAGGTTTCAGCAAATGCTTCCCTACTTCCATATTTCTTATTGCTTATTCCTTATTGAATCTTTTTTCAGTTGAACTTACCAACGAACAAACAAAAAACCAAAAACAACAAACGATGAACTGACGGAAGCAACTACAAACCCACAATCTGCAATTCTGTGCGGCGGTTTTTTGCCCGACCTGCTTCTGTGCTGTTGTCTGCAATGGGTTTGCTGCTACCAAAACCTTTTGCCGTCAGGCGGGTTGCAACCACGCCTTTGCTCACCAAATAGGCTACCACACTTTTGGCCCGGTTGGTGCTCAGCAGCAGGTTGTCGGCGGGCTTGCCTACATTATCAGTATGCCCGTTGATTTGCACTTTTACCGAAGGATTGTCTTGCAGCAATTGCACCAGTTTATCGAGTTCTACATAGGAGCTGGGGTTGAGTTGGAAGGAGTTGGTTTCGTATAAAATATTCTTCAACTCTAATGAGCTATTGATGCGAATGGGTTGCAACAAAATGTTGTTGGTGTAAGTGCTGTCAGCTGGTTGTGCTGCCAGTTCAAACCGATCGCTGTAAAACAAATACCCCTGTCTGTTTACCGTGAAAGAATAATCATTGCCTACAGGCAATGTTACCAGGTAATTGCCCGTTTCATCTGTGACTACTTTTTGCAACACTTCACCGCTGTTCAGGTTTTTCAATTCAATGGCAGAGGGCAAACCTTTTTTCGTTTCAGCATCTTGCACCACGCCTTTTACCCATAATGTTTTAAACGGCCGGTCGTATTCTGGTAGTTCAAAACGATACAAATCCAATGCACCACGGCTATCGCTACGGGCACTGGCAAAGAAGGCGGTTTTGCCATCGGCCGCTACACTCAGGCTGCCATCATCTTCAATGGTATTGATGGGAAAGCCGAGGTTTTGCGGCACACTCCACTGTCCGCCGGGTCCTTTACGGCTCACATAAATATCGCTGCCACCATAGCCGGGATGTCCGCCCGAAGTGAAATACAAGGTTTGATTATCGGCATGAATAAACGGTGCCAATTCATCAGAAGTAGTATTGAAATTGGGCCCCATGTTTTCGGCCTTGCTCCATTGGCCATTGGGCAATCTTTTTACCGCATACAAATCTTTGCCACCAAAACCACCGGGCCGGTTGCTGCTGAAATACAAAGTTTGTTTATCGGGGCTCAGCGTAGGACTGCTCTCCCAAAACTCCGTGTTGATATTGCTGCCCAAATTGAAGGGTTCGCTCCAGCCATTGTTGTCGGCGTAGCAGATGTACAAATCAAAATCGCCAAAGCCTTCTTCAAAATTGCCGGCAAAAATGAGCCAGCTGCCATCCTGCGAAATCATCAATCCACCTTTCGATTCTTCTTCGTTGAGCGGTCCCGCAATAGGCTTGGCCAAGCTGTAGCCATCGCTGGTTTTGAAAGCCTGATAAAAATCTTCCCGAAAGCCAATGCCCCTGCGGGTAAATACCAAACGGCTATCATCAATCGTGAAGGATGGATAGTATTCGCTACGATTGCTGTTGATGCTATCGCCCAAATTGAGCGGATGAAATTCCTTGCTGCTTTTGTTGTTGGCAATGGCTTGCAAAGCAAATGCATAAGTGCCCGACCGATATGTGGCGGCTTGTTTGCTGCGGGGGTGCAGGTTGGGCAGGTTTAGGTAGCGTTGAATAATGTGTTGCGCTTCTTCAAAACGCCCGGCACCAGCAAGGTTGATGGAGTAGGGCAGGTAATAATCACGACTGTAAATGCTGTCGAGTGCAATGCCTGTTTCGTAGCACAGAATGGCACTGTCGTATTGCTTTTGCTGTCCGCAGGCGCCTGCCAAACTCAGCCAGGCATCTACAAATTTGGGGTCTTGCTTCAATGCTTTTACCAGCAAGGCTTTGCCTGCAGCAAACTGACCATCGGTGAGCTGCTCAATGGCGCCGCTGTACATAAACTGCAGCTTGCTGTTTACTTTTTCAGGATTGTACCATTGGGCATTTCCTGAAAAGTGGAAGAGCAATAAAAAGAACAACAGACGAAGCGTTTTCATGTACAATATTATGGTGGCTGAAATTAGGCGGTTTTGTGTTAATGGCCTGTCAAGGAAGAGGGCCGCAAACTTGTATGGTTTATTTCTCTAATCCATGTAACTTTTGCCCGGTATCCAAGTCTACCCAACTCAACTGCTTACTATGGATCGGAGAGATTTCTTCCGTACATCAATCAATACCAGTGATGCTGCTACTGCAACTACCTTGCCAGCAGCAACTCCACCACCTACCAACCGCAAAGTACGCCTGCAATCAGGCGTACAGTTGTACGGCGGTGCATGGGGTAAAAACGAACTCATCCATTTGCTGAAACGAACCATGTTTGGTGCCCGAAAAGCAGATGTTGATTTTTTCAGCGGACAGTCGATGTCGGCAGTGGTAGATGCATTGCTTACGGTGCCGGGTAACAGCAGCACCGTGCCGGTAAAAGTGTACACGCCCAATGCGCAAACCACACCGGCTAACGATCCGGATTTGGCATTGGCACAAGGCCAGCCATGGGTGGCGGTACATACCAACGATGGCTCTGTGAACAGTGGCAGACGGGCAGCTTTCAAAGCCTGGTGGGTAGGGCAAATGGTGAATCAGGAGCGAAACATTCAGGAGAAAATGGTGCTTTTTTGGCACAATCATTTTGCTACAGAAACGGTGGATATCAGCTATGGCATTGGTTGCTATCAACACAATGTATTGCTGCGCAAATATGCGTTGGGCAACTTTAAAGAAATGGTGAAAGCCATTACGCTGGACCCGGCCATGCTGCGCTACCTCAATGGTGAAAAGAATTTGAAAAATGCTCCCGATGAAAACTATGCCCGTGAGTTGCAGGAGTTATTTACATTGGGCAAAGGGCCCGACAGCAAATACACAGAAGAAGATGTAAAACAAGCAGCCAGAGTGCTCACTGGTTTTCGAATAAAGTATGCCGATGTAACCAGTTACTTTGATGCCAACCAACATGATACCGGCAACAAAACATTCAGTAGTTTTTACAACAACAAAATCATTACAGGAAAAACTGGTACCAACGGAGCACAGGAGTTAGATGAGCTGCTCGATATGATTTTTGCGCAGCCCGAAGTGGCGAAACACATTGTGCGAAAACTATACCGTTGGTTTGTGTATTACGATATTGATGCACAAGTAGAAGCTGATGTGATAACACCTTTAGCCAATCTTTTCCGCCAAGGCAATTATGAAATAAAAACGGTGATGGCGGCGCTGCTCAAAAGCGAACATTTTTTTGACCCACTCAATCAGGGATGCCAGATAAAAAGCCCGGCCGATTTGGTCATTGGTGCGGTTCGTGAGTTCAATGTGCAGTTTCCGGTGGCGACCGATTTTGCCAACAACTATACCATGTGGAATTGGCTGCAAACCAACACCACCAATCAGCAACAAAACATTGGCGACCCGCCCGATGTAAGTGGTTGGAAAGCGTACTATCAGGAGCCGCAGTTTTACGAAATCTGGATCAACAGCGACACGCTGCCGAAGCGCATTCAGTTTACTGATACGATGATCATCAATGGCTATACCCGCAACGGACAAACCATTCGTTTTGATGCCATCGCTTTTGCCAAAACGCTGCCTAATCCCGGCGACCCGAATACATTGATTGATGATTCGCTGTTGTATCTCTACCGCATTCCTTTGACTGTTGCGTCTAAAGCACAAATCAAAAAAGATATTTTACTCAGCGGTCAGTCCAGCGATCATTACTGGACTGATGCGTGGAATGCCTACATGGCTAACCCGAACGACAATATGGCCATGACCACGGTACGCAACAGGCTCCGCAGTTTGTATCAATATTTCATGAACCTGGCCGAGTACCAGTTGGCATAAATGCACAACAGTGATGAAAAGACGTTCCTTTTTACAACAAACACTACAAGGCGTAACACTGCCTGCATTGGTAGGTGGTTTTTCGGTAAAAGCTTTTGGCGAAGCCTCTCCATTTTTCGACATGTTTGGCCTGGCAGAAGATACCGACCACGTGCTGGTATTGGTGCAACTTAATGGTGGCAACGATGGATTGAATACCGTGATTCCGCTGGATCAGTACAGCCTCTATAACAATGCCCGCAGCAATATTGCCATTCCGGAAAGTAAAGTGCTTAGCCTCACCAACAACAAAGCCACCGGTTTGCATACCGCTATGGCGGGTATGCAATCTTTGTACAACGATGGTAAAATGGCCATTGTGCAGGCCGTGGGTTATCCTTCACCCAACTTTTCGCATTTCAGAGCTACGGATATTTGGATGAGTGCCAGCGACAGCAATCAGTTTGTGAACTCTGGTTGGGCGGGCCGCTACCTCAACCAATACTATCCCAATTATCCATCGGGTTATCCCAACAGCAACATGCCCGATCCTGTGGCCATACAAATTGGTTCGGTTACATCGTTGGCGCTGCAAGGCCCGGCGGTAAACATGGGCATGAGCATTACCAACCCCAGTAGTTTTTACAATTTGGTAAATGGTGTACAAGACACAGCACCCAATACACCTGCAGGTAAAGAACTGACTTACATCCGCACCGTAGCCCGGCAAACCCAACAGTACGCCGACACTATTAAAACTGCTGCTGCCAAAGTAGTGCAGCAGTCTGCGTACCCCACAGGCAACAGCCTGGCCGACCAACTCAAAATTGTTGCCCGTTTGGTAAAAGGCGGCTTGAAAACAAGGGTGTACATGGTAAGCATGGGTGGTTTCGATAACCACGCCAATCAGGTAAACAATACCGATAAAACCACGGGCACCCATGCAAATCTGTTGAAAACACTCAGCGATGCAGTAAAAGCTTTTCAGGATGACCTGAAGTTTTTGGGGGTAGAAGACCGGGTACTCGGCATGACCTTTAGTGAGTTTGGCCGGCGCATCAAAAGCAACGGCAGCGTAGGCACCGACCATGGTGCTGCGGCCCCGGTTTTTTTGTTTGGTAAAAATGTACAGCCTGGTGTAGTGGGCACCAATCCTATTATTCCTGCCAACCCCACAGTGCAGGATAATGTGGCTTTTCAATACGATTTCCGCAGTGTGTATGCCAGCATTTTGGAGAGTTGGTTTTGTGTAGACAATACCACCATTCAGGGCCTGCTGCTCAAAAATTTTCAACGCCTGCCAGTGGTGAATGGAACAGGCTGTGGCATTACACCACCTGCTGCCAGTGCGGGAAAAATCCGTAACTATCCTAACCCGTTTGAGAGCCAAACCACTATCGAGTTTACAAGCAATGGTGGCCATACTTTACTGCAAGTCATTGACATGACCGGCCGGGTGATTGCGGTGCTGCTCGATAAAGACTATGTGGGCCCCACTACCGACCGGGTGGTTTTTCAGGGCGGCACTTTGCCGGCAGGCAGCTACTATGCCCGCCTACAAAACGGCACCGACACCAAAGTTTGCCTCATGATGAAGCTTCGTTAAACTTTACTTGTTGCAAAAAAATGTTGCAATAAATTTTTGGGCAGCAATATGCCTGCACTTATAAATTTGCAACGTGGTTACAAAAACGAATTCCCAGATTCAAAGGCCCAAAAAGGCTTGGCGTGGTATTGCTAAAACAGCGTTGCTGTTGCTGGCAGGCATGCTTTGGCAGTTGGTGGCTATGGCTCAATGTATACTCAGCATTGCCGGCACTGTAACCGATGAAGACACGAAGCAACCTTTGTCGGCGGCTACCATCACCATCATCGAAACCGGCGAAAAAGGGGTGACGGATGCTGAGGGTCGTTTTCTGCTCAAAGGTATTTGCCCCGGCAACTACACTGTGAAAGTAACCCACAACCAATGCCGCCCGGTACAAATGCATGTGCATGTGCAAAAAGATGTGCAGCTGAGTTTTGTAATGCCCCATACAGTAAATGAACTGCAGGAAGTAACCGTGGTGGCGGCGGCCAATACCAAATCCGGAGCCATTGGCGCAGAGCTGAAGGGAAAAGAAATGGATGCCACAAGAGGGCAATCATTGGCAGAAGCATTGCAACGATTGAGTGGCGTAACCATGCTACAAACGGGCACTAATATTGCCAAGCCGGTAATACATGGCCTGCACAGCAACCGGGTGCTGATGCTTAACAATGGCATTCGTCAGGAGGGCCAGCAGTGGGGTAGCGAACATGCACCGGAGATAGATCCGTTTATTGCCAACAGATTAACCGTTATTAAAGGCGCCAGTACGCTGCGCTACGGGGCAGATGCCATTGGTGGTGTAGTGTTGGTAGAGCCCAAACTGCTGCGATATCAGCCCGGTATCGGGGGTGAAATTTCTACTGGTTTTTTCAGCAATAACCGACAGGCATTTATGTCGGGCATGATAGAGGGCAATGCCAAAAAACATCCTGCTTTTTCGTGGCGGGTGCAAGGCACGTTCAAGCGGGGCGGCAATGCCCGAACGCCTAATTATTGGTTGGCCAACTCCGGCATGCAGGAAATGAATTTTTCTACTGCCGCTGGTTGGAAAAAACCAAATAAAGGACTGGAGTTGTTTTACAGCCAGTTCAATACCAAACTCGGAATTTTCTCTGGAGCACATATTGGCAACGTAACAGACTTGATGAACATCATCAACAACGGGCAACCGCCGGCATATGTTACCGATGCTCCGTTTACTTACAACATCGACAGGCCGAATCAGCAAATACAACACCATTTGGCCAAGGCCAAAGCCTTTGTAAAAACGGGGACCAACAGCCGGTTGAATGCTATTGTTTCTTATCAATACAACTGGCGGAGAGAATACGATATCAAACGCTTTAGCAGCAGTAGTAATGCACCACAATTAGACATTAGTTTGCAAACAGTAGGAGCCGACGTAGTATGGGATCATTATGCAGGAAAGCAAATTCGTGGCTCGGTGGGGGTGCAATCATCTTACCAACTGAATAGCTATTCACAAAGGTTTTTTATACCTAACTATCAGGCGATTAACGCTGGCGTATTTGCGATTGAAAAATACAGTCACAAACAATTTGCTGCAGAGTTGGGTGTACGATACGATGTTCGCAGCATCTTCGACATCAACCGTAATAACGGCCGCACTTATTACGATAGAAACTATGGTAGCCTGAGTGCCAATGGCGGCGCCAGCTATCACTTGAATGACTGGCTCACAGCAGCCATCAACCTGAGTACTGCATGGCGGGCGCCACAGGTAAATGAACTATACAGCGATGGCTTGCATCATGGTTCAGCCCGCATTGAAAAAGGTAATCCGAATCTCAATCCGGAACGGGCCAACAGTGTGATGCTGTCGCTGAATGTACAGCGCAAAAACTGGCAGGCAGAAGTGGTTTGGTACCACAAGCAAATCAACGATTTCATTTTTCTGCGACCTACTTTTCCGCCACAGCTTACCATTCGTGGTGCATTCCCCACGTTCTTGTACGATCAAACAAATGCTCGTATCAGTGGAGTTGATTTTTCATCGCAATATGCATTCAATAGTCATATTGCATGGCAGTTAAAAGCATCATTTGTAAGAGCTTTTGATAAAAAGGCAAACGACTGGATTATTCAAATGCCTGCCGACCGGTTCGAGAATGCATTGACTTATCAGTTTGCAGATGGCAAGCGTTGGAAAGATCCGTTTATCAAATTGCAATGGCAATGGGTGCTGGAGCAAACAAGGGTGCCGGCTACCGGCGATATAGAAGTTACGCTACCCAATGGCAGCAAACAAATGGCCAGCGATTATGCGGCGCCACCGGCTGCCTATCATTTGCTGGGCATGGAAGCAGGCATTACGCAAACCATTGGCAAAAAGCCGGTGAAGTGGTTGCTCACAGGTAGCAATTTGCTCAACACGGTGTACCGCGATTACATGAATGCTTTCAGGTATTATGCCGATGAAATGGGCATCAACATTGCTTTTAAAGTGCAGGTGCCCATAGGTAAATAAGTTTCCAATTTTCAAATCCAAATAAGAACAAAAAAGCTATGAAGAAGTATCAGAAAATGCTGCTCGGCCTGGTAGTTGTTGCAAGCATAGCTACAGGTTGTAAGAAGAACAAAGAAGAGTTGAATGAAGAGGAGTTGATTACAACAGTACAACTCAAGTTTACAGAAACAGGAACTACTAACGTAAGCACATTTACGTTTAGAGATATAGATGGCGATGGTGGTAATGCACCAACTGCTTTCGACAACATTGTGCTGGCTCCCGGTAAAACCTACGACATGGCCATTGAGCTGAAAGATGAATCAAAAACGCCAGCCGTTGATATTACCGATGAAGTAAAAGAAGAAGGAGACGAGCATCAGTTCTATTTTGTTGTATCTGCAGCCAACGTCACCATTTCCAATTTAAACAATGATGCAAATGGTTTGCCCTTGGGTACTACCGCACGTTGGGTAACAGGTGATGCAAGTACAGGTACTGTAAAAGTGGTATTGAAGCACAAGCCTGGTGGTATCAAGGCTGCCGGCGACCCAATCACCAAAGGTGAAACAGATATCGAATTGAATTTTAACATTCGGGTTCAATAATTCAATGAGACATCAAGGTAGTAAGAAAGGCTGTTCTGCTTATTGCAGAGCAGCCTTTCTTATAGCATATAGTTGAGTAAATCTGCTGCAGTATTTGCAGTAGCATTGTTATCAAACTGTTGCGGAAACCATTGAACAAGTTGCTGAATACAACGTCGGATATCTGGTAATGGAGGGTGCATTTGCAAATGGGCATCACCTGCAGACTTCGATATCTTTTCGCCCGTTTCACTCTGCATCAATGGGTGATGAAGAAAACGACATTGTAGAAATGCATCCAATTGTAGCAGCGATGCGATGTGCAATTGCAAAGCAGTAGACGATAATAAATCTTCACCCCGTACAATGCAGTTGATGCCGAAATGCACATCGTCGGCTAAGGATGCAATGTGATAGGCGGGTAGTCCATTGCTGCGTTTCACTATGGGTGCATGCTGCACTTCGTTCAGTTGTATACTTACATTGCTCAACGCTTCATCATGCCATTGAATATTGGTGTTGTCGGGTATATGCAATCGCCATGCAGCTTGGGGTGTATGCTGCGGCAGTTTTTGTTGAAAGCATTTGCACTGATGTTTTGCTATTTGTTGCCGGCTGCAAGTGCAGGCATATAAATGGCCGGTTTGCCACAGTTGTTGCAGGTATATTTCGTACATCGGCAGGCGCAGCTGTTGCGACCATTGAGTGTGACATTCTTGCGCATTTGTCGGCCCTGTTTGATAGCTTATGCCAGTGGCTTGCAATACTTCAAAAATGTAGTTCAGGTAGGCTTCACGAAAACGTTCATTGTCGAGGTCGTCAATGCGCAGCAGGAGTTCGCCATTGGCTTTTTGTACCAGCAGCCAGGTGTATAAAAAAGCGGCGATGTTGCCTTCGTGTAAGAAGCCGCTGGGTGTGGGTGCTATTCTGCTGCGAAGCATCACGTGTTTGTATTTATTCTTTTACTTCAGCTTCCAATACAGATAGTAATCCATTTACCGGCGCATCTTCTCGTAGCTCCCAAAACATGATGCCACCCAATCCGTATTTTTTCATGTAAGCCACTTTTGCTTGAATGGATTGTGGATCGTCGGTGGTGGCAAAGAGTTGTTTTTCGGCATTGTAAAAATGCGTGGCTTTTGCTGTGTCGTCCCAATAAGCAGTGAAGCCTTGTGCCGGTGTAAGTTTCTCCTGAAAATGTTTGTAAGAAACGCCTGCAGTATGTTGACCGCTTTGGTCGAGGCCATTGTTGGTAGCAGCTACATTAGCCCATACCCGGCTGTAAAAAGCAGCACCAATTACCAGTTTGTTTGCCGGTACACCCAGCTTAAGCAATTGTTGTACGCAGTTGTCGGTCGATTCTTTTTGTGATGGCCGGCTATACAATGCTGTGTGGTGACCGGTGACTTTGCTATAGCCGTTGATGAGGTCATAGGTCATCAAATTGATGCGGTTAACCAATGGCGTAACTGCGGCCCAATCCACCGATTGCTCAATGAATTTATCGAAGCCACCCGCTGCAAAACTCAGTTCGTATTTGTTGCCCATCGTTTTCCGTAATCGCTGAATGAGATCCGTAAAATTTGCTTTGTCATCAGCGCTGTACGGATGGCCGGGTGGGCCTGGAATAGTGGGATATTCCCAATCCAAATCAATGCCATCTGTTTGGGTGGTTTGCAAAATTTGCAGTACGGAGTTGGCAAATGCCTGCCGGTTTTCTGCCGTAGCAAATACGGGAGAGCAAGTAGCACAACCGCCCCATCCACCCAGCGAAATCAACACTTTCATGGATGGGTTGCGTTTGTTTTTGAGGGCCACAATCTGAAGCAAATCTTGCTTTCGCTGCTCATTGTCGAAAGCCAGTTC
This sequence comes from Phnomibacter sp., assembly GCF_036803085.1. Taxonomy (NCBI): domain Bacteria; kingdom Pseudomonadati; phylum Bacteroidota; class Chitinophagia; order Chitinophagales; family Chitinophagaceae; genus Phnomibacter; species Phnomibacter sp. The sequence continues at coordinate 188,560 of NZ_DAIRUZ010000002.1, read as the reverse complement.
ATTGCCTTTGAGGTGCAAAAAACTAAAAATGAGCTGAGTGAGTTTTTCAATGGGATATGCTGACAATGCTTTGCCATCGCCACTATAGTAGCCAATGATATCGTAATGTTTGGCAGGTTGTGCGTAGCTGCAATGGATGGCCAAAAGAGCCGCCAACATCAGGAGTGTTTTTTTCATAAGCCTCTCGGGTTATGCTAACAATACTACTGACTTCTTTGCTAAGAATTTTTCGGAATATCGGCAGACAGGTATGTAAACTGCCCGGGGTGTTGTTGCAACACACATTGCACCAGTCCATCTGCAATGGCGCTGGCCTTAATGGCTTTGTAATGCCGGAGCGAACCCATCATCAGCGGATGCATGAGTTTGGTAAATGCCAAACCAAACTTTTCCATCGGTCGGCTTTCCTGTCTTGAGCCGTCAATGATAGAAGGACGTAGTATGTGTAATGAAGTGAAGCCAATTTTTTTCAGGTCTTCTTCCATATCGCCTTTTACACGTGTATAAAAAAACGGTGAAGAAGGCGAAGCGGACATAGAAGAAACCACAGCCATGCAACTGCAACCACGTGCATGCAGTTGTGTAGCCAGTTGTACAGGCAAGGTTCTGTCCACTTCAATAAATGCTGCTTTGCTGCCAGCTTTCTTAATGGTGGTGCCAATGCAGCAGATGAAGGCATCAACAGTTGGCAATGTATCTGGCAGTGCCTGCAGTTGAAACTGCTGCAATTTGTGGTGCGTTACAGGCGATGGCCTTCTGCCAAACACGATGACTGAAGTAACAGCATCATGTTGCAGCAACCTTTCGAGGGTAAGCTGCCCGGTAAGACCGGTGGCGCCCAATAACGCTACAATCATTTTTTACTCTTTTGAAAATACTTCAACAAGCGTACTTCTTTTTCTGAGAGGTAACGCCATTTGCCGCGGTCTACATTTTTCTTGGTGAGGTTGGCAAACATCACCCGGTCGAGGTTTTTTACATCGTAGCCGAGGTGCTCAAACATGCGGCGTACAATTCGGTTGCGGCCACTGTGAATTTCTACACCAATCACCGATTTATCGGATGGGTCGGCGTAGGCAGCAGAGTCGGCAGCAATGGGGCCATCCTCTAATGTCATGCCTTGTACCAGTTGGTCAAGGTCGGCCTTTGTCATGGGTTTATCCAGCTTGGCTTCGTATATTTTTTTGATCTCAAATTTTGGATGGGTGAGCTGCTGTGCCAGATCTCCGTCGTTGGTGAGCAGCATAACGCCCGTTGTATTTCTGTCGAGCCGGCCTACGGGATACACCCGCTCTGTGGTAGCCGTTTTTATAATGTCCATCACTGTTTTGCGGCCTTTATCGTCGCTGGCAGTGGTAATGAAATCTTTGGGTTTGTTCAGTAAAATGTACACCAGGTTTTTTATGCGTTGTACTTTTTTACCATTGGCAATAATGATATCGTCGGGCTGCACTTTGTAGGCGGGTTCCAGTACCACTTGCCCGTTCACTTTCACCTTGCCTTCTTTTACCATTATAGCAGCATCGCGGCGGCTGCAAATGCCACCATGAGCCAGGTATTTATTGAGGGGCATCTGATCTTCCAAAGGCACGGCGCTGTTATTTGATGCGGCCCCGATTTTCAACTCAGGCTTTATGCCTTTGCTGTCTACAGCTTTTTTGTCCACCGTTTTTTTAGCAGCCACCGGCCCTTTCTTTTCAAAGGCATCCACAGGAATGCTGCCCTTTTTTTGTTGTGCTTTTTTGGCTTTAAAAAAAGCGGCGGTTTCTTGTTTGGCCTGACGTTTGTCTTGCCTGTAAGCCTCTTTCTTTTTGGCCCCGGTTATTTCTTTCTTCGAAAATTTATCAAAATTACCCATGGATGCTGCTTTTGTGCAGTGCTGCAAAGATGCTTCTATTGTGGCCAGCAAACAAACATGGCTTTGGCCAGCCATGGTAAGGGTATGGTAAAACAACAGCCGGCTGCATTATGCAGCCGGCTGTAATAAAGGAAACGTTACTGTTTACTTGGCAGCGGTCGGACCATTGCGCATGCCTTCATGATGACGATGCATGCCCTTGCCGCCTTTGTGCATGCCCGGCTTTGGCCCTTGCTGACGCAGTTCTTTCCACTGCTTCAGTTGGTCGGCGTTTAAAATGCTTGCCATGGCTTGTTCATGTTCAGCTTTAATTTTATCCATGCTGGCTTTGCGTTCTTCGCGGCTCAGTTTGTCGTTTTTCAGCACTGCATCCATTTTTGTTTTTACCGTTGTATGGCTGGCTTTCACTTTGGCTACCTGCTCTGTGCTGAGTTGTAGTTTGTCGGCCATTTTGGCCAGGTATTGCGCTTGCATTTCACCCGCTTTGGCACGGGCCTTGGCACGTTTGTCGGCCAGTTGTTTTTTCTGATCGGCTGTCAGCAGTTTGTCTACCGCTTCTTTGTGTTTTTTCAGCAAGGCTTCGCGGCGGTCGCGTTGTTCTTTTACCGTAATGCTTTCATTGCGGTTGAGGGCTTGCATTTGCTGGCGCAATTCATCTTGCAGCTTTTGCATAGCCACTTTTTGTTCCGGCGTCAGGTCAATGTCTTTCATCATTTCCATACCTGCTTTGCCGCCCGGGCCTTTGCCGGGCTTGCCAGCGGGGTGTGGTGGTTGAGCTATGGCCACTATGGCTACAAAGAAGGGAAGCATCAGGAGCATTGTCTTTTTCATGGTATTGTTTTTTTGTGTGTTATAATCAAGAGACAATACAATGACCAGCGCCTATCCCTAACGTTTAAGGTATTAACCATAATTAACCGCCGATAACAAACGCGGTCGCCCCGGTAAGAGGCGACCGCTTGGTCTATGGAAAAGGCTGTTGTAATTACAATGCAGCCAGTTGCACTTTCTGCGTCAATTCGAGTACGTTTTCTTTGAAAACGCTGTCGGTGTCCATCAGGTCTTTTACCGTTTGGCAGCTGTGAATAACAGTAGTATGGTCGCGGCCACCAAAATGCTCCCCAATGGTTTTGAGTGAGTTTTTGGTAAAAGCTTTGGCGAGATACATGGTAATCTGACGAGCCTGCACAATTTCCCGTTTCCGGGTTTTTTGCTGCAGTTTTTCGTATGGCACATCAAAGTATTCGCATACCATCTTCTGAATATTTTCGATGGTAATTTCTTTGCTGCTGGTTTTGATGTGGTTGCGCAATACTTTCTTCGCCAGTTCCAAATCAATTTCGCGTTTATTGAGCGATGATTGAGCCAACAGGCTAATCAACGCACCTTCGAGTTCACGAATGTTGGTATTGATATTATAGGCGAGATACTTTACTACTTCACGTGGCATGTCAAGGCCATCGTTTTTCATTTTGCGTTCCAGAATTTCAATGCGGGTTTCGTAGTCCGGCATTTGCAAATCGGCGCTGAGGCCCCAACGGAAACGGCTCAGCAAACGCTCCTGCAAACCATCGAGGTCTTTGGGGGCTTTGTCTGATGTAAGTACCAGCTGCTTGCCACTCTGGTGCAGGTGGTTGAAGATGGCAAAGAAAGCATCCTGAGATTTTTCGGCACGGGCAAAAAACTGCACGTCGTCAATAATCAGGATATCGATGAGTTGATAAAAATGAATGAAGTCGTTGATAGCGTTGTTACGGCTATGATCCTGAAACTGGTTGATAAACTTTTCGCTGCTTACATACAACACTACTTTATTAGGGTGTTGCTTTTTTACTTCGTTGCCAATGGCCTGCGCCAAATGCGTTTTACCCAAACCAACGCCACCATAAATAACGAGTGGGTTGAATGAGTTGGCGCCGGGCTTGTCGGCTACGGTTTTGCCGGCACGACGAGCCACACGGTTACAATCGCCTTCAATAAAACTTTCGAAGGTGTAAGTAGGATTCAGTTGTGGATCAATCTGAATCTTTTTGAGGCCGGGAATCACGAATGGATTCTTTACAGGATTTGTCGTCACCAGTGGAAAGTCCATTACATTGTTATTATACAATTTGATGTTGTTGGTCGGCAGGTCTACCGTTTGTGGTTGGTGTGAGCTATTGCCACTGTCCACCATGATGCGGTATTCCAATCTTGCTTCTTTGCCAAGTTCACGTTTGAGTGTTTTTGCAAGCAGGTTTACATAGTGTTCTTCAATATATTCATAAAAGAACTGGCTTGGTACCTGAATGGTGAGAACTTTATTTTTGAGTGATACGGGAGTGATGGGTTCGAACCAGGTTTTGAAATGTTGCCAATCAACGATGTCCTTTATTATTTCCAGACAATTTTGCCAAACTATTTCGCAAGTCTTCGTCATTTCTTCGGATAGCAATTTGTAGAGTTACTAAGAATCCTTTGTTGGTGGTTCACATATTTACAGTATACTGTTCTGCATGACTGTGAATAAGTGAGGATAAAGCGAATATCAACTCTTTCTGTTGAAAAAAAAATTTTTTAGATGTCAGTTTTTTTCGCAATGGAGATCGATTTGCTTCCAAAAAACTTTTTCTTATTTGTGTCAGAAAAAACGTAATCTAAGCGACCCAAAATAAGGCCGCCAAAACCCACCTGATTGATGAGTACATCGCTGCCTTGTTTGTTTTTTACCAGCTCAGGTTCAGCCATAAACGTATGTGTATGTCCGCCTATTATCAGGTCGATATACTGTGTTTCTGCTGCTAATATTTTATCGCTTACTTTTTTGCTGCCTCTGTAATCGTAGCCCAGGTGGCTCAGGCAAATAATCATGTCGCACTTTTCTTTGCGCTTCAGCAAGTCTGCAGTTTCGTTGGCTTTTACAATCGGGTCCTGATAAATGGTTTTGCCATATAAATTTTCAGGCACCAAACCTTCCAGTTCAATGCCTACGCCAAATACACCAATTTTCAATCTTCCTTTCTTGAATATTTTATAAGGCAGCGCCTTGTATTCCATGGCGGTACCGGTGAAATCGTAGTTGCTGACGAGCACTGGAAAAGCAGCATGCTGTAGTTGAGTAGCAAAATTGTCGAGGCCGGCATCAAAGTCGTGGTTGCCCATGGTGCAGGCATCGTATTGCATGGCGGCCATGGCTTTAATCTCGGGTTCGCCTTTGTACAGGTTGAAATAGGGTGTACCCTGAAAAATATCGCCGGCATCGAGCAGCAGCACATGTTCGTGCTGGCTGCGTATTTCATTAATCACAGCAGCACGACTGGCCACGCCGCCCAATCCCTGGTTGCGGCCACCATCCATTGGAAAAGGATCGATGCGGCTGTGCACATCATTGGTGTGCAAAATCACCAGCTGTTGTGTGGCATTGTCTTCGGCCATGCTCCAGTTGGGCAGCAGCAGGCTACCGGCAGCCAGCGTCGATTGTGTCAAAAAATGTCTTCTATTCATAACAGCCGAAAGGGGTTGAGCAAAAATTAGAGAATGTTGACACGCTTGCCAGCAGGTATGTCCAGCTTTTTACCGGCAGCCGTCAGGCTTTTTACATAATCAATCAAGGCATCGCGTTGCAAATAGCCTTTGTTGATTTGCTTCAGTTTGGTAAGCATGCTGCAGTCATCGCCACCATTGGCTACATAATCGCTGAGGGCTACGGTGTATTGTTTGTTGGGTTGCAATGCTGCATCAGCAATGCGTACATCCACCGCTTGTTTGTTTTGAATGTTGTAGCTGCCGCCGCTAATGGGCCAGCCACCACGGCCAGCTACATGATTGAGCAACTGCTGCAATTCTGTACCACTCATAGTCACCAATACCATCAGGTTATCAAAGGGCATCAGTTCGTAAATCGTGCCCACGGTAATGTTGCCCTTTTGCATGGCAGGCGAACGAATGCCACCAAAGTTCATCAAGGCAATGTCTACGGGCTGTTGAAATACTTTTTTTGATTCACTCAAAAAAGCATCGGTCATGAAGTAGCCGAGGGTATTGTCGCTTTGCTTTTTTTCGAGGGTGCTGGTGAGTTCGCCAATCACCGCCGTCATGGTGCTGTTGATTTGCTGCGCATAGGGCGCCATCAGCTGCTGTACGCTGCTGTCTTTTTTCCCGGGTTTGATGTCGTATCGGGTGTAGGCCATTTGGCCCGCCTGATAATAGGAGGGGGCACAGCTTTGCCAGCCTAATGCCAGTATCAAAAAATAGCGGAACAGTGGTTTCATAAGAGCCTGCAAAAATGCAGTGCAAATCAATAGGGATAGCTGATTCCGGTTTGTTTTCTCAATAAAAAATAGAAAATAAAAAATGCCCGTAGTTTTGGCGCCAAACTTTCCATTACAACAGGCCCGTTTTTTTGATAGCTGTCAAAGAACTTGCCCAAAAATTTCAACATTTCATGTCTTACGAACTGACTGGCAAAATTGCCGCCATTTATCCTGTAATGCAGCGCAGCGAAACTTTCAAAACCCGTGAATTTGTGGTAGAGAAAACAGAAGATATTGGCAGCCGAACCATCACTAACTACGCTAAGTTTCAATGTGTGCAGGATAAAACTGCATTGCTGGATAAATTTAAATTAGGTGAAGAAGTAAAAGTGCATTTCAACATCAAAGGCACCAAGTGGATGAAGGATGGTCGTGAAAATTACATCACCAACCTCGATGCCTGGCGTATTGAAGGCTTTGTGCAATCTGGCGCACAAGGTTCGGCTCCCGATCAGTTCATTGATCCGCCCACACCAGACATGGGTGCCGACGATTTGCCGTTCTAATTTCTCTCACCGTTTTTTAGGATAACTACCTAACACGAGTACATGCAACAGCTCCTCAACATGAAGGTGCTTCCTCAGGAAGCTGCCGATACACAACGCATTACCCAACTGATAGCTGCCGAAGCCGGTGTAAAGGTTTCGGCGGTTACGGGGTATTATATCCGCCGCCAATCTATTGATGCCCGCAGCAAAACTGTTTGGATGAACCTGCAGGTGCAGGCTTACATCAACGAACCTTTTCTGGAGCGGCCAGCATTGCACATTCAACATCACGATGTTCGCCATGCCGATAAACGCATGGTAATTGTTGGCGCCGGCCCCGCAGGCTTGTTTGCCGCCATGTGCTGTTTGGAGCATGGCATCAAACCCATTGTGCTCGAAAGGGGTAAAGATGTACGCAGCCGCCGCCGCGACCTGGCCGCCATGAACAAGCAGGGCGAAGTAAATGCAGAAAGTAATTATTGTTTTGGTGAAGGTGGTGCCGGCACCTACAGCGATGGTAAACTCTACACCCGCAGCACCAAGCGGGGCGATGTACACCGCATATTGCAACTGCTCGTAAATTATGGTGCTGATGAACGTATTTTATACGAAGCGCATCCGCATATTGGTACCAATAAATTGCCGCATATCATTACCGCCATACGTGAAACGATTGAAGCACATGGCGGCGAAGTTCATTTCAATAGCAAAGTGGTGAAGTTGCATATTGATGGTGATCGATTCACCGCAGTGCAAACGGCCAATGGCGATGTGATGAAAGCCGATCATTGTTTGTTGGCCACAGGTCATTCTGCCCGTGATGTTTTTCAAATGTTGCATCAGCAAGGCATTGCCATTGAAGCAAAGCCATTTGCATTGGGCGTTCGCATTGAGCATCCGCAAACGGTGATTGATGCGGCACAGTATCATTGCCTCATTCGCAGCGAATTTTTACCACCGGCTTCTTACAGTTTGGTGCACCAGGCTGCGGGCCGTGGCGTGTTTTCTTTTTGCATGTGTCCCGGTGGTATTATTGCGCCGGCCGCTACTGCACCCGGCGAAATTGTGGTGAATGGCTGGAGCCCCAGCAAACGCAATAATCCTTATGCCAATAGTGGTACTGTGGTGGAAATTCGCCTCAATGATGTGCCGCATATTTACAAAGATTTTTCGCAGGTGATGGACATGCCGAAGTCGGTATTGGAATCGCCATTGGGCATGATGTATTTGCAGCAATACGTAGAACGTAAAGCGTATGCTGCAGGTGGCGGCAAGTTGGTAGCACCGGCACAACGTATGGTAGATTTTGTGCAACGCAAAGCTTCCGGCGATTTGCCCGATTGTTCTTATTTACCGGGCATTACCGCCGCCGATGTGAGCTCGGTATTACCCCGTTTTGTAGCCGATGCCCTGCGGGAAGGAGTGCAGGCTTTTGGTAAAAAAATGAAAGGCTATTATACCAACGAAGCAGTATTGGTAGCTACGGAAAGCCGCACCAGTTCACCAGTTCGCATTCCTCGCTTGGCCGATACGCATGCACATCCGCAGATTAAAGGCTTGTACCCCTGTGCCGAAGGTGCTGGCTATGCCGGTGGCATTGTAAGTGCTGCCATGGATGGCGAGAACACCGTGAAAAAAATAGCGGGTGTTTACCAATAATTCGTTCCTATTTTCGCTGCATAACATTAGCGTTTTCTTTCGCTACGATTAACGTTTTGCTGGCGCAGTGGCATTGCCAATCGCTGTTACTTGCTCTGTAAATTCTGTTGTATGAGAGAGCTCATTTCCGGCATCTTGTTGTGCCTTGCTGCTACTGTATTGCATGCGCAAACAACTATTGTACGTACACCTGCTTCGCTGCATCCGTTGCCATTGGTATATACTGGCAAAACACCTGCCATATTTTTACCCGACAGCAAACCAACGCAGCCGTATATCGCTACGCATATTGTAGAAGTGAGTGCTGATATTTCGGTAGAAACAAACGAACTCATCAGCAAACTGCAGGAGCTTGGAAAGGCCGAAGGTGTAGATGCGATTTTGTTGTATGGTCTTGGGCAAAAAATAATTGGCCCAGCCGGAGGAGTTGCTACACTCAATGGTGTGGGCATTAAATACAAAGACTCCATTAATTATCTCGACAATATTATTCGCCAACGGGTGGTTACTACCTATGATGCTGACGGCAAAGCAGGTCCCAGTGTAATCCTCAACTACAACTGGCGGGGCAGTTTTACAGATGCCATGGATGATGAAGGCCAGAATTTCATGGCAGATTCTATCCTGCCATTCGACGTTCATCTTTTACTGTTACAAAAGCCAGAGATGTACGAATATCAAATGGGCTTCAACAATAAATTATCCCGGATAAGGGTGAGTAAAAATGTGGCTAATGAAAAAACAATTCAATGGATACCCGATGAATTGAAGCTGGATAAATATGCCGTTCGTGTAACAGATAGCTACAACAGCATTGAGGCTCGTTATACTATCGAATTGATGCAGGAAAAGGGCGCTGCTGTAAATGGCGCCAGTATTTCATACAAGCAAGACCCCTTCATTTACTTGTATTTTGAATACGATGCCAAAGGCCGCATTGTGGCAGAAAAATGGTACAGAATAAAAGGGAGCAAAAAATGGTTATGGCTTTCGTTCGACAATCGCTTTCATAGCAATGACCCGGCGCAATGGCCTGTAAAGTAGCGGGGCATGTATTGCAATTCCTACTGCGCTATTGTAACTGATAAGCCGCTGCAACCACTGGTGTAGAAAGATGAAGTGAGTAGAGGTAGTGCCTATCTTCATGGCTCCAACCTATCACTTATGAACATTCTAGAGGTCAATCACCTGGTGAAGCATTTTGCTTCGCAAAAAGCCGTCGACGACATTTCTTTCTCCATTGCACCGGGTAGCATCTTTGGTTTGCTCGGGCCCAATGGCGCCGGCAAAACCACGCTCATCCGTATGATTACGGGTATCTTTTTTCCCGACGCTGGCAGCATCAGTTTTGATGGCCGCAAGTTTCAGCCGGAAGAAGATATTGCCCAGATTGGTTACATGCCCGAAGAAAGAGGCTTGTACAAAAAAATGAAAATTGGTGAGCAGGCACTGTATCTGGCACAGCTGCGGGGCATGAGCCGTGCCGATGCCATGGCCGCTATTAAAGACTGGTTTGTACGCCTCGAAATGGAAAGCTGGTGGAACAAAAAAGTTGAAGACCTGAGCAAGGGTATGAGCCAGAAACTGCAGTTTGTAACCACCGTACTGCACCGCCCCAAACTGATCATTCTCGATGAACCATTCAGCGGTCTCGATCCGGTGAATGCTAACCTTATTAAAGACGAAATTTTCCGTTTGGCACAGGAAGGTGCTACTATTATTTTTTCTACACACCGCATGGAGCAGGTAGAAGAAATCTGTAAACAAATAGTGCTGGTAAACAAAGGCAAAAAAGTACTGGACGGCACCGTGGATCAGGTAAAGCAAGACTTTAAAGAACATCTGTTTGCTGTAGGTGCTGCTGCCGATGCAGGGCAATGGCAAACGCCTCTCTTTAATGTCATTGGGCAAAAAGACCAGAAAGCCATCATCAAACTGCAAGACGGTGTGAGCAACAACGAAGTGCTGCAATACCTCATTCAGCAGGGTGTGTCTATTCAATCCTTCAATGAAATTCTGCCTTCTCTCAACGACATCTTCATCAAAATTGTAGAAGGCACGCCCACTGCCCGCAAGTTTGATGCATCGTTGTAATGCCCTTCACTTTTTCTTTTACCTACAAGCTTATTTTCTATGAATAAAACCTGGTTAATCATCAAACGGGAATACCTGACCAGGGTATCCAAAAAAACTTTTGTTCTCAGTACTTTTCTGACACCGATTTTACTGGCAGGCATTATTGCGGCTGTCATTTTTATGACGGTAAAAAATGTGCAGCAGGAAAAAATTGCAGTGGCTGATAAGAACGGTTTGCTCAAAGAATTTCTGGAGCCCGGCGAGCAACTCAAATTTGAGTTTTTGCCCGGTGCAGATACTTCTTTATTGTCGAAAGGTTATTCTGCTGTACTGTTGGCGCCGGGCAACGGCATGAACAGCACCACAGAACGCTTCGAAATTTACACCAGAAAAAACCTGAGCGTTATTACCGAAGGCAGCATTCGCCGCAGGCTGAACGATGCTATTGAAACCCGCATGGTTACACAGCAGGGCGGCATGAGTAAAGCTGCTTATGATTCTATCCGCAGCCAGGCCAAAGAAGTGGGCTTCGACAACAAAGTGCTTGATGGCGGCAGCGAAGTAAAAGCCGGTAATAGCGGCGTGGCGTATGCAGTGGGATATGGCGCAGGCTTTCTCATTTACATTACGTTGTTTTTGTACGGCGCCATGGTAATGCGTGGTGTGATGGAAGAAAAAACCAACCGCATAGCCGAAGTGGTGGTGAGCAGCGTAAAGCCAAAGCAGTTAATGCTGGGAAAAATCATTGGCATTGGTGCGGTGGGTGTTACGCAGTTTGTGTTGTGGGTGTTGCTCATTGTGGGACTCACGTCTCTCATTGGGCTGTTTGTACCCGCCGAAGTAATGGAGCAGGTAAATGCCATGAACAAAGGTGTACCCGGTGCGGGCATGGCTGTTCAGGCCAATCAGGCTACCATGGCTTTTGCTGAAGCTAAGCATACATTGAGCAGCGTTAACTGGTGGTTCATTGTAGGTTGTTTCTTGTTCTACTTTGTATTTGGCTACCTGTTTTATGCAGCGTTGTTTGCGGCCGTAGGTAGTGCAGTAAATGAAGATCCGCAGGATGCACAAAGCCTGATGATGCCCATTACCATGCCCATTATTTTCAGTATTGTCATTATGATGAATGCGGTAACTCGTCCCGAAAGTGCCTTGGCTACCTGGGCCAGTATCATTCCGTTTAGCTCACCCATTGTAATGATGGCCCGCCTGCCCTTTGGCGTACCGGGTACAGTGCCTTACTGGCAACTGGCGTTGAGCATGGTATCGCTGGTGTTGGGCTTTTTGGGTACTACCTGGCTGAGTGCCAAAATTTACCGCACAGGCATTTTGATGTACGGAAAAAAAGTAACACTGAAAGAAATGTGGAAATGGGCTTTTAGAAAAGACTAATGCTCATTGATGAATAAAACAAAAGGCTGAAGTGTTTGCTTCAGCCTTTTTGTTATTGTATCACGAAAGTGCAGTTATGCAACCGGCGGGTAGTCGGCCAATTCTTTCAAACTACCTTTCAGTTCTTCTTCGGTGAGGTAGTGGTCTTGCAACTTACCATCGAAGTAGTCGTTGTAGGCCTGCAGGTCGAGGTGGCCATGGCCGCAAAGGTTGAAGAGAATGGTTTTGCTTTCACCCGATTCTTTGCACAGCTTTGCTTCGCGGATGGCTTGCGCCACAGCATGGTTAGCTTCCGGTGCCGGAATAATGCCTTCTGCCTTGGCAAACTGAATACCTGCTTCGAAGCACTCCAATTGTTGCAGGGCTTTGGCTTCAATCAAACCATCTTTCAGCAGCTGGCTGCACAATACACTGGCGCCATGGTAGCGCAGGCCACCGGCATGTATGGCTGCGGGCCGAAAGTTGTGGCCCAAGGTGTACATGGGCAGCAATGGGGTATAACCTGCAGAGTCGCCAAAGTCGTAGCGGAATTCGCCCTGCGTAAGTTTGGGGCAACTGGCGGGCTCTACAGCTATGCAACGGGTTTGTTTGCCATCCACCAAATTGTGACGCAAAAACGGAAAGGCCATGCCCGCAAAATTGCTGCCGCCGCCCAGCGGTGCAATCACGATATCGGGATAGTCGCCGGCTTTTTCTAATTGTAATAAGCACTCTTGCCCAATGATGGTTTGGTGCATGAGTACGTGGTTGAGCACACTGCCCAATGCATATTTTGTATGCTCATCTTGCACAGCCATTTCAATGGCTTCGCTGATGGCAATGCCCAGGCTGCCCGCTGTGTTGGGGTCGGTAGCAAGTATGTGCCGGCCGGCATTGGTAAGGTTGGTGGGAGAGCTGAATACTTTGGCACCAAAGGCATTCATGAGTGCTTTGCGGTATGGCTTTTGCTCAAAGCTGATGCGCACCATGTACACTTCGCATTCGATGCCAAACATTTGGCAGGCAATACTGAGTGCAGTGCCCCACTGGCCCGCACCTGTTTCGGTAGTGATGCGTTTTACCCCTTCTTGTTTGTTGTAATAAGCCTGTGCAACTGCTGTGTTGGTTTTGTGGCTGCCACTGGGACTCACCCCTTCGTATTTGTAGTAAATCTTAGCGGGTGTATCCAGCAGCTTTTCTAACCGGCGTGCCCTGAACAATGGCGAGGGGCGCCACTGGCGGTAAATGTCCCGCACTTCGTCGGGTATTTCAATCCATGGGTCCTGACTTACTTCCTGCTTGATAAGTTCCATGGGAAAAAGCGGTGCCAGATCTTGCGGGCCCACCGGCTTTTTGGTGCCGGGGTGCAAGGGTGGCAATGGCTTGTTGGGCATATCGGCCTGGATATTGTACCAGTGCCGGGGCATTTCATCTTCGCTCAGTAAAATTTTTACATCCTTCATATGACTGCTTGTCTTTTAAGGTGTGAAAATTAAGCAGTCTGCGCATTTGAAAAGATGTTGTCAATGTTTTTGCCTCAAAATCGAAACATTACTACAGCATTCGGCGCTTTCGTCAGGGTTTTATCAAAACCGATAAGAGCTCATTGGCATGCTCCACCTGAATAAAATTTTTGTGCTCCACCTGGTGGTCGATGCGTTCGTGCTCCCATATGGTATGAAAGGGTACATGCACCGCATGACCACCCATTTCGAGCACCGGCAGCACATCGCTTTTCAGTGAGTTGCCAATCATCATGAACTCAGAAGGCTGAATGTCTAAATGGCGGATGAGTTTCTCATAATCGGCCACCTGCTTGTCGCTCATGATTTCGATGTGGTGAAAATATTTTTCCAAACCACTTTTTTTGAGTTTGCGTTCCTGATCGAGCAGGTCGCCTTTGGTAGCTACCACAATGCGGTAGTGTGGTTGTAATTTCTCCAAGACCTCTTCTACGCCCGGCAGTAGTTCTATCGGCTTTTCCAACAGCTCTTTTCCGAAAGCCAATATCTTTTCATACACGAGAGGCTTTGCCTGATGGTTGCTGATTTCCAAAGCAGATTCAATCATGCTGAGCATAAAGCCTTTTACGCCGTAGCCATAGAGTTTCAGGTTTTTCATTTCCATCTGAAACAGTGCTTTTTGCGCTGTATGCAGCGGCATAAAATCTTCGAGCAGGGCGCAAAACTTATCTTCCGTTTCGCGGAAGTAAGGTTCGTTTACCCAGAGGGTATCATCGGCGTCGAAGGCTATGACTTTGAGGTGTTGCATGGGGTAAGGAAGTTGGTAAGTTTACAAGTTTACGAGTTCACAAGTTTGAGCTTTCAAAAGTTCCAGCGTTCCAGTGTTCGAGGGGTTCACGAGTTGAATAGACTTGTGATGGCTGTTTGTATTTCCTTATTTCTTATTCTTTATTGCTTATTTGTTATTGCCTTTCCATTAGCCAATTTTCAAATTGGATGTAAACGCAGTAGCTGTTTGTTGCAAACTGCGTTGGCAATCTTGCCAGAGTTCGTGCACAATTGCTGCAGCTGGTTGTATGCTATTGATTAAAGCACTCACCTGACCAATTTCCAGTTCTCCTTCTTGCATATCACCTTCAAACATGCCTTTTTTGGCACGGCCGCGGCCCAGCAATGCGGCAAGTTCTTCTTTGCCGGCAGCATTGTTTTCGGCAGCTTCAACAGCCTGGTAAAATTCGTTTTTCAGCAATCTGACTGGCGTTAGGGTTTTCAGCATGAGTTTGGTGTCGCCTTCTTGTGCTTGCACCACGGCTTGCTTAAAAGCCTCGTGGCTGCTGGCTTCGTGGCTGGCCACAAAGCGGCTGCCTACCTGTACGGCTTCTGCACCCAGGCATAACGCAGCGGCCATTTGTGCACCGGTGCCAATGCCACCGGCTGCAATCACCGGTATGTCTACCGCTTTTGCTACAGCAGGAATGAGCACCAACGTGGTGGTTTCTTCACGGCCGTTGTGGCCACCGGCTTCAAAACCTTCAGCCACCACTGCATCACAGCCTGCTTCTTGTGCCTTTAGTGCAAACTTGCTGCTGCTTACTACATGCACCACTTTTATGCCATTACTTTTCAGCATACCCGTCCATGTTTTTGGATTGCCGGCGCTGGTAAAAACGATGGGCACTTTTTCTTCAATAATTATTTGAATGTGCTTGTCGATATCGGGATAAAGCAGCGGCAGATTTACGGCAAAGGGCTTACTGCTGGCGGCTTTGTATTGGCGGATATGTGATTGTAACACTTCAGGATACATGCTGCCGGCGCCTAGCATGCCAAGGCCGCCGGCATTGCCTACGGCACTGGCCAGTCGCCAGCCGCTGGCCCAAATCATACCGGCCTGAATGATGGGTAATTCAATATCGAATAAAGAGATGATTCTGTTTTGCATGCAGGCAATTTAGTGAAACACGGATTAACCAACTTTCACGAATGAGTAAAGCACAAATTGGAATACACTCGATAATCACGAATGACACGAATTTATTCAGAATAGATGCCTTCTGTTGCCTGTGCTTCTCTGTGGTAAAATCCTTAGCTACCTTGCGGCTTTTCGTTTCAAAATATTACCCAAAGTCAATCTCAGTATTGTCGCCAATGTTGAGGCTTCGGCTCAGGCCTTTTACACTGGCATCGCTACCAATCAGGCTGTTGTCGAGCACTACTTCAAACAGGTTGGTGTACGAACCAATAATGCTGTCGCGGATGATGGAATAGTTGACCGTGGTGTTGCTGCCGATGGCCACATGCGGACCAATGATAGAATTTTTGATGCTGCAACCCGGAGCAATGCTCACCGGCGGAATGATGATAGTGTTTTCAAACGTGTGTTGTAACGGATTTACATTGCCGCCATTTTTTTTGAGCAGGGTGGCGTTGCTTTCCAGCAAGGTTTCTTTCTTACCGCAGTCGAACCAGTTTTGCACCCGAAAGCCTTTAAAATTGGCTCCTTTACCAATCATACATTGCAATGCATCAGTAAGGTTATAATCACCGTTGGTACGTATGTCTTGCGATAAAATTTGGTGCAGGCATTCAAACAATAAATGGGTTTCCCTGATTTTATAGATACCCACCAGGGCCATATTGCTTTTGGGAATAGCTGGTTTTTCCACCACCCGTTCTACATGGCCATCATCGTCGAGCTCGGCTACACCAAAACTGCGGGGGTCATCTACCTTTTTAATGCCGAGCATACTCACCAGGCTGTTCACCACATCTTTTACGTCATACTCACAAATAGTGTCGCCCAGTACTACTATAAGTTCGTCATCTTGTACAATGTCTTGCGAAAGCAAAATGGCGTGGCCGGTACCCTGACGTTCATTTTGGTATACAAAATGCGTTTGCAAATGCGGGTATGCTTGTTGTACAAAGTCCCTGATTTTTTCGCCGAGGTAGCCTACTATAAAGATGTATTCTTTTACACCGGCTTCCTGCAGTTGATCTACAATAAAGCTGAGGATGGTTTTGCCGGCAATGGGAATCAATGCTTTTGGCTGTGTATATGTATGTGGCCGGAGTTTGGTGCCGGCTCCCGCTACGGGAATGATTGCTTTCACCTGAATATGTTTTTGCAGGCAATAGGACTGAGTTGTTCACGTTTTCAGCCTCCTTTTTGCTTGCTATGATAAATCTGTAAGTTGAGCCTGACAGGGGCTACAACAGGGAATGAAAATGCTAGGAAGCAGGTGTGAAAGCCGTTGCCGGCTGATGAGGGGAAGCGAAATTACAGGAATTCAAACAAGCAAAA
The DNA here is from genome assembly GCF_036803085.1 of Phnomibacter sp. Lineage (NCBI taxonomy): Bacteria > Pseudomonadati > Bacteroidota > Chitinophagia > Chitinophagales > Chitinophagaceae > Phnomibacter > Phnomibacter sp. The sequence goes on along the minus strand of NZ_DAIRUZ010000002.1, from coordinate 172,049 downwards.
GCGGTGAAACAACACATCTTTTTAGCCTGCAACAAGCAGCCATTGGCGAAGTTTCCCCAATCAGTTGTACACAAAAAGGGAGGTTTATTTGTTTGTTTCTCAAAAACTCTATTTTTGCGCCGTACTAAAATCTCATATCATGAGCGACATCGCAACTCGAGTAAAGAAAATAATTGTCGACAAGCTTGGTGTTGACGAAGCAGAAGTAACTACAGAAGCTTCATTCACCAACGATCTCGGTGCCGATTCTTTGGATACCGTAGAGCTCATCATGGAATTTGAAAAAGAATTCAACATTTCTATCCCCGACGAGCAGGCAGAAACAATTACAACGGTAGGTCAGGCTGTAACATACCTGGAAGAACACGCCAAGTAATCGTTTTCTTTAATCTTATTGGGAACACTCCTTTTTTGGCATGCGCCAGAGGTGTGTTCCCCATTTTTTATTCAGCAGATATCCGATTGTTTATGAGCCAAAAAAGAGTAGTAGTTACCGGCATTGGTGCCCTCAGCGCCTTGGGAAATACAGTAGCAGATACTTGGCAAAACATGGTAAATGGTGTAAGTGGCGCTGGTCCCATCACCCTTTTCGATGCATCGAAATTCAAAACCCGTTTTGCTTGCGAACTGAAAAATTTTGACCCGCAGGACTATCTCGACCGAAAGGAAGCTCGTAAACTCGACCGGTATTGTCAGTTGGCTTTGGTAGTAAGCGACCAGGCCATGGCAGACGCCGGTTTGAATAAAGACAATATAGACGTAGACCGTGCCGGTGTCATTTTTGCCAGCGGTATTGGTGGCCTCATCACCTTTCAGGAAGAAGTAATCAATTTCGCCAAAGGCGATGGAACGCCTCGTTTCAATCCCTTCTTTATTCCCAAAATGATTTTGGACATTGCTGCAGGCCAAATTTCGATGCGGCATGGTTTGCGTGGTCCCAACTTTGCTGTTACCAGTGCTTGTGCTTCTTCTACCAATGCCATTGGCGTAGCCCTCGACCTCATTCGGGCAGGCAAGGCCGATGTGATTTTGGCTGGTGGCTCCGAAGCGGTGATTAGCGAAGCAGGTGTTGGTGGCTTTAACTCTATGAAGGCCATGAGCGAACGCAACGACAGCCCCGAAACAGCCAGCCGTCCTTACGACAAAGACCGCGATGGTTTTGTAATGGGAGAAGGTGCCGGTGCCCTGATCCTCGAAAGCCTGGAACATGCTCAGGCCCGTGGTGCCCGCATTATTTGCGAACTCGCCGGTAGCGGAGCCAGTGCCGATGCCTATCATATTACCGCCCCTCACCCCGAAGGGTTGGGTGCCAAGCATGTAATGCTGGCAGCCTTGGCCGATGCCGGCATGCGCCCCGAAGAAATTGACTACATCAATACCCACGGTACATCTACCCCCATTGGTGATGGTGCCGAGGTAAAAGCCATACAAGCTGTTTTTGGCGAACACGCCTACAAGCTCAACATCAGTGCCACCAAATCTATGACCGGCCACTGCCTGGGTGCCGCAGGCGTAATAGAAACAGTAGCCTGCATACAAGCTGTGTTGCATGATGTGGTTCCTCCCACCATTAATCACTTTACCGATGATCCTGAACTGGATCCACGCTTAAACTTCACCTTCAATAAAGCACAATACCGTACGGTAAATGCTGCGCTGAGCAACACCTTTGGTTTTGGCGGGCACAATGCTTGTGTGATTGTGAAGAAGTTTGTAGCATAAGGCGCAGCAGCATGGCTATTTTCATTTCTTAATTACGTCTGTTGTGTGAGTTGGATTACCGATTTATTTAGCACCGATAAGCATCGGGAAAATTTCAGGGAGCAGCTGAAAAATGTGCTTGGTTTTAAACCAGGCAACGTAGAACTGTACCTGACGGCACTGAGCCACCGCTCGGTAAAAGAAACTGCCGAAGAAAACAACGAACGCCTCGAATATTTGGGCGATGCTATTTTGAGTGCAGTGGTAGCTGATTACCTGTTTATGCGCTATCCTAAAAAAGGCGAAGGCTTTTTGACGGAAATGCGGAGTAAAATGGTAAACCGACAAATGCTCAATGATATTGCCCTTAAAATGGGGGTGAAAAAAATTACCCAGTTCAACAAAATTGACAGTGCCCTCAAAAACAGCCAGATTTTTGGCAACACGCTGGAAGCCTTGGTTGGCGCCATCTATTTAGATAAGGGCTACAAGCAAACATTGCGTTGGGTTACCAAACGCATCATATTGCCCCACCTATTGCTCGATGATCTGGAACTGCAAGACATCAACATCAAAAACAAGCTTATTGGCTGGGCCAACAAGCAAAGTCGCAGTATTGATTTTGAAACACTGGAAGAAAAGCAGGAGCGGGGCCGACGCCTGTTTATTGTGGGCGTAAAGCTGGATGGCGAAGTGATTGCCGCCGGCCGTGGATTCAACAAAAAAGACGCCAGCCAAATGGCGGCACTGCAAGCGGTAGAGAAATTGGGATTATAGACCGAAAGACCGAAAGTCCGGAGTCCGGAGACGGAAAGACCGGAGTCGGTGACGAAGTCTGAGCTTGTTAAAGTCCGGAGACCGAAAGGCTATAGCTTTCTCCCTTCCTTGGGGAGTACCCTTTAGGGCGGGCTGTGTTGAAAGTCTGCAGTCCGAAAGACCGAAAGCATTCGGTTCCGATGTCATTACTTATTCATCATTCATCATTCCTCATTCCTCATTCCTTATTCTTCCTTTCCTGACAAAGTTCTACCAACACGCCATTAGTGCCTTTTGGGTGTACAAAACAAACCAGTTTATTATCTGCGCCCTGCTTGGGTTGCTCATTCAGCAGCACAAATCCCGCCGCTTTTAACCGCTCCATTTCGGCGAAAATATCTGTTACCTCAAAGGCCATGTGGTGCAGGCCTTCGCCTTTTTTGCCAATGAATTTTGTAATGACGCCGTCGGGGTCGGTACTTTCTAAAAGCTCTATTTTATTGGGACCCACCTGAAAAAAGGCCGTTTTTACATTTTCTGAAGCTACTTCCTCAGTTTTGTAGCAGGGGGTGTTGAGCAGGGCTTCGTATACAGGAATGGCAGTTTCAAGGGTAGAAACGGCAATGCCGATGTGTTCAATTTTTTTCATGACTGGCAGGCTTTGTTGTCAGTGCAAATTTACCCCATCCTAGCCTTACGATTTGTGGAAAAAGCCTTGTGCCATACGGGTTTGGATTTTTGCAGGCAACCAAATGAACTACATTTGTGTTGTTAGTACTGATTAGCCAGCACCTGCTACCGGTGCAGGCTATTATTTTCGTAAAATACCAAGTGAAAAATATGAATCTTCAATTACCTGTTTACCTCGACAACAATGCAACTACCCCTTGCGACCCACGTGTGGTAGACGCTATGGTACCTTACTTTACCCAACAGTTTGGCAACGCCGCCAGCCGCAACCACCCTTTTGGCTGGGCGGCAGAAGAAGCCGTAGACTATGCCCGTGAGCAGGTAGCTCAGCTCATCAATGCTGATCCGAAAGAAATTATTTTTACCAGTGGTGCTACCGAAGGCGACAACCTCGGCATCAAGGGCGTATTTGAAATGTATGCCAGCAAGGGTAACCACATCATCACCATGAACATTGAGCACAAGGCTGTGCTCGATACCTGCAAGCACCTCGAAAAGCAGGGTGCAGAAGTAACTTACCTCGATGTAAAGCCCAGTGGTTTGATAGACCTGGCAGAATTGGAAGCGGCCATTAAGCCTACTACCATCCTCATTGCCATCATGTACGCCAACAACGAAATTGGTGTGATTCAGCCTATCCGCGAAATCAGTGCCATTGCCAAAAAGCACGGCGTATTGTTGTTCAGCGATGCGGTACAAGCAGTGGGTAAAATTCCTGTAGATGTAAAAGCCGACGGCATCGACATCATGGCATTTACCGGCCATAAAATGTACGGTCCAAAAGGCGTTGGTGCCCTGTATGTACGCCGCAAAAACCCAAGGGTAAAAGTAACTGCCCAAATGGACGGTGGCGGTCACGAACGTGGCATGCGTAGCGGTACGCTGAACGTACCCGGCATTGTAGGTTTTGGTAAAGCCTGCGAACTGGCCCGCCTCGAAATGGACAAAGATGCTGCGCATACCAGCCGCCTCCGCGACAAGCTGGAGCAGGCTCTGCTGAAAATAGAAGAAGCCTACGTAAACGGCGATCCTGCTCATCGTTTGCCCCATGTGAGCAACATCAGCTTTAAGTATGTAGAAGGTGAAGGTTTGTTGATGGGCTTCAATAAGAACATTGCACTCAGCTCTGGTTCGGCTTGTACCAGCGCCAGCCTCGAGCCTAGCTATGTGCTCAAAGCCCTGGGCCTGGGTGACGATCTGGCCCACTCTTCATTGCGTTTTGGCCTCAGCCGTTTCACTACCGAAGAACAAATTGATTATACCATTGAGCAAATCACCAACACCGTGCTCAAGCTCCGCGAAATGAGCCCGTTGTGGGAGATGTTCAAAGAAGGCATCGACCTCAATACCATTGAGTGGGCACACCACTAATGGAGTTGGAAAGTTGGAAGGTTGACCAGTTGATAAGTGTTGGCCACCTTCTACTAATTTGTATTTCACTTGTCAACCTGTTAACCAGTCAACTAAAAAACTAAACACCATGGCATACTCAGAAAAAGTAATTGACCACTACCAGAACCCCAAGAATGTGGGCACACTGGACAAAGCAAAAAAGAATGTAGGTACCGGCCTCGTGGGTGCTCCTGAGTGCGGCGACGTAATGCGTTTGCAAATTGAAGTAGACGACGCTACCGGCACCATCACCGATGCCAAATTCAAAACATTTGGCTGCGGCTCTGCCATCGCTTCTTCAAGCCTGGCTACAGAATGGCTCAAGGGCAAAACCATTGACCAAGCCCTTACTGTAGACAACATGGAGTTTGTAGAAGAGCTGAACCTGCCACCTGTAAAAATTCACTGCTCAGTACTGGCCGAAGACGCCATTAAAGCAGCCATCAACGACTACCGTGTAAAAAATGGCATGGAAGCGTTGCAATTTGAAGACAGCGTGGTACACTAATACACGGATTTTTTTCAAGGTAATCTAAGATGCAAAGCAGCCATTACCGGCTGTTTTGCGCTTTCAGGAATCCTTGTTTTGAAATGAGGAAATTGCCAGCTACCTCTTCATTTGTACGTACAAATTGGCAGTACATTTGCCACGGAACGGTTTTTGACAATAGCCAACCAACCAATTGATTTGGATATGAGTATAGCAGTAGACAATGCCATTACGGTAAGCGATAAGGCCAAAAAGAAAGTAGACGCCCTGATGACGGACGCAGGTATTGCCGGCGACGACAGCTACTTTTTGCGGGTAAGTGTAGTAGGTGGTGGATGTAGCGGTCTTACCTACAAAATGGATTTCGACAATGAGCAAAAGCCCATGGATCAGGTGTTTGAAGACAAAGGCCTGAAACTGGTGTGCGACCTCAAAAGCTTTTTGTATCTGGTAAATACCGAACTCGATTTTAGCGATGGCCTCAATGGCAAAGGGTTTTATTTCAACAACCCCAATGCCAGCCGCAGCTGTGGTTGTGGCGAAAGTTTTGCGGTATAAATAGTAGCGAATTAGTTTTTGTCAACATAGGCGACTGCTCTTTTGGGCAGTCGTTTTTTTATAAAACATTAGAAAAGCTTTGGATAAACCGCCTGATTGCATCGCATTGATGTCAGTTCTTAGCCGTTAATTTGTACACTTTATGCAAGCACTTTTTCTAAAAGAACTCCGGCAGTTTTTCAGCAGTCTTACGGGCTACCTGAGCATTGGCTTGTTTTTGCTGCTCATGGGCCTGTTTCTGTTTGTTTTTCCCGATACCAGCATTTTCGATTTTGGCTATGCCACTCTCGATAAATATTTTGAACTGGCACCTTGGGTGCTGCTACTGTTGGTACCTGCCGTTACCATGCGCAGCCTGAGCGATGAGTTTAAGAGCGGCACTTGGGAACTGTTGAAAACAAGACCTGTCAGCCTTTGGCAAATTGTATGGGCCAAATATGCGGCATCGCTTACTGTGGTGTTGCTGGCATTATTGCCTACTTTGTTGTATGTCGTTACTATCAGCATGCTCAGCATCAACGGCAGTATTGATACAGGCGGCATAGCAGGTTCTTATATCGGATTGATATTATTAGCTGGTGCATTCACCGCTATTGGTATTGCCAGCAGTGCCCTCACTGCCAATCCCATCGTCAGTTTTTTGCTGGCGGCTTTCATGAGCTTTGTGTTGTACAGTGCTTTTGCAGCGGTTGCAGGCATTCCTGCATTACAAGGTGGTGCTGATTATTGGGTGGCGTTGCTGGGTATGGATGAACATTATAAAAATGTGAGCCGCGGTGTAATTGCGTTGAATGATGTGTTGTATTTCAGTGTCATCATTGGCTTGTTTTTGTATGGCACCCGTTCGTTGCTGGCCCGTCGTTAATTGATTTTTTTTGAAGCAAACAGGATGATGAAAAAATATACCGGTTGGTTAGTGGTAGTGGCAGCTGTAGCCCTCATTTTGGTGAGTGCACAGTGGCAATACCGCGTAGATCTCACTGCAGAGCAACGCTACACTGTGAGCAATGCCAGTGAGCAATTGCTGCAGCAGCTGAAAGCGCCAGTAGAAATAACCGTACTGTTGGGTGGCGATGATTTGCCATCGGGCTTTCGCAAACTGGCACAAGCCACCGATCGTTTTTTGGCCGACTGTCGCAGTATCAGCAACGGCAATCTAACGTACCGGTTTGTGTCGCCAGACGATTTCATGAACGACTCCGTTCGTTTTCCGCTGGATGATACGTTTAAAACCACGTGGCTCAAAAGCAGTGCGGTAAAATTGAATGAGGTTACTAAAACAGGTTCCGCTGCGGTGTTCAACTATCCGGTAGCACTGGTGCGTAGCGGCGATGATTTTACTACCGTGAATTTATTGGAAGGTCAGGGCAATAAAGGTTTTCTCAATCCCAATGCTGCAGGCCTGCAGTTTGAAACCATCAACAATGCTGAGGCGCAAATGGAATACCTGTTTGCGTCGGCCATCAATAGCCTGCAAAACAGCTATGTGCCTACCGTGGCCTATGCGGTGGGCAATGGCGAGCCCATGGGGCCCGAAACCTACGACCTCAGCCAAACACTGCAATCGAAGTATCGTTTCTTCTTGCTGAACCTGCAGCAGCAACCTTACATCAGCGATAGCATCAAAGCATTGATGATTGTAAAACCGTCTACGCCATTTAGCGATGAAGACAAATTAAAAATTGACCAGTACCTGATGCGGGGTGGCAAACTGTTGTTGCTGATGGATGCCCTGCATGCTGACATGGACAGCCTGGTGCGCAGCGGTAAAGATTTTACAGCCTATGGCCGTGATTTGCGCATTGATGATTTGATGTTCAAATACGGAGCCCGCATCAATCAAAATCTGGTGCAGGATAAGCAGAGCGATGTGCTGCCGCAAGCCGTGGGCATGGTAGGCGATCAACCACAAATTGAATTGTTGCCATGGCCGTATTTTCCTTTACTATACAGCCAAAGCAATCACCCCATTGCCAAAAATCTGGATGCGGTGGTCATGCAGTTTCCCAACAGCATTGACACTGTAAAAGCGGAAGGCATTGAGAAAAATATTTTGCTTACCAGTAGCAATACTACCCGTACCGAAAATGCACCGCTGATAGTAACTGTAGAGATACTAAAGAAGCTGGATAACGCATCTGCATTTAAGCAGAGCAATGTGCCACTGGCGGTTTTGTTGCAAGGCAAATTCAATAGTTTGTTTGCGAACCGCTTGCCGAGAACTGTGGCAGATTCTTTGGCTGCAATGGGTACTCCTTTTTTGGCTAGTGCCAGCAAGCCCGGCCAGGTGTTGATTACCGGCGATGGCGACTGGGTACTCAACGGTTTCAGCCGCGAAGGCCCGCTGGCCATGGGTACCAACCCCTACACACAATACCAGTTTGCCAACAGAAACTTTTTGCTCAATGCCATTGATTACATGACGGACGAGACTGGCATCATGGCCACACGAAGCAAGGACTTTACACTCCGCCTGCTCGATCCTAAAAAGCTGGAAGCCTCCGGCAACCAATGGCGGATGCTGAACATTGGCTTACCATTGCTGTTGCTTTTGATGGCCGCAGGCATTATGCAATGGCTGCGCCGCAAACGCTACACCCGCTAAAACATTTCAATTTTCAATTATACCATAAGGCATGAGTGCACATCAAATTGTTTACCTCGTTTTCGGCATCGTATTGTCCATTGCATTGGTAATGGATCTGGGTTTGTTGAGTAAGAAAAACAAAATCATCAGCATTAAATCGGCTTTGTACCAAACCTTCTTTTGGGTGAGTTTGGCACTGGCTTTTTTTGTTTTTTTGTTGTTTGAAGGGCCGCAACTGGCTACAGAAAATACGACTGCCGATGTAGCTGTAGGTAAGTACCAACTGGCTTTCGAATTTTTGAGTGCCTACCTTATGGAATGGAGCCTGAGCATCGATAACATTTTCGTGTTCATTCTCATTTTCAACTCTTTTAATGTGCAGCCCAAAAACTATTCGAGGGTGTTGCTCATTGGTATTTTAATGGCTATTGTATTCCGCATTTTGTTCATTACGGTGGGTGTGGCATTGGTGGCTAAGTTTCATTGGGTATTGTACATTTTCGGGGTGTTTCTGGTGTACACCGGCTACAAAATGTTTACCTCCAATGAAGATGAAGCCTTCGATCCGCATGAATCGAAAATCTACAAGCTGCTCAAAAAGTTTATGCCACTCACAGCAACTGATGGCGATGGTAAATTCATGATTCGGGAAAATGGCAAGCCTGTGTACACTACCTTGTTTGTAGTGGTGGTATTGCTGGCGGCTATCGATCTTGTATTTGCGTTGGATTCTATTCCTGCAGTCATGGGCATCTCCCGTGATCCGTTGATTATTTACACCAGCAATATTTTTGCCGTGTTGGGTTTGCGTTCATTGTTCTTCCTGCTGCGGGGTGCGGTTAATAAGTTTGATTACCTGCAGCAAGGCATTGCCATAGTGCTCGTATTTATTGGTGTAAAAATGCTGGGTGAGCACTGGATAAATATGTGGGTGAGTAAACCCGTTCAGGTGGGTATTTCACTCGGTGTAATTGCATTGTGTATCACAGGGTCTATTTTCTATTCATTGTTTATGAAAAAGAAAAATATGCCACCAGATGTGGTAGACGACTCTGTATTGCCTAAACAATAACTGCATGACAGAAACGTATCATACATCTGTGCTGGCTGCTATGATGCAAGCAACGCAGCATGGCAGCAATGATGTAGCCATCCGTTACTTGTCTGTCGATTCGCGGCGAATGGCATTTCCTGCAGAAACGCTTTTCGTTGCTATTGATACCGCACAGCGCAGCGGCCATAGTTTTATACCAGATGCTTATCAGCAAGGGGTACGTGTTTTTCTCTGTCATCATTTGCCAGAAAAAACAATGGAAGATGCGGTGTTCCTGCAAGTACCTGATACGTTGACAGCTTTGCAACAATTGGCTGCTGCACATCGCCGGCAATTTCATTGTCCGGTTATTGGCATTACGGGTAGCAATGGAAAAACAATTGTTAAGGAATGGCTGTACGAAGTGTTGCATCACGATGTACAAATTGCCCGTAGCCCCAAGAGTTATAACTCACAAATAGGTGTGCCGTTGAGTGTGTGGCTCATGCAGGCTGATACTCAACTCGCCATTATTGAAGCTGGCATTTCACAGCGGGGTGAGATGCAGGCTTTGCAATCCATCATTCAACCGACCATTGGCATCTTCACCATGCTGGGCGATGCACATGCAGAAGGCTTTGCCACTGTAGAGGAAAAGTTGCAGGAAAAATGGCGACTCTTTCAAAGCTGTACAGCCATCATTTGCAATACGGATGATGCGGCTGTGGCATCAATAGCAAAAAAATTCAAAGGGCAATTGCTCAACTGGGGTTATCATGATGGAGTATGGTTGCAGTTATTGGAAATAAAAAAAGAGCCATCATTTGCAAAGGTGGATTTTCAATACGAGGCAGCATATTATTCATTGCGTTACCCATTTGCCGACGATGCCAGCATCATGAATGCGATGCATGTAGTGTGCTATATGCTGTATGCAGGTTATGGTTGGGACATCATTCAACAACGAATTGCGCAGCTACGGCCATTGGATATGCGGATGCAATGGAAAAAAGGCATTCGTCATTGCAACCTGCTCAACGATAGTTATAGCAACGATTTTACGTCGCTGGTACAAGCCATTGAATTACTGTTTCAGCCAAGCAGAAATGAACACCGCAGCATTGTGCTGAGCGACTTGTCTGTAGGAATCGGCAATCTTGGAAATTATCAGCAACTGCTGCAATTGTTGCAAACCAAAGCAATTCATCGCCTCGTTACAGTAGGGCCGGTGTGGCAGCAGGTATTGCAGCAAACGGAAATGTTATCTTTTCCCGTGCATACATTTATGCAAACCAGCGAATTGCTGGCAGCATTGCCAAACTTGCATTTTGAAAGAGAAGACATACTCATCAAAGGTGGCCGTCAGTTTGCTCTGGAAAAAGTAGCGCAGCAACTGGAAGCACAGCAACACCAAACGGTGCTGGAGATTCATTTGCCAGCGGTACAGCACAACCTGCAGTTTTATAAAAAACATGTGCAGCCCGGTGTAAAAATAATGGCTATGGTAAAAGCCTCCGGTTACGGCAGTGGCGATGCAGAAATTGCGAGGGCCTTACAGTTTAGTGGTGTAGATTATCTGGCAGTGGCCTATCCCGATGAGGGTGTGGCATTGCGTCAGGCGGGCATTCATTTGCCCATTATGGTATTGAATACCGATCCCCCATCTTTCGATGTAATGGAGCAATACAATCTGGAACCCGAAGTGTATTCATTTGAATTGCTACAGGCATTGCTGGAATGGTGCAAACAACGCGGTGTGCAGAGCTGGCCCGTTCATATTAAAGTAGATACGGGCATGCATCGCCTGGGCTTTGCTGTTGAAGACGTGCCCATGCTATTGCAACTGCTGCAGCAACAGCAGGTATTACAAGTACGTTCTGTATTTACACATTTGGTGGCTAGTGAAGATGCTGCTGCTGATGCATTTACCCAAGAGCAGATTAGGTTGTTCAGCAATGCATGCTCGTTATTGTCGGCCGGATTGGGATATTCATTTATACAGCATTGCGCCAACACAGCGGCAATCTTGCGGCATCCTTCTGCACATTTTGATATGGTGCGGTTGGGTGTTGGTTTGTATGGTGGCACTTCAGGCCTTCAACCGGTGATGAAACTCTACACCACCGTAGCACAGGTAAAAAAAGTAGCTGCAGGTGAAACAGTGGGCTATGGCCGCAAGGCAGTGTTGCAACGGCCTTCTGTAATAGCCACCGTTCGCATTGGTTATGCCGATGGCTATCCGCGGCAGTTGGGCAATGGAGTGGGCAGCATGTGGTTGCATGGACAAACAGCCCCTGTGGTGGGCAATGTATGTATGGATATGACCATGTTGGATGTTACGGATTTACCACCTGTTCAGCCTGGCGATTTGGTAGAAGTATTTGGCGACCACATCAGTATACAAGCGGTAGCCGGCTGGTGCCACACCATTACGTACGAAATTATGACGGGCATTAGCCAGCGGGTAAAGCGGGTGTATGTAGAAGCCGAGTAGCTAAGGCCATAGGTTTTTCTTAATACCCACAGCACCTATTTTGCAGGGGCTATTCCGGTTATCTTTGCCACCAACATTTTCAAATTCATTCTGTGAAAAAGCGACACATCATTGCCCTCATTCTGCTGATTTTGATTGTAGACCAGTGGTTCAAGTTTTACATTAAAACCAATTATTTTTTGGGCGAAGAGCACAATATGATTGGCGACTGGTTTAAACTACATTTTGTAGAAAATGAAGGCATGGCATGGGGCTGGAAACTTGGCGGTAGCGGTAGCTGGGGCAAAATTGCACTCACCGTATTCAGAATGGTGGCGGTAGTGTTTGGCTTGTACTATGTGGGCAAGCTGATTAAAAAGAAAGAACATCCGGGGTTCATCATTTGTGTAGGATTGATTATTGCAGGTGCTATTGGCAACCTCATCGACTCTATGTTTTACGGAATGATTTTTGAAGCCAGTGAATACGGAACCGGAAAAGTAGCGGCCTTTATGCCCGAAGGTGGTGGCTACGCTGGTTTTTTACACGGCAAAGTGGTGGACATGTTGTACTTCCCGTTGGTAGAAGGCACGTTTCCAAAATGGCTGCCGGTATGGGGAGGCGAACCGTTTTTGTTTTTTAGCCCTGTGTTCAATATTGCCGATGCCAGCATTTCTATCGGGCTAATTATAATATTACTCTTTCAAAATCGTTTTTTCAAAAAAGAAGAACCAGCAAAAACGCATCCCACTGTTGAAACAAACTCTGCTACCACAGATGATGCACAGGTTTCCTGATAGTGACATAAAAATTGCACATGAAAAAAAGCTTACCATATCTCACACTGCTTGCCGCTTTTGTTTGGATCGGTTGCTCCAAAGAACTAAGCCTCGAATCTGGCGCACTGCCTGTAGGTAACACAGCAGAAGGTCGGCTGGTCGGAGACCCCTATGCCTGCGCTAATATTACGATTGCAGGTGTCTATGGGCAAGGTATTGCCAGTGATACTGCAGAATATCTTTTGGTGGATGTGAACTTTACAAAGGCAGGTGATTACATCATTTTTACTGAGACTGAAAACGGACTATATTTTTCTGACACTGGCAGTGTATCAAACGTAGGTATTTCAACAATAAAATTACAGGCATGGGGCACACCCCTCAATCCTGGCTTATTTAACTACACAGTAAAATTTAAAGCCAGCAGCTGTACTTTTTCATTAGAAGTGCTGCCTGTTGTTGCGAGTACCGGGCTCGATTATTTCCCCACCACATTAAACAGCTGGTGGAACTATGTTTCCAACGATCCGGCAGCTGCGCCATCAGATACGGTGCGATCTATAGCTACAGGTACAACCATCACGCTGGCAGCTACGGGCAGGCAGTACGATATTTTCCAAAATGTATATCACACTGCTGTTACAGACACTTCTTTGTACAGAAAAGCACCGGGCGAATATTTTGCTTACGATGATTTAGACCAGTTTGGCTTGTCTGACTCAGTGATTGCCGGAGAATGGATTTTTTTGAAAGACAATGCAGCTGCAGGTACTACATGGTTTAGCCCCGAAGTAAATACAACTGCAGCATCAGTACCGGTGAAAATGCGTTTGAAAATGGACATAACGCAACGCAATATTGATGCGGCAGTAGATGGCAAAGTGTATAGAAACGTAATTAAAGTGAGAACTACGCAGCAGCTACAAGCCACGGCTGTAGCACCTTTTGTAGATGTGGTAAGCTTCGAAAGCTGGTACGCCAGAGGCATCGGCCTCATTCAGGTGGCAGCACCCGATCCGTTTTTTGGCTATCGCTTACAAGCGTTCCAGGTCAATTAAAATCAGTTCAATATTTATCAATAAAAAACTGCTGATATTGTCAGCAGGTTTTTTATTTGAAGCATAGTCGTTTCGGTTAAAACAAACCAAACAACTGGCTGTCTATCTTTTGCAAAATTTCGCCGAGGTCTTCTTCCCGCTCTGCAAATTTGTTTTTGTCTACATCAATCACCAGCACAGGTCCTTCGGTGTACGACTCAATGAAACGGGTGTAGTATTCGTTCAGTTTTTTCAAATAATCGAGGCGAATGTTTTCTTCGTATTCACGGCCACGCTTTTGAATTTGACCTACCAGCGTGGGTACCGATGCTTTGAGGTAAATGAGCAAGTCTGGTGGTTGAACCATGCTACGCAGTGTTTCAAAAAACTTGTAGTAGTTATCGAAATCACGTTTGCTCATGAGGCCCATGTCGTGCAGGTTGGGCGCAAAAATCATGGCATCTTCATAAATGGTTCTGTCCTGAATAATGGTTTCATTACCACGCTGAATTTCCAGAATCTGGTTGAGGCGGCTATTCAGAAAATAAATCTGCAGGTTGAAACTCCAGCGGGGCATGTCCTCATAAAAATCGTTGAGGTAGGGGTTGTGTTCTACATCTTCGAATTGAGGTATCCAGCGGTAGTGTTTACTCAGTTGCTCGGTCAGGGTGGTTTTGCCGGCACCAATATTGCCTGCAATCGCTATGTGTTTCGGCTTCTTCGATTTTGCCATGAGCAGAAAGTGCTATTTAAAATGGATCAAAAATGTTGATATGGCGGCAATACAGCAGCGGGGTACAAGTTAGGGAAAACGACCTTTCTGCCAACCAATTGCCGACCTACAGATAAAAAATGATTAATAGTATTTCACACCAACGGCTTCCCGCACCATGCGGATGGTTTCGGCGGCGCTGGCCCGGGCTTTGTCTTTGCCGGCCTGCATCACCTTGCCCAGTGCTTCGGGGTTGTTGAGCAGCTCATTGGTTTTTTCGCGGATGGGTTGCAGAAAATTCACCATGTCTTCGGCCAGTTGCTTTTTCATATCGCCATAGCGAATCACCACATTGCCGGTGCTGCTGTTGTTGTAGTCGGCTTCAAACTTGGCCACGGTATCGGCGCTGCTCACCAGCTTCATGAGGGTAAACAGGTTTTCGATATAATCGGGCTTGGGGCTGTTGGGCTCTGCAGGTCCCTGGTCGGTTTTGGCCTTCATAATTTTTTTGCGCAGCAAATCAGCTTCGTCGCAGAGGTAAATGGTGTTCATCGCATTTTCGCTCTTGCTCATTTTGCCATTGCCATCGAGGCTCAAAATTTTAATGAGTTCACCGCCGCTGTAGTTGAACGCTTGTGGTTCAGGTAAAATTTCCTCACCAGCACCATAGCGGAAATTGAAACGCTGCGCAAAGTTGCGGGCCATTTCCAGGTGTTGCTCCTGGTCTTTGCCCACGGGCACTTTGCCTGCCCGGTGTATGAGAATATCAGCCGCCTGCAACACCGGATAGGTGAGCAAACCGGCATTCACATTGTCGGGGTGCTGACGAACTTTTTCTTTAAACGTAGTGGTCTTTTCCAACTCGCCTTTGTAGGCCAGCATATTCAGGTAGAGATAGAGCTCCGAAATTTCGGGCACATCGCTTTGCACGTACAAGGTTATTTCGTCGGGATTGAGACCGCAGGCAATGTTTTCGGCTACCACACGGCGTACGCTGTTTTGCAGTTCCTTGGTATCGGGGTGTGTGGTGAGGCTATGCCAGTCGGCCACAAACACATAACAATCGTACGCTTGTTGCATTTGCAAAAAATTGCGGGTGGCCCCGAAATAGTTGCCCAAATGCAGAAAACCGGTGGGCCTGATGCCCGTCAACACTCGTTCTTTACTCATAGGGCGGCGAAGATAACATTTCACCCGTGTTGAAACCGTGCTTTCTGCGCTGCTGCAAGGCTTTTCAGAAAAAATGCCTGCATAAAAAAAGCCATCACATGGATGGCTTTTTACGATCAACTTTCCAGGGGTTATTTATTTCAACAATGTGACGGTTTCGAGCTTGGTGGTTTCCCCTTTTTTCACCACTACATTTGTCTTGGTTTGGGCAATGTAGGGGGCTATACCTTCAAAGGTTACAGTGTACGTACCATCGGGCAGGCCACGCAGTTTGTAGTTGCCTTCGCGGTTGGGCAGTGCTACGGCATTGAAACCGGCGCCATCGCTGATGCGCACCACAGCTTTGGCTTCAGCAGGTTTTACGGTACCGGCTACCGTACCAAAATTGGCGTTGCAGAAAGGACGAATCACCGGCTTCAGGAAAAACTGACCATTCACTTCTACAATAGAGCTGGCCACGTCGAAATCCATCCATACTTTGATGCCATTGCCAATGCCTCTTTCGCGGTGCTTGTCAAACAGTTGGATGTACACATAATTGTTCACCGGATTGAAAAGGGTGAGGTTGTAGGTAACACCATTTTTTACCACGGTGTTGTTGCTGCCGAGGGTAATGCGCACCTTACGCACCGTGCCACCGCTAATGCCGGCTTCGCCCAGCTTTTGCTCAATACCATTGCGCAAAGTGAGTACGTCAATCACGCCCGGTGTTACGTTCAGATCTACCCAAAAACCAAAGGCATCGCTGCGGCCCAAATGATCATCATTGTCATTGTCGCCACGGCCAAAGTTGTCATCGTTTTTGTGTGCCCGGTTGGTGTCTACTTTTACTTCCACCTTTTGAATGTCGATGTTGACGGCATCGAACTCACCCGGTCCGTCCGTCAGGTAGAGTGCCACTGACGAACTACTTTCATCGGCTCCCGATTTAGAACAGGCAGCAAAAACAAGGGTAAAAGCAAGCAGCAACAGGGAAAGGCCAAATGAAAAATGGTTGCGTTTCATAGTGTTTGTTTTGTTGATTAATGCAATGAACAAGTGTTGTTAGCAAGAGTAGAGATGGGAAAAAACAATGATGGTTTAACTGCTCATGAAGTTTTTTTCTTGCCTGTGTAGCATGCATTTTATTGTGTTTGCCACAATAAATTTTCTGTAAAAAATGCATCTTCAAATGGCAAATACTCTCCGCTTGCATGCATGATGTATTTTAGCCACGCATGCAGCATGGACCATCCATATTAGAGTCGCCCATTGAATACCTGAAAGGTGTGGGACCGCAACGGGGCGATATGCTGCGCAAAGAATTGAACATTCACAGCTTTGGCGATTTGCTGGAGCATTTTCCGTACAGGCACATTGATAAAACACGGGTGTTTCCTATATCGGCCATAGCGCCGGGTATGGAAATGGTGCAGGTGCGGGGCATACTTGGCGAGCCGGAAGAAATAGGCGACAAGGGTCGCAAAAGGCTGTCGGCTATTTTGCGGGATGGCACGGGAGAATTAGAACTCACCTGGTTTCAGGGCGTGCAATGGGTGAAGAAAATGCTGGTGCCCGGCAGGCAATATGTAGTGTATGGCAAAGTAGCCTGGTTTAAAAACCGACCCAGCATTACACATCCCGAAATAGAACCCGCTGATGAGGAAAATGTAGCAGGCAGAAATTTTTTGGAACCTGTATATCCGACTACCGAAAAGCTCAAGACAAAATTTATAACGGGCAGGGCACTGGGCAAGTTAACAGCTGCATTATTGCCGCAAATTTCTCCCCGTGATGTGCCCGAGTTTTTACCGGCATCTATTATGGCAGCGGGTAAACTCATGCCCCGGTTTGATGCATATCGTAACATTCATTTTCCGCCAGACCAAGCCACTTATGATGCCGCACTCCGTCGCTTGAAGTTTGAAGAATTGTTTGTGCTGCAAATCAAACTCAATCAAGTAAAAATCAAACGCCATCAGTTGAGCAAGGGCGTCATCTTTCATCAGGTGGGGGCGTTGTTCAATGAGTTTTATGCAAATCATTTGCCCTTTGCACTCACCAATGCGCAAAAACGGGTGATTAAAGAGATACGCACCGACTGTGGTCGTGGCCATCAAATGAACCGCTTGCTGCAAGGCGATGTGGGCAGTGGCAAAACCATTGTGGCTTTGCTCAGCATGTTGTTGGCCGCCGACAATGGTTTTCAAAGCTGCCTGATGGCACCCACGGAAATACTGGCGCAGCAACACTTTGCGGGCATTAGCCAATTGCTGAAAGACATGCCCGTTACGGTGGCCTTACTTACGGGTAGTGTAAAAGCCGCCGAACGCAGGAAGATTTTACAACGGGCTGTTGATGGAGAAATTCATATCCTCATTGGTACCCATGCACTCATAGAAGACACGGTGCAATTCAAAAACCTCGGTTTTGTGGTGATTGATGAACAGCATCGTTTTGGGGTAGAGCAGCGCAGTAAGCTGTGGCAAAAAAATGAGATACCACCGCATGTATTGGTGATGACGGCAACACCCATCCCCCGTACACTCAGCATGAGTTTGTTTGGCGACTTGGATTGTTCGGTGATGGATGAACTGCCACCCGGCAGGCAACCCATTACCACTGTGCACCGCTACGAAAGCAGCCGGCATAACGTGCTGGAATTTGTGGGCGAAGAAATTCAGAAGGGCCGTCAGGCATACATCATTTTTCCGCTGATAGAAGAAAGCAGCAAACTGGAATATGAAAACCTGATGCGGGGCTACGAAAATGTGAAAGCATTTTTTCCGGAACCGAAGTTTTACATCAGCATGGTGCATGGTCGTATGAGTGCCGAAGAAAAAGACACCAACATGCAACGGTTTGTAAAAGGCGACACTCAGATTATGGTGAGTACAACCGTAATTGAAGTGGGGGTGAACGTACCCAACGCCAGTGTGATGGTAATAGAAAGTGCCGAAAAGTTTGGTTTGAGCCAATTGCACCAGCTGCGGGGCAGGGTGGGCCGCGGCAGCGAAAAAAGCTTTTGTATTTTATTAACCGGCCCTAAATTAACCACCGATGCCCGGGAGCGGTTAAAGATTATGTGTGAAACCAACGATGGTTTTCGCATAGCAGAAAAAGACATGGAGTTGCGTGGCCCCGGCGATATAGAAGGCACCCGCCAAAGCGGAATGCTCAATTTTAAACTGGCCTCTATTATGCACGACAAAGCATTGATGGAAGCTGCGCAACGAATGGCAGAGAATTTGCTGGAAGAAGATGTAGAACTTATAAGGCCGGAGCATGCTGCTTTGCGTCAACATTTGCTGGCAAAAAAAGGAAAAACGTTCTGGTCTAAGATTTCTTAACAAGAAATATAGGCTGCTAAGCGTTTGTAATCGTAACTTAAATATTGCTTTGAAATACATATACCTATACCTCGTTATTGTAGCCTGCCTGTTTGCGGGGCAGGTGCAGGCCCAAACTTTTGAGTACACCGAAAACAAAGGCCAGTGGCATCAGGATGTACTGTTCAAAGGCGAACTATCTACGGGTGCATTTTTCCTGAAAAAGAATGGTTACCGGGTGCTACAGCATCCGCCCGAAGAACTGCAGGCGGTTAAAAATGCGTTGACCGGCCATGGACTCGAAAACATTTCCCCGAAAGCTGCAGCTGCAATTCAAGCCAGTAATATAAACGATGGTGAATCGGGTAGTGGAAATGAACCAGTGTTAACCTTACGTTCGCATGCCTATGATGTTTCTTTTGTAAATGCCAATGCTAAAGTTGTTTTTAAACAAGCGAAACAGCTGCCGGGCTATTTCAATTACATTATTGGAAATGACCCTTCTAAATGGGCCAGTAACGTACATGCTTTTGCCGAAGTATGGGCAGAAGGCATGTATCCCGGTATAGATGTGCGGTATTACAGCGAAAGCGGTTTTCTGAAATATGATTTGGTGTTGCAACCTAATGCCCGTCTGCAAGATGTAGCCATTGCCTACACGGGAGATGTCAAATTGTCTTTGCGTAGCAATGGCGATTTAGCGATAAAAACTTCTATTGGCGAAGTGGTAGAAAAAGCCCCCTACAGCTATCAGTTAATCAACGGCCAGCGCAAAGAAATCAGTTGCCGTTATGTACTCGATGGCAATACTGTTCGCATAAAAGCAAACGGATATGATCCTGCTCAAACCTTAGTTATAGATCCAACGTTGGTGTTTTCATCTTTTACCGGTAGTACATCTGACAACTGGGGCTATACTGCAACCTATGATGCTGCGGGCAATTTGTACGCAGGCGGCATTGTGTTTGGCAGTGGCTATCCTGTTACTCCCGGGGCTTTTCAAACTACCTATCGTGGCGGCAACAATGGCACAGGTGAGGTTCGTGGTTTTGATATAGCCATCATGAAGTTTAATGCCACCGGAACGGCACGTATTTATGCCACTTTCTTAGGGGGTACCGGCAATGAGCAGCCACACAGTTTGATAGTAGATAATGCCAACAATTTGGTGATGGCAGGGCGTACAACGTCGACCGATTATCCTACCACTACACCCCGTTTAGGCCCCGGTGGCAAATGGGATATTGTGGTAACAAAGCTTAATGCTGCAGGTTCTGGCTTGGTAGGTTCGATTATGCTCGGTGGATTGGAAGATGATGGTGTAAATATTAAACATAAATATACCACGCCTGTTTCTGCCAGCAGTTTACAACAAAACTATGGCGATGACGCCCGAAGTGAAGTTATCTTAGACGCAGCCGGTAATATTTTGGTAGCCAGTTGTAGCCGGAGTGGCGATTTTCCAATAACGCCAGGGGCTATACAAACAACGCTGCAAGGCAGTCAGGATGCATTATTGCTCAAATTTCCACCCAACCTTGCCGGTCTCACTTTTTCTACCTATTTAGGAGGTACTGCAGACGATGCTGCGTATGTGTTGGCTGTTAGTCCTGCGGGAAATATTTACGTAGGCGGTGGTACAACAAGTGCCAATTTTCCGGGTAATAAAACTGGCACTGTAGGTGCAACATATCAGGGTGGTTTGGCAGATGGGTTTATAGCAGAAGTAACAGCTACGGGCAGCAGTCTTATACGATCAACTTTTATTGGCACTGGTGGCCTCGATCAGGTGTATGGTATTCAATTCGACCGTTTCGGATTTGTGTATTGCATGGGTACATCAACAGGTGCTTTTCCCGTTCGCAATGCTGCTTTTTCTCAAACTGGCGGTAAGCAGTTTATAGCGAAACTTACTAATGATTTAAGTACATGGATATACAGCACCGTTTTTGGCACCAACGTTGGTACGCCCAATATTAGCCCCACCGCATTTTTGGTAGATAGATGCGAGAATGTGTATGTAAGTGGCTGGGGCGGCCCGGTAATAAACGTAACACCAGGTAACAACTCATTTGCAGCAAGTGGTACACTTGGTCTTACCATTACACCGGATGCCATACAATCACAAACCGATGGTCGTGATTTTTACTTTTTTGTATTAGAAAAAGATGCTACCCGTCAATTGTTTGGTTCCTATTTCGGGCAGCAAAATGCACCAGGTGACAATGCTGGTGCTGACCACGTAGATGGTGGTACCAGTAGGTTCGATGCGGCTGGCGCTATCTATCAAGGCATTTGTGCCAACTGTAGCCCCGGCCAGTTTCCAATTACGCCCGGTGTAGTTGGCCCAACCAACCCTTCCGGCAACTGTAACCAGGCAGTTATCAAAGTCAATTTCGATTTATCGGGCATTCGTAGTGGTGTAAAATCATCTATTGGCTCCATAGATGGCGACACATCGGGTTGTGTACCTATCACCGTGAATTTTCGTGATACTGTGAATTTAGCCCGTTCTTACGAATGGGATTTTGGCGATGGAACGCAATCAATCACCAACACGAATAACATTGCGCATACTTTCAATGTTGTGGGTAGTTATAGGGTACGCTTGATATCAGTAGACAGTACTAAATGTTATCCGCGAGATACCAGCTATGTAACCATTCGCATTCGGGATGATATTGCCAGTGTTAGTGCTGCTGCTACCAAATTGGCACCTTGCGAAAGCAATACTTACAGGTTCGATAATTTGAGCGTACCATTTACCGGAAAGCCATTCCGCTCCAATTCTTTTACATGGATTTTTGGTGATAATTCTGCACCTGTAGTCACAGGCAATGGTCCTGTTACACATGCCTTTCCGGGTGCAGGTACGTACAATGTACAATTAGTATTAACGGACACGAATTACTGCAATGCGCCAGACACATTCAGGTTGTTGCTTCGGGTGAGTCCTTTGGTTGATGCCCGTTTTGATACGCCTGTATCTGGCTGTGCTCCTTATGCAGCTGTATTTTCCAACAACAGTTTAGGCGGGCAGCAATTTTTATGGCAGTTTGGCGATGGTACTACCAGCACCGCAGCCAATCCTGTAAAAACCTACTCCGTACCTGGTATTTATGTAGTAAAGCTGGTGGTGATTGATAGCAATACTTGCAACATTATTGACTCTGTGCAGCAAACCATTACTGTAAGCGGCAAGCCAACAGCAGACTTTTCTTTTACGCCACTGCCTGCTCAGGAAAATGTAATTACAACATTTACAAACCTCAGCACAGTAGTACCACAATACAAGTGGCTTTTTGGCGATGGCGATTCATTGCTTACATCCAGGAGAGACACCACTGTTCGCCACCAGTACAACCAAACCGGAACCTACAATGCCTGTTTGATTGCTGTCAATGAGTTTGGTTGCCCCGATACAGTATGTAAGCCAGTTCCTTCAATCATCAATCCTGTAATAGATGTGGTTTCTGCATTTACCCCCAATGGCGATGGTGTAAATGACAGAGCTGTGGTATTTGGATACGGCGTAAGCAAAATGATGTTTAGGATTTATAACCGCTGGGGCCAGCTGATGTACGAAACTACTGTGCCACGCAGTGGCTGGGATGGTATTTTTAAAGGCAAACCACAGCCCATGGATGCTTACGGGTATACATTAGAAGCGGAGTTGGTGTCAGGAGAGAAGGTGAAAAAATCGGGCAGTATTACATTAATCAGGTAAGGAGAGCAAGCTATGACGGGTGCATATCAACAATTGAAAAAGAGGGCACATCTGGTAATCGGCGGAGCACTGCTGTTTACTGCCATGTGCATCAGTACAAAACCGTTGTTGGCGCAGGATCTTCATTTCAGCCAGTTTATGAACAATCCTTTGCTCACTAATCCTGCCAATACCGGCTTCAACCCGGATTTTGATTACCGCATTGGAGGCAGCTACCGCAATCAGTGGTGGGGCTTGCCTGTGCCTTATAAAACAATGAGCTTGTGGGGAGATGTGCAATTGTTGCGGGATGAATCGTCAACTGGTTGGTTGGGGGTAGGTGGTGTATTGTTGAGAGATGTTGCGGGTTCCGGCAATCTTACTTCTACCAAAGCTTACGGTAGCATTGCCTGGCATCAGGAACTTGGCTACAACAGTTTGATTTCAGCTGGCTTTAATGTTGGTGTTGCATCCAAAAGAATTGACATTGCCAATTTCACCTGGGAAAATCAGTGGAACGGTAAATTCTTTGATGCCAATATTACCAGTGGTGAAGCATTCGCCTTTTCACAAATTGGTTACCTCGATTTGCAAGCGGGGCTTAACTATGCATTGTTTCCATCCGATAAAGTTTACTTCAATGCCGGAGTGAGCATGTTGCATTTAAACAGGCCCAGAGAATCTTTTTTTAATGATGCATTGAGCAACAACAGAGTGCCTGCAAGGTACAACGCATTTGTAAATGCAACAGTAAAATTGAACGACCAATGGATCATTAACCCCAACGTGTATTACAGTCAGCAGGCTGGTAGCAGCGAAATAGTTGGGGGCTTAATGGCACAATACAATTTGGGCGAATACGGAGAGCAGCAAGTAATTGGTGGTGCTTATTTCAGGCCGGGCGATGCGGCTATTGCCATGCTGGGGTTACAATGGAAAGATGTTCGGTTTACCATGAGTTATGATGCCACTACTTCTTCATTAAAGCAATACAATAATGGCAATGGGGCCATTGAATTTTCAGTAATTAAGTTCGGCACATTTAGTGGCCGTACTCCACGGGCCAGCAGGTGTCCTACTTTTTAAGTAAGTACACTTGGCTGGGAAGTTCAAGTGATGCAGAAATGATTATAAAATCAAAAGGGTTGTATGAACTGAATCATACAACCCTTTTTACGTTGCAACAATGCTGTAAATAATAAATGTTTATTGCTTCATCAGTTTTTGTACGCTGCGTTGGCCATCCTGGGTTTGAATTTGCAGGTACAAAATACCAGCTGGCATGCGGCTTACATCTAC
Organism: Phnomibacter sp.; assembly: GCF_036803085.1. Lineage (NCBI taxonomy): Bacteria > Pseudomonadati > Bacteroidota > Chitinophagia > Chitinophagales > Chitinophagaceae > Phnomibacter > Phnomibacter sp. The sequence goes on along the minus strand of NZ_DAIRUZ010000002.1, from coordinate 148,358 downwards.
ACTTACCTGAGCCATTCCTGTTTGAACGGTTTGCTTGTTATTCATTAGTATCCGGCCCGCAGCATCAGCAATGCTGTAGGTAATTTGCTGTGTAGTGGCAGCGTACATTTCTATGCGTACTGTACTGCTGGTGATTGTTGGTTTTACTGCAATAATGCGGCTGCTGTTTTGTTTGCCATTGAGCATGCTTACAGTTCTGCTGTAAGTGCTTTTTCCCATTTTATCCGTCATATAAAGGCGGTAAAAAATAAGGCCGTTGTGGCTGCTCTTGTGCTGAAAGCCGTAGCTGCTGTTTGCTCCTTTTTTAATGTTGCCTACTGTGCTGAATGATGAACCATCTGTGCTGTATTCAATGGTAAAGCCGGCTACTTCTTCATTGTTGGCTACACTCCAAAACAGTTGGCTCATACCATTGCTGAGCATAGTGCCATCAAAACTGTTGAGTGTAATGGGCAAAGTGGTAGTACCCAGTAAAAAGGCGCAGGCCGTACAACCTATCGTTACATTGGCATTGCCTTTGTTGGTACTGGTGAAGCTATTGCCAACATTTACACCATTGCTGGGTAAGCAAACTTTCAAAGTAGCATCGTCAGTAATGGGTTGGAAACCATTATTCTGAGTGTTGAGCCTTCCGCTTGGACCATACAACCCAAAGCAACCGGCACCAGGTCCCATCCTCATTACGTTGCGTTGATTGTTTTCTTCGTACACGCTGGTTTCAACACTGGCACCCTGTGCCATTTCAAAACTGGCACCGCCACGGGTTACCATTTCATTATTCCTAAATTCACCACCATTTACCAGTGTGAAGCTTTGTCCATTCATAGTAAATGATCCATTTACTACAAGGCGACCAGTACCGCCAATAAATAATTTTGAATCTCCATTAATAGTGAGGTTACCATTAATTACAACAGTACCATAAATGCGGAGATGTCCACCACCATTTACTGTAAAGGCACCGGCTACATTGAGAGTAGCTCCATTAGCCACAAACAAATTGGAGTTGTTATTCAGCTGGCTGTTGGCCGGAAAATTTGTGGTAGACGATTGATCAGCAATAAAGCTCGAACCACTACTGAAATTAACGTTGTTAAAAGTCAAGCTCCCGCCCTTGTTTACAAAAGTGGCGGCAGCTGTACTCATGTTCAGGCTTAACCCACTGGCATTTCCATTTCTGCTTGTTATACCGTTGGATGAAATATTGTAGTTCTGATTGTTAGATGCAGGACTTGTGCTTACTACTGGAAAATTGAAATAATACTCAGCAGGTGCCAGTCTAATACCGATGGCTGCCCAGTTACCGGTCATATCCGTCAAGCGGGCACTATTGTCGTAGGTATTCAGCGCATAGCTAATACCCGCACTCAGGTTTTCACTCGATATATCAACGTTGGAAAGCATATCCCAACCATTCTCCTCTTGGCCTGCAAAGGCATTGTCATTAGTAGCAAAAATGCCCAGCATGCCTGTACCGGCAAAATCAATTGCTCCACCCACGGTTATTATGGCGGTACTGCTAGTTCCAGTTGCAGTATTTATTGCGGCAAAGGCGTCGCTCCCATTGGTGCCGGTTACTTCTACACCCACCAATTCGATGATTTGAATGGTAGCACTTCTACGGCGCTGACCATTTCCTTCTCCGGGAAAGTTTACAGTAAAACCGCCTTGTGTTACATTATTTCCTGTATATGCTCTGAAAATAGTAAGGCGGCGATTGTTACTGGCAAACAACACACTGTTCATGCGGGTCCAGGTTAGGCCATTGCCAGTTGCACTTGTAGGTTGTGCATAGCTATCAGCATTATTGGCAGTACCACTACTATTGGTTACTATCGCTAAAAGTACACTGCCTGCTCTTGGCGTGTAAGCATCTGTAGTAAATGAAAAACCGTCTGTAGAGGATTCCTCCCTGTCTAACAAACGGATACCAATTTGCGCCTGTACACTTGCTCCGGTAAATGATAAAAGGAGAAATAAAAGCGTTGTTCGAACAGCCAATCTTTGCTTGAGCATGCTTGCATTAGGCGCATAAAGGCCCCAATGCTCCAGCAGCATTCTCAGGTTCTGCATTCTAAAAGTGTTTTGTCCGCACCGGATTGGGTTTGTCCGGAATAGGGATGATTAAGGCGGGGCGGGGGATATTAATCAGATCTAGGGTGAGGGTAACGATAAGGGTGTAGTGGAGAAAGTGTCAGGGTGTAGAATACTAACCGGTGTGTCTTGTAGTATTTATACGGCAAAACTCTATGTTGCAACTTGAATAGCCAAATATTCAGCCTTCAAAATTTGACATATGTCAAATTTTAACAGTTGCGGTCCGCAACTAAATTGGCCATGAAATGCAGGATTTTCAGCCCATTCTCATTTTCCCGCACAGCTGTGTACAAATAGCCATTTTCTAAATCATTGAATTACAGTGAATTTGTTGCAACCTGAATGGAAGTAACTACTACATATCAGGTATATCCACAGGTTATACACAGCTATCCACAGCTTATTCTATATTAAACTGTCCAAAATGGCCCCAAACCCTTGCTGCCAAATGGTTTCGTGTTGTGGAAAAGTGGGGGATTTTCATTTGGTGTTAGAAAGTGGGAAAAAATGTTATTTTGTGTAACCAAGTGGTAAAACATTCAAATGGCAGGATTTCTCGGAGAATATGAAGCAACAGTAGACGCCAAAGGGCGTTTCCTGTTACCTGCCGGCCTCAAAAAACAGATGCCGGAGGGCACCACTACGCTGGTGATCAACCGGGGGATGGATGAATGCCTGTGGATGTACCTGCTTGATGACTGGAAAAAAGTAGAAGACCGCCTCCGCGAAGTGAACCCTTACGACAGCCGCGAAAACCGCATGGTGCGCAAAGCCCTCATAGCTGGTGCCGTGTATGTAGAGTTCGATTCTGCGGGCCGTCTCAACTTGTCCAAAATCCTGTCGGAGTACGCTGGCCTCGACAAAGACATTGTGCTGGCAGGTGACATTGATAAAATTGAGATCTGGGATAAAACCAAATACAATAAGCTCTTTGAATCACTGACTCCTGAAAAACTCAGTGGTATGGCTTCGGCAATTTTAGGTAGCGGTTCTTCTACTCAGGGCTAAAAGCAACGGGTATGGGAAAGAAACAACGCCAACAGAATGCCGCCGCCTCCAGCAACGCTGCCGCAATGGGGGGCAATAGCTACCACATACCGGTAATGCTGAAGGAAACCATTGAAGCCCTCAACATACGCCCCGACGGGATTTATGTGGATTGCACTTTTGGTGGTGGCGGTCATAGCCGTGCCATCCTCAGTCAACTGGGCCCCAAGGGCAAGCTCATTGCCTTCGACCAGGATGCGGACGCTGCGGCCAACCTGCCCGCCGATTCCCGCATTTTGTTTGTGCCAGAAAACTTTCGCTACATGCACCGTTTTTTACGGTTACACGGTGCATTGCCGGTGGATGGTGTTTTGGCCGATCTGGGTGTAAGCAGCCATCAGTTTGATGAAGCCAGCCGGGGATTCAGCTTTCGTTTTGATGCGGAGCTGGATATGCGGATGGACCAGCGCCAGCCCAAAACTGCAGCTACTATTATAAATGAATACAATGCTGCTGCGCTGCAAAACATGTTTTCCATGTATGGCGAAGTGACCAATGCCCGCACCCTTGCCGCAACTATTGTGCAAGAGCGTAGCAAAAGGCCGCTGCAAACCATCCAGGATTTGCTGACCGTGCTGGAGCCGCTGGCAAAGGGAAACCCCAATCGTTACTACGCACAGGTTTTTCAAGCCATCCGCATAGAAGTAAACGAAGAACTGGCCGTGCTGAAAGAGTGGCTGGAGCAACTGCCTCAGGTGCTAAAGCCTGATGGAAGAGTGGCCGTCATCACCTTTCACTCGCTGGAAGACAGGCTGGTAAAGCTGTTTCTGCGAGATGGCACTTTCAGTCGCGAAGCAGATCCGATTTACGGGCACAGCAGCGCTTCTCCATTTGAGCTCATTAGCAAAAAGCCCATAGAAGCCAGTGCTGAAGAAGTAAAAATGAACGACAGAAGCAGAAGTGCCCGACTTAGGGTAGCCGCTATGAAAGAAGGAGCAAAGTGAACAAAGCAAGAACTGAAACAACATTACTAACCCTGTAACACAAACGAAACGAGTGCAAGAAACGGCCGCCGGACAAAAACCAGCCAAAACTAATTGGCGCAAATGGCTTCAAGGCCAATGGATGGTACAGCATGTGCCGTTCATCTTTTTCCTCGCCATACTTGCCGTACTCTATATCGGAAACGGGCATTACGCCGACAACAATATTCGCAATACCGGCAAAGCCACCCGGGAACTGAAGCAACTGCAATACCACTATAAAACATTACAAGCCGAACTTATTTACCGAAGTAAAGAAAGCGAGTTGGCCAAAGCCGTAGCGCCGCTCGGATTACAACGAAGTATGGAGCCTCCTGCTCAGCTACGTGCCGATTCGCTGCAAACATCTTCCAATCCCCCGACGCCATAGATTTAAAACATTTACTGATAAAACTGAGCCGCCACTTTCATGGAAACCAAAAAAGAAATACTAACCCGCACCTACATCGTATTCCTGGTGTTGGTAGGGGTATGCCTTTTGGTGTTGGGGCAGGTATTATTTATTCAGTTGGGCGAAGGAAAGTACTGGCGCAGCATGGCCGATAGTGCTCATATTCGTTTTGAATCCATAGCTGCTGAGCGGGGCACTATTTACAGTGAATCAGGTGAAGTGCTCAGTACATCTGTTCCGGAGTTTGATATCTATATCGATTTTCAAGCCGATGGTTTGATTGAAAAAGAAGGGCAGCTCTATCATCAGTATGCCGATTCATTGGCTATAGGCTTGGCCAAACTCTTCAAAGACCGTACAGTAAAAGAATACAAGAAGTTGCTCGATAAGGGCTTCCGCAGCAAAGACCGTTTTGTGTTACTCAAGCGGAAAATTTCATTTGCCAACTACGAAGACTTCAAGCAATTGCCCTTGGTAAAACTGGGCAAAAACAAAAGCGGTTTCATTGCAGTGGTGCGGATGAAGCGACTTTATCCTTATAAATTGTTGGCGAACCGTACCATTGGTATTGCCCGTGAAAGCAACAAAGTAGGATTGGAGAAAAAGTATGATCAATACCTCGGTGGTACCGATGGTAAGCGTCTTGTACGCTATATCGCCGGAGGAGCGGGTGTGCCAATAGAAGGCACCGACCAAGAGCCGCAGGATGGCAGCGATTTGGTTACAACACTGGATGTTAACATTCAGGAAATAGCCCAGCAGGCTTTGCAGAAAATGATGGTAGAAAATGAAGCATTGCGTGGCACCTGCATTGTGATGGAAGTAAAAACCGGAAAGGTAAAAGCTATAGCCAACCTAGGTCGGCAAAGCGATGGTAACTACTGGGAAGATTACAACTATGCACTCTCTGCCAGTGAGCCCGGCTCTACCTGGAAGTTGGTAACACTGATGGCAGTATTGCAAGACAAGAAAGTGTCGCTGAATAGCATAATAGATTTAGAAGGTGGTCGTTGGCCAGTGGCTGGTCAGGTAGTTTTTGATAGTGAAGTACACGGCATGCATGCAGCAACCATTCAGCAGTCATTTGAAAAGAGCAGCAACGTGGGCATGGCCAAGTTGACCTACTATCATTACGGCAATAAGCCATCTGAATTTTTGCAACACTTGCACAACTGGCGTATGGATTCAATTACAGGTATTGATTTACCGGGTGAATCTCGCCCCAATATTTATAAACCCGGTAGTCGGCATTGGAGCAATACCACATTGCCTTGGATGGGTTTTGGCTACAACCTCACCATTACGCCCATGCATACAGCCATGCTGTACAACGCTGTGGCCAACGGCGGAAAAATGATGAAACCTTATGTGGTAAATGCTTTGCTGAAAGATGGTAAAATAGTGCAGCAATACGAGCCCGTTGTATTGAATGCACAGATAGCCGACCGCGAAGTAATTGCACAGGTTCGCCAAAGCCTGGAAGGTGTGGTACTGAATGGCACCGGCCGTGGAATGAAAACTGATGCATACTCTTTCGCTGGTAAAACAGGTACCTCATTGGTAGCCGATAAAGGCATCACCTACGCCGATAAAATGTACCAGTCTTCGTTTGCCGGTTATTTTCCTGCCAACGATCCGCAGTACACCATTGTAGTGGTGATTCGCAACAAGGCGCATGCTGCTAAGTTTTACGGTGCTTCTGTAGCAGGACCAGTGTTCCGCGAAGTAGCTGACCGCATTTATGCTACCCATTTGTTTAAGCAGCCACAGGTGCAACCTGGCAAAGCAGACAGTACTTCTTTTCAACTTTATGCACGTCAGCAAACGCTGAAAAAACTGGCTGGCTTTTTTGGCTGGCGCATGAGCGACAGCAGCGCCAATAGCATGGTAGCCTTGTTTGAAAATAGCGCTGGCAAAGGAAAGATTTTGCGCAGCGCAGATAAACAAGATGCGGCGATGCCTCCGCTGCAAGGTGTAGGCTTGAAAGACGCACTGGCAGTATGTGAGGAAAAAGGGTTGATGGTAACGGTTGCAGGCAGGGGCAAGGTAGTGGCACAATCTATTTTACCCGGTACACCCATCAGCAAAGGACAAACCATTCATCTACAATTGAACTAAACAAGTGAAAACGCTTCGCAACATATTACAAGAAGTTGAGGTGCTGCAGTTGACCGGCAAGGCCGATCAGTCTGTGGCTGGTTTGGCTATTGATAGCCGTAAAGTGAAGTCTGGCTATATGTTTGCCGCTATTGTGGGCTGGCAGCAAGATGGTCACCAGTACATCAATACAGCCATTGCAAATGGTGCTACCGTTGTATTGTGTAGCACTTTGCCATCAACGTTGGAAGATGCTGTGACCTATTTGCTGGTGAAGAATACCTCTGAAGCACTGGCGATTGTTGCCAATGAATTTTTCAATCACCCATCTAAAGCAGTAAAGCTGGTTGGTGTAACAGGCACCAACGGCAAAACAACGGTTGCTACATTGCTGTATCAACTTTTTACTGCATTGGGCTACAAATGTGGCCTCATTTCTACCGTTAATAATTTGATTGGCGATGAAGCGTACACCGCAGAACATACTACGCCCGATGCCATCAGCCTCAATGGTTTGATGCGGACGATGGTAGATGCGGGTTGCACTCACGTGTTCATGGAATGCAGCAGTCATGCTATTCATCAGCATCGTATTACAGGTTTGCATTTCGATGGCGCATTGTTTACCAACATCACCCACGACCACCTCGATTATCACAAAACATTTGATGAGTACATCCGGGTGAAGAAAGCTTTCTTCGATGGTTTGTCTGCCGATGCATTTGCGATTAGCAATGCCGACGACAAACGCGGAACCATCATGCTGCAAAACTGCAACGGACGCCGATTGATGTATGCGCTGAAAACAGCAGCTGACTTCAAAGGCAAGATTGTAGAAAACAACCTGACTGGTTTAATCATGGATATCAATGGCAAGGAAGTACACTTCCGCATGATTGGCGAGTTCAATGCTTACAATCTGCTGGCTGTGTATGGCGCTGCTGTAAACCTGGGCGAAGATGCCGATCAGGTGCTGGCGGTGCTCAGCAATTTGCATGGTGCTGAAGGCCGTTTTGATTATACCGTTTCAGCCAATGAAAAAGTAATCGGCATTGTAGACTATGCACATACGCCAGATGCATTGCTCAATGTACTGGCCACTATTAAAAAGTTGCAGCAAGGTAATGAGCAAGTGATTACAGTAGTTGGCTGTGGTGGCGACCGCGATAAAACCAAACGACCACTGATGGCTGCCGCTGCTTGTGAATACAGCACCAAGGCCATCTTGACCAGCGATAATCCACGCACCGAAGACCCGCAGGAAATTTTGAACGATATGCTGCGGGATATGAAGAGTGAGCATAAACGCAAGTGCGTGGTGATTGCCGATAGAAGGGAAGCAATTCGTACAGCTATCATGCTGTCTCAACCCGGAGATATCATTTTGGTGGCAGGAAAAGGCCACGAAAAATACCAGGATATCAACGGAGTGAAACATCACTTCGACGACAAAGAAGAACTCATCAACAACTTTCAGGAACTCAGTAAATAATTAACAACCGAACAACCAACCAGCTATGCTCTACCACCTGTTCAATTGGCTTCACAGCGAGTTTGACCTTTCGGGTGCCGGACTGTTTCAGTTCATCACCTTTAGGGTGGCGTTGGCTGTTATGTTGTCGTTGGTAATCACCACCGTTTTTGGAAAACGCATCATCAAGCGTTTGCAAAACATGCAGGTGGGCGAAGCGGTACGTGAGCTCGGTTTGCCCGGCGAAGTTGACAAAGCCAACACACCAACCATGGGTGGCTTTATCATTTTGCTGGCCATTTTGGTACCCACTTTGCTGTTTGCCAAAATTGAAAACATTTACATCATACTCATGCTGCTTGTAACGGTATGGTGTGGTATGATTGGTTTTATTGATGACTACCTGAAACTACGTGCCAAGCGGATAGCCAAGGCCAAAGGTATCCAGTATAAAAAAGCCGATGCCGATGGTTTGGCTGGCAAGTTCAAAGTAGCCGGACAAATAGGCTTGGGTTTGATTGTTGGCGCCTCCTTGTACTTCAATCAATCGGTAGTGGTAGAAAGAGAAGTGGTGGGCACCAACCAACAGGTAGTGCTTCAATCTAAAGAACGTTTGGTAGGTGAAACCGTAAAAATCATTGATGGTGAAGAACACCGTTTTGTAAAAGTACAAACGCCTATCACTACCATTCCTTTTGTAAAAGGACATGAATTCAACTACGCCAAGTTGCTGCCAAAAACATGGGAAGACTACACATACATTCTGTACATCATTGTAGTCATCTTCATTATTACAGCGGTTAGCAATGGTTCAAACATTACTGATGGTCTGGATGGATTGGCCACAGGCGTGTCGGCAATCATCGGTGCAGTATTAGGATTGTTTGCTTACACGAGTGGTAACATCCGCTTTGCCGAGTATCTCAATATCATGTACATCCCCAATTTGGGTGAGCTCTCAATTTTCATTGGTGCTTTCATAGGAGCATGCGTAGGCTTCTTGTGGTACAATGCATATCCCGCACAAGTATTCATGGGTGATACAGGTAGTTTGGCATTGGGCGGCATCATTGCTTCACTGGCCATCATTGTGCGTAAAGAATTACTTATTCCTATTTTCTGCGGTGTATTCCTCATTGAAAATCTGAGTGTGATTCTGCAGGTATCCTACTTCAAATACACCAAAAGAAAATACGGTGAGGGGCGGCGCATTTTTCTCATGAGTCCGCTGCATCACCACTACCAAAAACTCGGCTACCACGAAAGCAAGATTGCGGTGCGGTTCTGGGTTATCACACTCATTCTGGCCATCTTCTCAGTGATTACACTCAAAATGCGATAAACGAAATTGGGTAAACAACTCATCATATTAGGTGCAGGCGAAAGCGGTGTTGGTGCAGCCATATTGGCGAAAGCCAAAGGATACGACGTGTTTGTATCTGATGGCGGAGCTATCAGCAAACCTTACGAGGCTGAATTGATGCAGCATGGCATTGCTTATGAATCTGGTTCGCACAGCATGGAACGGATACTGCAAGCTGATGAAGTAGTGAAGAGCCCCGGCATTCCTGAGAAAGCTGCCGTAGTAAAAGCCATTCGTGCCCGAGTCATTCCGGTGATTAGCGAAGTGGAATTTGCATACCGCTACAAAGGCGATAGCAAAATCATCGGCATTACCGGTAGCAATGGCAAAAGCACCACTACCTCACTCATCTATGCTATTTGCAAAGCTGGCGGATTAGATTGTGCTCTGGTGGGCAACATTGGTTATTCCATTGCCCGTCAGGTAGCCATCGATCCAAAGCCTTTGTATGTAGCCGAAATCAGCAGCTTTCAGCTGGATGATATCGTTACGTTTCGACCTGACATTGCCGTGTTGGTCAACATTACGGAAGACCATCTCGACCGTTACAACTATCAATTCGAAAACTATATCAATGCGAAGTTTCGCATCACCGAAAATCAGCAGCCGGGTGACTATTGCATCTACTGCGCCGACGACGAAGTAACCGTAGCTAACCAACATAAATTCTGTAACCTAACTAACCTATTGCCATTCACCATGAAAAAAGAAGTACGCCAGGGCGCTTATATCAAAGACGAGGAGATGCTCATAAAAGTAAAGGAACAAGAAGTAAGGATGAGTATTCATGACTTCGCATTGAAAGGAAAACACAATCAATACAATACTATGGCTGCGGGGATTGCTGCAACGGTGCTGGACATCAGGAAGGACAAGATTAGAGAAGCCATTCAAACATTCGAAAGTCTCGAGCATCGCATGGAGCCCGTAGCTACCATTCGTGGTGTTGAATACATCAACGATAGCAAGGCTACCAACATCAACAGCACCTGGTATGCATTGGAAAGCATGACCAAGCCAACGGTGCTCATTTTGGGTGGTGTAGATAAAGGCAATGACTACACCGTGATTGAAGATTTGGTTACAGAAAAGGTAAAAGCAATTATCTGCATGGGTGTAGACAATGCTAAAATACATGAAGCGTTTGCAGGTAAAGTACCAGCGATTGTTGATGCAGATAGTGCAAAAGCAGCTGTAATGGCAGCATACAAACTGGCGGAGAAAGGTGATGCAGTATTGCTCTCTCCTGCATGTGCCAGCTTCGATTTGTTTAAGAACTACGAAGACCGCGGAACACAATTTAAAATGGCCGTAAAAGAACTGTAATTGGGCGCCTGGAAAAACATATCGGATGAACTGAACCTGGGAGATTTCTCAGCAGGTAAACTCTTATTGCTGTCGGGCAAAACCCGTGGCGACCGGGTGATCTGGAGCATCGTGGCCGTACTGGTGGTCATCAGTTTGTTGGCAGTGTACAGCTCCACCGGATCGCTGGCATACAAACAAAACAAGGGCAATACCGAGTATTATCTTTTCCGCCAGATTACGTTTATTGTAATAGGTGTTGGTATTATCTACTTCACACATTTGGTCGATTACCGCTTCTTCAGCAAAGTGGCGTTGTGGTTGTACATCGCTTCCATTCCGCTCTTGCTGTATACTTTGTTGTTTGGTGCCAATCTCAACGAAGCAAACCGTTGGATTAAACTCCCGCTAATCAACCTTACTTTTCAAACTTCTGACTTTGCACGTCTGGCTTTGTTCATGTATTTGGCAAGGCAAATCAGCCGAAAGCAAAATGTGATTACTGATTTTAAGAAGGGCTATCTACCGATGTTGTTACCCATCGGCATTACTTGTTTGTTGATTGCACCGGCCAACCTCAGTACTTGTTTGCTCACGGGTGCTACGGGTTTGTTGGTGTTGTTTATGGGTCGTGCTTCCATCAAGCATTTGTTGTTGACTATCGGTATTGCTGCTATTCCAGTTGTAATGTTGATTGCTGCTGCAGTGTTTACACACAAGTCGGAAGCAGCAACTGTAGCAGCCAATAACGAAAGCGGAGTGGTGCAGAATATCCGCAAGCAAGGCCGGATTGGTACATGGGTAAGCCGCATTCAGGATTTTATCTATGCCGAAGGCGATGCCGTTCCTTATCAGGTGCAACAAGCCAAGGTAGCTATTGCTAAAGGCAGCTGGATTGGTCTTGGCCCCGGCAATAGTGAACAGCGCAACTTTTTACCCCATCCGTACAGCGATTTTATTTACGCCATCATTATTGAAGAGTATGGCTTTTTGGGTGGCATGCTGATGGTGTTTTTGTACCTCGCATTTCTCTATCGCTGCATACGCATTGTGGGCAAATGTCCTTATGCATTCGGAACGTTTCTGGCGTTGGCACTCGGTGTTACGCTGGCCATTCAGGCCATCAGTAACATGGCGGTCAACGTAAATATAGTGCCCGTTACAGGTGTTACCCTGCCCCTCGTAAGTATGGGTGGTACATCCTTTTTGTTCACTTGTTTTTCTATTGGCATCCTGCTCAGCATTGCCCGCAATATTGAGCAACTCGAAGGCAAAGAAGAACCAGCAAAAGCGGAGGTGGCAGCATGAGTAAGGCAAGAATCATTATAGCTGGTGGCGGTACTGGTGGCCATATTTTTCCTGCAGTAGCGGTGGCCAAAGCCATTAAAACATTGCAGCCCGATGCCGACATTTTATTTGTTGGCGCCAAGGGTAAAATGGAAATGGAAAAAGTACCACAAGCTGGTTTCAATATTGAAGGATTGGACATCGCTGGATTCAACAGAACGCATCTCTGGAAGAACTGGTCGTTGCCATTCAAGCTCATCCAAAGTTTTTGGCAGGTGCGTAGCATCTTCAAACGCTTTCAACCAACAGCCGCGTTTGGTGTAGGTGGTTACAGCAGTTTTCCGGTGCTGAAGTTGGCACAGCAAAAAGGCATTCCCACTTTCCTGCATGAGAGCAATGCCTTTGCAGGAAAGGCCAATCAAATGCTGGGTAAAAATGCCAGCAAAGTTTTTGTGGCGGGTGCAGGCATGGAAAAATTCTTTCCTGCCAGCAAACTGATGATTACGGGCAATCCGGTGCGCAAAGAAATTGAGGCTCCTCAAAAAGATGCTGCTGCAGCCCGCCAGCAGTTTGGCTTGCAGCCTAATGTGCCTGTGCTGCTCATAATTGGTGGTAGCCTCGGTGCCCGCAGCATCAATCAGGCTATCGAACATAACCTGCCTGCATTGCTGCAATCGGGTTGGCAAGTGATATGGCAAACCGGTAAGTTGTTTGCAGCAGAAGCGAAAGCAGCCGCTGCCAATAACCCACAAGTGTGGACGAGTGCATTTATTGAAGACATGAGTGCTGCCTATGCAGCAGCAGATATAGTGGTGAGCAGGGCAGGTGCTATGAGTGTAGCTGAGCTCTGCATTGTAGCCAAACCTGCAGTGTTTGTGCCTTTCCCTTTTGCAGCGGAAGATCACCAAACGGCCAACGCTATGCAACTGGTAAATGCCGGAGCTGCTGCCATTGTAGCCGATGCAGATGCCAAACAAAAATTGGTGCCTACCGTACTCGAACTCATGCACAACCAACACACACGCCAACACATGCAGCAGCAACTGAAGCAACTGGCCAGGTTGGATGCTGATACCATTATTGCTAAAGAGATATTGAATTCGATACATGCTATCGCTTAAAGACATACAACGCATCTACTTCATCGGTATCGGTGGTATTGGCATGAGTGCCATTGCCCGCTTCTTCCTGCACAAAGGCGTGGTAGTGAGTGGATACGATAAAACCGAAACCATACTCACCAAACAGCTGAGTGAAGAAGGTGCATTGATTCATTATACAGATGAGGTAGCGCTGCTGGACAAAGACGTTCAACTCGTAGTGTACACGCCTGCTATTCCTGCTCAGCACGAAGAGTTGAACTGGTACCGCAACAATGGTTATACAGTAGTGAAGCGCAGCGATATTTTGCAAATCATTACAGCTGATAGCTTCAACATCTGCATTGCCGGTACGCATGGCAAAACCAGCATCAGCACCATGGTGGGCCACTTACTGCGCCACACTGGGTATGGATGCAATGTGTTTTTGGGTGGTGTGTCTGTCAACTACGGCACCAACTTCTGGGGCAGTGAAAATAACGTGTGTGTAGTAGAAGCCGATGAGTTTGACAGAAGCTTCCACAAGCTGTCGCCCGATATCGCCGCCATCACTTCGATGGATGCCGATCACCTCGATATCTACGGAACGGTAGAAGCCATGGAAGATGCTTTTGTAGAGTTTGCACAACGCATTAAATCAGCTGGTGTACTCATTCGCAAAAAGCAATTGAAGCGGTTGGATGAAGCACCCATTCAACGGCAGCTCACCTATAGTTTGATTAACGAACTGCATACGCATGATTGTGGCGAAGATTGCCACAGTCATGATGATATACCGGCTGATATTCATGCGGACAACATTCGCATTGAGCAAGGCGGTTATTTGTTTGATGCGTATGTGGCTGGTCAGTGGATTCGCAATGTGCAGCTGAACATTGGCGGCATGCACAATGTAGAAAACATGCTGGTGGCGATTGCTGTGGCGAAAATGTTGCGTATTGATGATGATAAAATCATTGCAGCAGTAGCTGATTACAAAGGGGTGAAGCGTCGCTTTGAATACCTGTGGAATAATCAATCGACCGGCACACAAGTAGCTATCGATGATTACGCACATCATCCCGAAGAACTGCGGGCATTGCTCAACAGTGCCAAACAATTGTATCCTGCACTCGCCATGACGGTGGTGTTTCAGCCGCATTTGTTTAGCCGCACCAAAGACCATGCTGCTGCCTTTGCAGAAGTGCTGAGCATCGCCGACAGAGTAGTGCTGTTACCCATTTATCCGGCCAGAGAATTGCCCATGCCCGGTGTAACCAGTGAGCTCATAGCTGCAGGTATGCCGAAGGATAAAGTACAGGTATTGACGAAGGAAGAATGGATGGCCGATTTAGATATTCATCAACCCGACATGCTGGTAACAGCAGGTGCCGGTGACATAGACACATTGCTGCCATTGGTAAAAGAAAAACTGTATCACGCCAATTGAGTAAAAGAAAAATATATCGCATACTGGGCAACACGGTTTGGTTGCTGCTGATAGCAGGAGTTGTGGTACTCATGTTTACTAGCATGCAGGTACGTGAAACAAAACCATGTGCTGGTGTTATCATCAATATCGATGCTGTAGAAGGCAAAATCTTTATTGAAGAGAAAGATGTACGCAACATGCTGGCAGCATCAGTAGGCGGCAACCTGAAATCAGATATCCATCAGTTTGATTTGCGCAAAATGGAAGAGCGACTGCGTAAAGAAATCTGGATACAAGATGCACAGTTGTATGTGGACAATGAAGCGGTGCTGCATGTGAATATTCAGGAGCGGGTACCGCTGGCCAGAATTTTTGATACACAAGGTTCTACTTTCTATATAGACAGTGCCGGTATGCAGTTGCCCATCAGCCGCAGCGACCGTGCCGAAGTGCCTGTGTTCACTGGTTTGCCAGCGTTGAACAACAACAATAAAGCATTGCACAAGCAAGCCATTGCAGCAGTCTTAAAAGTGGTGGCCGCTATGCATCAAGATGAATTTTGGGATGCGCAGGCTGCACAAATTGAATACATGCCGGGCAATCGTTTTGAGTTGTATCCTGCCATTGGTTTTCATACCGTAGACCTGGGTGATACCAGCGATATGAAAAACAAACTGCAACGTTTGAAACTCTTTTACCAGCAGGTAATGGCGAAGCAACCCATTGATGCGTATTCACGGATTAGCGTGGCTTTCAAAAATCAAATTGTGGCATCGAAAGGCGCCGACAGTTTGCGTAGTGTAGATGCCGCACAGGCATTGAAACTTTTCAATCAGTTGGTAGAGCAAAGCAAGAATGAAGTGAATGCTACCGCTATTGAAATGACTGCCGGACAAGGACGAATTGTACAAGAAGCAGAAACCGGTATCAAAACAGAATTGCCGGCAACAACCAACAACAAAACACCTGCTGCCAACAATAAACCCATCACACCAAAAAACAATGATTCAGTCAAAACCCCGAAAGCGATTTTATCACCCAACAATAACAACAACTAAAACACGATCTATATGAGTAACACGAATCCCATCATTGTAGGCCTTGATATAGGCACTACCAAAATTGCTGCTATTGCCGGCCGCAAGAATGAGTATGGAAAGCTGGAGATTCTTGGCTTTGGTAAAGCCAGCTCCAACAACTCAGTACAGCATGGCCAGGTACTCAACATCGACAACGCTGTATTGGCGGTAAAAGAAGCTATGGCCGCTTGTCGCCAGAGCAACCCCAGTCTCAACATCAGCGAAGTGTATGTGGGCATTGCCGGCCATCACATCAAGAGCTTGCAAACCCGTGGCGACCTCGTTCGTCAGGAAATGGAAATGGAAATTTCTCAGGCTGATGTAGATAAACTGATTGCTGATCAGCGCAAAACCTACATCCCTGCAGGCGATCAAATTATCGACGTTATTCCGCAAGAATTCAACGTAGATAATTTTCAAAACATTAAAAATCCTATTGGCTACAGTGGTGTAAAACTGGGTGCCAATTTTCATATCATTACCGGTGATAAATACGCTATCCGTAACATCACCCGTGCTGTAAACCGCAGCGAACTCAGCATCAAAGATATTGTGCTGCAGCCCCTCGCTTCTGCAGATGCTGTTATGTGTGATCATGACCTCGAAGCAGGTGTGGCCATCCTCGATATTGGTGGCGGAACCAGCGACCTCGCTGTTTTTCACGAAGGCATATTGAAGCACACTGCGGTGATTCCTTTTGGTGGCGAAAACATCACCAACGATATCAAAACCGGATTGGGTGTACTCAAGAGCCAGGCCGAAGCCATGAAGGTGCAGTTTGGTAGTGCGCTGAGTCAGGAAGCAAAAGCAAATGCCATCATTACCATCCCCGGTATTCGTGGCATGCAGCCCAAGCAGGTTGGTGTAAAAACCTTGTCGCAAATCATTCAGGCCCGCATGAGTGAAATTCTCGACTTCGTGATTTATCACCTCAAGCAGGTAGGCATGGACAACAAGCAGCTCAATGGCGGCATCATCCTTACCGGTGGTGGTTCGCAGCTCAAGCACTTGTTGCAGCTCACCGAATATCAAACCGGTTTGAATGCCCGCATTGGTTACCCCAACGAGCATTTGAGCAGTGGTTACATTGATGAGCTGACCAAGCCGATGTATGCTACCTGTATTGGTTTGATTTTAAAAGGATACTCAGATTTCGAACGGAAGAAGAAAGAATTCGTGACTTCAAATGCTGAGTTTTCAATTAAAGTGCCCGAGCAGTTTAAAGCACCGGAAGTGACTATCGTTGCCGACGAGTTTCCTGAAGAAACACCAGTGCCTCCTGCCACCATGGAAGGTCGCAAGAGCATCTGGGATAAGCTCAAGGATTCGATCTACGACATTTTCAAAGAAGAGGACGATACAGAATTAAAATAATCACCTCCCCATATATCCATTCGTTTTTTACTTACTAACCCGCCTGTGAAGAAGGCAACAAAAAACAAACATTATGATCCACTTTGATATGCCTCAGGAAAAGTCCAACATCATCAAGGTTTTAGGTTTTGGTGGTGGTGGCGGCAATGCGGTGAACCACATGTTTCGGCAGCAAATTCAAAATGTTGATTTCATCATTTGCAATACCGATGCACAAGCATTGAATAGTTCACCCGTTCCGTATAAAATTCAGTTGGGCCCACACCTCACACAAGGTTTGGGTGCAGGTGCCAACCCTCAGGTTGGTAAAGAAGCTACTGAAGAAAGCCTCGAAGAAATTCGCCGCATTCTCGAAAGCGATACCAAGATGGCTTTTATCACTGCCGGTATGGGTGGTGGTACAGGTACTGGTGGCGCACCAACTGTAGCCAGAATTTGTAAAGACCTTGGCATTCTTACCGTTGGTATTGTTACTACGCCTTTTCAGTTTGAAGGCCCCAAGCGTATGGCGCAAGCCCGCAAAGGCATTGAAGAATTGAAAGAGCATGTAGACACCTTGCTAGTGATCAGCAACGATAAACTGCGCAGTCAGTTTGGCAACCTGAAGATGAAAGAAGCATTTTCAAAAGCCGATGATGTTTTGACTACTGCGGCCCGTTGTATCACCGATGTGATCAACGCCAACGGTCACATCAACGTTGACTTTGCCGACGTGTGTACTGTAATGCGCAATGGCGGTGTGGCCATCCTCGGTAGTGCTACTGCCGCTGGTGAAAACCGTGCCATCAAAGCCATCGAAGCTGCTACTAATTCACCATTGCTCAACGACAATGACATTCGCGGTGCCAAATGGATTCTGCTCAACATCAGCTCTGCTGAAGGTGAGTATGAATACACCATGGAAGAACTGGAAGCCATTCAGAACTATGTACGTGAGCAAAGCGGTGACGATACCGACGTTATCATGGGTATGGGCTACGATGAAAATCTGGGCGACCAATTGGGTGTAACTATCATAGCTACGGGTTTTGATCACAAAGACCCGTTTGAAAAAGCAAGTGCTGTAAAAACAGCTTCTCCCAAAGCCATGCCGGTAGCTGAGCCTCAAATTGTGCTCACCCTCGACATGAATGCTACTGAGGCTAAAACTGAAGAAGTATTTTTTCATAAGCCAACAGAAGTAGCTCCCGCTGCACCCGTTGTGAATGAAGAAACAGCTGAAGTGTTTACACTGGAAACACCCGAGCTGACTGCAACAGTAGCAACTCCTGCCACACCTGAAGTGGAAACAGAAGAGGAGGAAACTATTGTAGCCATGGCACCAGAAACCATCGCTCCTGAAACAACGGTGATGGAAACACTTCGTGCTGTAGAAGAAGAACCGACCATGCCATTCATGTTTGAATTGCAGGTAGAAGATGCACCTACTGTTATTCCTCCTGCGGTAGAAGAAGTAAAAGAAGAAGTTGTTATTCCTACACCGGGCTTTTTAAGCAGACCAGCACAGATTTATGCAGAAACACCTGCGGTGCAAAAAGAGGAAACGTCTGCTGAGGAAAATGTAATGCCCACCATGCAGGAAATGCCTGAAGTAGAAGCACCTGCGGCACCTGTGGCACCCATGGTAACGGAAACACCGGCAGACCCTTGGAAGCCTACTTTGCAGGAAGAGTACAACGAAGAAGCCGCTGCAGTATCTGGCATCAGCCTCTCTTTCGAAGAGTCAACTTCACCTGTTGCAGAGCATGGCCAAATCAGCATGTTCGACAATAGCAGTGCACAAGATTTATCTGAAGATGAAGAGCAAAAGCGCCGGGCAAAGGAACGCATCAACCGGTTGCGCAACCTGAGCTACAATCCTTCTCACCTCGATACCAACAGCGAGTTTGAGCAGGTGCCTGCTTACTTGCGCCGTGACATGAACCTGCACAACAGCATTGCCAATGTAGAAGATTTCTACAGCCGTGCTCAGGTAAAATCAGATGATAACAACCAGGCCACCATCAGTACGTTGAACAACTTCCTGCATGGTGAAAAGCCTGATTAGTCGTATTAGCTTAGATTGTGTTTTTAGTTGAAGTAAGGCCCCGCTATTTTTAGCGGGGCAATTTTTTTGTGGGCATCTTTGCCGAACAGTGTAGCAGCGTTGCTGTTATATCATAAATTGTACACATGCATCCTAAAACCATATTGATTACTGGTGGCACAGGCTTGGTAGGGCAATACCTCACCAACATGTTGTTGGCGGCGGGTCACGAAGTGATTGTGCTTACCCGAAAGCCCGCCCATCAGCCTGCCAAACAAGGATTGTCTTTTGCCAAATGGGATGTAGCATCTGGCTTTATAGATGCTGCTGCGGTGGCAGCAGCAGATGCGGTGGTGCATTTGGCTGGCGCCCCTGTGGTAGCCAAGCCATGGACCGATGCTTACAAAAAAGAAATTGTTGACAGTCGTGTACAAAGCGGGCAGCTCATTGCGGAAGCTTTGCGTACCCTCGACAATAAAATCAGTACAGTAGTGAGTGCATCAGCCATTGGTTGGTATGGTGCCGATGTGCCGGGTCATCCGGCGTTTGTAGAAACGGATCCTGCAGATGCACAGTTTTTGGGTGAAACCTGCCGTTTGTGGGAAGCCGCTATAACACCCGTAGCCAGCATGGGCCGCCGCTTGGTGATACCCCGCATTGGTATTGTACTGGCGAAAGATGGCGGCGCTTTGGCTGAGTTTAAAAAACCGCTGCAATTCAGGGTGGCAGGTGTACTTGGCAATGGCAGGCAAATGGTGAGCTGGATTCACATTCACGACCTCTGCCGCATGATTATTTACGCCTTGTATGAACCTTCGGTAAATGGTGTGTACAATGCGGTAGCCCCACATCCTATAAGCAACGAAGCATTGACGCTAATACTGGCAAAAGCCATGCACGGCAAAGCGTTCGTCAAAATGAACGTACCCGAATTTGTGCTCAAAACTATGATGGGCGAACGCAGTGTGGAAGTATTGAAAAGCACGAATGTTTCGGCACATAAAATTCAATCAGCGGGCTTTGCTTTTCAGTTTCCAACCATAGAAAAAGCATTGCAAGATTTGGCTGGGAAGTAAGCAATTATCAAACTATCGGTAGTGCATTTTTAGGGTAGACTTTGTTTAAAAAATGGATTTGTCATTGAGTGCCACAGGGGGAGGCGTTGGCCGGGCAAAACGGCCGGAGGCATCGGGTTTGCCTTGAATTTTCTTTGGTTACTTTCTTTTTTTCAAGAAAAAGAAAGTAACAATGACACATTACAATCAGTTTCGTAGTTGTAAGCGAATCTGTTCGCAACAACAAGAAAAAATTGAGAAATAATAAAAACGGGCAAGCATCCAGATGCTTGCCCGTTTTTATTGATACAGATTGTTTGCTTTACAAATCCTGTTTTTCAAATTTGCGCAGCGATATAAAGTGGTAGAACACAATCCATGCAGCAATAATGACCAGCAGAATCCACAGCTCTGGCCGGTTGGGCAGCATTTTACCAATAAACGGAATCTGAAACAAATCATCAGCCACCTGCAATGGTGCTATGTAGCTACCCAATGGCGTGTTGGTTTGCCCGCTAATGAAACCACTAATCAGGTTATCGAAAATAAGGGCGTAGATAAAGAAGATGCCCACCGACAACGCCGCTCTCCGCAGAAACAACGCCAGCATAAATGCAAAGAGCATATATGTGTAGCTGGTAAGGAAAAAGTACCCGATAAACTCGAGGTTGCTTACAGAAAATGAAGTGCCCGAAGCAAAGCCAAACACCAGCGATGCCAACACCATCATGAGGGTGCAAATAGCAGCAAGGATGGCAGCCATCACCAGTTTTACATTCACAAACTGTTTGCGGCTCCAGCCATCAATAATGTTTTGCCGGTGGGTGCGGTAGGTAAATTCATTGGTCACCAAAAAGATCATGATGAAGCCCGGAAAATACAGCAGCCAGCCGGTGAGCCAGCCAACAGTTTTCCATACTTCGGGAAAGCCAAAAGGCCCGCTGGTCATGGCTTTCAGCAAGGGGTCGGCTTCGTCAATGGCTTGTTTTACTTTGAACACAATCATGTTCAAACCAAACACGGAGATGATGAAGAGGGCAAACAAAATCCAGAAGGTTTTGTAGTGCCTTATTTTCATCCATTCTATTTGTAGTAGCGATTTCATAATATGTTTTTTAAGAGGCTAAAAGCAGAAGGCTGAAAGCAAAAAGCGAAATGCAAAAAGGCAAATAAATCAGAGTAAGTTTTTCAATTTCTTATTCTTCATTCCTTATTTCTTATTCAATATTTCCTGCTCATTCAGTCAGTTCAATAAACTTGCTTTCGAGGCTTTTCTTTTTCTGTTGTAAATGATTGAGTACAATGCCCTGGTCAAAACAATATTTGTTTACCGCAGCCAGATCGGCGGTGCCCTGTGCAAAGTGAATGCTGCATTTGCCAGCTTCGGCTTCGTGCACACCGGTATTGAGTGGCATGCTGCGGAGTGCCTGCATTAATGCAGCTCCGTTAGCGGCACCAACTTCTACTACATCATCATGCGCCAGTATTTCATCTACATGACCGCTGGCTATGAGTTCGCCTTTTTTCAAAATGGCTACATGGGTACACACCTTTTCAACCTCATCCAGCAGGTGGCTGGCCATAATAATGGTTTTGCCTTCGAGTGCCAGCTTTTTAATCAGGTCACGTATTTCTGCAATGCCCACGGGGTCGAGGCCGTTGGTGGGCTCGTCAAACACCATCACTTCCGGGTTGCCAATGAGGCAACTGGCTATGGCCAGGCGTTGTTTCATACCCAGCGAGTAGGTTTGAAACGGACTGTCTTTGCGTTGCAGCAGGTTTACCCTTTCCAGTACGCCATCTATGTCGGGGTTGCTCACTCCTTTAATGGCGGCTGCAATGCGCAGGTTTTGCACGGCACTCAGGTAGTGGTAAAAGTTGGGCGTTTCCAACAGGGTGCCAATCTTTTTGCGATGGTTTGCGGTGGGTGTTTCGCCAAACAGTTGAATGCTGCCCGAGGTGGGTTGCAATATGTTCATAATTAGGCCCAGCATAGTGGTTTTGCCACTGCCGTTGGGGCCAAGAATGCCATACACCGTGCCTTTAGGTATCGTAAGGCTTACACCTTTGAGTGCCTGTATGCGGCCATAGTGTTTTACAAGGTTGTTTACTTCGAGTACGTGTGCCATGTAGTGAAAATAAGTGCTGCACTGCATTTGCCCAACATTTCATGACCATCGGCATATACCATGGCTGATTGGGAAAAAACGACTCGAAAGCAATTGCACAACCAGTCAGCAAACTATGAGCCAAGCTACTTTTTACCACATGAAAATAACCTGCAATTAAACTTTCCTTTCGAGGAAAGCCCAACTTGTTTTGGTACTTTTATATGCTTTGCGTTGCCAATTATTGCAGAGAAATAATGCCTGTTGCAGTTGATATAAAAATTATAGTCTTTGACTATAATTCGATAATAATTATAAATAAAACTTATGCTGCCGATGTTCTATGTTTGGCGGCCTGAGAAATATCAATCAATTAAAAAAGTATATGGAACAAAACACAGCTTCGCATGCTATGGGCGACATTAGTAAGTGCCCGTTTCACAACGGTTCTATGAACAAAGGAACCGCTGGCTCTGCGCCCACCAACCGCGATTGGTGGCCCAATCAGTTGAAATTGAACATCCTGCGTCAGCATTCATCGATGAGTAACCCCATGGAGCCAGGCTTCAACTATGCCGAGGCTTTCAAGAAATTGGATTTGGCGGCGGTGAAAAAAGACCTGGCTGAGTTGATGACCACTTCACAAGACTGGTGGCCTGCCGACTACAACCATTACGGCCCCTTCATGATTAGGATGGCCTGGCATAGCGCCGGTACCTACCGCATAGCCGACGGCCGTGGTGGCGCCAGCAGTGGCAGCCAGCGTTTTGCGCCGCTCAACAGCTGGCCCGACAATGGTAACCTCGACAAGGCCCGCCTGCTGCTGTGGCCCATCAAACAGAAATATGGTAAAAGCCTTAGCTGGGCCGACCTGATGATTTTGGCTGGCAACGTGGCATTGGAAACCATGGGTTTCAACACCTTTGGCTTTGCCGGCGGCCGCGAAGACATTTGGGAACCCGAAGAAGACATTTACTGGGGTAGCGAAAGCGAGTGGCTGGGCGACAAACGCTACACCGGCGACCGCGATTTGGAAAACCCGCTGGGTGCGGTGCAAATGGGTTTGATTTATGTAAACCCCGAAGGCCCCAACGGCAACCCTGACCCTATTGCAGCAGCACGTGACATCCGCGAAACATTTGCCCGCATGGCTATGGATGACGAAGAAACTGTTGCCCTTATTGCCGGCGGCCACACTTTTGGTAAAACCCATGGTGCCGCCGATCCAAGCAAGTACGTAGGCCGCGAACCAGCCGGTGCTCCTATTGAAGAAATGAGCTTGGGCTGGAAAAACAGCTTCGGCAAAGGCAATGCAGAAGATACCATTACCAGCGGTTTGGAAGGTGCCTGGACAACCACGCCTGCAAAATGGAGCCACGATTTTTTCCGCCATTTGTTTGAATACGAATGGGAGCTGAGCAAGAGCCCTGCCGGTGCTCACCAGTGGATTGCTAAAAATGCAGAAGCCACCGTGCCCGATGCACATGTGGCCGGTAAGTTTCATAAGCCATTCATGCTTACTACCGACTTATCATTGCGTTTTGATCCGGCATACGAAAAAATCTCCCGCCGTTTCTACGAAAATCCCGACCAGTTTGCCGATGCATTTGCCCGTGCCTGGTTCAAGCTTACTCACCGCGACATGGGTCCGCTGAGCCGCTACCTTGGCCCCGAAGTTCCAAAGGAAGTGCTCATTTGGCAAGACCCCGTGCCTGCCGTACAGCACGAACTGGTAAGTGATGCAGATGTAGCCGAATTGAAAAAGCAGCTGTTGGCCAGCGGCCTCACGGTGGCAGAATTAGTGTCTACTGCATGGGCTTCGGCTTCTACCTTCCGCGGCAGCGATAAGCGTGGCGGTGCCAATGGCGGCCGTTTGCGCCTGGCACCTCAGAAATACTGGGAAGCCAACAACCCGGCACAATTGAGCAAGGTGCTCGATGTGCTGGCAGGCATTCAGCAGGCATTTAATGCGGCGCAAACAAGCAAGCAAATTTCTATAGCCGACCTGATTGTGCTGGGTGGTGTAGCTGCTATTGAAAAAGCAGCAGCCGATGCAGGTGTAGCTGTAAAAGTACCCTTCACCCCCGGCCGTACCGACGCCTCTCAAGACCAAACCGATGTAGCTTCATTTGCTGTGCTCGAACCCATGGCAGATGGCTTCCGCAACTATGCCAAAAACCACCGCTGTGCGGCCATGGCTGAAGATATACTGGTAGACAAAGCACAGTTGATGACCCTGACTGCGCCTGAAATGACTGCCCTGGTGGGTGGCATGAGGGTGTTGGGCGCCAATTATGATGGCTCGGCTCATGGTGTATTTACCAACCGCCCCGGTGTACTGAGCAACGATTACTTTGTAAACCTGCTCGACCTGAGCACCACCTGGCGTGCTACCAGCGATAAGCAGGATTTGTTTGAAGGCCGCGACCGCAAAACCGGTGCTGTAAAATGGACCGGTACCCGTGTTGATCTCATCTTTGGCAGCAACACAGAACTTCGTGCCATAGCCGAAGTATATGGCTGCGCCGATGGTGCCGAAAAGTTTGTACACGACTTTGTAGCCGCCTGGCATAAGGTAATGAACCTCGACCGCTTCGAGCTGGCATAAGCTGCAACGAAGCAAAACATACAAAGCCGGCTCAGGTAATACTGGGCCGGCTTTTTTTGATGGGTAAAGTGGCTGGTGTTTTACAAGCTTTTCCATCATAAGTCTATAGCAAAAAGCTGCACTCAGGCTTTTCCCATCTTCTTCATCAGGTCTTCGAGATAGTCTATTTGAATGGCTTGTATTTCCAGCAGTTTTTTGTTTTGATGAATAAGGAGGTGATCCATTTTTTCACTCAGTAGTTTTATTTCCAACTCTGCTTTCAGGTTGATTTTATAGTCCTGCTCGGCCCTTTGCCGGTCTTTTTGCTCCTGCCGGTTTTGGCTCATCATGATGATGGGGGCCTGAATAGCGGCCACACATGATAAAATAAGGTTGAGCAAAATGAAGGGATAGGGGTCAAAGGCTTTGCTGTTGAGTGCCCAGATATTGACGGACATCCATGCCAGAATAAATCCGAAAAAGAGCAAAATGAATCCCCAGCTGCCGCCAAAGCTGGCAATTTTATCTGCTGCTTTTTGGCCGGCTGTGAGTTGGGCTTCTATATTGGGTTCAATGTTTTCGGTGAGAATGGTGTTTGTTTGAATGGCGGCCATTACATCTTGGTCGATGGCTGCCAGTTCACCTTTTTCCTGCATCACCAGTTCTGCCAGGTATTGCCGCCTAAATTGGTTCAGTTCGTCTATCGACAGTACACTGTCTGCTGTAAAATCGGGATGGCTGGCCAGTATGAGGTTGAAAATGGCCGTTCTTATGTCGTGGCCAAAAATGGCCTCTGAATGGCGAACCGGTTTTTTTGAGATATGGGATTGAAGCATAGGAAGGGGCCTGTCATTTTTTAAAATGAAGTAGTATTTAAAATTACAACACAAGCCCAAAGCAAAAGAGGAATACCCGTTGGTATTCCTCTTTTGCTTTTTTATGTCTACTACTTTCAGGAGTTTACTTCAGCACTTCGGCCAGCTTAGCGGATAGGGCCGGGCCACGCAGGTCACGGGCAATAATGCGGCCTTCTTTATCCAGCAAAAAGTTGGCAGGAATAGATTGCACTTTGTACAACTTGGCAGCGGCGTTGTCCCAGTATTTCAGGTCGCTTACATGCGTCCACGCAAGCTTATCATCTACA
Source organism: Phnomibacter sp. (assembly GCF_036803085.1). Taxonomy (NCBI): domain Bacteria; kingdom Pseudomonadati; phylum Bacteroidota; class Chitinophagia; order Chitinophagales; family Chitinophagaceae; genus Phnomibacter; species Phnomibacter sp. The sequence goes on along the minus strand of NZ_DAIRUZ010000002.1, from coordinate 122,433 downwards.
ATGGCTTTTTCCCAAGCGGCTTTGTCTTTATCCAACGATACGCCGAATACAGTAAAGCCTTTGTCTTTAAACTGATTGTAAGCGGCCACCACGTTGGGGTTTTCTTCGCGGCAGGGAGCACACCAGCTGGCCCAAAAATCTACCAGTACCACTTTGCCTTTGAAAGAGCTGAGCGAAACGGGTTTGCCGCTGGCATCGTTCATGGCAAACTCAGGAGCGGGTGAGCCAATGGAAGTAGCTGCAGACGCAGTTACAATCTCATTCATCTTTTTACCAAAGAATGTATTTTTTACTGCGGGAGAAAGGGTGTCGTACAGTTTCTTCAATTCGCTTTCGCTACCGGGCTGCTGGCCGAGGTATACCAGGCCGAGGTAAGCTGCAATAACACTGCCGTTGTTGGCTTTGGCAAACTTTACGGCTTCTTCTTTGGCTTGCGCCTGCAGGCCCATCATTTGCTGCTCTATACGCTGCATTTCCTGCATGTTTTGCTGCTGCTGCGCCGCCATGTAGCTGGCGTACAGGGGTTGTCCTTTTTCCATAATGGAGCGAACCTTGCCTTCTACATCTTTAAACAGTTTTTGGGTAGCGCCGCCTTCTACTTTCGATGTCCACATCGAGTCTTTATTGGCAGTAACGGTTACTGTACCGGGGTCGCCCCAAAAGGCCAGCTCTGCACCCTGAGTGCCCGATAAACGCATCACCAGCAGGTCGGGCGATTTTACATCCAGCTTATATTCAAAGCTGGCTTTATCAATTTTAATGGAATCTATTTTTTCAGATTCACGGGAAGGCACAATCATTTCAATCCAGCCTGTATCTACACCGGCAATGGTACCTTTAATTTTTACCGAACCTCCTTCGAGGCTGTTGGCGTCTTTTTGTTTGCATGCACCCAACAGCGCTACGGCGGCCAGTGCCAGAATCAGCTTGTTCATTTGTCAGAATAAATTAGGTGGCAAAGAAAGGTGTATTTGTTAAACCGATGGGTAATGTTTGATACTTATGGCTCCCCTTTTGCAGTTCTTTACATCCGCCGCCTGCCATAGCCCGCTTTGGGGCCGCGGCAAACCGGCCTGTTAATGGGACCTACTTGTTTTGCTGCGCTTTCTGTGTGACGAATATCCCCTTCAGTTGCTGTGATGGGGGCTACATTTGTGCTACATCCATTCCAATTCAAACATTTGTAAACGATTTATTATGGCAACAATAAAAATGACCACCGCCGATTTTAAGGCTAAAGTATTTAACTACGAAAACGCTACCGAATGGGCGTTTAGCGGCGATAAGCCCGCCCTCATTGATTTTTATGCCGACTGGTGCGGCCCCTGCAAAGCTGTGGCTCCCGTGCTGGAGCAACTTAGCGATGAATACGCCGGGCAGGTAGACATTTATAAAGTAGACACCGATGCCGAACAAGAACTCTCCATGGTGTTTGGTATTCAGAGCATTCCTTCTTTGCTGTTCATACCCATGGAAGGCAAACCTATGATGCAGGCCGGAGCACTGCCCAAGCATGTACTGAAATCAGTGATTGATAAAGAACTGCTGGGCCAAACGGCAACAGAACAATAAGCGTTTTACGAACAACTTGGTTTTAATGACAGCATGCACAGGCTTTGGCTTGTGCATGTTTTTTTTAAAAGATGATGAAGGTCTTTTTGTAAAAAAGGAATGGCCTGTAGTTTGCGGCAGGTTTAAAATGCATAAATTTCTGACGTTTACACATGGTACAATTTGATGGATATTGCCCCGAATGTTTGTTGCATGGCGAGCAGGTGCTCATGCAGCTCAACAACGATGGCTATTTGGAATGTCCGCAGAGCCGGCTGCAAATAGTACTGCAAGGCAATTGTGCCGGCATACTTCGCTGGCGGGGCAATGGGCAAGTGCAACCTGCTATCACAGCTTTTGAAACGCCTGTGCTACTTACAGAAACAATGAAACTGGATTCGGAAGAAGCAGTACCCGATGATGCTTTTATTTTGCAAGACAGCTGGGCATTGGAATGGTACCTGCACGAAGTGTACGATCATTACAAGGCTTACAAACGGCATCAGTTCAATGCAAAAGATCCGGTGTTTGAGCGGCAGCGTCAATTGCTGAGCGATATAACGCCAGCCCAATGGCAGCAACTGTTTGAAGGCTATCTGCATTTTTGCAATACTGGCATTACTATTAATGTGCTTCATCATCCGGTGTTTAAAAAATGGCATCAGTTATTGCTGAGTTATGGGGTGGTGTTCGAGTTCAACTGGCATGCATGGCATAGAGGTTGGGTCAACCTGCGCAATCCTAAGTTTAGTTTTTACCGCTCATCGCTGCTGGAGCTGTCCATGTATTTATCCGCCATTATTTTATCCGAACCTTTCGACGAAGGCAGCATTGAATTTTATTACAACAACAAAACCATCGAACGCATCATCATAGCCATGGAGCAACGCACCGGTGTGCAAGTACTCACCCTCGATTAGCGGGGCATGGTCAAAATCCGTTGTATCATTGCGGCATGGATTCTTTAACGCACATAGCCATTGGCGCCTGCATTGGCGAAGCCATGCTGGGCAAAAAGCTGGGCAAAAAAGCCATGCTGTGGGGCGCACTGGCCAATAGCCTGCCCGACATCGATTTTGTAGCTGGCTTTTGGATGCCTACTGCGGAAGAATTGCTAGCTCATCGTGGCTTTACGCATTCGCTGCTGTTTGGGTTAATTGCTACGCCAGCACTGGCGTTGGCCGCCGACAGGCTGCACCGCCCACACAACATTCGCATGGCACAGTGGCTGTTGTTTTTTGGGGTGGCAGTTGGATTGCACCTGTTTATGGATGCGTTTAATAACTATGGCATCGGTTGGTTTGAACCATTCAGTCATGAGCGGATTTCTTTCAATGCTGTGTATGTGGCCGATCCGTTTTTCAGCATCATTCCGGCAATGGCTTGTGTGGCTATTTGGTGGAGCAAAAAGCCTGCGGCAAAAAGAAAAATGTGGTGGATGATGGGCTTACTCATGCCCGCATTATACCTCGTGTATTGCAGCTTCAATAAATGGACGATAGATAGTACGGTGAAGAAGGCTTTTGCACAACAGCACATTCCACACCAACGATATTTTACCACACCGGCTCCGCTCAACAACTGGCTGTGGTTTGTGGTGGCTGGTAACGATAGCGGCTATCATGTAGGCTTTCGTTCTTTATTTGATACAACCGACAGCATACACTTCGAATATTTTCCCCGCAATCAACACTTGCTCGATACCATAGCTGATCATACGGATGTGCAGCAACTCATTCGTTTTTCGCAAGAGTTTTATACGGTAGAACAATGGAATGACAGCCTGGTGTTCAACGACCTTCGGTTTGGCCAAATGCTGGGCTGGCAAAACCCACGGGGTCGTTTTGTGTTCCATTATTTTTTACAACATCCCGATGACAACAAAGTGATTGTGCAGCGTGGTCGTTTTAAAGGCTGGAACTGGCAGGTAGCAAAGGGGCTGGTCAAGAGAACAATTGGAGAGTAGCTAGCGTTGACGCTTTTCTTGTTTGAAGTAAAACGTAAATAAGAAGAACGTGATGCGGATGAAATCGTAATTGATGCGGTACCACAGGCGATGATACCACTTGGTTTGTCGGGTAAACGAGTCATTGTCGACCAACGTACATTGGTGCTGCATGATGTATTTGAGTTGCACTTCCACGTCTTGTGCAAAGCGGTCGTTCAATACATCCATGTTTAATTCTACACTGGCAAAAGTACTGATGTTGTTCACGTTGAATGAGCCAACAGTTACCCATTTGCCGTCGTAGGTGCTGAGTTTGCCATGCAAAATATGGGGCATGTATTCATAGATCTGCATGTTGTGGCGCAGCATCCAATTGTATAAATACCGCTCTGCATATTTTGCGGTTTTTACATCTGATTTTCCTGCAGTAATCACACAAACCTTGACGCCTCTGTTGGCAGCTTGCTGCATGGCTTTGCGCATTTTTCTGCCGGGCAAAAAATAACTCGACATCATCATGATGTGCGATTGGGCCTCCCGAAACATTTCCAGATAGCTGCGGGTAATTTGCACATGGCCTCGTACCCAATCGTTTCTGCGTACTCTTACGGGCATGCAGTTGTGCAAGCTGGTATCACAGTCGAATTGTTGAGCGGTCAGTCTTTTTTTGCGGCTCACATCCCGCTGCCAAATGCGTAGGCAAACTACATCGAGTATAGCTGCGGCAGGACCTTCGCAGTACAATGCCCAGTCGAGCCAGGCAGGGTCATTGGGCAAATCATTGTACCGGTTGCTGATGTTGACACCACCTACCAAACAACGTTGCGCATCGGCCACTACCACTTTGTGGTGCAGCCTGCGACCAAGATAAAAATGCTGATTGTTGGCAACGCTGCTAAACCAACGAAAATGAACACCTGCTGCTTCCAGTGCGGCAGGCCAGCTTTGTTTCCAGCCTTCTGAGCCGTAGCTATCGAGCAATACATATACCGCCACACCACGACCCGCAGCTGCTATCAGGGCTTGCGTAACCTGCTGCCCTGTTGCGTCATTTTCATAAATATATGTTTGTAAATGGATGCAATTGCTGGCACTATCAATCATTGCAATCAGCTTATCAAAATACGATTTACCACCATGCACCAATTGCACGGCATGGTTGTGATGATACTGACTCAATAAAAACTGATGGCGGTTGCGTTTCATGATGTGATTATCATGAAGGTACAATCTCATTCAACTACTTGAAACAGATATGGTGTTAGTATGAATGAAGAAGTTTTGGCGTATGTTTCGATAGCGTCTGAAATACCTATGCGTCTCTTTTCTGCCATGGCCAATGAATAGGCTCTCTTTTCTTTTTAGCAGGCCGGGCTTTTTTAATAAAAATGTAGCGGGCCGATAATCCGGTCTGGCTGTCGAAGGTTTGCCAACCGCCTTTGATGTTGACAGCTGGTTTGTAATCAGCACTCAGTAGTAGCTTGCCGAGTTTGATTTCAAGGCCCGCAATTACCGTGGCACCATACAGCAATTGGTTGTTGCTGTTTGCTTCGGGGTTGCGCCGTCCCCAGTGCCCAATATGCGGACCAGCCCCGGCATAGAGGTTAAAGCCTTTGCCTGCCAATGGGAAATGTTTTTCCAGCAAGACCGTGCCGGTGGTTTGGCGATGTAAAATGCGCTGTTGCAGTAAGGCTTCTACCGTTATATTTTTTGCCACCTGTTGTTGTAAGGTAAGTCCAATGTCGCCACCCAATCTGATGCCTGCAGCAGTGCTGTATTGTTGGGCAAAAACTTGGGTAAAAACAACGCTGAGCAATAGCAGCATTCTTATTCGCATCATGTTTTTCGTTTCTGTAAAAACGAATCACCATAGAGGCATGATACAATGCAGATGATATAGTTTGGTTAAAGACCAACAAGCAACCACCTATCATTTTTAAAGATTGCTGAATATCTGTTGTACAACTATTGTTTTGCTGTTTTAATCTGTGCATTTATGGCGAAAAAAATAGCCGCAGATTCACAGATTTTCCCGCCAACTGCCAACTTTCCGGGATGATGATTCTCTTCGAAATTCAATCCACCAAACCAACGCAATGCCGGCTACATAGCACCACATATCGGCCCAGGCAAAATCGGTACCAATGATGGTGCGGGCCAGCCGGTTGTGTTGCAAACCTAGTAAACGCACCAGCTTCAAGTATTGCAGGCCTTCAATGGCAAAGGCAAAAAGCAATACTGCTATGGCGGTGCTGCGCCATGGCAAAGAAGGTTTCACAGATTTAACGCTGCAATAGATGAGGACAACCACCAACACATCGCCAATGTAAGGCCGTACAAAGCGGTCGTGAACAAACAGGGCTATCGCTATTTCGATGAGCAACAGCAATAGCGCCGCCACAGCATATTGCCAACGGGAGAAGCCTGATAGATTTGCCATGTTCATGGCTACGAATATAACGGAAACCAATTGGCGCAAAAACAACAACGCCGACCAATGGCCGGCGTTGTATCGTATTATTCTAGCAGGTCTTTATTGCAGCAATGCGCCGCTGGTTACCTGTACTTTGTCTTTCATCAGTTCTTTTACAGTAGCTACAATGGCGTTGGCGTCGTAACCGCATTCTGCATGCAGCTCTTTCAGTGTGCCATGCTCTACCAGGCGATCGGGGATGCCCAGCATTTTCACCTGAGCACTGTAACCATGCTGTGCCATAAATTCTAGTATAGCACTACCGAAACCACCAATAGTGGTGCCGTCTTCAATGGTTACAATCTTGCTGTATTTGCTGAATACTTCGTGCAGCAAGGCTTCATCCAATGGCTTGGCAAAACGCATATCGTAGTGGCCGGGGTTGATGCCGTACTGATGCAGTTCTACCATGGCACTTTTGGCAAAATTGCCCGGGTGACCAAAGCTCAGAATCGCTACCTCTTCACCATCTTTCAGCTTGCGGCCCTTGCCAATTTCAATGGCTTCAAATGGCGTCCGCCATTCAGGCATTACACCTTCGCCACGGGGGTAGCGAATTACCATGGGCAGCGTAGTGCTTTCCAGTTGCGAAGTGTACATCAGGTTGCGCAATTCCTGCTCATTCATCGGGGCACTGATGATCATGTTGGGAATGCAACGGAAATACGGTATATCATAAGCACCATGATGCGTAGGACCATCTTCGCCTACCAAACCGGCACGGTCGAGGCAAAGCGTTACGGGTAGTTTTTGAATAGCAATATCATGCACTACCTGATCGTAGGCTCTTTGCATAAAGCTGCTGTAGATATTGCAAAACACCCGCATGCCTTGTGTAGCCAAACCGGCACTCACAGTAGCTGCATGTTGTTCGCAAATGCCCACGTCGATGGCACGGTCAGGCATTTTCTCCATCATAAACTTCAGCGAAGAACCGCTGGGCATAGCCGGCGTAACACCCCAAATTTTGGGATTCATTTCTGCCAGTTCTATGATGCTGTGACCAAACACATCCTGGTACTTGGGCGGCTGAGGCGTATTGAATTTCTTCTTGACGATTTCGCCGGACACTTTATCAAACAAACCGGGAGCATGCCACAAGGTTTGGTCTTTTTCGGCCAGGGCATAGCCTTTACCTTTTACCGTAACAATGTGCAGGATTTTTGGTCCCGGAATTTTCTTGAGGTCTTCCAGTGTATCTACCAGCTTGGCTATGTTGTGCCCGTCGATGGGGCCAAAATAGCGGAGCTTCAATGCTTCAAACAGGTTGCTGCTGCTGCTGATGGCGCCTTTAATGCCTTCGGCCACTTTGTGGGCCATGGCACGGGTAAAGCTTTTGCCTACGGGCAGTTTGCCAATGGCATTCCACACGTCATCTTTCAGCTTATTGTAGGTGGGGCTCAGCGAAATGTCTGTCAGGTATTCTTTCAACGCACCCACGTTGGGGTCGATGCTCATGCAGTTGTCGTTGAGGATGATGAGCATGTCTGCGTCGCTGACACCTGCGTGGTTCATGGCTTCAAAAGCCATACCGGCAGTCATGGCGCCATCGCCAATCACGGCCACGCTTTTGCGGTCTTCGCCTTTGTACTTGGCCGCCAGTGCCATGCCCAACGCTGCAGAAATAGAGGTAGAACTATGGCCTACGCCAAAGGTGTCGTATTCGCTTTCGCTGCGTTTGGGAAAGCCACTCAGGCCTTTGTATTTGCGGTTGCTGGGAAAAATATCGCGGCGACCGGTGAGTATTTTATGGCCATAAGCCTGATGGCCTACGTCCCATACCAGCTGGTCGTAAGGCGTATTGTATACATAATGCAATGCCACAGACAGTTCTACCACACCAAGGCTGGCGCCAAAGTGGCCACCGTGCACACTTACCACGTCAATAATGTATTGGCGCAGTTCATTGCACACCTGGTGTAGTTGCTCACGGCTCAATTTTTTCAAATCGGCCGGGCTGTCTATTTGTTTGAGTAATGCTCCGGGGGTTATTTCCATGTTCAATTGAGGTAGGCGCAAAAATAGGATTAATACGTAGGTAAATTGCTTATGCAAATAGCATCATCATAACAGGCAATCTGACGGATTGTTGTTTACATTATGACGTATTCGGTAAAATCCCTGGTTCTCAATTCTGGTTTTTCGTAGTATATAATTCCGCTGATTTCCCCAAAGAATCAAACGAATTTATTCTTTGGCAATTTAGGGTTACGGGTAAATCAAATCCACTAATAGACAATATCAATTGCTTGGTGTTAATTAAATATTAATAGACTTTGATGGTATATTTATGTCAGAAATACCTTTTCATCTTATGTGCGATTTAGCATCAACTAAAATATATACTTTGAAAAACTCATTTTCTTTTATCATTTGCTTGCTTTTGTTCACTTCGTGTTCTAAAGTCAAATTTGATATCATTAACATCGAAAACCTTAGTGTTGCAACCCAAAAAGTAATAGCCTCTTCTAATATTCCTGAAATGAAGGAGCGTTATTTAGACTTAACAATGAATGAAAAAGAGCTACTGTGGAAGGCCAAACTAAAACATATCATTACAGATGAAAAGAAAGATTTAAATGCAAAGCAAATTGAAATTGTACAAAAAGTTTTAGATTTCATCAGTCTCCATGGAATGGAAAAATTGTTTCGTAATCCCGAATTGGGAGAATCTTTTATAGATCACTATAGTCCGGAAATCGAAGAAAACTTTTCAAGATCTCAGCAATTTTTATTAATTGAATTACCCTATTTCTCAAATGATTTTTCTTTATTGGATTCTGAGAAAATATTAGCGAAACTTAACCCTAAAACACTGGCCGTTTCGATGCTTGCAGCAACCTGCAATTGCCTTTACAATATTTCATGCCCTGGTTCAGGAAATAATTGTAATAAAACAGCTGGCTTTTGTGAGCCTACCAAAGATGGAGGATGCGGTCTTACAGGCACTTCTAATTGTAAAGGACGTTGTGAAGTTTTTCCCTGATTATATAATTTTAAATTCTTGTCACATAAGACATCACAAGTGGTAATTAATTCATATGAGCTCTTCGCAAATTTCAAATGCAAAAACTTTATTAGTTTTTGCATTTGTTTTTCTATCTGTTGTGGTTATCTATAATGCAACCTTCATATTGGGTTTACTCAATATGTCTTATAAATTCTCTTATGGCAAAGTCTATGTGCAAACAACATTTATTCATTTTTTTCTTGCAATTTTCTTGTTAAGGGGTTACCCGCCATCTTTAAGGTTATTTATCATTTGCATTATTATTCCTATAATAATTGATTGTTTAACTTTCTTTAATGGACAGGATTTAGTTCCTCTGCGGGCTCCACTAGCAACCATTTTTCCTATATTAGGAACGGCCCTTGCATTTATTTATAAGAGTTGTAGCAAAGTGAAAGTTGCCCTTGCATTTTTTTTGTCTATTGTTTTTCTGTTTGTGATAAACTTCTATGTAGTGCCATTGGCCCGGAAGTCTATGATTGCTAAAAAGACGCCGATAGTTTTAAAAACTATTGCAAACAGTACTTTCAAAACAGTTGATGGTAAATGGGTTAAGTTTCAGGATACAGCCCGTGCACCAGTGCGATTGGTAGAATGTTACTTTGTGGGATGTCCCCCTTGTGAGGATAAAGCACACATGCTCAAAAAGCTCAGACAAAATACATCTACCATTTCGGTTGATATTGTCATGATTTGTGCAGGGAAAGTCAGCAAATGGGAATCCTTTTTGCAGCATGCGGCCAAAAATGTTACGCCAGGAATTATCTATTTGTATGACGTCAATAACGCATTGGATTCTATCACAAATACTCCAATGGCTTCTTTCCCTATGGAATTCTTGTTTCTCGGTAAATATGAAAACTCAATAAGCGCTTTAGGATATGATGCGAAAGATTCCTTAATCATCTATAAAAAAAAACTGGGACAGATAAATAATTGGCTTGGTAAGCACTATAGTCAGAAGGAATAAATAAGAATTATTCAATAGTGTTATCTCATTATTTATTTCCCTACGTTTTTCGCAAAATGCAATCTCCAAACTCGTAATTTATTAGCTATCTCAACTTTTTCCTAATTCTTATGGTACCGTTGGTGGCCAGGCTGCTGGAGAGGTTCAGGTCGTAGCGTTGGGTGCCTGCGTACACAATGCAGAGGGCGGTATTGGGCGGTATTTCGCCCAGGTTTTCGGCAAACAGGGCTATTTCATTTTCGCCGGCGGCGAGTACCAATGGTATTTCTATGGGGGTGAGGCCCAGTAGTTTGTGCTCGGCCACCGGCTGCCGGTTGAAGAAAACCGACACCGTGTCGAAATCCATTTTGCCATTGTCGTACAGGTGTAGCATAATGGTGTCGGTATCCACTTCAATCAGCGGGCCTTTTACAAAAGTTCGCTGCTGCAGGGCTGATACGGAGGCGGGCACCTGAAACTGTTGTGCGATAGACGTATCGGCATTTTTGGCGGACATTGCAGAAATGGCCGCACCGGCACCGGCCTGTGTTTTTTTGAGGCTGGCCGTGGGTTGGGGCTTGGCTTTTTGCAGGCTGATATTAATAATGGGGCAGCCGTAGCGGTAGTTTTCCAGTGGGTTGAGCTGGCCATAGAGCACACTGTCGGGCCCGTTGGTGTACAAAGTGAGAGAGCCGTCCATTTGGCAATCGGGGGCATTATTGTCTTTGGCAAAAAAACTGATGAGCTTAAAAGGTTTGAACTCAATGGTGCCCGATTCGGGCCAGTACACACCGCTTACCTTGGTGCTGTATTCGTGCTGGCCAAAAAAGTAGTTGAGGGTGCCGGTAATGTTGTTGCCTTTTTTCAGCAAAATGAGTTCGCACAGGTAGCTGTTGTAGGTAAGGCCCGCTTTCGATTCGCCGCGGCCATACCAGCTGCCGGTAATTATATACTGAGCTGAAGCCGCCTGCAGCAGCAAGCCCATTATAAGAGTAAGGAAAAAATGACGCATCATGAGGTTGGCAGTACAATTTAAACGCCAAACCCCTTCCGGCAGGTAAATATTAATAAAGCATTGGGGAAAAGACCTGCCGGAAAAGCCGCAAACAACTACAATGAGCACTGAATTTCAGCGGGTTGTTGGGGCTTTGGGTAAAGAAAATTGAAGGGGAAGGTTAGCCGTCCCGTTTTTTATTGCATTTTTGTTGCACACTCAATGCGAATGAAGCACAGGCTGTACGACATATTTGTAGAGAGGAAGCAGAAAGGCCAAAAGAGTTTTGCCGTGCTGATTGATCCCGATAAAGTGAACCGCAACGGTTTGGATGAGCTGGTGCGGTTGGCTATTGATGCGAGGGTCGATTATTTTTTGCTGGGGGGCAGTCTGGTCATCAGCAACCATTTGGATGATTGTGTACAGCACATTAAAGCACAAACCGATATCCCCGTTATTCTTTTTCCCGGCAGCCCTAGTCAGGTAAGCAAGTATGCCGATGCATTGTTGTACCTCAGCCTCATCAGTGGTCGCAATCCGGAGTTGCTCATAGGTCAGCATGTGATAAGTGCACCAGTAGTAAAACAAAGCGGGCTCGAAATAATGCCCACCGGCTATATGGTAATTGATGGAGGTGCGCCAACAACGGTATCGTACATTTCGAATGCAGCTCCCATACCTGCCGATAAAAATGAAATTGCCATGTGCACTGCCATGGCTGGCGAAATGCTGGGCATGAAACTCATTTACATGGATGCCGGCAGTGGTGCCCGCAAGCCCATTACTGAAAGCATGATTGAAAAAGTGGCCGGAATAATTGAAGCCCCGCTGATTATTGGTGGCGGCATTACCGAGCCCGAAAAAGCGTATCGCAATTGCAAGGCCGGTGCCGATGTAATTGTGGTGGGCAATGCCATTGAAAAAGATCCATTGCTGATAAAAGAAATTGCTGCTGCTGTGCACAGCAGTCGCGTAAATGCCTGACCATAGTCAGTACTCAACTATTTGTTTTCAAATTCATTTATTGATTCTTCTTTTTGCTTTGCCTGTAATGTGTAGCTGTATTGATGTTTCACTGACAGTTTAAGGAAGAATAATCAGCGGAGTACGACCATCATACACTACTTCATTCACCAATAATTTTCTGAAGAAGATATCCGTTAAATCACGTGTACCTTTTTGCATTACCAAAATTTCTTGCCGGGGGTGTTGAATAATCATTTGCAAATCGGAAGCCGTATCTGCCCCTTCATAAATGGCAATGCCGCTGGTATAAGTATTGCTATACTGGTTGCTCAATGTTTGTAAGGATTGCTCAATGGGGAAGATGTTCTCGTTTTTTTGAGCAATGGAAAAGAAGGTAATGCTTGTTTCATTTTTCGGAAATAAGGACAGCAACTGATGAAAAGAATTGGTGTTGAATGCATGCTTTTCAGCAATGGCTACCCACAAATGCCGATGGGTAAAAGATGAAAAGTCGGAAGGCATCACCACTAAAGTGGTATTGGTATGTTCAATAATATCGACAGTTTTTGTTCCGAGAAAAAGCCGCTTGATGAGTCCGGTTGTTTTTGCTCCTGCAAAAATCATTTGCTCAAAAGGTGCTGCCAGCAGCTCTTCTAATTGTTCGAGCAGGTGTGTAGATGAAACGCGATATTGAACAACAGCTTCTGGGGGCAATGTGTTTTGAACCAATGCTTCCAAATCACGTAAGGCTTCTTCATTGCCGTTGTTGGTGAGTGTTTGTTTGTACTCGGCATGAGAAAGACCCGGCACAACAATGTTTGTTTGGTGCAGCAGCAACAGTGCTGCATTGGCCAATTGGCTCCATTCGTATGCATAGCGAAGCAACGCTGCTGAATGTTCTCCTAAATCGAGTAGCACAATGAATCGTTTTTCCATACCAAAACATTTTAGTGAGTGTTAATCATGGCGACATCTTACTGAAAGGACTGTTGATTGCCGAAGCATTAGGAGGCAAGCGGTTTTTTTAAATACTGAATTTTCTTTTTGTCGCCTACAATCCAAATCATGTCACCCCATTCAAATACCATGGAGGAATCTGGGTTTAAATACTGCTGGTTTTTTCTAATGATGCCTATCACCAAACCATTTGTTTTTTCGCGGATACCAGAGTTACGAATGGACAAACCTTTCAGCTGCGTGTATTCATTCACCAATACTTTTTCAAGACCAATAGTGTCGGTGCTTTCGAGCTGTGCATTGTCGGTAGTAATCAACGTATCAAATACCGGTTTGAAGTTTTGAAGTTGGTTGTCGGTAGCAATCAAACCAATCAAATCATGAGGCAGTAAAATCTGCTGTTTATCTGGCGTGGCAATGACGCCTTCGCCTCGTTTGATATACACGATGTTGATGCCAAATTGCTCCCGCCACATTAGCTCCTGCAATGTTCTGCCTATGTACCAGGCTTGTGCAGGTACTTCCAGTTGTACAATGTGTGCATCCCAATTGTACAGCTCTGTTTGCAGGGCATCTTGATTGCGTTGTACGGTAGCAGTGAGTGATTGATACTCTTCCGTTTCACGGGCATGCAGATTGCGGAGGAAACGACTTTCAATGCGTTGGTAAAACAGTTGCAATCTTTTGGCAAACAGCCAAATGATTACACCACTTATGGGCACCGCTATCACAATAGCAGTAAGATTATTGTATACTTTAAACACCACAAATACAATAATGCTGATGCCTGCCAATGCCCTGAAAATTTCGATAATAAGGAGCGGCCCTCTATTGTAAGCTTTATTTAACCACAGTTCTTTATGCGCATGTGTTTTCGGTTGCTTATTGATGAGTGCAACAATGAAAGGTGCACTAAGTACCAGTGTGGCAATCATGCTTAGCAAATTGCTGATTTGTATATTGTCAATCGATGTTTGGAAAAATGGCCAAATAAACCGGATGGATGCTATTACAATGGCAACAATGATAATCAAATTGCTAACCATGATTTTGCTATAAGCAGCAACCACTGTTTTCCATTCAGATTCTGCTTGAATTTTTTGCGTACTCGATGCGTATCGGTTCAACTTTTGTGTCCACTTTGCCGGCAGTTTTTTCTCCAGCCAATTGTACAGCGGTTCAGAATATTTAATGAGGTATGGAGTGGTAAAAGTAGTAACAGCGGATGCGCCTACGGCTACCGGAAAAAGGAAATCGGAGATAACCCCCAGCGATAAGCCAAGCGTAGCCACAATGAATGCGAATTCACCAATTTGCGCCATACTCATGCCTACCTGCACCGATTGTTTGAGCGGCTGGCCGGATAGCACAGCGCCCAATGTAGTGCTGAATAATTTTCCGAAAAGAGTGAGCATGGTAACGGCAAATACCGGCCAGCCATATTGTACAATAGCCTCCGGATTAATCATCATACCCACAGATACAAAGAATATCGCACCAAACAAATCTTTGACAGATTTTATCAGGTGTTCAACTTTTTCGGCAAAGGTTGTTTCTGCAATAATGGAGCCCATAATAAAGGCACCCAACTCTGCACTAAAACCAACTTGAGTAGCCAGTATCACCATGCCCAAACAAAGGCCCAGTGCCAGTATCAGCAAGGTTTCTTCATCCAGTAAGTGTTTGGCTTTTTTAAGAATTGTAGGCAGCAAAAAGATACCTGCTATAAACCAAATAGCTAAGAAGAATAACAGTTTGGATACGGTAAAAATAATTTCGCTTCCCTGAAACTGTTGTGTAACCGCAATGGTGGATAGCAATACCATTAATAAAATCACTACAATGTCTTCTACCACCAATACTCCAAAAACGATGCGGGCAAATTGTTTATTTTTTACACCTAGCTCATCAAATGCACGTATGATAATAGTGGTGGAAGAACTGGCCAGCATACCTCCTAAAAACAAACTGTCCATAGATGACCAACCCAACCATTTGCCTGTAAAAAATCCGGCAACGGTAATGAATGCAATTTCAACAAATGCAGTGATGGAAGCGGTGCCGCCAACCCGCATGAGTTTTTTAAAACTGAATTCTAAACCCAGGCTAAAGAGTAAAAAGATGACACCAATTTCTGCCAGCGTTTTAATGTTTTCTGTATCGGCTACCGTAGGTAAAAAATGAAAATACGGGCCTACAAAAAAGCCTGCAATAATGTACCCTAATACAAGTGGCTGTTTAATTTGCCGGAATAACAATGTGGCTACTGCACCAGTAATCAGTATTAATGCTAAGTCATGTATTAATGCTGGTAAATGCGCCATAATCAAGGTTACTTAAGTGAAAAAATTAAAACTTGAAATCACCATTGTTGCAATAATATAGAAAAAAATATTGAATGCCGTTGGAGTAGCTGTGCAGCCTTTTTAATATTGATGATGATAATAAATAGCTGATATAATATTGGAACAATCAGATGAAAGTAGAAATCGTTGAAAAGCCACTGTTTCCAGTTAGTAGGGCACATCAACATGATGATGATACCGAAGCAAAAAGCCTTCAACATATGTATGTAGAAGGCTTTTATGAAAGTGTTAAAAAACGCTATGGCAGTAGCTGTAAATGCTCATTGAGCAATATGTATGCAGCCATTAAGTTTGCTCCACATATTGCCTGAAATTTTCCAAAATGGCACCCCAGCCAGCGTATTGCAATTCGAAGCTGTTTTCATATTCCGGATCGAAAGATTCGTGTACCTGTGTGCCCGTATCTGTTTCCGTGAAAGTAACGTTGACCTTACGGCCATCCTCCATATGATACGCCAGGCGGGTAAAAGGTTCTACCACATCAAACGTGCCGATAAAATCAAATCCCATGCTACCATCTTTGGCTTCCATGCGGTGGGTAAAAGTACCTCCTACCCGCAGGTCAGTTTCGGCATGTGGGGTATGCCAGTCGTCAGATGCCTGATTCCATTGTGTAACGTGCTCGGGTTGTGTAAAGCATTGCCATACGGTTTCAATATCAGCCAGCACATGGGTGCTGATGTGTATCTGAAAATCTTCTGATAATGTTTTTACTATGGCCAAAGCTTTTGGAAACATGTCTTCAAATGGACCGCAGTATGCTTCCAGTGTATCTACCGACACATGCAGCTTGGTGCCTGCAGCAGTTGCTTCCAATTGATACGCTTCAATGGCATCAGACCAATTTTCCGGAGGTGTTGTTTCTTCAAAATCTACTATCTCGCCCAAGTGTTTGAACCGCATGCTGTGTGGTGCTTCCATCTCCACAATATCGGCATACATGCCGCGGCCGCCCGGCGATAAAAAATGGATGCGGCTGCCTGGCTCCCAGGTGCTCACCACATAAGAACCTTCGCAAAAAGCGGTTGTCCATTTACGGTAGAGCTCATCGTTCCAGAGTACGAACCATACGGTGTCGGGTGATGCATTGATGTCAATGGAAAAAGAAAGTGTTTGCATAGCAGTTGGTTGAAGGAAGGGCTGAAAAGTACAACGCCATGCTGTAAGAAATGCATGGCGTTGTAAAAAAGAAAATCAGAGGGTAGCTGGTGGCGGTACTACAATGTGTTTATTGTTATCTATTACCGGAATCATTTCACCGTTGCTACGTATGCTTTGCAACTCCTTCATGCCGCGGCGAAGTACATCATCCAGGTCGGTGCTAAGTTCTGTCAATTCTTCTTGCGTAAATGTGCGTGGTTTACGTTTGTTGATGAATTTCAACAACCGTTCCATTCGCTTGGTATCTGCCGGGTCTACCTGTACCAGTTCAACTCCGGCTTTAATGCCACCCATTTGCGGTTGTGCCTCTATAAAATAAACCTTGCCTGCTTCGAGATGCCCGCTGATGAACGACTTGTTTTCTGAACGTGCCCAAAAAATATGTGGTCCCGGTGCACATTCATACAGCATGTATTTTTCGCCATTGAAGCGGCCTATGACTTGTGCACTATCGAAAAAACTAAAGTTGATGAGTGCCCCCAGGCCAGAAGGGCGAAGAAAATACACAAGGGCTTTGTCGGCCGGGGCTTCCTTCATGCCCTGTGCCATGGCTGCATGCATGCTCAGCAGCAGCAGTGGTAATACATACAAATGCTTTCTCATACGCCTCAATATAATGAACGTCAAAAGTAGAAAGTGTTCGATAAACGACCACGCCGCTGTTACAGTCGGGAAGCCCTTCGTAACAACGTCATCTTTCTAAAGGCGATTGTTATGGCAGTTGATACTGCTGAAAAAATTCCCAGAGCAAATCATTGGCATTAATGGCGGTGGAGGGAATATCGGAGCTGGGGCCGCCGGGCAATCCTCCGGGCCAGCCGTGGCCGCCATCGTTGGTCAGGTAAAAATGGACGCTGCTGTTGTTGCTGCAGTTCAGCCATTTGGTAAGGCTATAGCTGCTGTTGCTAAAGCTCAGCTGGTTGGGATTGGTGCAACCGTTTTTGCCCGACCACACGGTAAATACGGAATCGAGTGGCGGCACTGAAATGCCGGTTACACCATTGCCCACACCACCCTGATAAGGCACATGCTGGTCGAGTTTGGAATGCATGTGCAAAATGGGTACTGGCCTTGCGGGGTTGCATGGGGTAGACATCACCATGCTGCAACCATTGGGTGCAATGGCGGCAATTTTATTGGATAGTTCGCAGGCGAGGCGGTAGCAAAGCATGCCGCCGTTGGAGTGGCCGGTGGCGTACACTTTTTTGGGATTGATTTTGTAATCGGCCAGCAGTTTATCTATGAGTTGGCTGATGAATTTTACATCATCCACTTTGTTGTTCATGGCAGAGCCGCAGCAGCGGCCTGCATTCCAGGTTTTGATGATGCCGGTACCATCGGGGTACACCACAATGAAACCGGAGGCATTGGCCTTGGGGGTGAGCCTATTGGTGCTTTCGAACTGGGCACCACTGCCACCGCCGCCGTGCAGGGCTATCACCAGCGACAAATTGTTGGCTTCGTAGTAATTGGGTGGCAGGTTGACAGTGTAAGTACGGGTGAGGCCGTCTACGGATATGCTGCTGGTAAAGCGGTATACTTTGGGGGTAGTAGGTGTGTCATCTTTTTTGCAGGCGGCCAGCAACAGCAGCAGGCCGGCGAGGCAGCAGGTGATTTGGTTTTTCATAAGAGGGTAAAAGAGGATTGGAGGGTAAGACGGGCAAATGTGCGGAATGTTTAAACAGGAGGGAGATGACAGGGTAATACGAAAATGACTTGCATAAATACAATTACGTTTGAGTAAGGTGTTGGTTGAGGTGTGTTGTGCTGCTGATGGGCTGCCGGATGCGGAGGGCCACGCTGCAGGCGTGGGTGCCCCCAACGCAGTGGGGGCACGGCACCCCGAAGCAGCCGGAACTGCTGTTGCTCAGGTCGTTGCGGCTCACGGCCCCTTTCACAAAACTTTTTCGGTTGCTTCAAGAAAAAGGGGCAAAGCATGGAAATAATTCAGTTTCTTTGCCCCGCAATCGAAATTTTACAGACTTCTTTGATTCTGAACTGAAAATGTCAAAAAACTCACCCATACAGCTGATCACTGAAATGATCATGCACGCCTTCAACAAGCGTGGGTTTTTTACTGTGCCGTGCAGGCCGGGTTTTTTTGTACGTCCATACCCCGTGGCGGTGCGACGATAATTTCCCCAATTGTATATCAACACATAGGTTTTGTTGGTAGCTGCGCCGGGGCGTAGCCTTTGTTCGTTCACCGTATTACCATTACTTTTTTCCCCCATTTGGGATATGCAGCAGAATGATTTTTTGATTATGACGGCCAATGCTACGCATGTAGACTTTGCCCAGATAATATGCGACGAATATGAAAGCAGTGCCAAGGCCCGTGGCACGGGGATTGCGAAGCGCAGTCCTGACTACGTAAAACAGAAAATGCTGGAAGGCAAATCGGTTATTGCCTTTGAAAAAGCCACCGGCATTTGGGCGGGCTTTTGCTACATCGAAACATGGAGCCACGGCGAGTATGTGGCCAACAGTGGTTTGATTGTAGCACCACAGTACCGTAAGGCTGGGTTGGCAAAATCCATCAAACAAGAGATTTTTAAACTGAGCCGCAAACTGTACCCCGAAGCCAAAATATTTGGTTTGACCACCGGTCTTGCGGTGATGAAAATAAACAGCGACCTGGGCTACGAGCCGGTTACCTACAGCGAACTGACACAGGATGATGCTTTTTGGGCCGGCTGCAAAAGCTGTGTGAACTACGACATTCTGATGAGTAAGGAACGCAAGAACTGCATGTGCACTGCCATGCTCTACGATCCCAAAGACCATTATCAGCCAGAAGAAACCGCCGAAATGTTTAGGGCCAACAGCAAAGTGTACGAACGCTGGCTACGCATTAAGCAAACCTGGCGTGGCATACTGGGCAAAAAAAATGAAGCCGCCGGCAAAGAGAAAAAATCTTTGCTGTTGAGCCTCTTTATGCAATGGTAACAAATGGTTGCCCCTGCCTCCATGCGTTATTCTTTTTTGATTTCAACCTTTAATGATAGACCAACATGAGCACAGCCAAAAAAGTAGTATTGGGATTTAGTGGTGGCCTCGATACCACCTACTGCGTAAAATACCTGAGTGAAGACAAGGGGTACGAGATACACAGTGTGATTGTAAACACTGGTGGCTTTAGTGCTGCCGAACTGCAGCAAATTGAAGCCCATGCGTACAAGCTGGGTGTAAAAAGCCACACCACCGTAGATGCGGTGAAGCCTTACTACGACCGCATTATAAAATACCTGGTATATGGCAATGTGCTCAAAAACAATACGTACCCGCTGAGTGTGAGTGCCGAACGCCTGATGCAGGCTCTGCACATAGCCGAGCATGCCAAAAACCTGAAGGCCGATGCGGTAGCCCATGGCAGCACCGGTGCCGGCAACGACCAGGTACGTTTTGATATGATTTTTCACATCATGATTCCCGGTGTAGAAATCATTACGCCCATCCGCGACATGAAGCTGAGCCGTGAGGTAGAAATTGAGTACCTCAAAAGCAAAGGCGTAGACATGAATTTTGAAAAAGCCGCTTACTCCATCAATAAGGGGTTGTGGGGCACCAGCGTGGGTGGCCGCGAAACCCTCAACAGCAAAGAATGGTTGCCCGAAAGCGCATGGCCTACACAGGTAACAGAAACCGGTACCCGTACGTTGGAATTGGGCTTCGATAAAGGCCAGCTCACCAGTGTAGATGGTCAGTTGTTTGCGCATCCGGTGGATGCGATTAATCACTTGCACGGCATTGCAGCACCTTATGGTGTGGGTCGAGATATTCATGTGGGCGACACCATCATTGGCATTAAAGGCCGTGTGGGTTTTGAAGCTGCCGCTCCCATGATTATCATTAAAGCACACCACCTGCTGGAAAAACATGTACTCACCAAAAACCAACTGAGCTGGAAAGATCAGCTGTCATTGTTCTACGGCAACTGGCTGCACGAAGGCCAGATTATGGATCCGGTGATGCGCAATATTGAAGCCTTCTTTGAAAGCACCCAGCACAATGTAACCGGAAAGGTATTTGTGCAATTGCAGCCTTATCATTTTCAGGTAACGGGCATTGAAAGTGCTTACGACCTCATGAGCAGCAAGTTTGGCAAGTACGGCGAAATGAATACCGGATTTACCGGCGATGATGTGCGTGGCTTTAGCAAAATCTTTGGCAACCAAACAGTGATTTGGCACAAGGTGAATGAAGAATAAGGAATAATTAATAAGGAAGTGGGAAGTGTGGGTTGTTGTGGAGAAATGGAACAACTACACACAACAATCCAAAAACTCCAAACCAAAAACGTTGACAAACAACCCGGCTTGATGAGTAACCACAAAAGCATTATTGTATCTGACGCAGCACCGCTTGAGCAATACAAGTGGGGCAATGATTGTGATGCCTATGTGCTGGTAGATGAGCCGGAGTTGAGTGTGAAGCTGGAGCAAATGCCTGTTGGTACTTGTGAGCTGGTGCATTTTCACCGCCACTGTCAGCAGTTTTTTTATGTATTGGCCGGTGAAGCCAGCATGGAAATTGATGAGGACGCCATTCAGTTGAAACAAAGTGAAGGTGTGTTGATAGCGCCGGGTGCTAAGCATCGCATTTGCAACCATGGTACCAGCACTCTTCGTTTTGTGGTGACCAGTCAGCCCGCTGTTGGTACCGACAGGATAGCCGTTTAAAAAATACAATCATGAAAATCAGAGCAGGCATTATTGGTGGTGCAGGATACACCGGCGGCGAACTCATTCGTTTGCTCATCAATCATCCGCAGGTAGAACTCAGCTTTGTGCAGAGCGGCAGCAATGCCGGCAATCCTTTGCATCAGGTACATGCCGATTTGCTGGGCGATACAGAGCAAACTTTTGCCGCTACGCATCACTTCGATATTGATGTGCTGTTTTTCTGCGCCGGTCATGGCGAAGCCAAAAAGTTTGTGCAGGCAAATGACATTCCTGCTTCTGTAAAACTGATTGACATTGGCAACGACTTTCGCTTGCATGCCGATGCGGTGCAAGGCGAACGCACATTTATTTATGGTTTGCCCGAATTGAATAAAGAGCAAATCTCCAATGCGCAAAACATAGCCAACCCTGGTTGCTTTGCTACCGCTATTCAGTTGGGATTATTGCCGCTGGCAAAAGCCGGCTTGCTGACAGAAGTTTATACAACGGGCATTACAGGTAGCACCGGTGCAGGCCAAAGCCTGAGTGCCACTTCGCATTTCAGCTGGCGGGCCAATAATATTCAAGCATACAAAACACTGACGCATCAGCACCTGGGCGAAATCACCGAATCGTTGCAGCAGTTGCAACCTACTTTCTCTTCCCCCACTGGGGGAGGCCGGGAGGGGGCCATAAACTTTGTGCCCTGGCGGGGCGATTTTACCAGAGGGATTTTCATTTCAAGCACACTGCCTTGCGACCTCGAACTGCCCGAAGCATACTCCATGTATGAAAGCTTTTACGCAGGAGCAGCATTTACGCATGTTACCCGTTCTGCGGTGTTTTTAAAGCAGGTGGTCAACAGCAACAAGTGCATCATTCAGCTGGAAAAAATTGGCAACAAACTCGTGGTGCATTCTGTCATCGACAACCTGCTCAAAGGCGCCAGCGGCCAGGCTGTACAGAACATGAATCTGCTATTTGGCTTAGCTGAAAAAACAGGACTCAATCTTAAAGCAACATACTTCTAGAAAACACTTTGTGTCCATTGTGCTTTCACAGTGCCTTGGTGGTTCAAAACAAATACATCAACATGAAACTTTTCGACGTTTATCCAATTAATGACATCACCATTGAAAGAGCAGCCGGCAGCTATGTGTGGGATAACAATGGTGTGCAGTATCTCGATATGTATGGCGGCCATGCGGTCATCAGCATTGGCCATACACATCCGCATTGGGTGCGCCGCATAGAAGAACAACTGAATAAAATTGCTTTCTATTCTAACTCCGTTCGTATTCCCATTCAACAACAGTTGGCAGAAAAGCTGGCACAGGTAAGTGGTAAAACCGATTACCAATTGTTTTTGGTAAACAGTGGGGCAGAAGCTAACGAGAACGCATTGAAGCTGGCATCTTTTCACAATGGCCGCAAGAAAATCATTGCATTCAGCAAAGCTTTTCATGGTCGTACCTCACTGGCAGTCGCTGTGACTGATAATCCAAAAATTGTAGCGCCAGTCAACGAAACCGACAATGTAATTTTTCTACCCTTCAACGATTCCGCTGCATTAAAAGCCTGTTTCCAACAACAAGGCGATGACATCGCGGCCGTTATCATCGAAGGTATTCAGGGCGTAGGGGGAATTGTAGAAGCTGATGCGAGTTTCCTGACACTCATTCGTGAATTGTGTGATACACATGGTGCCGTGTACATAGCAGATAGTGTGCAGTGTGGCTATGGCCGTACTGGTCAGTTTTTTGCGCATGATATTGCTGGCGTCAATGCCGACATCTATACCATGGCCAAAGGCATGGGCAATGGATTTCCCATTGGTGGTATTTTAATTGCACCACATATTTTGCCCAAGCATGGCATGCTCGGCACCACGTTTGGCGGCAACCATTTGGCATGCGCTGCTGCTTTGGCAGTGTTGGAAGTGATAGAAAAGGAAAACCTCATCAGCATGGCGAAGCAACGCGGCATGTACATCAAAAGCCAGTTGCAGAAAATTGACGGTATTGACAACATTCGCGGTCGTGGTTTGATGATTGGCTTTGATCTGCCCGAGTCGTTGAAAGAGCTGCGCAAGGTATTGCTCAATGATTTTAATGTATTTACCGGCGAAGCAAAACCTAACGTAGTTAGATTGCTGCCATCGTTGGCGCTGAGCCGTAAGCAAGCCGATGAATTTTTGGAAGCCCTGCAGGAAGCGATTGCTGCTGTGCAGGAGAAAGAGGAGGAGTAGGTCGATTGGTTAATTAGTTAATGAGTTGATTGATTGAATGGCGGTGTAGTAGATGCTTGCGGGAAATGCGGTGCGATTGAGATCTTGGTAACAGCCCTTCTTTGCTTTGATTCGTGTAATTAGTATAATCTGTGTAATTCGTGTAACTGACATTAAAATAGTTTGATTGTGAAACAGTTTATTTCCGTGCATGATGTGCCTTCGGTGAAGGAAATGGTGGAGCAGGCACTTGCCTACAAAACCAATCCATTGCAAGACAAGCAACTGGGTGCGAACAAACGCATCGGTTTGTTATTCCTCAATCCATCTATGCGTACCAGATTGAGCACACAGGTAGCTGCGGCTAATTTGAGCATGGAATCAATCGTGTTTAATGTGGGTGGCGAAGGATGGAAACTGGAGTTTGAAGACGAAGCCATCATGAGCGGCGATACCGTAGAACATGTGAAAGATGCAGCGCCTATCATGGGTAAGTATTTTGACATATTAGCCATTCGCACATTTCCTTCCTTGCAAAACAAAGCGGATGATTACAGCGAACTCTACATCAATCAATTCATCAAATACGCAGGCATTCCCATTGTGAGTTTAGAAAGTGCCACGCTTCATCCATTGCAGTCACTCACGGATATTGCTACTATGACAGAGTCGCTCCGCAAAAATCCATTGCCTGCTGGTAGAAAACCCAAAGTAGTACTTACATGGGCACCGCATGTAAAACCATTGCCGCAGTGTGTAGCCAACAGCTTTGCCCAATGGGTAAATGCATGGGATGGCCCCAACGGAGAAGGAGTTGATTTTGTGATTACTCATCCTGAAGATTACGAACTGGATGAACAGTTTACCAATGGCGCAACCATTACGCATAAACAGGATGAAGCGTTGAAAGATGCAGACTTTGTGTATGTAAAAAATTGGAGCACCTACAGCGACTACGGAAAAATTTACTGCAACGATCCGGCTTGGATGCTCAATAATGAAAAGCTGGCACTAACGAATAATGCCAAAGTGATGCACTGCCTGCCGGTGCGCCGCAATGTAGAATTGAGTGATGAAATTTTGGATGGCCCCAATAGTTTGGTTACAGAAGAAGCAGGCAACAGGGTATGGGCAGCACAAGCTGTATTGGCGGCGTTGTTACGTAAATAGTCGAATCATTAACCATTCAATTTTGTATTTATATCAATGATCTGAAACGGTGAAATATCCGGTCACAAATTGTGACGGGAGGCACGGAGTGGACAGGGTAAAAGATGGCAATGAAAAAATGAAATATGATCATCATGTAAAATCTTCAAGTGAATAAGTGAAACTTTTAGAATGAAACAACCATTATTCGTCATCAAAATTGGCGGCAATGTGATAGATGATGAAGCCAAGCTGGCTTCGTTTCTACATGACTTTGCCAGCATTCAGCATCCATGCATTTTGGTGCATGGTGGTGGTAAAATTGCAACCCGCATTGGCGATCAAATGGGTGTTACATCAAACTATGTAGACGGGCGACGAATTACTGATGATGATACCATTGATATTGTAACCATGGTGTACGGTGGGTTGGTCAACAAAAAGATTGTCGCACAGCTACAGGCTTTGGGTTGCAATGCCATTGGCCTTACCGGTGCCGATGCCAACATGATGCCAGCCACCAAGCGTCCTGTAAAAACCATTGACTATGGTTGGGTGGGCGATGTAACGCCGCAACAAATTGCAGCCACTACGCTGCAAGGCTTGCTGCAACTGGGTTTGCAGCCTGTGTTTGCTCCACTCACTCACGACAGTGCAGGACACATACTCAACACCAATGCAGATACTATTGCATCTTCTTTGGCTATTGCGTTGAGTGAATACTATACTGTAAGGTTGTTGTATTGCTTCGAAAAGAAAGGAGTATTGGGAAATGTGGATGATGACAATTCTGTTATTGCCAGCATCACCCAACACAACTACCAACAGCTGAAAGATGAAGGCAAATTATTTGCGGGCATTCTGCCAAAGATCGATAATGCATTTGCCGCCATTCAAGCTGGTGTGCACGAAGTATTGATTGGCCATGCAGATGACCTGCTGCAAAACACAACTGAAAAAACATCGGGTACATTGATAAAATAAACGATGGCATTAGAAGCAGTCATATTCGATATGGATGGCACACTGGTAGATAGTTTGCCTTATCACCATCAGTCATGGGAAGTGTTTTTTGCGCAGCAAGGCATTCACATGACGCCCGAAGAATTTGACCGCATTCATCATGGTACATTGTTCGACATCATGCCCCGCATTTTTGGCGATCATTTGACGGATGAAGAATCGTTTCGCTTGGGCAGCATGAAAGAAGCGGCTTTCAGAGAATTATACAAAGATGAAATCAAACCCATTGATGGATTGATTGATTGGCTGGAACAATTAAAAGCTACGGGATTGAAAATTGGACTGGCAACCGCTGCTGATTTTTCTAATGCTGATTTTACTGTAGATGCCATTCATATCCGCCATTATTTCGACTGCATTGTAACGAGTGATATTGTGAAAGAAGGAAAGCCGTCGCCGGCAGTGTATTTGTATGCAGCACAACAGTTGCAGGTAAATCCTGCCAATTGTTTGGTGTTTGAAGACACAGCATCCGGTATTCAGGCAGCCACCGCTGCAGGCATGAAAGTAATTGGTGTGGCTACCAGTTTGTCGGAAGAAGCCATGCAGCAATTGCCTGTGCAAAAAGTTATCAAAGATTATTGTTCGCTTGCCACACATCATATCACTTCTTTATTCTAACCAACTATGGAAAACTCCATTCTGTTTCAAGATGCCGTGGCGCTGCTTAAGCAGCTCATTGCTACGCCTTCATTTTCAAAAGAAGAAAATGAAACAGCAGAAATCATCTGTGTTTTTTTTGAAAAACATGGTGTTACCTACAAGCGTGTAGGCAACAATGTGTATGCGTTTAACCGCCACTACAATCCTGCAAAGCCCAGTGTGTTGCTCAACTCTCATCATGATACCGTAAAGCCCAACAAGGGCTATACGGTTGATCCATTTACACCCATTGAAAAAGATGGGAAATTGTTTGGTCTCGGTAGCAATGATGCAGGCGGTTGTCTGGTATCGTTGATTGCTACTTTCCTGTACTTCGTCGACAAAGAACATTTATCACACAATGTAGTATTTGCGGCCAGTGCCGAAGAAGAAATCAGTGGCGTTAACGGTATTGAATTGGTGTTGCCTTATTTAGGTCATATCGATTTTGGTATTGTAGGTGAACCCACCAAACTCGAAATGGCAGTGGCCGAAAGAGGCCTGATGGTGATTGATTGTGTAGCGCCAGGCAGAGCAGGTCACGCAGCCCGCAATGAAGGCGAAAATGCTTTGTACAATGCATTGGATGACATCAACTGGATTCGCAATTGCACATTCGATAAAGTGAGTGATTTGCTCGGTCCCAGTCGCATGACCGTTACCGTAATTGGTACAGAAAATGTGCAGCACAATGTGGTGCCTTCCACCTGCAAGTTTGTGATTGATGTGCGGGTAAATGAACTGTATACGTTTGAAGAAATGCTGGAGATGCTCAGGCAAAATTTGAAGAGCAGTTTTAAGCCACGCACCACTCGTATGAAGAGTACTTCTATTGCGTTGGATCATCCGTTGGTAAAAGCAGGTTTGGAATTGGGTAAAGGCTACTACGGTTCACCCACCACCAGCGATAAGGCTTTGATGCCTTTCCCAACATTGAAGATTGGCCCTGGTGACAGTGCCCGCAGCCATACTGCAGATGAATTTATTTATCTGTCAGAAATTGAAGATGGCATCAATACGTATATTCAATTGGTATCAAAAGTGGTCAGCTAAAAATTACAATCATGAAGCTTTGGTCGAAAGATGCTACAGCAACCTCACAACTGGTAGAGCAGTTTACAGTAGGCAGAGACAAAGAATTTGATGCCCTGATGGCACCGTTTGATGTACAAGGCTCCATGGCACATGTAGCCATGCTCAAGGAGCAAGGTTTGATGACTGCTGAAGAAAATGAATTGGTACAAAAGGAACTGGCCAATATTCATACAGAAGTATTGCAGCAGGGATTTGTGCTGCCTGCAGATGTAGAAGACATTCATTCTTACGTAGAGTTGCTGCTTACCCAACGCATTGGTGAAGCAGGTAAAAAAATTCATACCGGCCGTAGCCGAAACGATCAGGTGGCGGTAGATATAAAGTTGTTTTTGAGGGCTACACTGCAAGAAGTGAAGCAAGAAACCGAAACCTTGTTTTCATTGCTCATCACCCTAAGCGAACAGCACAAAGACAAACTCATTCCCGGCTATACGCATTTGCAAATCGCCATGCCTTCTTCTGCTGGTATGTGGCTGAGTGCTTACGCCGAAAGCCTGGTAGATGACATGGAAATGTTAGCTGCAGCTTATGCCATCACCAATAAAAACCCATTGGGTAGTGGTGCCGGTTATGGTTCTTCTTTTCCATTAAATAGAAAAAGCACTACGGAAAAATTACAGTTTGCTACCCTTAACTGGAACAGCGTGTATGCGCAAATGAGTCGTGGTAAAACTGAGAAAGCGGTGGCTACAGGCATCAGTTATATTGCTGCCACGTTGAGCAAACTGGCGTATGATTGTTGCCTGTACATCAACCAGAATTTTGGTTTCATCAAGTTTCCGGATGAGCTCACCACGGGCAGCAGCATTATGCCGCACAAAAAAAATCCGGATGTGTTTGAATTGATTCGTGCCAAGTGCAACCGCATTCAGTCTACACCCAACGAATTGACGCTGCTCATCAACAACCTGCCCAGCGGTTATCACCGTGATATGCAGCTGACCAAAGAAATTTTGTATCCTGCTATCAGCGATTTGAAAGCTTGCTTGCAAATGACCTGCCTCATGCTGAGCCACATGGAAGTGAAGCCAGACATTTTGAAAGATGAAAAATACAAGTACCTCTTTACGGTGGAAGCCATGAATGACTTGGTGAACAAAGGTGTTTCTTACAGAGATGCTTACCGCGAAGTGGGCAATCAGGTAGATGCCGGCACTTTCAGTTACGACTACAAGCAGCTCTTACATACGCATGAAGGCAGCATCAGCAATTTGTGTCTGGATGATATTACCGCTGAAATGAAAAAAGTGCTTGCTAAGTTTTAGCAAGCACTAACCAATTACCAAATTTACCAACACAATATGGTGGCGCTTTACGCTTAATGTTTATCGGGTTCCAATTCTTCCACTTCACCCATCTGCT
Source organism: Phnomibacter sp. (assembly GCF_036803085.1). Classification (NCBI taxonomy): domain Bacteria; kingdom Pseudomonadati; phylum Bacteroidota; class Chitinophagia; order Chitinophagales; family Chitinophagaceae; genus Phnomibacter; species Phnomibacter sp. Next base: position 93,896 of record NZ_DAIRUZ010000002.1, on the reverse strand, counting down.
GCAGGTACTGAAAGGTTTGTTGCGCTTCAGCCTCGTCTACTACACTAATGGCTACACCTACGTGTACCATTACATAGTCGCCCACATTCGCCTCGGGCACCATACACAGATTGACCTCTTTTACAATACCGCCAAAAGATACTTTGCCAGTTCTGAAGGTTTCATCGAGCTGGCCGGCAATGCTGGCTATTTTTCCGGGTATGGCTAAGCACATAAGTGTAACGGTTGTAGATTAATGATGATGTACATGGTGAACATGCAACTGGTTGTGCAGCCATTCTTGCCATGCCTCCAACCCTTCTTCTTTATAAGCCGACAGTTCAATGAATTGTAAGTGGTGGTTCACTTTCAGTGCATTGGCTTTAAATGCTGCTACATCAAAAGGAACGTACGGCAGTAAATCCGTTTTGTTGATGATACAGAGCTGTGCACTATGAAACATGTCGGGATACTTCAACGGTTTGTCGACGCCTTCCGTTACAGAGGCAATCACCACTCTGGTTTGTTCGCCCAGGTCGAACATAGCAGGACAAACGAGGTTGCCCACGTTTTCAATAAACACGATGCTGTTGTCAGCCGGCTTCAATTGTTTTAAGGCATTGTTTACCATATCTGCATCGAGGTGGCACCCTTTACCTGTATTAATTTGTACCACCTTAGCGCCGGTTGCAGCTATGCGGTTGGCATCTTGCATGGTTTGCTGATCGCCTTCAATCACAGTACAAGGCATGCTGTCTTTTAATCGGACCAATGTTTTTTCCAGCAAAGTAGTTTTACCACTGCCGGGAGAACTCACCAAATTGATGGCCAGTATTTGTTTGGCTTCAAAATAGCCACGGTTGCGTTCCGCTAATTTATTGTTGTGTTGCAGCACATCTATCTCCAGCTGTATGCTGTGCGTATGGCTGTGGTCATGTGCATGTTCATGATGATGCGAATGCGCATGATCTCCATGATGGTGGTGATGATGACCATGCTCATGCGGATGGTCGTGATGATGGTGCTCATGATGGTGCTCATGATGGTGGTCATGCGTATGCTCATGCGGAGCTGCTTGTTGGGCAGGGTCGATGGCATGATAGGTAATGCTGGCGCCGGCGTCGCAACCACAGGTGGTACACATAAGTTGGGGCTTTTAAAATTTCCGTTATCGAACACTGATGGCTTTTACCCTCAGTTCTTTTCCTTGTTGTATATCTATAAAATGACTGCCACAGTTGGGGCAGGGCGTAGCATAATGGTCCAGTAAAAAAGTAGTGTCGCACATCATGCATTTGGCTTTGCCTTCTATGCTGTTGATGATAGGTTTTGCATCAGCCATCACCGTGTTTTTCACCGCCTGACTCCATGCAAAATGAAAGGCTGATAATTCTACACCACTCATGGTGCCAATGTCCAGTTCCACTTCATCTACTTGCCGGCTATTGGCGGCTGTAGCTTCAGCAGTTACAATTTGTACAATACTTTGTACAATGGACAATTCATGCATCGCTTATGATTTGTTGCGTTGCTTTTTGATGGCATACACTGCAGCAGCAACTACTAAAAGTGCAATTACCAATAGCATGGCATGCATTGGCTCTGCTACATAGTGTAATGGATTGTTGCCGGCTACATGTCCGTGTCCTTCGTGGGCCAGTAGCGATAATGGAGATGCTGCAAATACAAGCAAGAGGGCGTTTTTCATATGGCAATACATTAAAATGGTTTCTAAGTTACCAGCTGCCCTCACCTGCAATTGCTGACGAATGTCATGCATCAATTTGATTGTTCTCATTTATCACAGTTCATAGTCATGAGTAATCTTATATCCGGTATTTCTTCTATCACTTCCAACTTTTGTCTATGCCATTTTTTCCTTCCAGGGAAATGCCTACTTATTTAGAAGAGGCAACCCGCAAGGGCTACTCCCGCCGCGACTTTGCAAAGTTTTGTACGATGATGGGCGCCTTCATGGGATTGGAGGCATCGGGTGTGGCGCAGGTTACCAAAGCGCTGGAAACCAAAAAGCGTTTGCCCGTTATCTGGCTGCACTTTCAGGAATGTACCTGTTGCAGCGAAAGCTTCATTCGTTCATCGCATCCAATGGTAGCCGATATGCTGCTCGATCAAATTTCGCTGGACTATAGCGAAACATTGATGGCTGCTTCCGGTTTTCAGGCTGAAGAAGCCATGAAGCATACCATGGAAGCACACAAGGGCGAATACATCCTCTGTGTAGAAGGTAGTGTGCCAACTGCGGCAGATGGTGTGTATTGTATGATTGGTGGTAAAACCTCCTTACAAATACTGGAAGAAGCTGCAGAAAATGCCAAAGCAATTATTGCATGGGGTAGTTGCGCCAGCAATGGTTGTGTGCAGGCGGCTAAACCCAATCCTACATCAGCTACACCTATACATAAATTGGTGAAAGGAAAACCAGTAATAAAAGTGCCCGGCTGTCCGCCAATTGGTGAAGTAATGGCTGGCGTAATTGTACACGTGGTTACGTTCGATCGTTTGCCTGAACTCGACAATATCGGTCGTCCGAAAGCCTTCTACAGCAAGCGTGTACACGATACCTGCTACCGTCGTCCGTTCTACGATGCAGGCTTGTATGTTGAATCATTCGACGATCAAAATGCGAAGAAAGGTTACTGCCTTTACAAGGTGGGTTGCAAAGGGCCAAGCACCTATAACGCTTGTGGAGTGATGCGATGGAACAATGGGGTGAGTTTCCCCATTCAGAGTGGGCACGGCTGTTTTGGTTGTAGCGAAGAAAATTATTGGGACAATGGTCGTTTGTATGAAAGAGCTTCAGCTTTCCCTGGCTTTGGTATTGAAGCCGATGCCGACAAGGTAGGTATGGCTGCCCTTGGTGTAACAGTCGGTGCATTGGCAGTACATGCAGTAGCTACCAACTTGCGTAAGAAAAACTTGGTCAGCAACCTTGAAAAAGAAGGCAAGCAAAGCGAAAAGGATCTCGAATAATTCAATGAACGATTAACTCATTTGTTATGACCAAACGTATAGTTGTTGACCCCGTAACCCGTATTGAAGGACACCTGCGGGTAGAAGCTGAAATTGAAAACGGGAAAATAAAAGACGCTTACAGCAGTGGTACCATGGTACGCCTGCTCGAAGAAATACTCAAAGGCCGCGACCCACGTGATGCATGGGCGTTTGTGGGCCGTGTGTGTGGAGTATGTACTTCAACCCACTCGCTTACTTCTGTAAGGTGTGTAGAAGATGCCCTCGGCATTGTAGTGCCACCCAACGCAGAGCTGGTGCGCAATCTCATGTTCTGCGCCTTGTACATGCACGACCACGTAGTGCATTTCTATCACCTGCATGCTATGGATTGGGTAGATGTGGTAAATGCCCTGAAAGCTGACCCTAAGAAAACATCTGAGCTGGCACAGAGCATTTCTAATTGGCCCAAAAGTTCTGTTGGCTATTTCACCGATATCCAAAACAGAATTAAAAAGTTCGTAGAGAGTGGTCAGTTGGGCATTTTTGCCAATGGCTATTGGGGACACCCCGCCTACAAGCTTCCGGCCGAGGTAAACCTGATTGGTTTGGCGCATTATCTGGAAGCCCTTGACTGGCAAAAGGAAATTGTAAAAGTGCAAACCATTTTTGGTGGTAAAAACCCGCACCCCAACTACTTGGTGGGCGGTATGGCTTGTGCCATTGCTACAGATGATGTAAGTGGTATTAATGCAGAACGCCTTGCATACGTGCATCATTTGCTGAAGCAGGGCAAAGATTTTATTGAGCAAGTGTACATTCCTGATTTAATGGCCATTGCTTCATTCTACAAAGACTGGGGCGGTATTGGTGGCGGCTTGGGCAACTTTATGGCTTATGGCGATTTGAGTGCCAATGGCAGCAAAGACCCTGCAACATTCCTTTTCCCATCGGGTGTAATTCTCAACAAAGACTTGTCGAAAGTGCACGAAGTGGATGTAAGAAAAAATGATGAAATCCAGGAATTCATCACCAACTCGTGGTACGATTATGAAGGTGGAAAAGACAAAGGTTTGCATCCATGGGAAGGCGAAAGTAAAATCAATTACACCGGTCCAAAACCTCCGTTTGAACAGCTCGATGTTTCGCAGGCTTACAGCTTTTTGAAAACACCCCGCTGGAAAGGTCATGCCATGGAAGTAGGTCCGCTGGCCCGTGTACTCATTGGCTATGCCAAAGGTGTACCAGCGTTTAAAGAAGTAGTAGATGCAGCATTGTCACAGTTGCAAGTACCTGCCACCGCACTGTTTTCTACACTTGGCCGTACTGCTGCACGTGGCTTAGAATGCAAGCTCGTAGCTATATGGGCACTCGATTTTTACGATCAGCTCATCGACAACATTAAGAAGGGCGATACCCGCATGGCCAATACCGATAAATTCGATCCATCTACATGGCCTGCTGAAGCCAAAGGTGTAGGCACTGGTGAAGCGCCAAGGGGTGCATTGGCACATTACATCAATATAAAGGACGGTAAAATTGCCAACTATCAATTGGTAGTACCTACTACGTGGAATGCCTCGCCAAGAGATGGTAAAGGCCAGCGGTCGGCTTACGAAGCAGCATTGCTCGATACGCCTGTACACGACCCCAATTTGCCACTTGAAATTATCCGCACCATTCACAGCTTCGATCCATGCCTGGCTTGCAGTGTACACATTTACGATGAGCACGGCAACCATGTATCACGGGTGTCTGTGCTGGGCGAATAACACGGTATAAACTAACCCAAACCAATTCGTTGTGTGGCATGCCTTGTGTATGCTGCACAGCACTTGGGTTGGTTTCAACTTCATTGCTGATTGTTTTAAATCAACTTGTATGGACGCAACTGTAAATACAAAAAAGCCACACATCAAATACCTGCGCAGGGTGTTTGTGTGGGAATTGCCGGTGCGCATTTACCATTGGCTGAATGCATTGGCGATACTGGTGCTCATCGTTACCGGATTGTACATAGGCAACCCACTGGCGGTGCAAAGCAACCGCGAAGCTGCCGAAACATTCAACATGGGCTATATGCGCATCATTCACTTCATTGCTGCGTATATCTTCTTTTTCAATTTTGTATTTCGTATCTACTGGGGTTTTGTAGGAAACAAATACGCCAACTGGCGCAACTTTATTCCTACCACCAAAAAGTATTGGAAAGAATTTATGCATGTCATCAAAATTGATGTGCTGATGATGAAAGACAAAGGCCACCACCTGGAAGTAGGACACAATGCAGTGGCGGGCTTCACTTATTTTCTCACGTTTATTGCTTTTCTGATTCAGTGCCTCACAGGCTTTGGCTTATACAGCAGTATGGGCACCTGGTGGTTTCCAAAAATGTTTGGCTGGGTACAAGTCATCTTTGGTGGTGATATCATGATGCGCCAGATTCACCATTGGGCTACCTGGTTTTTTGTACTGTTTTCTGTGGTGCATGTGTACCTGGTTTTCTACCACGATTATGTAGAAGGCCGTGGCGAAATCAGCAGCATGGGTGGTGGCTGGAAGTTTATTGAACAAGAATATTTCGATCATCACCAAGAGCAGAAAGCCAATGCCGCCGGAACTGACAACACAGACAACACACAAAAAGAAACAACTGTATGAGTGTAACTCCCCGCATATTGGTGTTGGGTATTGGCAACTACCTGATGGGCGATGAAGGCGTAGGCGTTCACCTCGCTGAATACCTGCAGCAACAGCAGCTTTTGCCCCAAGGCGTAGACGTAATTGATGGCGGCACAGGCGGCTTTCACCTGCTCGAATTTTTTGAACAGTATGGTGTGGTCATCCTTATTGATGCTGCGCTGGACAATTACGACATTGGTACCATTCGGGTAATACGACCAAAATTTGCAGCCGATTTTCCAAGGGCCATGAGCACTCACGACATTGGTATGCGAGACCTCATTAATGCTTTACAAATATTGGGTAAAATGCCAGATGTATGGCTGGTGGTGATTAGCATAGAATCGCTGCAGCAACAAGGCATTGAAATGACTTCAACCATCAGGGAGCGAATTCCTGCATTGGCCAATACCGTACAGCAGCTGGTGGCAAAGGCAATGGAGCCTGCCTCGCCGGCAATGGCTGTTTCAGGCGCATGAAGCTGATGGATGTTGGTAAATGGGCTGCCACGTAAGTGAACAGCCCTTTTTGATGTATGCAAATGCGATTAACGAAGGCTTTGTGTATCTACTCTTGATGGAGAATCTGCGCCGCTTACAATACTGCGGCTGCTCAGCGCAATGGCCCTGATGATTTCAGCCATGTTCTTCGTATCCAACGTGCCAATTTCATCGCTGGCTTTGTGGTAGTGAGGTTCACTATCCATTTTGCTAGTGCTGATGGTATGCGCAGGTACACCCAGTCGGGCCAACGTGGCATTGTCGCTGCGGTAGAAGAGTTGTTGGTCGGGGTAGGGGTCGGGGTAAAACTTAAACGCTGTACCCTGCAGATTCTTTTCCAAAATGGTACCCATGCTGCTTTTTTCATAACCGGTAATGTAAGCAGAGTTAGTGCCCCACTTGCTGTCGGTGCCAATCATTTCTATGTTGAACATCGCCATCACCTGTTCGGGTTTGTACTGCTTTGAAAAGTAAGTGGCACCATAGCCGCCCACTTCTTCTGCAGTAAATGCTGCAAACACCAATGTGCGTTCGTTATTGCCCAAGGCTTTAAAATATTTCGCCAGCAAAATTGCAGCCGTTGTGCCCGAAGCGTCATCGTTGGCGCCATTGTACAGGCTGTCACCTTTTTCGTTGGGCTTGCCATAACCAAGGTGGTCGTAGTGGCCGCTGAAGATTACATACTCATTGGGCTTGCTTTTGCCGGGCAGCACAGCTACCACGTTAGCCAGCTTTTTTTCTTCTATGCGCATGGTTAAGTCAAGCTGGAAGGCAGCAGGCTTTACCTGGCTGCTCAGCACATACACCTGGCTGTTGTTGCTGGCAAACTGTGGGCCACCTGCGAACGACTTCAACCGCTGAAAACTGTTGCGGTGTGCGGTGTCTACAAAAATGATAAGGTTGTTTGTTTTGTTGCGCAGGGTGCGGTACTGAGCAAAAAAGTTATCCTTGGCGTTAATACTTACTACTTCATAATTGCCGGTATTGCTAACCGTTACTTTTGGTGAAGTTGTTTGGCAAATGATATCTGTGGTAGCAACGGACTGACCATCAACATTGGCAGTGCCTCCAGCTACCGAAGCCTGATACATGCTGAAACTTTGCAAAAAGCTTCCGTTGGTGCCACCGGGTTGCAAGCCCGATTTTTTAAACTCTTCGGCAATGAAAGCTGCAGCCTTATCAATACCGGGTGTAAAGGTGCGACGGCCTTCCATAGCATCGCTGCTGAGGGTGCCTAATACACGGGTTACTTCAGCAGCCGTAATAACGTTGTCGGCTTTTTGTGCAGTGCAGGCAATTGCTGCGGAAATAACAAATACAGTTGTAAGAATGAATTTCATGAACGGATTGGATATTTATGAACCACGAAGCCACAAAGGAGGCTCAAGGAACACGAAGTTTTTAATTGTATGGTTTGACGTTTTAATTTGTCTGTTCCGGTTTCATCGCACTGCAAATTGCAAACTGCAAATTCCCTTTGACTTTCTTCTTTCCTACAGGCTCATCATCTCTTTAAACTTCACCGTTTGCCGGCGGCTTACTTCTATTTTATCGCCGCCTTTCAGTTCGAGCAGCAGCCCGCCGTTGAAGTAGTTTTCTACTTTGTCTACTAGGCGTAGATTGACGATGTGTTTTCTGTTGGCACGGAAAAATACCTTTTCATCCAACCGTTCTTCCAGTGCATTCAGGCTTTTAAGAATGAGGGGTTTGTTGTTGCCGAAAAATACTTTGGCATAGTTGCCTACACTTTCAAACAAACGGATATCGCCCAACTTTACAAACCAGCAGCGTTCACCATCTTTTACAAACACCTGATCTTCTTCGGTGAGTTTGCCTTTTTGTGCAGCTTCTTGTACAGCCTGTTTTTCCTTTTGTACCAGTTCGCCCACTTTGTGTATGGCATCGGCCAACCGCTTGGGGTCAATGGGTTTCAGCAAATAGTCAAGTGCATTTACTTCAAAAGCTTTTACGGCATATTCATCATATGCTGTGGTAAAAATTACATACGGAGAATGATCGAGTTCCTGCAACAAATCAAAACCCGTTTTGCCAGGCATATTGATGTCGAGAAAAATAATATCCGGATTGAGCAGCTCTATTTTTTCCAGTCCTTCTTCTACATTGCCGGCCTCGTCTACTATTTCAATATCCGGATAATCGGCCAGCATTTTGCGGAGCTCATTGCGGGCCAGTCGTTCGTCGTCTATGAGGATGGCTTTCTTTGTCATGGCGAAAAAGTTTTATAACGGTTACGGAATGATGTAATGTTAGTTGACGGTAACAGGCATAATGATTTTTGCTTCCACAGTATGCCCAGCCAGGTTTTGAATATTGAAAGACGCTTTGTTGCCAAACAGCAATTGCAACCGGTTGGTGGTGCTGCTGATGCCGAAGCCTTCTTCAGAATCTGTACTTACCAGGTGGCCGGTGTTGCGTACTACCAGCTCATGATGGTCTGCTACAAAATCGGAGCCAATAAATACTTCGCCGCCATGCATTTCTTTACTGATGCCATGTTTGATGGCATTTTCCACCAAAGTTTGCAGCATCATGGGCGGTACTTTTTGCTTGAGTGTATCGGGGTCTATATCGAGTTGTACTCTGAGCCGGTCTTCAAACCTGATTTGCTCCAGGGCCAGATAGTTGTTCACGATTTTCAACTCTCGTTCGAGGCTCACCAATTCTTCTTTGTCGGCATTCATGCTGCTGCGCAGCAGTTGGCTCAGTTCTGTAACGGCAGTACGGGCACGGTCGGGGTTTTCATCAATCAAAGCACGTATGCTATTGAGGGCATTGAAAATAAAGTGCGGATTGATATGCGCCTTAATGGTTTTGAGTTCGAGGTCTTTTACCACGGCTTCCAGCTTTACCTGATTGAGGCGCTGCCGCTGGGTACTGGCCACATAATGATACATGAGGTACAGCAAGCTCCAGATAGTAAAAAACAAAGCACCGCCCACAGCAGTACGGGCCAGTTTGTATTCAAACGTGGCGCCAATAAAGTATTCGGGTTCCCAACCCATTTGGTCTTCTACTATTACTACTACGCTGCTGTATATCAAACCAAAAATGAGGGTGGTAATAATCATCCACACAATTTGTTTCAGCAGGCTTAAATCGAGCAGTTTCGATTCTTTAATAACGGTACGCATCAGGTGCGAAATGACCAGGCCGGTTCCTGCTTCGCAAAACACCGTATGAAAGTAAAACTGGTAGTCGCTATAGTAAGCATTGATGCTGTAATAGTAAAAAGTATACAAGAGCACGTAGAAGCCCCAACCACCCAATTGGGCTATCCAGTAATATGGTAATCGTTTTTTGAACATAATGAAGAATGGCTGGCAAATTAGGGCAAAGTGCAGGGCCGGGGCCTTAAAAAGGCATCCTTTTTCTACTGCTGGTAAAATTACCCTCAGCACCTCTTTTTAGCTCCGCTACTACGTAACTGGTTGGCATTGAAGGTTAAAAGGTTGCAGTTCGGGTTGAGCAGCAGGCGGATAGCTGCCAAATCCAATTATAAAGGGGGTTTCCCAACATCTTGGCTACTTGTGTACCCCCATTTTTTTCACATGGTTTGGGGAAAATTCACGGAATGCAGATGGGGCTAAGGCTGGGCTGCGAAATCCACAGAGCCCGTGGATAATGTGCAGATTAACATTGGGTTTTTTGGGAGTTAGGAGGATATTTTCGTTATCCACTTAACCTTTTGGTAACAGACAATTTTCCTCGCTAACCCGCTAAAAATTTGATTAACAATGGCTGCTAAAAAAACCGCTGCTAAGGGCCTCGCCTTCTCCCGCCACTACACCCGGGAAGGCATTAGCCCCTACGAAATGTTTGAGTACGACTATCGTACTTCAATGATTAAAGACCCTTCGGGCAAAATCATTTTTCAAATGGACAATGTGGAAGTGCCCAAGCACTGGAGCCAGATTGCCACTGATATTTTAGCACAAAAATATTTCCGTAAAGCTGGCGTACCCCAGCCCGACGGCACCACCGGCCGCGAAACCAGCAGTAAGCAGGTGGCGCATCGCATGGCCGATTGCTGGCGCCAGTGGGGTGAGCAGTATGGCTACTTCGCCAGCAGCCAGGATGCACAGGTGTTCTACGAAGAACTGGTGTACAGCATCCTCAACCAAATGGCCGTACCCAACAGCCCGCAGTGGTTCAACACCGGACTGTACACTGCTTACGGCATTGCCGGCAAGCCACAAGGCCACTACTATGTAGATGCTAAAGATGGCCAGCTGAAAAAATCAACTTCGGCTTACGAACGTCCTCAGCCACATGCCTGCTTTATCCTCAGTGTTAGCGACGATCTGGTAAACGACGGCGGCATTATGGACCTGTGGATTCGTGAAGCCCGCATTTTCAAATACGGTTCTGGTGTTGGTACCAACTTCAGCCAAATTCGTGGCGAAGGCGAAAAGCTGAGCGGCGGTGGTACCAGCAGTGGCCTGATGAGCTTCTTGAAAATTGGTGACCGTGCAGCCGGCGCCATTAAAAGCGGTGGTACTACCCGCCGTGCAGCCAAAATGGTGTGCCTCGATATGGACCACCCAGAGATTGTGAACTTTGTAGACTGGAAAGTAGAGGAAGAAAATAAAGTAGCTGCACTGGTAGCTGCAGGCTATAGCAACGATTACGAAGGAGAAGCTTACCGCACTGTAAGCGGACAAAACAGCAACAACTCTGTTCGTATTCCTAATGAATTTTTTAAAGTGCTGGACGAAGACGGCGATTGGGAACTGAAAGCCCGTACCGATGGCCACACCATGAAGAAAATTAAGGCCAACGAACTGTGGAATAAAATCTGCTACGCTGCATGGCGCTGCGCCGACCCCGGCACACAGTATGATACCACCATCAACGAGTGGCACACTTGCCCCGAGGGTGGCCGAATCAACGCCAGCAACCCCTGCTCAGAGTACATGTTCCTCGACAACACGGCATGTAACCTGGCCAGTGCCAACCTCCGTCGTTTCTTCAACGAAGACACCCAGGTGTTCGACGTAGCCGGTTTTGAATACATCTGCCGCCTGTGGACTGTAGTGCTCGAAATAAGCGTACTCATGGCGCAGTTCCCCAGCAAAGAAGTAGCACAGCTCAGCTACGACTACCGCACCCTCGGCCTCGGCTTTGCCAACCTGGGTAGCATGCTCATGGTAAGCGGTATTCCTTACGATAGCCCCGAAGCACAAGCCATTGGTGGTGCCATTAGCGCCATCATGACTGGCGTAGCCTACAAAACTTCTGCTGAAATGGCCGAAGTACTGGGTGCCTTCCCCCGCTACCAGGAAAATGCCCACCACATGATGCGGGTAATGCGCAACCACCGTGCTGCAGCATACGATGCCAGCGATGCCTACGAAGGCCTGAGCATCAAACCCATGGGTATCGACAGCAAATACTGCCCCGATTACATGCTGAAAGCCGCTTGCAAAGCATGGGATGAAGCCGTAATTCTGGGTGAAAAGCATGGCTACCGCAACGCCCAAACCACCGTAATTGCCCCAACAGGTACTATTGGTTTGGTAATGGATTGCGATACAACAGGTGTAGAGCCAGACTTTGCCTTGGTGAAGTTTAAGAAACTCAGCGGTGGTGGTTACTTCAAAATCATCAACCAAAGCGTACCAACGGCTTTGAAAAAGCTGGGCTACAACGAAAAAGAAATTGAAAGCATCGTTAACTACGCCAAGGGATCTGCCAGCTTGCATGGTGCACCGCACATCAACCACCAGAGCCTGAGCGAAAAAGGCCTGATTGGCGAAGAAATAGCCAAACTCGAAGCGGGCATGGCTTCTGCCTTCCACATCAAGTTTGCCTTCAATGTGTACAGCCTCGGCGAAGCCTGCATGGAGCGGTTGGGCTTTAAGCCAGAAGAATACAACGATTGGAACTGGAACATGCTCGAAGCACTGGGCTACACCCAGGAGCAAATTGATGCCGCCAATGAGTACATCTGCGGTACCATGACCATCGAAGGGGCACCTTACCTCAAGCAGGAGCATTATGCCGTATTCGACTGCGCCAACAAGTGCGGCGAAAAAGGACAGCGCTACATTCATGCGCATGGCCACATCAAAATGATGGGTGCTTGCCAGCCCTTCCTGAGCGGTGCTATCAGCAAAACCATCAACCTGCCGCATGAGGCCAGCATTGAAGAAATAAGCGACTGTTACCGCATGAGCTGGGAGCTTGGCCTAAAAGCCAACGCCCTGTACCGCGATGGCAGCAAGCTGAGCCAGCCGCTGAGCAACAAGAGCGACGATAAGAAAAAAGAAGCCACCGACGAAGCTGCAGAAGAAGCAACAACGGCAGCAGAAGGCAGCAATATTGTAGACCTTGGCCAGCTGACTGTAGAAGAACTGCTGCAGGAAGTAACCAAGCGGATGCAGGCTAGCCCCGATACACAATTGAAGCGTCAACTCGCCAAAATTGTGGAGCGTAGAACACTGCCCGCCAAGCGTCGCGGCTTTACGCAAAAAGCCAAAATCAACGGTCAGGCCATCTTCCTGCGTACCGGCGAATACAACGATGGTACCTTGGGAGAAATCTTCATCGATCTGGCCAAAGAGGGCAGCACTTTACGCAGCCTCATGAACAGCTTTGCGATTGCAATTTCTGTAGGCCTGCAGTACGGTGTGCCGCTGGAAGAGTTTGTAGAAAAATTTGTGTTTACCAAGTTTGAGCCGGCTGGTATGGTAGACCACCCGAACATTAAAACCACTACTTCTATTGTAGACTTTGTGTTCCGTGCATTGGCTTACGAATACCTCAACCGTACCGATTTGGTGCACGTACTCGACCGCCCCGAAATTGGCAACACCGGCGATGACGATGATGCCAGCGAAGTGGTGCTCGTAAAAACGGAACCAGTTGCTGAAAAAAAAACTGAAGAACTGAGCAGTGTTCGCATTACGCCCAAAAGCAGCAGCCAGATTAAACCCGCCAAAGTACAGGTAGAGCAACCCGCTCCGGCTCCGGTAACTGTAAGCGGTGCTGATACCGTGCTGAAGCAGATGAATGAGCAAATGAAAGGCAACCAAAGCGATGCACCAGCCTGTAACGTGTGTGGAGCCATCATGATGCGCAGCGGCGCCTGCTACAAGTGCAACAACTGTGGCAATCAGGGTGGTTGCAGTTAAGCCAGCTTTTTCCAACATTTCAATACAGAGCCATCGCCTTAGGGCGGTGGCTTTTTTGCTGCACTGTTGCAAAAAGAGTATGCACTTTCACATCCTCCTAATAGTCAAACCTCTTTCCTTTGTGGCTCAATTGTATTCAACAAAAAAAAGATTGTATATGAAAAAAATCCGTGTATTCCTCGTAGCCGTAATGGCCATTGTTTCTGTAGCTGCATTCGCTTTTCAGGAAAAGCAACACAAGCATGGCAAGAAAGAAGCTGCAAAGTATGAGTGCCCCATGAAATGCGAAGCTCCCAGCGACAAGCCCGGTAAGTGTGGCAAATGCGGCATGGAACTGAAAAAGCAAAAAGAAGCTACAGCACAATACGAATGCCCCATGAAGTGTGAGCCTGCCAAAGACAAGCCCGGCAAATGCGGCAAGTGTGGCATGGACCTGAAAAAGAAAGCGTAACTACATCACGTGCCTATATTGACGAAGCATCGTTGGTCAAAAGCCGACGATGCTTTTTTGTTTCATGCTGGTTTTACTTTTTCTCAGTTGAGTCTTGATGAATGAGGAGTACCACATTCCCTTTTTTACGGCCGCTGTCTACATACTGGTGTGCCGCAACTACATCCTCCATATTGTAAACTTTGTCTATCACCGCATGGTAAGCATCTTGCTCAAACAGGTCTTTCAATAGCTGCAGTTGTGCAATGGTTTCTGTGGCTACTTCCCATCCGCCCACCGTTTTGTACATGCCATTGGGTAGCAAGAGTGGTTGGCATTGTTTTTTGTTGGTTTTGCCTACAGCATCAAATACAATGTCAAATTTTTCGGTGCAGGCGGTAAAATTTTCTTTGTCGTACAGGATTACTTTTTCTACACCTAACTGCTGCACCAATGCCAAACCGTTACTACTACACACGGCTGTAATTTCTGCGTTAAAGTGCTTTGCAATTTGAATGGCAGCAGTACCTACGGCACCTGTAGCGCCAATAATCAACACTTTTGGAGAAGTTCTTTTTTGAATACCTGCTTTTAGTAAAAAGTGAATGGCCGTTTGTCCGCCAAACACATTGGCCGCAGCTTCAGCATGTGAAGCATTGTTGGGTTTTAGCAGCAGGTTTTTGGTTTCGGCAATGCACATATACTCCGCATAAGTGCCCATGCTAAAGCCAGTCATCCCAAATACATTATCCCCTTTTTTGTATTTCGTCACCGCAATGCCGGTGGCCACAACCTCACCCGAAAAAACATTGCCCAGTATTTTTTTGCGAGGACCTTTCCAGCCCATCACCAACAGCATCAGCCATTTCATCATACCTTCTACTGCTAACCCTCGTATGCGAACATCACCAGAGTTAACAGCTGTTGCATGAATTTTTACCAGCACTTCATGATTGCGAGGTGTGGGGGTGGATACAGTTTGTAATTGCAGTACTTCTGGTGGCCCGTATTGTGTGCAGATGATAGCTTTCATGAGTGGTAAAATACATGGCAGTTATCAAAAAAATACTTTTCTATAGCAGATATTGATGAGTGGCAAACAGGCTTCTATAATTGGCATATGCACCTGTATAAGCCAGCATCAATACATCCGTGAAACCTGTTTCTTTGCAGCATGCCTGCTACGTCTTTCCACGATCCTGTTGTACAATACAAGCAATTCGCCGCCGATTATGAAACCACTGCGGCACAACTACGGCGCAAACGTAGCTGGTTGTCGTGGAGCCGGTTACTGACTATGGTGCTGGCTATTGTTTGGCTGTATTGGCAATGGCCAATCAGCAGTTGGTGGGTTGTATTGCCATCGGTTTTCCTGATAGCTGTTTTTCTTCGGTTAGTGGTACTGAGCATGAATGTGCAACATAAGCTGCAACATGTAGAGCAACTCATTTTAATCAATCAGGCAGAACTGCGGCAGTTGCAACAGCACTACTACAAAGACCGTTATGATGGCGCTGCGTATTTGCCGCCCAATCATGCTTACGCCCACGACCTCGATGTGTTTGGCGAAGCCTCGCTGTACCAATACTTGCAGCGGGCAGAAAGTGACGCCGGAAGAACCACTTTAGCAGCTTGGTTGTTGCAGCCGGCATCGCCCGAAGAATTGCCGGCGAGGCAAGCGGCTGTGCAGCAATTGGCACCACATGTAGGCTGGCGGCAGCACTTACAAGCCAGTGGACGGGAGCATCCGGTGAGTGCTGCTACAGCGCAAAAGCTGCAGCAGTGGATGCAATCGAAAGAAGATGTATTTGCTGCAACAGGTTGGTACTTGTTGCGTTGGGTAGGCCCCATTGTTTCTATCGGTTTGTTTACAGCTTATTGGTTTGATTATTTGCCGGGCTTTTGGTTCAATATTTACTTTTTGGTTTTCTTTTTAGGTACTGGTTATATCAGCAAGTTGGCTACGCCTACCTGGCAAATGCTCGGCCGTATGAGTAAAGAAATTAATGGACTTGCTGCTTCGCTGCAATATGTGGAGCAAATGCCGGTGGGCAACAGCCCCTGGTTGGCACAGCGTCAATCTGTACTCGTTGTAAACGGACAACCCATGGCCAGCAAAGCAGTGGCCGGCCTAAATCAGTTGCTCAGCCGTTTTGATTACCGGCTCAATCCGGTGGCGTTTATTCCACTCAACATTTTGCTGTTTTGGGACTTGCAGCAAATGTTGCTTTTTGCCCAATGGAAAAAACAACATGCAGCAGCTGCTACAAAATGGCTGGAAGTGTTGGGCGAAGTGGAGGCTGCTTCATCGCTGGCCACATTGGCGTACAACATGCCACATTGGTGCTTTCCGCAAATGCTGGCACAGCATGGCAGTTTTGAGGCCAATGCCTTGGGGCATCCATTAATAGCTGCCGACAAAAGAGTAGTGAGTGATATAGCTACGGAGGGTGTAGCACAGGTAAATATTATTACCGGCAGCAACATGGCGGGCAAGAGTACTTTTTTGCGCAGCGTAGGCTTGGCCATGGTGATGGCGCAGGCTGGCGCACCGGTTTGTGCGTTGCATTGCCGCATGAGTTACATGCAGGTGATGAGTAGCATGCGCATTGCTGATAACCTGGCAGAAAGTACCAGTACCTTTTATGCCGAACTCAAAAAGTTGAAAAGCATTATTGATGCGGTGAAAGCCCAGCAACCTGTGTATTTGTTGCTGGATGAAATACTACGTGGTACTAATAGTGGCGACAGGCATGCTGGTTCTGCGGCACTCATTAAGCAGCTCATTGCGCAGCAAGCATGTGGTATGATAGCCACACATGATTTAGCGTTGGCGGAGCTCGTACATCAATATCCCGATCACATTCACAATTATCATTTTGATGTGCAGGTGTCGGGTGAAGAATTGTATTTCGATTACCAATTGAAGCAGGGCATTTGCCAGAGTCTCAATGCCTCCATCCTCATGAAAAAAATTGGGATAGATATGTAATGTAAGCGCCGCATTGATACATCATCAATGCGGCGCTTACATGTTTTATACTGTCAATAGTAGCGGTTCATCTGTTGTACAGTTGTAACTGATTCTGCCTGATAATATTTCTTGTAGTTCATCTTCAAAAAAGAATTTGCTTTCACCGAAAGCCGGTTTCAATTCATCTATCCAGATAGCTTTTTCGTTGTACTCGGCAAAGAACGGACGGCCCACCCAATCGGGATTGCGACCTTGTAAAAACCGGAGTACCATCACTTTTTGTCCGTTGATTTCTGATGTGCCCAGCATTTGAACTTTTCCCGGTGTGCAGCTCATGCTGGGGCCACGCACTGTGCGGCAAACACCACTGGCACGTTGCCAAGCTTGTCGCCAAATTTCCTGTGCTTCAACCAATGGTAAGCCGAAGAAATGTTGAGCACCTGTATCTCTCACCGCAAACATGTAGTACGGAATCAAATTCAGGTTTACTTGTTTGCGCCACATTTCTGTCCATATTTCAGGCTTGTCGTTGATGCCTCGCAAAATGGGTGACTGTGTACGTATTTGTGCACGGGTATAGCGAATGCGAATGATGGCTTCTTTTACAGCAGGGGTATCCAACTCTGCGGGATGATTAAAGTGTGCCATGAAGGCCAGATTTTTCCCCTTGCGGGTAATTTCTGTAAACAAAGCCAGTGTATCTTCTGCATCATCATCTGTAATGTATTTGTAGGGCCAGTACGCCAACGATTTTGAACCAATGCGAATGGTTTGCACATTCCACAATTCATCGCTCAGCAATGGTTCGATATAAGCCCGCAGGAGTTTTGATTTCATCACCATAGGATCGCCGCCGGTAAACAACACATCCGTTACTTCACGATGTTCTTTCAGGTATTGCACTAGCTGATCGGTTTCTTTCATCGCAAATTTCATTTCATCCATGCCCACAAACTGTGGCCATCGAAAACAGAAGCTGCAATAAGCATGACAGGTTTGCCCTTGGCTGGGAAAGAACAACACTGTTTCGCGGTACTTGTGCTGTACACCACTCAGTTTTACATCGCCAAGCATGGGCACATTTTTATCCTGCCCGGCAGGGTGCGGATTTAGTTCCATGCGTATTTCATTCGCAACTGCTTTTATCTCGTCTTTACTCAAGCCTGCATCCAGTGCAGCTTTCATTCTTTTGTAATGATGCGGCTGCAACATTTCTTTGCGTGGAAATGTCAGCGTAAATATGGGGTCGTTAGGTACCTGATCCCAATTGATCAATTCATCCACCACATAGTTGTTGGTTTTGAAAGGAAGCACATGGCCAACCACTTCAATGGCTTCTAACAATTCTTCCGGCAGTGCTTGTACCTGTGGAATGGTTTTGTAATTGTGCAAGGCGTACGATTTGTACTTCATGCTGTTGGTGATGTTGTCGAGCATTTGTTCCATTGGATAAAAGGGATTTTGGTGAAGAAAACATTTGCTTTAGTGTGGGCATACCATGGGCATGCAGGTGAGTGAAGTGAAGCAGCCTGTAATACAAAAAGTACAGTAGCGAAAACTGCAAAAAATACAAGAGAACATGTATGCGTAAAACATCAACACATACATTCAGGCTGCAACGTTGGGTACAAACGAATATAGCCAAGCTGCCTTTTTTAGGCAAGCTGATGCTACAAGTGGTAGCAGCATTGCGACTATATTTTAACAGTCGGTCAATAGGTGTTTTTGTTCATGATAAAGTGCTGAAACAGTTTGATACTGTTTGATTCGTCGTCGCCCTTCTATGAATGATGAGCAGCACAAATGCATCATTTTTTTTAACAGGTTTTGCTGTTTCCCGTAATTCAACACAATGCAGTAGCTTGCCACAAAATTCAGTACAATGAAACGGTTAGGGATAACATTGTTGGCCATGTGCAGCGGATTGTGGCTCATGGCACAAACAGCAGTTGGTCCTGTATTGGGGCCAGTATCGATGCGGACTGCAAAATTGTGGGCCGCAACTGAAAGCAAAACTGCGATAGCTACAGTGCAAGTGTGGGCAAAAGGAAAACCACAACAAAAGCAAGTGGTAAGAACATTGCCCACAGATAAAAATGCGCCCTATCATTTTCAGCAATTCGAGGTCGTTAATCTGGAACCTGCTACAACGTATGAATACGAAGTGACGCTGAAAGATGGGCCCACGCACCAGCCGCCGGTTGTAATGGGCAAGGGCTCATTTACCACACAAGCCTTGTTTCAGTGGCGAAGCAATGCACCGGATTTTAGTTTCATTACAGGCAGTTGTGCGTACTTCAATGAACCTCGCTTCGACAGGCCCGGAAAACCTTACGGCGGCGATAGCAGCATCTTTGAAACGATGGCCAAAGAACAAGCTGCATTCATGATGTGGCTCGGCGATAACTGGTATACCCGCGATGTGGATTACAGCAATGAATGGGGCATGTGGTACCGTGCTTACCGCGACCGCAGCAGTCCATCATTAAAACAACTTTGGGCCAACATGCCGCACCTCGCTATATGGGATGATCATGATTATGGTCCCAATGATTATGGCAAAAGTTTTCAATTCAAACAAACCAGTCGTGAGGTGTTTCGCCACATGTGGATGAACCCGACTTATGGAGAAAACAATGAAGGGATTTATGGCAAGTATACTTATGCCGACGTCGATTTCTTTATGATGGATGACCGTTGGTGGCGTGATTTTGATGAACTGCCCGACAGCCTCAATGGCAAACCCAATGCACACAAACGCATGTATGGCAAGCAACAATTGGAGTGGTTGAAAAATGAATTGCGTTATTCTAAAAACAATCCACACATCAGTTTTCGTGTGATTGTAACCGGAAGCCAGGTGCTCAATCCCGGCAGCCCGTTTGACAAGTTGCTCGATTTTCCCGTTGAATACAATGAGTTGATGGAGTTCATCAAAACAGAAAAAATTCCAGGCATTCTTTTCCTCACCGGCGACAGGCACCATACAGAAATTATTAAAGTACAGCATGACGGTTTGTATCCGATGTACGATATCACTTGTTCGCCACTCACTAGTGGTACACATGCATTTGGTGGCAAAGAAGCCAACAATCCTTGGCGGATACTGGGTATTGATAAATTGCAGAATTACGGTCGCATCAGCATTAGCGGTCCACGGAGTAAGCGGGTGATGAAAGTGGAATTCTTGGGTATCAAAGGCGAAGCTCTTGGTCAGTGGCAAGTGGGAGAACAGGAGCTAAGATTTTAAAAACGCAACCGCTGGCTTTACCTTCAGGTATTTATATAAAGAGCAAGGACTTTATGTTCTTGCTCTTTATAATTTTGAATGCATCATCATTTTCTTACACATCTCCTTCATCAAAAGAGAGTTCAATTTTTTTTACCTGTGTGGTTACTTTCCGATAGCTCACTCCAGCGGTATCAAACATGTGCTTGGAAGCGACAAATGAATCATTGCCGGCGTATTTGTCACTCAGAAAAACTACTTCTTTAATACCCGATTGAATGATGGCTTTGGCGCATTCGTTGCAAGGAAACAACGCTGTATAAATGCGGCAACCACTGAGGTCCATGCCAATATTGTTGAGAATGGCATTGAGCTCTGCATGGCACACGTACGGATATTTTGTTTGCAAAAAATCGCCCTGTTTACCCCATGGAAAATCATCATCACTGCAACCAATAGGTAAGCCATTGTAGCCCGCACCAACAATTTTGTTTTGCTTGTTTACAATGCAGGCACCTACTTGTGTGCTGGGGTCTTTGCTGCGTCGGCCGCTCAGCAGCGCCACGCCCATAAAATATTCATCCCAGCTAATGTAATCGGTTCTTTTTGCCATGAGGTTAATTGTCTGATACTGCAATATACCGTAGGCCAATCATATTGCCACCAGGTGCTATTTTTCTACCACAACATCGCCTGCACAGGCCTGACATTGCATGGCAGCCAAGCCCCATTGTGCCACTGCATTGGTGCTTACTCCCGGTGCTTCATCAATGGCATTCATCACTACCGGCGGCAGTATTTTGTTGGTTTGTAAAACGGGTTTTCGAATGCCCGCACCTCCAGCATAAAACTCTTGCCAGGCCCGCTTACCCAATGCAGCATCCTGCAAGCGTTGCGCTGCGTACGCCGTCAATCGGGAATGGCCCTGCGCCAGATTCAGTTTGCTCAAAGCCTGTCCCAATTCAGCTTGTTGTTCTTGTGCTGAAGCGTTGTACAATCGGCAGTATTGTAGCCATGCATTTTCAAATGCTTTGTCTTCAAACGTTTGAATGAGCTCTGCACAAACCTCGGGTAATCCAAAAGCAGCACTCAGGTGCGAAACGGATAGTTTGCCTGTTTTGTCGATGATGAATTTACCATTGTCTATATCCATGGGGGCACCGCCGGTGAAAAAACCTTTGGGTTGCGCTGCAATGCTGGCCATGCTGTTGCGCAATAGCGTCAATACCTTTGCGTTGCCTGTTCGCTCCCAGTGCATCAACCATGCAGCTGCGGCCGAACCCCAGTCGGTGCCAAAGCCCATGTTTACATGGTTGGCTGTTGCCGATACTTGTTGAACATCGCCTTTTGGCAGTTTGCGGCCGGGAGCTATCAGCGCTAATGTTTTGTAAGCATTCACTTGTTCGTCCATCAAATTGCCCACCCGTTCATCGGCAGTAAGGTAATAATAGATGCGCCTGTTGGCCACGGTGCTGATGCGCAATTGCTTGGCGCTACAACCCCAGTGTTGCACATTGTGCCTGCTGCCCAATGGTGCAAATTTTCCCAAGTGATGCACATCTACTTCTCCTGTGTGGCGTGTCATGGCTTCTGCAAATCGAAATACATCGGCACGACCGGTACGCAAAAAATAGAACCACAACCAGAGGTCGGTGCTCAACTCTGAGTTATCCCATGCAAAGCCGCCTACATCGTATTTCCAAACATGCCGGTCGGTATCATAGCTATGCATTACATCGCCAAAATGCCAGAAGCCATACCACCTGCGCTGTTCTACCTGCTGTTGGTAATGCGCAAAATAAAAATCGAGTTGCTCATCTATTTGTTTGAAGGCAGCATTACCTGGATCGGGCAAGCTCCAAAATCCGGCAAATGCTGCTGCGGATTTCATGTAGGCTGATGTGGCCAGCAATTGCGGCGGTGCTTCGTTACGCTTGGCTATTTGTGCAAGGGTTTCATTGTCGGGCGTTGCGGCCAATACCTGGCAAAACAATTCGCTGGTGCGGGCAATGCCCATGGCCGTACCAAAGCCCGGTTCATAATCTTCATAAGTAATGTCTAATCCGGCCAGTTGCTTTTCGTAGCTGTCTTGTCCCATGCCATCATGGTAAAAGCGCAGGTCCATGGCCGGCGCTTCGGGAGCCCACATCCACAAGGTGATTGAGCCTACACTGCTATGTGCATTACGAATGTCTATTTGTGCAGGGTGGCTTTGCCAAAAATGCCGCAGGCCCAACGCCAGTCCACCATTGGGTGAGCCAAGGTAAGCCGTGCCCAAGGCCCTGTGCCCGGCAGTACTTTGTATCCAGCCAAATTGTTCGCCCGTTCTTTTTTTGATGCTGTAGCCATCTGCTGTAGGTTGGCATAGTGTGTAGTCGCCAAACTGTGGAATGTAGGGCAATCCTTTACGAATGGGCTCAGGCCAGCTGTTGCTGTCTGATACAGCACGGCCTTGTATTTGTGCAGTACGAATGTTCGGGCCTGCATCGCGGCGCAGCCCCGTGAGGCCTTGCACAGCTTCTGCAAATACACCGCCATTGGCACCACAAAAACGCACATGCCGGTTGTAGGCTGGCGTATCAAAAGGTACATCAAAGCGAATGCCAATGCCGCTAATAAAATCCTGTAGCTCATTACCATCAAATACAATGCTGTGTACCAACCGAATGCAATCGCTGCCGGCATATACGTACATACGCACCGTAAATGGTATCCAGCTGCGGCCTTGCTGGCTTTTGTGTTTACCTGTCCATTTTACAACGGCTCTTATGGGGCCTTGCTGTTCCAGTTGGGCTTGTTCTATAATGCCTTCAAATGATGTTGTGGTTAATGCGTGATGAGCAGCAGCAGTAGCTTGTTGTTGGCTTTGCAATACCAAGCGGCCATGCTGCCCAATTGTTTTGTTATTGCGTTGCAAAGCAGGTATGAGTACGTTGCCTCTATTCGCCACGGTTAATTGTATCACACCCGTGTCAATCGTCCAGCCATTTTGTTGTTTGGAAACTTGCAATATTTTACTGCTGCTTTCTTTTTGCTCTTGCACCAATACAAGGTTGTTGGTATAGGTACCTGCAGGAATACTATGTGCTGTCCATTTGGCAGAGCCATCGGGCCAGCGACCGGTAATCCAGCTTTGTGTAGGAATATTTTCGGTGCCGGAGTTTACTTGCAGTTTGCGTGTATCAGTCAGTACGCCCTTTGGCCATGGCACGCCCCAGGTGTTGCCCACACAGTTTGTTTTTTCTTGTTCATCAATCCAGCGTAGCGGAATGTATATTCCTTCATCTTTGGGAGATGAGGATGCCGCAAAGGAGGACAGCGAACCAACAACAGGGGCGGCTATAGCAAGACGGGAAGTTTGCTGTACAAACAATCGGCGGGACAATTTCTTTTTACCCATGGCAAAGCATTTACGTGTATCAAATTTGCACATTGCAACCGGGCTGTCTGTCCGTGTCTGTCATGCCTGATGGCGGAGTATTTTTTTGAGCACAACAATTTGCCCGAGGTGATAATGCAAGTGCTCAATCAGTCCATGCATTTGCCAGTAGTAAGTATGGTATGCTGGTTTGATGAAGTCTTGCCACAATTGGCATTCCGGCAAATTGGCCAATGCCGCTGCAAATGCCTCAGCTTGCTGCCAGGCTTGTGTTTTGTAGGCTTCCCATTCTGCTTCATTGTGTACAGGCGGGTGTACAAAACTTTCTTTGTCGCTGCCTTGCAGTGGTCCGCCCTGCAATACTTTAAGCACAATGCCAATGTAATATTGCGTGTGAAAAAACAAGCTGGCAATGCTGTTGCAACCGCCCATAGTTTGGTTGGCCATCGTCCAGTCAACATCAGCCATCACGGCTTTGTAATGACTGCTGGCCCAGTTGCCACCATGGTATACTTGCTGAAAATGAACAGCTATTTGTGCTGGAAGAAGGGGTTGCATAAGCAATAATTTTTACAAGAATGGGAATGGTTGCTGTATTGATGCACAAGCTACAGGTCCGCATTGTCAATATTGAAAGATACTGCACCGCCAACTATCTGTGGGTGCAAGCTGAATCTTCTTTATCAGCATCCTGTATCTTCGCGGCGTTTCCAAAAATTTTGGCCAGCCTGCAACTGGCGTTGGATGCAACATCTCGCTTCGGCGTGACCTTAAAATTTTATTGACCATGGCGTTACTCCACAACCGGGTTTCCAACAAGGAACTCAAAGAGCGGCTGATGCAAGAAACCGAGCCGCGTACTACCATCAGTTTTTACATGTACCATCCTATTGCCAATCCGCAGGCATTTCGGGATGAGCTTTGGAAGGGACTGCATGCCCTCAAAGTGTTTGGCCGCATTTATGTGGCACATGAAGGCATCAATGCACAAATCAGTGTGCCTTCTTCCAACTTTGATGCATTGCGGCAATACCTGTACAGTTACGAATGGATGAATGGCATGCGCCTGAACATTGCTGTAGAAGATGACGGTAAAAGTTTTTGGGTGCTGCGTATAAAAGTGCGGGATAAAATTGTAGCCGATGGTATTGATGATCCCAACTTCAGCATGGAGCGAAAAGGGAAGTACCTGAAGGCGAAAGAAGTAAATGAACTCATGCAAAACCCCGACGTTTTGGTGATTGACATGCGCAACCATTACGAGTACGAAGTGGGCCATTTTGATAACGCCATTGAAATACCCAGCGATACTTTTCGGGAGCAACTACCCATGGCGGTAGACATGATGAAGGGCCGCGAAGACAAGCCCGTGATTATGTATTGCACCGGCGGTATCCGCTGCGAGAAGGCCAGTGCGTACATGCTGCACCGTGGTTTTAAAAATGTGTTTCACATTGAAGGTGGTATCATCAACTATGTGCATCAGGTAAAAGAACAAGGACTGGAGCAAAAGTTTATTGGTAAAAACTTTGTGTTCGATAATCGCCTGGGCGAAAGAGTTACAGAAGATGTGATTGCAAAATGCCACCAGTGCGGACAGCCCGCTGACACGCATACCAACTGCGCCAACGATGCCTGCCACCTGCTGTTTATACAATGCGATGCTTGCAAAGCAACCTATGAAGGCTGCTGCAGTACAGCTTGCCAGGAAGTGATTCATTTACCCGAAGAAGCACAAAAAGAATTGCGCAAAGGCAAAGACAATGGGGCTCATATTTTCAGCAAGAGCCGGGAGCGGTTGAGACCGAGATTAGATGGTAGATGATAGTTGGTTGTTGATGGGAAGAGTTGTTAGATGACTGATGTTGGATGTTAGAAAGGCGGGTGAGGATTTTTTCTTTCTGGCATTTCGTTTTCCATCAGATAAGAGGATGGATTGAAGTATTCAATACAAAAAGGGAGTCATTCAATATTTGAATGACTCCCTTTGCTATTCAGTAAACTATTATCGCAAAGTAACGTATCTGTATTTCAGTAGCAGTTAATCCTTATTGCAACTTTGCCAGCGAAGCTTCGATAGCTTCTACTGTTGCTTCATCGCTCCATGCTTGGGGTACAAATTTTTCACCCACTACTTTTTCGTACAGGGTAATGTAACGCTGGCTAATGGTGTCAATCCATTCATCAGTCATTTCCGGCACGGTTTGGCCTTCTTTACCCATGAAGTTGTTGGCGATGAGCCATTCCCGCACAAACTCTTTGCTGAGTTGCTGTTGCTTTTCGCCAGCGGCTTGTCTTTCTTCAAAGCCATCGGCATAAAAATAGCGGCTGCTATCGGGGGTATGAATTTCATCCATCAGGTAGATGGTGTCGCCAATTTTTCCAAACTCATATTTGGTATCCACCAGTATCAATCCTTGCTTGGCTGCAATGGCTTTGCCTCTTTCAAACAATGCCAATGTGTATTGCTCCAGCACCGCATAGTCCTCGGCATTTACAATGCCTTGTGCAATGATGTCTTCGCGGCTGATGTCTTCATCGTGGCCAGCTTCGGCCTTGGTACTGGGTGTAATAATGGGTGTGGGGAAGTAATCATTTTCTTTCATGCCCTCGGGCAGTGCCACGCCGCAAAGGGTACGAAGGCCGCTGTTGTAGGTGCGCCAGGCATGGCCGGTGAGGTTGCCCCGCACCACCATTTCTACCCGAAAGGGAACGCAACGTTTGCCAATGCTCACATTCGGTGCCGGTACATCGAGCAGCCAGTTGGGGCAAATGTCGGCCGTGGCTTGCAGCATGTGGGCCGCTATCTGGTTCAGCACCTGTCCTTTGTAGGGGATGGGTTTTGGTAAAATCACATCGAAGGCGGAAATGCGGTTGCTGGCCACCATCACCAGTAAGTTTTGACCGATGCTGTAAACATCCCGCACCTTTCCTTTGTAATAGGCGGTAGTATTAGAAATGGTAAGATTGCTCATGCCGCAAAGAAAAACGATTCGCTTGGTTACTGCATCTTCACTTTAAGTTTTCGCATAAATCTGCATAAGCTGTGCATTGGTTAAAACCATTTGTAAAGTATGTGTCACAATTGTACCTAAAACCCCCATATTTGCTTAGATAAAAAACATACTTATGAGAAAAGTGCTACCACTAGTGGCAGTGCTGATCATGGTAAATGCATTCACGATTGCAGCCATCGCTCAGGCGGTGACCATAAAGGGCACCGTAAAAGACGCCACCACGAAAGGGACCATTTCCGCAGTATCTGTTGTAATTAAAGGCACCAACATTGGTACCTACACAGATGATAAAGGAAACTTCACACTCTCCACCTCACAATCCCTTCCTGTCACACTGGAAATATCCGCTGTCAACTTTGCCACCAAAACCATTACGGTTACGCAGGCAGAGGGTAACGAAGTTCAATTGGAACAAAGCTCTGCGCTGGGGCAGGAGGTTGTGGTGAGTGCCACCCGAACGCCTTCCCGCATTTTAGAATCGCCGGTAAGTATTGAGCGGGTGGGCAACACTGCCATTCGCAATGCACCTGCAGCCAACTACTACGACATGATCAGCAACCTCAAGGGTGTTGACGTAGTAACCAGCTCTCTTACATTTAAAACCCCAGCCACTCGTGGTTTCAATGGTAGCGGTAACACCCGTGTAAACCAAATGATGGATGGCATGGATAACCAGGCACCGGGTCTTAACTTTTCGGTGGGTAGCGTTATCGGCCTTACCGAACTGGATGTAGACAACTTCGAACTGCTACAGGGTGCTTCTTCTGCTTTGTACGGCCCCGGCGGTATGAACGGTACCATCCTCATCAATGGTAAAAACCCCTTTAAATATCAGGGCCTGTCTTTCCAGATTAAAACCGGTTTGATGCACACCGACCGTAGCCAGCGGCCTACATCGGGCTATCACAACTGGGCGGTGCGTTATGGCAAAAAAGTAAGCGAAAAATTTGCTTATAAAATTGGTGCCGAATTTATACAAGCCAAAGACTGGTTGGCAGATGACATGCGCAACTACCGCAGGGTAGGTTCAACCTCAGGTTCTTTGGTAGATGGTACCCGCAACACCGATCCTAACTATGATGGTGTAAACGTGTATGGCGATGAAACCAGCACTAACCTACGTAGCGTATTAAATCTGATAGGTGCTCAGGCTCCGTTCTGGCAAGGGTATATCAATACATTACCTACCAATATTCCTGTAAGCCGCACTGGCTATACTGAAAAAGAAGTGACCAATCCGAATACTTTCAACTTCAAGTTTTCTGGTGCCATGCACTATAAAATTGCTAAGAATGTTGAAGCCATTTTGGCCGGCCACTGGGGTACGGGCAACAGTGTGTACACCGGAAGCCAGCGCTACTCTTTGAAAGATTTTAAAATTGGTCAGTACAAACTTGAGTTCCAGGGTAAAAACTGGTTCCTCCGTGGCTTTACCACACAGGAAAACTCTGGCGAATCGTACAACCTTACTGTTACTTCACAGCTATTCAACGAAGCCTGGAAGCCCAGCACCACCTGGTATCCTGAGTATGCCATTGCATACATGAATGCAAAGTTGGGTGGTCGTCCTGATTTGGAAGCCCACAACATAGCCCGTGGTGTTGCCGATGCTGGTCGTCCTGCTGCAGGTACTCAACAGTTCCGTACTATTTTCGATCAGGTTCGTCGCAGGCCAATTCCACAAGGCGGGTTGTTCCTCGACCGCAGTGATTTGTACATGGTAGAAGGTCAGTACAACTTTGCCGACATCATCAAGTTTGCCGACATTATGGTGGGTGGCAACTGGAAGCAATATGTGCTCAATAGCCAGGGTACCTTGTTTGCCGACAAAGTAGGTGAGCCAATCAAAATCAATGAAATTGGCGGCTATATCCAAATTGCCAAGTCTTTCTTCGACGAAAAACTGCGTTTGCTGGCATCGGGCCGTTACGACAAAAACGAAAACTTCGAAGGTCGCTTTACACCACGGGTTACAGCTCTCTTCAAACCTGCCAAAAACCACAATATTCGTTTTTCTTATCAAACAGCGTATCGTTTCCCCTCTACTCAGCAGCAGTGGATCAACCTGAACGTGGGTACCGGTATTTTGCTGGGCGAAAACAGGGCTTTGTATGAAAAGTATAACCTTATCAGCAACCCTGCATACAACCCCACCAACCTCAGCGAACGCATTCAATATGTACAAACCAAGCCAGAAAGCGTAACCTCTTTCGAGCTGGGTTACAAAACAGTGGTAAAGGGCAAGTTGCTGTTTGATGTGTACGGTTATGTAGGAACTTATCAAAACTTCCTCAGCCGTCGCGATGGTATTCAGTTTGCCAGTGGCGTTCCATCACAAGGTGGCGCATCGCAGGGCTTTAGCCTGGTGGTTAATGCTCCCGGCAATGTAAAAACCTACGGTTGGGGGGCCAGCATCGATTACCTGTTGCCTGTGGGTTTCACCCTCGGTTTGAACGCTTCATCTGATGTGTTGAATGATGTGCCGGCTGGTTTCCGTGCCTTCTTCAATGCGCCTAAGTACCGTACAAACGTATCGATTGGCAATACCGGATTTGGTGCTAAAAAACTGGTTGGCTTTAACCTTACCTGGCGTTGGCAGGAAGCATTCTTTTATGAGAGTGATTTCATTCAGGGGCAATTACCAGCGTACCACACAGTGGATGCCAGCGTAAACTTCAAAGCGCCAAAAATCAAATCGGTTATCAAAGTAGGTGCCAACAACTTGTTGAACTCTTACTACCGTACAGCTGTAGCCAACCCAAGCATTGGTGGCCTGTACTACGTAAGTTTCGCCTACAATGTTTTGTAATTCAACCCCAACGTTTTAAAACTACTTCTGTATGAAAAATATTTTCAGCAAATGGTGGGGCACAGCAACCGTACTTGTAGCGGGAGCTGCTATGCTGTCTTCGTGCAATAAAGAATTGCCGAAGGCTACACCAATCGTACCGCCAGCACCCACTGGCCAAACCATTACGCAGCTGCTTGCAGGCAATGCTAAATATTCCATTTTACGTGCAGCCATTACCCGTGCCGGTACTGCGCTTACGTTCAATCCTTCAGATGCTTCTGCAGTATACACCGTTTTTGCACCGGATAATGATGCGTTTATTGCCAGCGGTATTCCTAACGAAACCGTAGTTGGTGGCTTGCCTGCTGCTACAGTTGCATCCATTGTAAATGCCCATGTTATTCCGGGTGTTGAGTTGAAAGCTGCAGACCTGAGCACGGCATTCCCTAATATGTACCTGCAAAGCGGTTTGGTGCTGTCTTCTACGCCACCTATTCCGTACCGCATGCCTGTGTTCCCCAGCCGTCGCACCGGCGGTGCCTGGTTCAACGACATAGCTATTAAGGCTACAGATATTGACGCCTCAAACGGCGTGATACATGATATATCCAGAGTATTTTTTCCACCATCACAAGTAATTGCTCAGGTGGCTGCAGCCAATAGCAATCTTACTTACCTGATGGCAGCCTTGCAACGTGCCGATGCTGGTCCGCCAGCTGGTGCTCCAAAACTCATTCCTGTTTTGAGCAATGCTGCTGCCAACCTTACTGTATTTGCGCCTACCAATCAGGCTTTCCAAAACCTGTTTACAGCGTTGGGCTTGCCTACAGATATTACCACTATCAATGCCTTGCCTACCGAAACTGTTTGGGGTATTGTGGCCTTCCACGTGTTGGGTAGCCGTGCATTTTCTGTAAACCTGGCAGCAGGTAACAGTACCGCAGCCAGCATTATGGGGGTAGCACAGCAAATAAATGTAACAGGTGGAACAGTTACTGTTCGCGGACCAGGCAATGTATTGCCTACCACCCCGCCGACTCCATATTCAGCTACTGTGGTTACACCCAATATCAACGCCATCAATGGTGTGGTACATGTGGTTGATGCAGTATTACTGCCACAATAATCATTTACCAGCGTATAGAAAAGCCGGCTTTTACAGCCGGCTTTTTTTGTGGGCACGATTGCGGTTAATCAAAATTTTCTTTTTGCCCCCCAGCCTTTACTTTTGCCATCCTAAAAAGCAGAGAAACTAAGCATGGGACGTATAATAGCATTCAGAGAAGCACTCCGCGAAGCCATGAGTGAAGAAATGCGCCGCGATGAGCGGGTATTGCTGATGGGTGAAGAAGTGGCCGAGTACAATGGCGCCTATAAAGTAAGCCAGGGTATGCTGGCCGAATTTGGCCCCAAGCGTATTATTGATACGCCCATTGCAGAGCTGGGCTTTGCGGCTATTGCCGTAGGCGCTGCGCAAAATGGTTTGCGTCCGATTGTAGAATTCATGACCTGGAACTTTGCCGTATTGCCACTGGATCAGATTTTGAATACTGCATCTAAAATGATGGCCATGAGTGGTGGTCAGGTAGGTTGCCCAATCGTATTTCGTGGCCCCAACGGTAGCGCCGGTCAGCTGGGTGCTCAGCACTCTACTGCTTTCGAAAGCTATCTGGCCAATATTCCTGGTATTAAAGTTATCAGCCCCAGCACTCCTTACGATGCTAAGGGTTTGATGAAAGCCGCCATCCGCGACGACAACCCCGTGATGTTCATGGAAAGTGAAGTGATGTATGGCGATAAAGGCGAAGTGCCCGAAGAAGAATACCTGATTGAAATTGGCAAAGCCGATATCAAACGTGCCGGTACCGATGTTACTATCGTATCGTACAACAAAATGGTGAAAGTTGCCCTGGGCGCTGCTGATGAACTGGCCAAAGAAGGCATTAGTGCAGAAGTAATTGACCTGCGCAGCATTCGTCCGCTGGACTGGCACACCATGGTAGAAAGTGTAAAGAAAACCAACCGTATGGTAATTGTAGAAGAGCAGTGGCCTATGTGCTCTGTTTCTTCTGAAATAGCTTACCGCATTCAGAAAGAAGCCTTTGATTACCTCGATGCACCCATCCTGCGTATTACCAGTGTCGATGCCCCCATGCACTATGCGCCCAACCTGGCAGCATTGGCCATACCCGACGTGCCCCGCACCGTAAAGCTGGTAAAAGATGTGCTGTACATGAAAAAGTAAATTGTTGCTGTCAAATAAAAAGCGCCGTCATGATGTATTTCATGACGGCGCTTTTGCATTGCTACGATTTATTCTGTTACAACATCAGGTCATCTACAATTTCTCTTGGCCGCATGTCTTTAAGTTGAAAGGCATACATCATGACAAAGGCTACCGAAAAAATGCTTTGCGCCACTGCGGAAATAATGCCCGGAATAGTATTGACACCAAACAAATACAGCGGTGTGCCAATGTGTAACAAAGAACCCGCTACATACAATCCAAAGCCCCAGGGACGCTGGGTAAACATGATGATGGCAGCAACAAGTGTCAGCAAATTGCCTGCCAATAAACCCACTGCCTGCTGGCGAAGCTTGGTTTCGTCCAGCATCATCAGTGCATCTTCCATCACTTTATTGTACCGGTCTTGCTTGCCCGATGCACCAATGTTTGCAGCACGGCTGCGGTCAATTTGTTGTTTGCCCACACGGGCTACTTCAGCGGCATTGTTGTATAACCGGATATTGCTGAATATGTAGTAGCTGCTCACCAGCACAGTAATCACACACAAAATGATTAATGCAGTGCTGCGTGGAGGTTTGGCAAATACTACAAGATCGGCCATGGTATTTTTCTTTTACCCAATAATAATGCCTGCAATACAAGCCGACAGATAGGATGCCAGCGTACCACAAAGCAGTGCCCGCATGCCTAATTGTGCAAGGTCGGCACGGCGGGTAGGCGCCAGCTCTCCAATGCCTCCAATTTGCATGCCCACACTACTAAAGTTGGCAAAGCCACAAATGGCAATACTCACAATCAGCAATCCTTTTTCTGTAACCAACGGAATGGTTTTGGTGGTGAGGTTGTTGAAAGCCACAAACTCATTGATGGTGAGTTTCTGTCCGAATAACGTAGCTGCATTGGTGACGTCTTCTGAAGGTACACCCATGGCCCATGCAAATGGCGTAAAGAGCTTACCAAAAATATAGTTGAGGCTGAGGTCGAACTCGGGAGAAATGAGGTGGCCAACACTTACCAGCAGATAGTCAATCATGGTGATGAGGGCAATGAAACCGATGAGCATCGCAATCACGTTGATGCCTATTTTCATACCATCACTGGCACCATGGCTTACGGCATCTATCAGGTTGCTGTATTGGCTTTTTACATCCAGTTTTACCTTGCCCATGGTTTGGCTTTCTTCCGTTTCGGGGTACACAATTTTGGCAATGACCAATGCACCCGGTGCAGCCATCAAACTTGCAGTGATAAGCTTTGGCGCCAGGTCCATACCGGCTTTGGCACCCATGTTGGCATACACCACCAAAATGCCGCCTGCAATACAAGCCAGGCTACCGCTCATACTGGCCAGCAGTTCGCTGCGGGTCATGCCGGCGAGGTAGGGCCGAATCATTACCTGTGCTTCTACCTGTCCCACAAAGGCACTGGCGACGTTGCTCAACGACTCGGCACCACTCACCCGCATGATGAAGTTCATGCCCTTGGCTATGATGGAGACAATGCGTTGCATAACCCGCAGGTGATACAGCACAGCTACAATAACCGTTACAAGTATAATGGTGGACACAACGTTGAATGCAAACACAAACATGCCCAGTGCACTGTAATTCGCAGCCTGTCCATCAAACCCAATGGTAGCAATGCCGCCATATACAAAGTTGGCACCAGCCTTGGCAAACTCTTCAATCTTTTGCATACCATGCCCAAGCTTTTGAAACATGGCCGTCATAAATGGTACCTGCAACACAAGAATGCCGATGATGACCTGCAACAGCATGCCACTGCCAATCACCCGAAAGTTGATGCGCTTTTTATTGTTCGAAAAAAGAAAGGCGATGCCGAGAATCAGCACAATGCCAATAATACCATGAAAACGACCCATGAGTACTGCTTAGAATGAGAAAAAATGTTGACTGCCGAAAATAGGCATTAACCACTACGCTTGATGGTTTCCCCGCATGTTTTTACGCAGGTCTTATCCATTCATGTAAAAAGAAAGCAGTCGCTTTTTGCAGCACATCATTTTCAGCAAAAACCTCACTACTTTGGTCGTTCATTAAAAACATTGTTGTTGCATGATAAACAAACTTCCCGCTGCTGCTGCACTGCTGGCACTGGCTGCTGGTGGATGGTGGATGGCCGGTCAG
Source organism: Phnomibacter sp. (assembly GCF_036803085.1). Lineage (NCBI taxonomy): Bacteria > Pseudomonadati > Bacteroidota > Chitinophagia > Chitinophagales > Chitinophagaceae > Phnomibacter > Phnomibacter sp. The sequence goes on along the minus strand of NZ_DAIRUZ010000002.1, from coordinate 60,396 downwards.
CCATTGCCTTCCATTATGGCTGCCGATAACTGGCAAGAGCTGGCTGCAGACAGCACCAAAAAGGATACGATGTCTTACACGGCATTCAAAGATTTGCCGCTCAAGCCCGAACGGGAAATCAAGTTCAACACACAGGAAGGTACCTGGATGAGTGTGGATGTAAGCCCCGATGGAAAAACCATTGCCTTCGATTTGATGGGCGACATTTATACCATGCCTATTGAAGGGGGTAAGGCCACACCCGTTACCACGGGTATGGCGTATGAAACGCATCCACGGTTTAGCCCCGATGGCAAAAAGTTGTTGTTTACCAGCGACCGTAGCGGCAACGACAACCTGTGGTACATCGACATGGAAAAGAAAGATACCGTGCAGGTAACCCGCGACCGCCAGGGCGATGTGCCCGGTGCTGCATGGACGCCCGATGGCGATTACATTGTGGTATCAAAAGGACGCAGGGTGAGCAAGCTCTACCTCTACCACAAAGACGGTGGCGGCGGCACCCAGCTCAACGATGCACCGGCCAGCATGAAAACCATCGACCCCGTAGTGAGCCCCGATGGTAAAAAGATTTACTTCAGCTGGCGCACCGGCTCATGGAATTACAACGCCTTGTTGCCGCAATATCAGATTGGTACGTACGACAGAGACAAGGGCACCATCACCAGCATTACCACCCGCTACGGTTCGGCCTTTACACCTACACTGAGCAAAGACGGCAACTGGATGGTGTATGGCAGCCGCTGGCAAGACAAAACCGGCCTGGTGCTGCGCAATATGAAAAACGGTGATGAAAAATGGTTGGCTTATCCCGTACAGCGGGATGAGCAGGAAAGCATTGCGCCGCAAGGTGTGTTGCCTGCCATGAGCTTTACACCCGACAGCAAATTTGTGATTGCCTCTTACGGTGGTAAAATCTGGAAGCTGCCCGTTGACGGCAGCGCTGCACAAGAAATTCCTTTCAATGCCGATGTACGATTGGAAATGGGCCCCCGCTTGTATTTTAACTATGCCATCAAAGACACATCGCACAAGCTGGCTACACAAATACGTGATGCGGTACCCAGCCCCGATGGCAAGAAGTTGGCTTTTACGGTGCTCAACCGTTTGTACGTGATGGATTATCCAAATGGAACACCCAAGCGGGTTACCACGCACAACTTTGTAGAAGCCATGCCAGCCTGGAGTCCTGATGGCAACCAGCTTGTATTTGTGAGCTGGGATGAAAAAGATGGCGGCAACTTGTGGAAAGCCGTGCTGGCACCGAAACCCGCAGTGAGCAAGCTTTCCAGCGAAGCAGCTTTTTACATGCAACCTGCGTGGAGCTTCAACAACCGCATTACCTATTTCAAAGCAGCCAAGCGGGTGTTTAAAGATTCTGAAGATCCTTTTTTCGACGGATCGGAAGCACAACTGCTGTGGATACCTGCCATCGGCGGTACGCCTAAAAAAATTGATGTGCCCAACGACCGTGGCAATGTGCATTTTACCAAAGACACGAATCGTGTATTTATGAACGGCGGTGGCGGTACCCTTATTAGTGTAAACTGGGAAGGCCACGACGAAAAAACACATGTGCGGATTAGCGGCATTACCACTTTTGGTTCTGTAGCAGAAGCCGATGACCATAGCAATCACGGTCACACCAGTGAACTACCTGCTGCCGCAGATGCCTTACCCGGCATTCGCTATGTAATGGGCAAACCCATGATGCAATACGATGCGGTAAGCTATTGCATGCTGCCAGAAGGCGCCAGCATGAAAGAGCCACAGCAAATGCCTTCACCTGCAGGTACCATTCTCATGGCGCCGGTGGGCAACATGGCGGTTGCACAAGTCAACAATAACGTATACGTTGTTACGATACCTGAAACCGGCAAAGTGCCCAGCATCAATGTGGGTGAACCTTCTGCTGCTTCATTCCCTTCTAAGCAGCTCACAGAAATTGGTGGCGAATGGCCCTTTTGGGAAGCCGATGGTAAAAAAGTACACTGGAGTTTGGGTAACGGTCACTGGGTGTATGATGTGGCCCGTGCCAAGTTTGTAGATGACTCTGTGAAGGCCGCGAAAAAAGCAGAAAGCCTCCGTGCCGCCGACAGTGTAAAAGCGTTGCTGGCCAAAGGACCCGATGCTAAAAAGCTGGCCGATAGCCTGGCGAAAAAAGCCAAAGACTCACTGACTGCTTTGTACAAAGCCGATACAGTGAGAGCCAAGGCAGACAGCATAGCCAAAGCAGATTTGAAAAAGAAAGAGAAATACACGCCTGAAGAAACACAGGTGAAAGTATTTTTTGCGAAAGACAATCCTGCCGGAACAATCTTGCTGAAAAATGCCCGTATTGTAAGCATGAAGGGCGATGAAGTGATTGAAAATGGTGATGTACTCATTGTCAATAATCGCATCAAAGCTGTTGGTAAAACAGGAAGCCTGCAAGTGCCTGCCGGTGCACAGGTGATTGATTGTACGGGTAAAACCATTACGCCTGGCTTTGTTGATACGCATTCGCACATGTGGCCGCAGTGGGGCATGCACAAGAACTCAGTTTGGATTTATGCAGCCAACCTCGCTTATGGTGTAACCACCACCCGAGACCCACAAACGGCTACCACCGATGTGCTCACTTACAGCGACATGGTGGAAGCCGGCATGATGCCTGGCCCACGTGTGTACAGCACAGGCCCCGGTGTTGGTTTTTGGATGTACAACCTTCAGAGCTACGAGCAAACCAAAAATGTACTGAAGCAGTACAGCAAGTATTTCAATACGCAATACATCAAAATGTATTTGGTGGGCAACCGCCAGCACAGGCAGTGGGTGATACAGGCTGCGAAAGAACAACAGCTGATGCCTACTACCGAAGGTGGCTTGGATTATAAACTCAACATGACACAATTGTTTGATGGCTATCCGGGTCATGAGCATGCCATTCCCATTCATCCGTTGTACAACGATGTAACCCGCACCATTGCTGAAAGCAAGATGGCCGTTACACCTACACTGCTGGTATCGTACGGCGGTCCTTGGGCCGAAAACTACTATTACACTACCGAGAGCCCCGTGCACGATGCCAAGCTCAACCGCTTTACACCATACGAAGAGTTGAGTGAGAAATCTCGCCGCAGAGTGGGTGGTTTGGGTGGTTGGTTTACACCGGAAGATCATGTGTTTCAAAAGCATGCCAAGGGTGTGAACAGCATTGTAACAAAAGGCGGTTTGGCTGGCGTGGGCAGCCACGGTCAGCTGCAAGGTTTGGGTTATCATTGGGAACTGTGGAGTGTAGCCAGCGGTGGTATGAGCAATCTCAATGCCTTGAAAACGGCCACCATTTTAGGTGCTACGGCACTGGGCCTCGATCAGGAATTGGGTAGTGTAGAACCCGGTAAACTGGCCGACCTGGTGATTATGGATGCCAACCCATTGCTGAACATTCGCAACACCAATACCATTCGCTATGTAGTGAAAAACGGCCGCTTGTATGATGGCAATACGCTGGACGAAATTTATCCCACCCCACGCAAACTGGACGTGAGTTTATGGACAAAAGAAGCGCCAAAAGTTACCACACAGGTACCAGAGTAATTGTAGAATAGTTTTTAAAAGCGGCTGTCTCTATCAAATGTGGCAGCCGCTTTTTTGTGTTGTAAGCATTGCTTGCAAACTATGTATCTTGACTGCATGAATTTTTTCGGAGAAATGAGATAACCCCCTTTAGTATTTGCTTATGAAGAAAGTATGCTTGATTATTACAGTGCTGTTTTTTACTGTTGTAGGTGTAGCACAACGCACAGCCATTGATGCTGCATTTGATAGTGCGGTGCAGCAGGGCTTCAGCGGTGTATTGTTGGTGGCCAAAAAGGGAAAGCCCATCGCAAATCGTGTTGCGGGTTTTCGTCATTTTGAAACTCAAACACCCTTGCAGTTTAGCGATGTGTTTGAGCTGGCATCGGTGAGCAAGCAGTTTACCGCCATGGCTATTATGATGCTGCAGGAAGAAGGCCGCTTGCAATACGATGATTCATTGTCGAAATACATTGAGTTGCCATATACCGGCATTACCATTCGGCAACTACTCAATCATACCAGCGGCCTGCCCGATTATCAGGCCGTGATGGATGCGCATTGGGACAAAACGAAAGTGGCGGGCAATGACGATTGCATCCGTTTGTTGCGGCAGTACCAACCGCCCATGCTGTTTACACCCGGTGCACAATACCGTTACAGCAATACCGGCTATTTGCTTTTGGCCAGTGTGGTAGAAAAAGTAAGTGGCGAAGATTTTATTTCTTTTTTAAGGCAACGAATTTTTGCACCACTGAAAATGAAACATTCGGATATCCGAACGTTGGAAGCCAAGGCAGCTACATTAAATTTTGCTGCGGGTCATTTAAAAGATGCAACTGGTACGTACATCAATGCCAACAAGTTTCACAGCAGCGATTACACGGTGTGGTTGGGCAATCGCAAAGGACCGGGCCGTATCAGCAGTACCGCTACCGATTTGCTGCGTTGGGACAAAGCCTTGTACAAAAACAAACTGGTGCAGCACAGCACTTTGCAGCAGGCGTTTACACCGGCAACACTCAACAACGGACAGCTCAGCATGTATGGTTTTGGCTGGGAAATAGAAACGCATCCTGTACTCGGCAATATTGTAAAACACAATGGCGACAATCCGGGTTACAGTACCCAAATTATTCGTTGCATAGATAAACGTTACACAGTCATTGTGCTGTGCAACAATGCACATCCATCTTTTAGAAAACTACTCAGCAATATTATGCAAGCTTTGGCGGCTGAAGAAAGAATGTGAAGCGCTTTGTATTTAGTGTAGTCTGTGTAGGGTAATCCTATCTCCGAACCGTTTAAAAGGGCGTACATTTTGAGTGCAAAAACAACTTACACAGAGGGAGGCGTTGGCTTGGCAAAACGGCCGGAGGCATCGGGTTTGCCTTGAATTTTCTTTGGTTACTTTCTTTTTTTCAAGAAAAAGAAAGTAACAAGGCTGATAAGTAGGAATGGCAAGGAAAAATGAAAGGGCTTGTTTAGTAACAAGCCCTTTCATTAAAAGTTTTTCGAAGCAATTACAAAGGCCGAATCCAAATATTCCGAAAGCTGACGAGATCGCCATGATCTTGTAAGAAAATGGGTTCGAGGTCGGCATGTTTTTCATAATTGGCAATGCCGATGTATTGCGTTTGCCCCCAGATTTCTACATTGTTTTGTACCAGCACACCGTTGTGTATCACAGTTATTCTGGCAGCAGATTTTACCCGGCCATCGGCATAAAAACGAGGCGCTGTAAAAATGATGTCGTAGGTCTGCCATTCACCGGGCTGGCGGCTGGCATTGGCCAGTGGAATATGTTGTTTGTAAATACTACCTGCCTGTCCGTTGCTATACGTGGTATTGTTGTAGCTGTCAAGTACCTGCAGTTCGTAGCGGCTCATTAAAAAAATACCGCTGTTGCCCCGCATTTGTCCTTCGCCTTTTACCACGGCAGGCGACCGCCATTCTACATGCAGCTGGCAATCGCCAAAACCCTGCTTGGTTTTAATACCACCACTTTGGGGTTTCACCGTTAGGGCACCATCGGCTATGGTCCATGGAGCAGCACCGCCTTTTTCACTTTCCCATTGATTAAGGTTGCTGCCGTTGAACAATACAATGGCATCGGATGGCGCATCCGCAGCAGTTTTTCCCGGCGATACAATGGGTGCTTTGGGTTCCCAGAGTTCGGTCATTTTCGGATCTCCGGTGCGTTGTGCTTGTGCAGTAATACTTGCAGCAAAAGCCACAGCTAGTAGGCAGACAATTTTCATTCCGTTGTTTTTGTGAAAATTAAGGTATTCATAAGAAAGGGCATTATCTTGAAAATATATGGTTGCATTGGAGAATTGTACACATTTGCAGGCTTGCTGTATGAAGCAAAACAGGGAAGTGATATATTGCAATTTGTGAATGGGATTTTCTGATGCTTTTAATTGAGGAAAAGCCTGTAACAGGAAAATGAAAATTGAGCTTGCTTGCTACTGTACTTATGTCCGCTGATACACGATTCAAACTGTCAATAGACGATTTTTTTGAACTGCTCGATACTAGCGAAGTGGCAGTGGTAGACGTACGCAATTACGACGAGCTGCCTGTAATAGATGGATTTGCTGACCGCCGACTACCTATGGCTGTGCTGGCCGATCACCTTGACGAGTTGGATGCCGATGCCATTGTATTTGTGAGCCAGCATGGCAATCGCAGTCTTGCTGCTGCTGCCATGGCTGCCCAACACGGACTGGGCATGCAACTCTACAGTTTAGAAGGAGGTTTTGCAGCATGGCTGCGCTACAAAGCAGCATGCAATGAGTAAAATAGACGCACACTTTTTTACTGCACATCAATCCCACAAAGTGCCGTCGAGGCCTGCCACCGTGCCCATCCACAAGGCAATGACGTAGCCTACTAAACACAACAGGTACACGACAAATTTCGGCCAGTTGTTTTTGGCCTGCCAGTCCAGCAATACATGTATAATAGCTGCAGCCAGTCCACCTGCAACGGGTACCACCAGTAGGGGCCGCAGCATCCACAGCTTGCTCCACTCGGGCTTTGGGTGAAGAATTGAGGGCATTATAAAAATGGTAATCAGAAACAGGGCAACACCTGCTCCAATCAGTACTCTTTTGAGCAATAAAGAAGAACGGCCGGAGCTAACTGCAGCAGACATAAGGAGGAGATTTTAGTTGTTTGTAAAAGTGCTTTGAAATTCAAAGTTAATGCGAAAGTTGAGACGGCCAAGAACTGGAAGGTGGAATTTGATGAGTGGTAGAGTTGGATATTGAGTGTTGTACAGACCATGTCAATGAAATTTATCGGAAGGCGTCAACTACAGCCAATATTGGCAATATTGTTTTTATTGAGTATTAGTGTCTTCAGCCGATAAGGACAGTATAATGAAATTACAGTTGGCCGTCATGCCCATTCGATTTACATCAATCCTGCTATTGAACAGTTTACCCGATATTCGGCCCATTACATTTTTCTTTACTGCCTTCAACGACAAATGCCATGCACCAAACCAGTACTGCTTTTGCCGATAGCAAACAACATTACCCAATACTCGACGGACTACGGGGTGTAGCCGCCGTGATGGTGGTGGTCTTCCACATTTTGGAAACCTTTGCTGGCGGCGACCACAGTAAGCAAATCATCAACCACGGTTATCTGGCGGTTGATTTTTTCTTTCTGCTTTCGGGGTTTGTGATTGGGTATGCCTACGACGATCGCTGGCACAAAATGACACGTAGCGGTTTTTTTAAACGCCGCCTCATTCGCCTGCACCCCATGATTGTAATGGGTATGCTCATTGGCGGCATCCTCTTTTACACACAGGCTGGGCTGGTTTTTCCGGGTATTGAGCAAACGCCCGTTTGGAAGATGCTGCTGATAATGCTGTTTGGCTTCTCGTTGTTGCCCCTACCTACACGGTATGATATTCGGGGCTGGTCAGAAATGCACCCGCTGAATGGGCCAGCATGGTCATTGTTTTTTGAGTACATCGCCAACATATTGTATGCATTGGTACTGCGTAAATTGCCAAACGTTATCCTCGGCATTTTGGTAGTGCTGGCCGGTGCAAACCTGCTGCATTACTGCCTCACGGGGCCAAATGGCGATGTGATTGGTGGCTGGTCGCTGGAGCCGCAGCAACTGCGCATTGGGTTCACCCGTTTGCTGTATCCGTTTTTGGCAGGCCTCTTACTTTCTCGTTTGGCAAAGCCCGGAAAGTTGCAGAATGCTTTTACATGGAGTAGCCTGATACTGGTGCTGGCATTGGCATGGCCACGGGTGGGCAGCGAAGATGCCAAATGGGTAAACGGTTTGTACGATGCCTTGGTGATACTATTGGTGTTTCCGGCGGTGGTATACATTGGTGCCAGTGGTCAGTTAGGCAATGGAGCTGTATCAAAAATCAGCCGTTTCCTCGGAGATATTTCTTATCCCATTTACATCATTCATTACCCCTTCATATACTGGTACACCAATTGGGCCATTGTAAATAAAGAATTCCTGTTTGGCTCAACTTCGGGATACATCGTGCTTGTATTGGTGAGTGTGGCAGTGCTGCTGGTGAGTATTTTGGTGGCTTACTTGTGCCTCAAACTGTACGATGAACCGGTACGCCGCTGGCTAACCCGCAAATGGATGAAGAGGGGTTAGGTGGAAAGGTTGGAATGTTGCTGCCGGTAAAGCTTTGCCGGATGTATGTTTCTATGCTTCTGGCAAAATTGTATTATTGTAAATAGCAATAAAACTACTGCGCTGATGGAGAACAGCCCCGCTACTGCGTATAGCATACCCATGAAGTACCGCATGATGGAAAACCTGCACATCGTGTTTTGGCTCTTCAAAGATTTGGCCTGGTGCATGATTTGGAAACCACTCGGCATCGCCATGATTTTCCCTACGTTCATTATTTCTGTAGTGATAGCGTGGAGAACCCGCACCATTATGAGTGAGCTCTGCCACAACCTGGCGGTGAGTATTTGGATTGCGGCCAACAGCTATTGGATGGTGAGTGAGTTTCTGGGATTTGCAGAAGACATTTGGTTTGCGCATTACACGTACAAACAAATTTCCGTATTGCCTTTTGTAGCCGGACTGCTCATTTTGGGTTATTACTATTTGTATTACAAGCCGTTTAAGAAGGGGGAGTAGTTTGGTTGACGAGTTGGTTTGTTTACAAGTGCACAAGTTTGCGTGTTCCAAAGTTCACGTGTTCACAAGTTCCAGCGTGTAGAAGTTGATGGAAAGCAGAAGTGGATTGTCTTTCCTTATTTCTTATTTTTTGGTTTTTATTCCTCATTGGCTTATGCTCACCTGCTGCATCCGGTTGTACCCTTCAAACACGGGAAAGTACATGAGAGCAATATGTGCCGGATTGAGCCGGAAGATGCCATTGAAACGGGTGTCGAGTTCTACGCGGTAGCGGTGGGTGCCCGCAGGTAATTTTTCAATAAACACACTCAGTTTTTCCTTGCGGTATTCCCGGTGTTCATTCCAATAGCCGGACGGCTTGCTGTGGTAGCTGCAACCCGCCGGAATGGGAATATCGAGCTGTACATACTCGCCGTCTTTATTGGCATGCACGGTTACTTCCAATATAATAGTAGTGCCGCTTTTTACCTGTTGCATTTGTAGCGTATCGCCTTGCTTGCTCATCAATCGGGTATGCACGGCAAAGAGGGAATCTTTCGCCACCTGCGGCACCACATGCTTTTGCTGCGACAGACCAAGATACACCAACCCGGGGCCTTCTTTACGAATGTGTACAGTACCGGTGCCGGGCAATTTGGCGCTGTTAGGAAACTGCGTAAATCTGTGCTCGTTTACCTGCAGTGTGGTGCTGCTGTTCGTTTGCATTTTTTTAGCCAACGCATCACTCAACAGCAGGTTGATGATTTCTGCTTGTTCCACTGTATTGCGGTAATACACCGATTGCTTTTCCGCTATAAAGTATTGTTTGATTTGCGGACTATATTGACGGTACGCACTATCGGCGGCAATGGTTTTTCCAGCAATCACCATGGTGCTTTGGCGGTTGCGGTACCACAGCCAGTTGTCTTCGCCCCAATAAATACTGCCGGTAAAAGTTTGTTGTTTTTGTTGCCAGAGTTTGGTCAGCTCTTTGCTGTACGGCAGTCCTGCTTTTTGCTTAATGCGTACATACTGCCATTGAGCATGTATGTGCAGGCTGTCAAATGGAATGCTATCGAGCACAAACTGATACGGATAAATATGGCCGCCTTCGCTCAGGCTGTACAAGGCTTCGAGTTGAGCCAATCTGCCGTTTTTGGGCAGTTCGTTTTGCAGGTAAATGTATCCTTCTCTAATGGCTTGTTTCACACTTGCGCTGCTGTCTGCATGGCGCAATGCCTGCAATACTTTGGTGGTAATGTAAAGGTTGGGCGAAGATTTTTCCCACCAGCCCCAGCCGCCACCGTACTGCTGGTTTTCGAGCAAACGGGTTTGCAGTTGTGCAATTTGTTTGTCGTATTTGAATGCTTTGTTCATCCGCTCATTGATTTGTTTCATCATGAGTAATCCCCACATTTTATTGGCGGTTTGTTCCATACAAGCCTGCGGGTAATTGCGCAGCGATTCCAACTCTTTTTCCAACACGTTCAGCAGGTTGTTTTCGGTGTACACCTGCAGTGGTACATCTGTGTAAGCCGGTGTGTATGTAAAGCTGGTGTCATGGTCAAGTACAAAAAAGCGTCCCTTGGTATCGAGAGTGCCGGCGGGCAAAACAGGAATGGTTCTTTCTTCACCATCGCTGTTGCGAAGACTATCTGCCACAGTGAATTGTACTTTGAGTGTATCGAATGCAGCTGGTGCTTTGATGCCAAAATAGCTAATGGCTGATTGGCCTTCGTTGGCCAGCACTGTTTGAGTAGTTTGTTGTCCACGCATGCCAAAGCTGGTCTTGATCTGCTTTGTTTGCTGGCTGTAGTTTATGGCTTTGCCACTGAGGTAAATGCTGTCACCTTCGGTAAGGAATGCAGGCACCTGCAGCATGCCTTGCAATAGTTTGAAGGTTTTGCTTACAATGGCAGCACTGCCATATTTACCCTTGGGCGCAGCGGCATACACCACATGCTGCCAGCCTGTTATGTTTTCTGGGTAACGGATAGGTATACGGGCCAAACCATTTTTGTCGGTACTGGCATCGGGTACAAAGTAGGCATCGTCGCTAAAGCGGGTACGAATGCTGGGCGCTTTGTTGCCGCTTGTTGTAATCACAATTACACCATTTGCTCCACGACTTCCATAAATAGCAGTGGCCACAGCATCTTTCAGCACTTCAATGCTCACCGTGTTGGGGTCGAGGTTGCCGGGCATGGCATCCATGAGTATACCATCTACCACATAGAGTGGGCTGATATCGCCATTCATGCTGTTGACACCTCTTATCTGAATGCTGGTTTCAGCCATGGCGCCGTTGTTGCCCGTTACATTTACACCAGCTACTCTCCCTTGTAGTGCGTTACCAGAAATAGTAGTTACACTGGCAGTCATACTTCTTTTTTTGGTTGTGCCATAGCCAATTACCACTACTTCTTCCAACGAACTATGTGATACATGCAATGCTGCATCTACCGTGTTGTGGGCATACAACCGGGCAAAGCGTTGGCGTTCCAGAGTGCCGTAGCCAACGTACTGAAACACTAATGTATACTGAGCACTGGCAATATTGCTGAATTGATACATGCCATCGGCTCCTGTGCTTACTGCACGTTTGGTGTTTTTCAGCTGCACTGTTACGCCGCTTAGTGGCATGCCCGTTACTGCGTCCGTTACTTTACCGGAAATGCTAGCCAAGCCCGGCAACACTTCTTCCATTTTGGTGAGTGATTCTTCTTGTTTAGCGGCTGACTGCTGCCATTTCTCAAATTCCCTGCGGAGTTGTGCAGCGTATATTTCGTAGGCTGCTGTATTGGTAGCGGTAAATGCTTTTGCATGAATGCGCAAGGCATTGGCGCCTGCAGTGTGTATGTAAAACGGAGTTGTGTTGAAAGCCAAATCATGCTTGTCAACCAGTACCAGTTGGTAATAGCCGGTATCCAGTTGATGAATAATATTCGGTTGCCCGCCAAATACCATGGCCGTATTGTATTGACCCGCTTTAATGAGGATGGTAAACCGAATGCTGCTGTCTGTTTTGTATTGCAAATGCAGACTGCCATGCCTACGGTCGGTGCTGTAAGAATGCAATAAATAGTTACTGAAATTTCTTCTGTTGTCTGCTACTTTCTTTTCAATCAACGGCAATTCATAATTCCAGGTGGTATCGCCCAAACGCCACGCCATAGATTGATTACGCAGTTTTATTTTACCTGGCAGTAGTTCCGTTTTTTCTAACCGCACCAGATGTTGTGAAATGCGGTAGCGGTAGTTGCTTTCAAAAGGAAATTTGGTGTGGAGGTTAGTGCTGCTGTTGTAAATGGTAATACTATCGAATGTCATGAATGGCCCTGCGATGTAAGTGCCATTGGCATAAGAAAGTTTTGCTTGCAAACTATAATTCCACAACCAGGCGCCGCTGCTGTTGCGGTCGTTTTCAATTTGTATGAAATAGCGCTGCAGCTGAGTTTTCTCTGCATGGGTCAAGGTGTCGGGCATGGGTGTAATGCGTACGTGTGGATGCCATGCCGCACTATCCAACTGAATAAACACATCGTGTTTTTGGTAAGGCTGCATGTATACGCTGTCTATCTCAATGAGTTTGTTCCAGGTGCGCAGGCTGATTTTGCTGTAACCGGGATAGACAATGTTGCTGTTGGCTTGTATGGCATTTTGCCACCACATATGTACAGGAAGATTATTTATATGGGTAACATAAATAGCTGCGGGCTTTCCTTTTTCTATGGCGTAAATGCTTGCCTCAGGATATGCATTGTTAAGAGGTGAACGCACAATGCGGATGGCGCCGGTATCCATTAGTCGTTGGTAATAAAACATGGTATCGCCATGCAGCTGATGAAGTATTTGCGCAAATCTCGTTGCCACAGTATCTGTTTTGAATGCTATTTCACTGTTGTCAAATTCGCCGGGTTGCACTACTTTTTTGTAGCGCTTCAGCCGAATGCGAACGGGCATATCGGGGTAGCGGAAATGCTGTTGCAATTGTGTGTTGTTGGCCACGGCAGTGAGGTTGGCATGGGCAACAGGCTTGCCTTTGTAGTCGGTCACTTTTACAGTGAGTGTATCTGCTGCACCTGGTTGCGCTGTCGGGGCAACGGTAGGTGTTACCTGTAGCAGGTTGTATTGCAGTTGTAATCGTTCTGTCAGCAATCGTTCCTGATCACCTTCCCAATAATTGACCTGTACCAAATAGCGGTCGCCTTTGCGGGCATGTTGTTGCCAGCTGTAGGTGGTTTGGCGCAGCATCATGCGTTGGATGCGGCCTTTGTTTTTGGTAATGGCCAGCCACACCGGCATGCCGGTTGGATTGTTGAGCACAAAGCTTACCGTATCGCCTTTGGAAGTGTTGCTGATAGCAGGAGTGCTGCGCATTTGTGACAGGTCGTAGTTTTTTGTAACGACCTTTTTTCCCAACGCATCCAGCACTGTTACATCATAATCGCTGGCCATTGGATGAATGCGCATGTTCAATGGCAACTGCACAACGGTATCGAGGTTGTACCAGTCACCCATACTTTCTATTTGTGCTGTAGCCACAGTGGGTATGCCATCCGTTTCATAGCGAATGTGCAGGCTATCGCTGTTGCGTTCTATTACAATGCGCTGCTGCCGGGCATAGTGGGTAAGTGTGAGTTGTTGCTCCTTCAATTCATTCGAACTATTGCGGAGTTGTGCAAACAACTGTGTTTCCATATTGGCTTCCGGCAAAGCATACGCAGGAATGTACACTAGCGTAGGACCATCTGTTAGCAAGGCTATTTTTTTACGCCAGAGTGTATCAGGTACAAACAAACTATCGGGGTAAAAATGTTGCAGCGTTTTTCGGGTAAGAAACAGCTCCACACTACCATCGGGCAGCAGAATGCCACTGGCATCTTTAGCTTCCAGCGTAATACGCAGGCTGTCTTTGCGCAGCCACCAGTTTTGTAACGTAGTTACATTAAAGCTGGAAATATCCGGTAGTTGATACTCTTCAGTTTTGAAACGGCTATTGAGTTTGTTGTAAGCTTTTGGACCTTGTAAATGCAAGTCGTAATGCACATCCATGGGCAGGCTGTCGGGTAGTGGCCAGCTCATGTGGTAGCTGCCGGGTACGGTAGGTTCCAATTGGCCGAGTTCTATTTTTTTGCTGCTGTTTTTGTAGTAGTACTGTATGCTCACGGTTTGTGTGCTGCGTATGGGATTGCCTTTTCTGTCAGTAATCCATGCTTTGAATTTGAGGGTATCCGCTGGTTTGTACAGCGGTTTGTTGAAAAGCACAAAGCCTCTGTATAATTGGCGGCGGCTTTTGTTGCTGTTGTAGTAAGTATCGCCAGAAAAAATGCGGCTAATTTTTCTGCCTGTATTCAACACCTGTTTAATGACCGGCCATTGGCGCAACGGTTTTTGATAATGATAACGAGATGATTCCTCATAACTCAGCCAGCTAATGAGTGTATCTGTAGCGGTGCTAATGATCAGCAGGCGATCGTCCATGTCTTTCTTTCGCTTAGGCAAAACAAAGCCGGCCGACTGCGCCGACCATTTGAGTTTTTTGCCCTGTAAACTAGCTTGCATTTGTGCAGGCACTTCGCCTTGCAGATTGTACACAGAGAGCAATCGTTGATCGCCGTTGGCAATGTTGTTGAAAGACAATCCGGTGCGAACATCCAGCCAGGCATGCAGGCTTTCAGCCACGGCACGTACCCACACAAAGTGGCCATTGGGCAAAGGAATATCGCTGTACTGAATGCTGTCGTAACCTACCCATACGGGCTGCAATTGATTGATGTAGTCAAAGTTGATGTGTTCCTGCAATGTCCATTTGGCCATGCTGTCAGCCGGAATGCGGTACGCGGCTTTGTAGTGCGTGAAGGCTTTCTGGTTTTGTAAAAAATGCAAACTGCTTTGCTGGTCTCGTTGTGCCCGGGCAGGCATCATCATCACAGCTATTATCCAACAACAACAAAGTATCCCTCGCATATCTATTTGTTTGAAACGTACTACCGCAGCAGCTATCCGGCATTCATTGCCGGCACGGCAAAAAATCAGCTTCGCTGTACAGAAAGAGGGCGAAACAGGAACGATGGTTGGAAGGGTTGCTGGTTTTTTTATTCATCAGGCTCCGGCAACTGCTGTTTTCTGGCAGTTTTGCCATGCCCGCTTGCCCGCCTTGCCGTACATTTGCGGCCCAACCCCCAACCCCCTAAAGGGGGCTAAGCCTCGTTGGGATTGAATCTTACGTGATTCTACAAATCAGACATCAAAAAATCAGACATCATTATGTATCGTACCCATACTTGTGGCGAATTGAGACTGGAACATGCCGGCACCGAAGTAACCCTGGCCGGCTGGGTGCAAACTGTACGCAAATTTGGCGCCATCACCTTTGTAGACCTGAGGGACCGCTACGGCATTACGCAGCTGGTATTTGCCGAAACTTTGAATGACCAACTCGACAGCAACCCGCTGGGCCGTGAGTTTGTGCTGCAGGCAAAAGGTGTGGTACGTGAAAGAACCAGCAAAAACGCCAACATTGCCACAGGTGATGTTGAAATTGCCATCAGCGAATTCAGCATTCTTAACAAAGCGGCCACGCCACCTTTCACCATTCAGGACGATACCGATGGTGGCGACGACCTGCGGATGAAATACCGCTACCTCGACCTGCGCCGCAATGCGGTAAAGAAAAATATTGAACTGCGCTATGCGGTAAACCGTGCCACACGTGATTATCTGCACCAGAATAGTTTCATGGATATTGAAACGCCTTTTCTCATCAAGAGCACTCCCGAAGGTGCCCGAGATTTTGTGGTGCCCAGTCGCATGAATGCAGGACAGTTTTATGCGCTGCCGCAAAGTCCGCAAACCTTTAAGCAACTGCTGATGGTGAGTGGCTACGACCGCTACTATCAGATTGTAAAATGCTTCCGCGATGAAGACCTGCGGGCCGACCGCCAGCCGGAGTTTACGCAGATCGACTGCGAAATGAGCTTCGTGGAGCAAAACGATATCCTTAACATGTTTGAGGGTTTGGTGAAATACATTTTCAAAACGGTAAAAGGCATCGACTATAACGAAGCTGTGCAGCGCATGACTTATGACGATGCACTGTGGAACTACGGCAACGATAAGCCCGATATTCGTTTCGACATGCGGTTGTTGAACCTGAAGAAACCGCACCATGTATTGGTAGATTACAAAGACAACCGTGAACTGATTGAAGGTGCAGGTTTTGGTGTGTTTGACAATGCAGAAACGGTGTTGGCCATTGCTGTGCCTGGTGCTGCCGAATATACCCGCAAGCAAATAGACGAACTCACCGAATGGGTGAAGCGTCCGCAAATTGGCATGCAGGGTTTGGTGAACATTAAGTGCAATGCCGATGGTTCTTTCAAGAGTAGCGTTGATAAATTCTATAGCGAAGAAAAACTGAAAGCCATTGCTGATGCTGCGAATGCAAAAGCCGGCGATTTGATATTGATACTGGCAGGCAAAGAAGAGCTGACCCGCAAAGCAACCAGTACGCTACGCCTCGAAATGGCAGAGCGTTTGGGCCTCCGCAATCCCGAAGTTTTCAAAATGCTGTGGGTGATAGACTTCCCGCTGTTTGAGTTTGCACTGGAAGACCAGGACGGCGGTGGAGCAGGCCGTTGGGTGGCCCGTCACCATCCGTTTACCAGTCCCAAGCCCGATCATATTTCCATCATGATTGAGAATGGGCCAAAGGTGGAAGACCTCGACAAATACCTCGAACATCCGTATGCACGTATCAAGGCCAATGCGTACGATTTGGTGCTGAACGGTAACGAGATTGGCGGTGGTTCTATCCGGATTTTCCAAAGAGAATTACAGGAAAAAATGTTTGCGGCTCTTGGTTTGGATGAGCATGAGCAAAAAGAAAAGTTCGGCTTCCTGTTGGGCGCTTTTGAATACGGTGCACCGCCGCATGGAGGTTTAGCTTTCGGCTTCGACCGTCTCTGTGCTATCCTCGGTGGCAGCGAAAGCATTCGTGATTTCATTGCCTTCCCCAAAAACAATGCGGGCCGCGATGTAATGCTGGATGCACCGGGCGAAATAGCCGCCAAGCAATACGCAGAGCTGCACATAAAGCCGGCATAAAGGCACAATCGATATGCAACAACAACGCAACCGCTGGAAATGGTATTTGCTAAGGGTAACAGCCCTGTTGCAATGCGCATTTGCAGTGCTGTTGTTCGGTTTATTATTTTATTCTTTGGCTGACGAACCAATCAATTGGTGGTCGGAAGATTTTTGGGCAACAGTGGCCGTTTGCATTTGGGGTTTGCTGGTATTGTGTAGCGCTTACGGACAATTGAAAGCGGTGGCTTCGCTGATGCGTAGCGATGCAGGAATGGATGGTTTGTATTCGCTACGGAAAATGGGTTGGACACTGGCTGCAGCAACAGTTGCGTTTGTCATTCAGCTGTTTATTTCAGGGTCTTCCTTTTATGCATACCTGCAAATGGAAAAGATTACCCAACGCCCGATAGAAGCAGCTTTCTACCGCATTTTCATTGTGCTGTTGTGCACAGGCTTATTGGCACTCACAAATTATTTGCTCAGCATCAAAGCCTATTTCGAATTGCAGTTTGCCAAAATGGAAGCCGAAGAACTGATGCTGGCACAACTGAACAATCCTTTAGAAAAACCATTGTATTAATCGAACAATCATGACGCTTATTTACCGCATATTAACCTATCTGTTTTTGCCCGTTGCTGTATTACTTAGTTTGAGTGCTCTTTCATTTTTTATGATGGCACTTGGCCAGCCAGCATTGTTGTTGCCCACGTTTATTATTGTTGCCATGATCATTTACGTGTTTGCCAGTTTTTCTTTTGTACAAAAAGCTATTGTACAACAGCAGGCTGTAAAAGCAAGGCTACGGGATTGGATACGGGTAAATGCTTTTGTAACAGGAGCCATCGCATTGCTCAACATTGGCCAAAGTGTGCTGCTCATGCTCAATCCTGAACAAATTAAATTGGTCATCGATCAGTTGGCCGAAGTAATGGCACAAACACCCGGTGCACCTGCCTACAATTTGCAATTGTTGGTAAAATGGGTGCTCATCATTTCAACAGCGTTGAGCAGCCTGCTGGTAGTGCATATCGTGTTGGGCTTTGTGTTGCAAAAAAAATATGCTGCCTATTTTTCAAAGTAGGATATTCTTTTCTGCAGCGCCATTCATTTTCTGAAATGTTTATTGGTTGCCATCCTCTCAAATTTAAGAGGAGGCTCAATTGCTATTTATTTTTTCCCTAATTTCCCAACAAACGAAAGCCGCCATAGAAAAAGCTGTTTTGATGCTGCCGCAAGCAATAACAAAACAGCAGTCATCCCTCACATAATGTAGTCTGGCAGCTACAGGGCAGAGGTGCTGGTGGCGTACCTGCACCGCTTACCGCACAAGGCTTTTACAAGAGCGTTTGCGGTTGGCGATTTCCGCCCCAAGATGTACCCGCATCAATGCTGCCCTTCATGAGTGCAGGATATTCATTTTGAAATGATCAAAACTAACAGCCTATGAGCAACATGCCTGCCAACCAGGTTATTTGGGATGAAATGTTTGCGCCTGAAGGGGTACGCAACCGCTACAAAGTAGTGTATGAAGCGCTTCAGCAAATGAGTGGCGACGCCCTGCAGGCTAAAGATTTGCAGGCTGCAGATTTTTTCATGAATCAGGGCATCACCTTTACCGTATACAGCGACAATAAAGGGATTGAACGCATTTTTCCTTTCGACATTATTCCCCGCATTATCACTGGTAAAGAATGGGATCATGTAGAGAAAGGCATTCAGCAACGACTGAAGGCTCTCAACATGTTTCTGAAAGATATTTACAGTGAGCAGCAAATCATCAAGGATGGTATTATACCTGCTTCACTCATTGCCAGTTGTCCGCATTTTTTGAAAGAAGCAGTTGGCATTAAAGTGCCGCATGATATTTATGTACACATCAGTGGCATTGATTTGATACGCGGCAACGATGGCAAATTTTATGTATTGGAAGACAACCTGCGTACACCCAGCGGTGTAAGTTATATGCTCGAAAACCGGGAAGTAACCAAGCGTATTTTTCCGGATTTGCTGGCGCAAAACCAGGTGCGGATGGTGAACAACTATCCCATGAAGTTGCTCAATATTTTATCATCGCTTTCGCCTCGGCCCGTAGATCAACCCAATGTGGTGATACTAACCCCGGGTGTATACAACTCTGCCTATTATGAGCATACTTTTTTGGCCCGTACCATGGGCATCCCGCTGGTAGAAGGCCGCGATTTGGTGGTGGACAACCAAAAGGTATTTATGAAAACGACGGCCGGTCTGCAACCCGTTGATGTTATCTACCGTCGTATTGATGATGAATACATTGATCCGCTGGTTTTCAGGCCCGACAGTGTGTTGGGTGTGCCCGGCATTATGAGTGCTTACAGAAAAGGCAATGTTGCGCTGGTAAATGCTATTGGCAACGGCGTTGCCGATGATAAAGCCGTGTATGCCTACGTGCCTGATATGATAAAGTACTACCTGAACGAAGAATCTATTTTGTCGAACGTGCCTACCTATCGTATGGAAAAAGAAGACGAACGTAAATATGTGTTCGATAATCTGAATAGCATGGTGGTAAAACAGACCAACCAAAGTGGAGGCTACGGATTGGTAATGGGTAATAAAGCAACAGACGCCGAGCTGAACGAATTGAAAGTGGCTATTTTGGATAACCCCCGCAATTTTATTGCACAGCCTATTATACAACTTAGTACAGTGCCTTGCCTGGTAGATGGTAAACTGGAAAGCCGCCACGTAGACCTTCGGCCTTATGCACTCTGCGGTCCGGATGGCATTGAGATTGTACCCGGTGGATTAACAAGGGTGGCACTGCGTAAAGGCAGCCTCGTGGTAAACAGTAGCCAGGGCGGTGGTAGTAAGGATACCTGGGTGGTAGATATTGAGGAGTAAGTTGATTGGTTTGACAATAGAATGGTATCAACCATTAACTGCAAACCAAAAACAAAAAACATCAAATAGTTTTTTATGATGCTAAGCAGAATTGCAGACAATATGTTTTGGCTGAACCGCTATATGGAGCGGGCCGACGGACTGGCAAGGGCTACCCGGTATTTTTATATTCTTGGCTTCGATTCGTGGGAAGGAGACACACTGGGCTATGGCCCCTTGTTGCAAAGTTTCACCTCGCTGTCGGCAGAAGAACGGGTGACCATGCAAGCAGATTCACAGCATTTGTTGCGCTTTGTCATTCAGGATGCGGCCAACATTAACTCGCTGAAAGTATTGCTGAGCAAGGCCCGTGAAAATGCCCGTGGCTCGCAAGACCGTGTAACAAAGGAATTGTGGGAGCAGGTAAATGCGATGTATCATTTTATTACCAACGAAGGATTGGTAAATAAACTGAAAGGCGAAGAAACACTGAAAGTGCTCGACCAATTGGAAAAGCATTGCCTGTTATATAACGGCATTGTTGACAGCACTATGCCCCGTGGCCTGGGGTGGGAATTTATGAACCTCGGTAAGTTTATAGAACGCAGCCTGCAAACGGTAGATTTGGTTGATGCCTACCTCAGCCCTATGCAGTACGATTTGGAGCAAAATGATAACCTGCTATACTGGAGGCGTTTGCTGTATGCGTTGTCGGGCTACGAGCTGTATCTCAAAACCAACCGTGGTTCACACCACAGCCGTCAGGTAATATGCCAGGTGATATTCAATGCTGATTTTCCACGGAGTGTCATCTACAGTCTCAAGCGGATTGAAAAATACCTGCAATCGCTGCTCGAAGAAAATCCACATCCCGATGCTGCGGTTATCATTCGTCGTTTTGGCCGTTTGAAAAGTATGGTAGAGTTTACCGATACTGCTAATATGAATGGTCAGGAATTGAAAGAGTTGGTAAAGCAAATTCGCCATCAACTCTGGGATTTTTCTGCAGAGTTTTCGCGGTTGTTCTTTTCATATACCTAGTATTAATTATCAACAGCCTGCATAATTATCAGGCTGCTGCAACCGCTGATACCTGTAGTTTCGGCGCATTGCCATCAATATAGCACATGCCGGTATTTCAAATTCATCATATTACGCAGTATCAGTACGACCGACCGGTAAAGGAAAGCGTTAGTCAAATCCGCATTTTTCCGCTGGCTACGCCGGCGCAGCACATACGCCAGTTTGAATTGCTCATTACATCCGATCCTGTGGTAGCTACCTATGCCGATTACTTTGGCAATACAGTCGGCGATTTTACCGTATTGCATCCGCACCAAAGCCTGACTATCGATAGCCGGCTAACCGTAGAAACGATAGAGAAAAAAACGGCAACACCAGAAGATGATATAACGATTGCAGATTTACGTAAGCATATAGACACAGATATTTCAATGCTTCGGCTGTCTGATCCGGAGCGAATTGCTGCGCAGGAAAGCATTAATGATATTGTGCAAAGTATTACCAATCCGGTGCAGCATGTGCGCCACATGGCATGGGCTTGCAGCGAATATATTTTCCGGCATTTCAAATATGAAAAGGGCATCACATCTGTTGAAACTACTATAGATGAAATTTTGCAACACAAAAGTGGTGTGTGCCAGGATTTTGCACATGTGCTATTGCAGATGCTGCGCAGCTTGGGCATTCCTGCCCGCTATGTGAGTGGCTACATTTGTCCCAACAAAAGCGGCATGCGTGGCGAAGGTGCTACCCATGCATGGGTTGAATTTTATACGCCCGGCGATGGTTGGGTAGGCATTGACCCTACCAACAACGTATGGGTAAATGGCTATCATGTGGTGTTGGCAACCGGCCGCGATTTTAATGATTGCTCACCTGTGAAGGGTACGTTTAAAGGCATCGCCCGGCAAACCCTTTCGGTGTTTGTATCTGTTGGCTACGAAGATGGCCATGTGTTTGAAGAAGTAAATGAAGTAAAACTCGAAACGGTATCATCAGACGAAGTGGAGCCCTGGCAAAACGATTGGATGCAGGCCCAGCAACAGCAGCAATAAATTTTTTGTTTTAAGTTTTTAGTTTGTGGTTTTTTGTTCTTCAGTTTGCAATGTCCTTCAGTTTGCTTGTTGCGAGTTTTAGGTAGCTTTAAAATGAGTCAAACTGCATGGCTTGCTGAACTATAAACTACAAACAATAAATAATCATGTCTTCAAACATACCTCTTGCCGAACGTTTACGTCCGCAAACCATCGACGAAATTGTGGGACAGCAACATATCGTGGGCGAGGGCACAGTGCTTCGCAATGCCTTACTGCACGGGCATATTCATTCCATCATTTTCTGGGGACCTCCCGGCGTAGGTAAAACCACTTTGGCCAATGTGATTTCGCATCATTTACAATTGCCTTTCTATCAGCTTTCTGCCATCAGCAGTGGGGTAAAAGAAATTCGGGAAGTGATTGATGTGGCCAAAAAACAACGCGGTGCTATTTTGTTTATTGATGAAATACATCGCTTCAATAAAAGCCAGCAAGATGCATTGCTGGGTGCGGTAGAAAAAGGCATCATCACCCTGATTGGCGCTACTACCGAAAATCCTTCTTTCGAAGTAAACAGTGCCTTGCTTAGCAGAAGCCAGGTGTATGTGCTGAAGGCATTGGAGCGAAGCGAACTGGAGCAGCTGTTGCAAATAGCCATCAGCAAAGATGAAGTGCTGAAAGAGCTGCCGATTCAACTGAAAGAAACGGAAGCGCTGATTCGCATAAGTGCTGGTGATGGCCGAAAGTTGCTCAATCTACTCGACATAACCGTACAATCGTTACAATCCAAAACTGGCAATGGCGAGTTGCTCATTACCGACAAGGCAGTGATGGATGCGGCTCAGAGCAGGGTGGCTTTGTACGATAAAAAAGGAGAGCAACACTACGATATTATTTCAGCCTTCATTAAGAGTATGCGGGGCAGCGATCCGAATGCTGCCGTGTATTGGATGGCCCGCATGATTGCCGGTGGCGAAGACATTGAATTCATTGCCCGCCGCATGGTCATTTTTGCCAGCGAAGACATTGGCAATGCCAACCCCACCGCTATGGTAATGGCCAATGCCTGTTACGATGCCGTACGCAAACTCGGTTATCCGGAAGGGCGGATTGTACTGGGCCAGTGTTGTACTTACCTCGCATCATCGCCCAAGAGCAATGCGGCATATATGGCCATTGATGAAGCATTGGCATTGGTAGAAAAAACAGGCGATCAACCTGTGCCGTTGCATATCCGCAATGCACCAACCAAGCTCATGAAAAATTTGGGCTACGGAAAAGAATACCAATACTCACACATGGGCGAAGGCAACTTTATTGCACAAGAGTATTTTCCGGACGCACTGCGGGGCACCAAACTGTACGACCCCGGCAAAAATGCACGGGAAGAAGAACTGCGAAAGTTTCTGAAATCGAGATGGGGTGAGAAGTATGGGTATTAATAAGTTTGGGGTTTTTAGTTTTTGTTTTGGAAGTATTCCTGTTTACAAATTCGAGAATATCCAAACATAAAATTGCCCCACACTTTCTTATTCCTTATTTATCATTCTTTGTTCCTTATTCAATATTCATTTTCCCTTTATTCAACTGAAAGGTTTTGGTAATGCAAGCAGGTTTGCTGTGTTGATAATGCGTAATAAAAATCAGCGTCTTGTTGCAGTGCAGGCAGAGGGCATAAATCCATTGCAGCATGTTGGCTTCCTGTGTTTCATCAAGCCCCTGGCAGGGTTCATCCAGCACCAGCATGGGTGGGTTTTTAATCATGGCTCTGGCCAATAACAGCAGTCGTTGCTCACCGGCCGAAAAGCTGCGCAACCATTTGTGTGCACGGTTGCTAAAAGCAAACAGCGCCAGCCATTGCTGCACCATTGCTTCTTGTGCCGGCGAAAGCTTTCTGAACAAACCAATGGTATCAAACAAGCCACTGGCGACGGTATCAAAAGCGGAAGCCGTGGTTTCAAAATACAAGTGCAATTCGGGCGATACAAAACCCATTTGTTTTTTGATGTCCCAAATGGTTTCGCCCTTGCCGCGGCGTTTGCCATACAGGTAAATTTTGTTAGCATACACTTGCGGATGGTCGGCGGTGATGAGGCTGAGCAACGTGCTTTTGCCAGCACCATTGGGGCCGTACACCAACCATCGTTCGCCATGCTGCACCGTCCAGTTGATGTGTTGCAATACTGGTTTGCCATCATAACTCACCTGCACGTTTTCCATGTGCAAAGCTTCCGGATGAAGATTGGTATTGATATCTTTTGGTAACAAACTTTGCAGTTGTGCTAATTTCTCTTGTAAGTCATTTTGCAACGCAACCGGATGAAAGTTTTGTAGATATACATCCTTACTACTGTAAACCGGTGTTGCTGTTTTACTCAATTGTAATACATGCGTGATACATGCTGGCAAATCATAGCCACTGCTGATGAGCACAATTGCTACGCCAGTGTTGGCCAGTGTTTCCAGCATTCCTTGCAGGTGTTGGCGGGATGCCACGTCCAGTCCAATAAACGGCTGATCCAGCACCAGTAAGCCCGGGTGTTGTTGCAGGGCTTTTACCAGTTGCATCTTTTTGTGTTCACCATTGGAAAGATGCGTAAGTGGCTCATCCAATACATGTGCTACAGACAATTGCTCAATATGCTGCAGTGTTGTGCTGTCTATATTGTCGAGCCATTCTCTGGCAGTAAGTGCATCATCGGCATCGCAACTGTTGTAGCGTTGCTGATAATACATATCACTGGTATTGGATTTGTTTTTAAAATGGTGCATTTGCGACACAAACACCGGATGCTTCTCTGCAGCTAAGGCTTTGTGGCCAAAGTGCTGCAAGGCACCGCAAATGGCTTGTCCCAGCATGGTTTTGCCACTGCCCGACGGGCCGGTGATGGCGAGGTGTTCTCCTGCCTGCAGGTTGAGGTCGAAGGCAGGTATAATGGTATGCCCGTCCCGAACTATGGAAAAGGATTGAAGTGAAAGCACAGCAGGCATGGATTGCAGAATTAGTTGTTCGCAAAATTGCCGATTTCATACTACAATTCTTTCTTTGCTAATTAGCATGTGTTGATGCCTGTACACAAACAATTGGATTATGGCTCTTCGTTGGAAATTCAAAACATTTGATGCATTGTCTGCTGCAGAAATGTATGCACTGTTGCGATTGCGCAGTGAAGTGTTTGTAGTAGAACAAAATTGTGTGTTCTTAGATATGGATGATAAGGATCAATTGTGTCATCATTTGCTGGGATATAAAGAGGATTTATTGGCTGCTTATACCCGCATCGTTCCGGCCGGTGTTTCTTATACTGAGTATCCTTCTATTGGCCGGGTGGTTACTTCGCCACAGGCAAGGGGCGAAGGATTGGGCAAAGAACTGATGGAAGAATCCATTCAGCGTTTGTTTTTGTTATATGGCGAAGGCCCCATTAAAATTGGTGCTCAGTTGTACCTCAAAAAATTCTACGAGTCGCTTGGTTTTTCGCAATGTGGCGATGTGTACGATGAAGATGGCATTGGCCATATACCCATGATACGTTTTGGTAAGGGATTATAATTTTACATTAATCGTTAATATTTTACGGATATTATTTTTTAAAACGACAAGCTTTTATGAAAAGTAAAGCGTTGATTGTGAATGGAATCAGGTTGCATTATCTGGACAATGATTTGATTCATAGGCCGGCACTTGTATTTATCCATGGAAATTCTCAGTCTGTTTCAGCTTGGATGTTTCAATTGAATAATCCAGCACTCAACGCTTTTCGGTTAATTGCTTTTGACTTGCCATCACATGGTGCATCCGAGGCTTCTTTGCAACCTGATATAGACTATACGTTGATTGGTATTGGAAAACTGATGGCAGATGCTGTGATGCAGCTTCAATTAGATAAGTTTATTTTGGGTGGTCTTTCGTTGGGTACAAACTTTGTGATCGAAATGTTGAATCACCTTAGTCCAAATGCGATCTTTTTATTTGGAAGTTCATTTACAGGAGATAAACGAGGATTGTCCGATATCATGCTTGAAAGTGTTGATGCTACCTGTTTGTTTACTGACGAAGTTGATATAGGTGCATTTGAGAAGTTTTTGAACGAGGTATTTAAAGGGCATCCGGCATCCTTTAAAAAAATGGTTTTAAAAGATTATGTTGGCGTAAAATCTCCATTCCGATCCCTGATTTTAAAGAGCTATTTGGCTGGGCAATTTTCTGATGGATTTGTACAGTTAAGGAATTTCAAAGGAGTCGTTTTAGTAGTATTTGGTGAGGAGGAAAGCATTGTGAACCCTCACTATTTGAATGATATCGAATGCAATAGATTTCAGGGAGAAGTCATGTTAGTGAAAGATGCAAACCATTTTGTAAATATTGATCAACCGGCGATCGTCAATGATGTATTGCTGCGTTTTGCAAAGCAAGTGTTGATAGATAATTAGTCCGCCGATTAGGAAAAACATTCGTGGCCTTTTTTGAAAGGCACTGCATGTTAAATATCCTAAACTAGTTCAAATTGATTCAAGAAGTCCGTTGTCAATTGCATATCGGATAAGTTCAGTTACGGTACTTGCGCCACTCTTGCGTAGCAGGCTTTTTCGGTGATTCCGAATGGTATGTATACTGATATTTAGTTTGTCTGCAATTACCTTATTGCCTAAACCTTCAAGTATCAGCATCAACACTTCAAGCTCCCGTTCACTAAACGCTGATTTGGTACTGCTTGGGAAGTACACATTTTTGTAAATGAGTTCAGGAGCAGCTTGCATTGTAGGTGATGCTATTTTTTCAATCGTATGTATGATAGAATTGTCTTTTTTGAAATGCGTGACATCAATGATAAAACCGGCAACGATTATTGGAATACCGGATTTGTCAACTACAGGATAGCTATGGCGTTGAATAAATTTCCTGTATGTCCCGTTTGAGCTTTTTAATCTAAAGTTGATAGTAAAGGAGTATAATCCGTATTCCTTTTTTACAAAAGTTTTTAAGAACTGAAGATTTACAGGAGTGATTTTTTTGCTTAGGATGTGAAAATCATCTGGATGCATTAGTGAAACAAAGAAAGATGGTCCGGAATCTGCAAGCCAGCTGTTCTTAAATCCTAAAATCAATTCAGCCGATGGATCAATATATAGGTATTTGTTTTTAGAATAGTCGGCGATGTATAAAACCGGCGCCTGCGACTGTTGTGAAAGGTTTTGAAAGCCTAAGCGGTCAATAAGTTCTTGTGTATCTAAAGGCTCAAGTAGTTCATGGTTCTTTGCCAGTTTTAAAAGGTCGCAATAAGAATGGGCTACAGGTAATGCCATACATGCTACTATTAAAAATGACTCAATTGGGCTATTGTGCCGATGCTTTTTTTAGGGGTATTTCGGTCTTGAAAAATACAAAGTTTTATGCGATCGATCATCAGCTTTCTTTTGTCCGTAGTGCTTACTTTTTCTTTTTTGAATACGGCTGCCCAATACGTAGGCATAGGCACCACCAACCCGCAATATCCTTTGGATGTGAAGGGGATGGTACGACTGGACAGTGGCCTTATCATCAACAATATTATGGTGATCAACAAAGATGGCAAGGTGAATAGTGATACCGGTAGTTTTAAGCGGATTAATGTAATGGGCAATATTTTTTTGGATAGTATTTTGTATTTACGAGGATCCAGATTTGCCAGGGTACAAGGCGACAATTTTATAATCGGTCAGGGTGGTGTTTCGGTTAATGGCTTCGCTAATACCTTTTTTGGCAATTTGGCTGGAAATGCTACTACATCGGGTTCAAGAAACTTATTTATCGGCTATGCGTCAGGCTTTTCTAATACAACCGGCAGTAAAAATACAGTGATAGGGACGGAAGCTGGTGCGGGAAATACTACAGGCGAGTCTAATACTATTGTGGGTGAGCACGCAGGAAAATTTAATAGCATTGGTGCTTTTAATACTTTTATTGGAACAGAAGCTGGTTTCTCTAATACAACTGCTACAAATAACACTTTTATTGGTCAAGCAGCAGGGAGGTTAAACACGACAGGTGGAGCGCATACTTTTGTTGGGTCTGCTGCTGGTTTAGCAAATACTACTGGTGTTTCAAATACCATTATTGGAAATGCAGCGGGTACAAGCAATACTACTGGTAATGATAATGTTTTTGTTGGAGCCTCTGCTGGTGCAGTTAATACAGCGGGATCAAACAATGTTATAATAGGTACTGCTGCAGGTTTACTTGGCAGCAATTTGGTAAACAATACTTTTATAGGCTGGCGTTCGGGGTATCAAACCACCAGTGCCAACAATACATTTGTGGGCTATAGTACAGGCATCGCCAATACAACAGGTGGCGAAAATTCTTTTTTTGGTGTAGGGTCAGGCCTGGCCAATACAACCGGTTCAGGAAATACTTTAATTGGAAATGGCGCAGGATCAAGAAACACTACCGCAAACTTCAATACGTATATAGGTCATGCGGCTGGTTTATTCAATACTACCGGTGCAGAAAACGCCTTTGTTGGCGCTGGCTCAGGCCAAACAAATACAACTGGAAGTAACAATGCTTTCTTTGGTCGCACATCGGGCTTTGCCAATACAACCGGCTCCAGTAATACCTTTATTGGCAATGGTGCAGGGTACAGCAATACCACAGGAAGCTTCAACACTTTTGTAGGCCGCGAAGCAGGTGTATTTGGCACCACGGGAAGTGAGAACACCTTTGTAGGCCGTTCGGCTGGCGGCAACACAAACACAGGTAGTTTAAATACTATGATGGGTCATTATGCTGGTGTATCAAATTC
This sequence comes from Phnomibacter sp., assembly GCF_036803085.1. Taxonomy (NCBI): domain Bacteria; kingdom Pseudomonadati; phylum Bacteroidota; class Chitinophagia; order Chitinophagales; family Chitinophagaceae; genus Phnomibacter; species Phnomibacter sp. Next base: position 31,912 of record NZ_DAIRUZ010000002.1, on the reverse strand, counting down.
TGCTGGCAATGCCAATTCATTTTTTGGCAATGGCGCATTTTACAAAAACACCACGGGAAGCAACAATACTGGTGTTGGATATTTTACTGGATATGAAAATGTAACTGGTGCACGTAATACTTATCTAGGATTTAACGCAGGATACTATAATACAGGAAATGATAATACATGTGTTGGTTATCAGGCTTGGAGCAATGCTAATGTGGGCACTATTGCTATTGGAGGAAATGCATTTGTAAACAGAGGAAACTTCGGCATTGCAATCGGAAAAAATAGTAGGGTTGGAGATAGCATTACGAATAGTGTCTTAGTGCAAGCTCCTTATGGAATTGCCATTGGTACAAACAGTCGGGCACATGCCGAGGGTAGCATTGCCATTGGGGGCAATGCATGGTGTACTTATAATAGCATTGCCATTGGATACAACGTTTTTGCGGGGGATAATTCTATTGCGATTGGTAACGGTTCCGTGGTTGGCATTTACCTTCCTGTAGCTCCTACCATTACTTCCGATGCCAACCTGAAGGAAAATTTTGTAGTGCCCAATGAAGAAGAAGTGTTGCAAAAACTCGTTGTCGTTCCTGTTAGTTCCTGGAACCTGAAAGGCCACAATGCGCAACAAAACCGCCACTACGGCCCTATGGCGCAAGATTTCTATGCAGCATTCGGCCGCGATGGCTATGGTACCATTGGTAGCGATACCACCATCAATACCCACGATCTCACAAGTATTAATACCCTTGCCATTCAAGCTTTGGAAAAAAGGAGCAGAAAATATGAAGAATTGATAAAAGAAAATGAATCACTCAAACAAGAAATTCAATTATTGAAAACGGCCTTCATGGAAGAAAATGCAACATTGAGAGAGATGGTGAATGCTTTGGCAAAACAAATGGCTTTGAACATGAAACAGTAGTTCCCCTCTTGAGAAATGTTGGTTGAATATTAAGAGTGGTTTTTGCAGACAACAATAATTTGCAAATCAGCACTGTTGGAAAGAGAAATAAAACCCTCAACTCAAAACAAACCCCACTCATCTTCAAATTCATCTTTCTCAAAACCCGCTACCCACTCTTTAAACAGTTCTCTGAATTTGTCTATTTCATTACGCACCAAATCGATGTCTTCATCGCTGGCTACTTTCATCATACCAATGTTAGCAGTAGACTGTTGAATGCCGGCAGCTATCTGGCGGATGATGGCTGCATTTTCCATACGTTGCACATATATGTCAGCTGCTTCGGCGCCTCGAATTTTAGCAGGTATAATCATGCTGTCGTCTAGCAGTTCGTGAGTCATGTCTTCTATAAACTGTTCGTCAAAGCTTTCGATGGCATACGCAAGATGTTCGTCTGTTTCTTCGCCAGGTTTTGCTTCAGGTTTTTGCAAACTGGCGGCCAATGCCTGAAGCAAAGAATACACCTGCCGCCACTGGTTGTACAGGTTAGCGGCACGTTCATCTTTCATTTGATGTTTCCACTCATCGCCTTCGTCATCATCTCTGCGATATTTACGCAAATCAGCAAAGTGTTCATCATCCCAATCTGGTATGGGATTAATGCTGTGCATATTGCTGAACAGCGATGGCTCTTTTGCAGGAGGTGCATTGAAAATAAAATCACGGATGAGCAGATTCTCTTTGGCATCGCCGTTACGAATAATAATGCGGGCTCCTTTCAAAAATGCATATTCTTTCAGTATGGGTTCTATGGCTTCAAAAATGGCATTTGCATCGGGCCCGAAAAAGAAATAACTGCCATCGGCATTGTTCATTTCAATCTCATGGCCATCGTATTCGCCAATGGTCTTTTTGTCAAACAATTGGAAAAAGCGGTCGCTTAAATCATAGAAAGGCCGGTCGTCGGGCAATCCGTATTCAAACAAAATGGTGAGTGACTGTTCCATGTAAATACCTGTTACTTAAACTTACACTGCACTTTTAATCCGGTTGGTGCCACATATTGGTTCATTACCTCGCAAATTCTGTCGCGACTGGCCTGCAGGTATCGGAGGTTTTGTTCAAGCTGTGTACGGCTTTTCGCATACAGCTGTTGTTGAAAAGCAGTATAAAACTCATCATCAGAAAAAACCAATAAACCCTTGCGATTGCTGGTTTCCATGCGGTCGAGGCGCAGCTCATAGCTCAGCAGTTTTGCGGGTGGAAATGTAATAATGAGTACACTGTCTTGATGTGAAATAGTAATAGAATCTTTCGATACATCTACACCATATTTGGCTTGGTAGGGCACCATAATGGTAGCAGATTTCTCCGTAAAAAATGCTGACACTGAACTCCACCACGATGCTTGCTGATCTACATTGGTTGATTTGTATGTAGTAGTGCCACTTACTTCCAGAGTTGCCAATTCGGCTATGTTTTTTACAAAAGCATAATTCTCAATTAACCGGGTCGTACCTTTTTGAGTGCCCATCCATTTGCCAATAAAAAAAGCTGCTACAATGAGCATAACTGCTGATATAAGAAAGCGAAGATTATTGCCAATTGTTTTCACACCAGATAAATTTTAAGTTGAGAGGTAGATATTATTTATGAAGCAAATTGGCAGCAATGATCCGGCTTATTCTGGTAAATTGTAGGGATTTTTCCTGATGTTGTAAAGGGTGAAATAAAACCAACTTCTGCGGCGGGCCGAGGTTGCCGACCATCCGGCTGCAATCCTTGATACATCGGTAAATTTAATGCTGGCTCTACGTGTGCTTCCTTCAATGATTTCTCCAATGGCCACTGTTTGATCCCAACTGCCATTGCCAACTGGTGTTATCATTAATAGCATGCTGTCTCTATAAAATGGATGACCAGTCATAGTTAATGTGTACCAATTGTTTACAGCGTCGAATGCAATTTCAAAATTATTACTGCCATTTTTTTCTGTACCAAAACTATCAATGGTACCCCATGCTATCATCTGCGGTCCGGTGGCAATTGGTTGCCATCTGTTTAATGCAAATGTGTTTCCACTATAAACGATGGTGCTAAACCGCATATATCCATACAACTGGTGATGTGTGGTGTTGTACACCAGCATACCATATTCATCGTTGCTTACTGCATTCATTTGTGTATTGGTAAGCCTTGGAATAATCAACGGCTTGTTGCCTGATCCCAAATCCAGTACAGCACTGGTATTTGGTGTAAGTGTGCCAATGCCCACCGACTGACTATTGCCCACTAAAAATGCAACCGATGCGAGTAGGGTGTACAGGTATTTCATGCGGCTAATTTGCAGCAAGGTAGGTACAAACTATCCTATTTAAAAGCCTTGTTTCTAATTATAGCTCCAGTTTCAAATACTTGCCGGTGTGGCTTTCTTTTACTTTTACCAGTTCTTCCGGCGTGCCTTCAAATAAGATGCGGCCACCACCACTGCCGCCTTCGGGGCCCAGGTCGATGATGTGGTCTGCTACTTTAATCACATCCATGTTGTGCTCAATCACCAGCACCGTATTGCCCCGGTCTACCAATTTGTTCAGCACATCCAGCAGCATTTTGATGTCTTGAAAATGCAGGCCGGTAGTGGGTTCATCCAGTATATAAAAAGTTTTGCCGGTATCTTTTTTGCCGAGCTCTGTGGCCAGCTTCACCCGCTGTGCTTCGCCGCCACTTAGGGTGACGGCACTTTGCCCCAAGGTGATGTAACCCAAGCCCACATCCTGCAACACTTTTATTTTTCGGTACAGCCAAGGCACAGCCTGAAAAAATTCTACGGCATCTTCCACGGTCATATCCAGTACATCGGCAATGCTCTTGCCTTTGTAGCGTATTTCCAGCGTTTCGCGGTTATAGCGTTTGCCCTGGCATTTTTCGCAGGGCACATACACGTCGGGCAAAAAGTTCATTTCAATCACCCGCATACCGCCACCTTCACATACATCGCAGCGGCCGCCTTTTACATTAAATGAAAAACGCCCCGGTTGATAGCCCCTGATTTTTGCTTCGGGCACACTGGCAAACAACTGTCGTATTTCGGTAAAGAAACCGCAGTAGGTAGCAGGGTTGCTACGAGGCGTTCTGCCAATGGGGCTCTGGTCTATTTCAATCACTTTGTCAATATGCTCCAGCCCTTTGATGGCCTTGTAAGGCATCACACTCATTCGGCTGGCTTTAAAAGAATGATTGCTCAGCAGCGGATACAAAGTATCGTTGATGAGAGTGCTCTTGCCACTGCCGCTTACGCCACTCACCACAATCATTTTACCCAGCGGCAGTTTCACCGAAACGTTTTGCAACGTGTGTCCGCTGGCCCCTTTCAGTTCAATGGTTTTGCCATTGCCCTTGCGCCGCTGTTCGGGCACAGGTATGGCTTGCTGACCACTCAAAAAGTCGGCGGTTTCGCTGCTGTTTTGCATTACCTCTTGCGGTGTGCCGCTTACCACTACACGGCCACCATGCCGTCCGGCTTTCGGGCCAATGTCTACCAGAAAATCGCTGGCCAGCATGATGTCTTTATCATGCTCTACTACCAGCACACTGTTGCCAATATCCCGCAGGTGTTGCAATGCTGTAATCAGCCGGTGGTTGTCCCGCTGGTGCAAACCAATGGAAGGCTCGTCGAGTATGTAGGTAATGCCCTGTAACTGACTTCCGATTTGTGTAGCCAGCCGGATGCGTTGGCTTTCGCCGCCGCTCAGCGTTTTGGTAGGGCGGTTCAAAGTGAGATAGGTGAGGCCTACATTAATCATGAACTGCAGGCGTTCCCGAATTTCTTTCAGCACATCTTTGGCAATGGCATTTTGCTTGTTGCTCAGTTGTGTTTCAATGCCATCAAACCACAGGGCCAGTTTATCCAAATCAATATTGCTGAGTTCGGCAATGTTTTTGCCCGCTACTTTAAACCACAGGCTTTCTTTTTTCAACCGGGCACCGTTGCAGGTGGGGCAGGTGTCGAGCTTCATGTAGCCTTCGGCCCAGTCACGAATGCTATCACTGCTGCTGCTGTTGAACCAGCGCTTAATCATCGGCACCACACCTTCAAACACCGTGTCGTAATAGCCGCCGCTGTGTTTGGGTAAACCATCATCTTCAATCCCGATAGCTATCGGGACTACAAGCAATGAATCTTCATGTGCCGTTTCGCTGCCGTGCAGTATGATGTTCAGTTGAGCTTCCGTGAGTTCACCAACCGGTTTTTTCAAATTGATTTTGTGCTTCTTCGCCAGTGCTTCCACCTGTTTGTAAATCCACGCATCCCGCTGTTCGCCCAGTGGCGCTATGCCGCCTTCGGCAATGGGTATGCTGGCATCGGGTACCACCGCTTCCATATCAATGGTGTACACCGTGCCCAAGCCTTTGCAGTGCGGGCAGGCACCATAGGGGCTGTTGAACGAAAAAGAGTTGGGCGAAGGTTCGTCGTAGCTAATGCCCGTGTCTTCGCACATCAGGCTTTTGCTGTATTGTGTTACTTTATCCGTGTCGTTGTCCAGCACCTGCATCAGGCCCTTGCCTTGCTGCAGTGTTTTCTGCACACTCTGGCTCAGCCGTACTTTCATATCGGGCGTTACGGCCAGGCGGTCTATCACCAATTCAATGTCGTGAATTTTGTAGCGGTCCACCTGCATCTTCGGCACCAGGTCTTTCACTTCGCCATCTACCCGCACTTTCAGGTAGCCTTTTTTGCGCAGGTCTTCAAACAGCTCCCGGTAGTGGCCCTTTCGGCCACGCACTATCGGCGCCAGCAGACTTATTTTTTTCTTCGCATACTTGCTGCTGATGTTCTCTACAATTTCTTCTTCGCTAAACTTCACCATTTGCTTGCCCGTTTCGTAGCTGTACGCATCGGCAGCACGGGCAAACAACAGGCGCATGAAATCGTAAATCTCCGTGACCGTACCCACGGTACTGCGTGGGTTTTTGTTGGTGGTTTTTTGCTCTATCGAAATCACGGGGCTCAGGCCGGTAATCTTGTCTACATCGGGGCGTTCCATATCGCCCATAAACTGGCGGGCATAGGCGCTAAAGCTTTCCATGTAGCGGCGCTGGCCTTCGTTGTAAATGGTATCAAAAGCCAGCGACGATTTGCCGCTGCCACTCACCCCGGTAAACACCACCAGTTTGTTTTTAGGGATGCGCAGGTCAATGTTTTTGAGGTTGTGCTCCCGGGCACCTACAATCTCAATCACGTCGTTGGTATGGACTGCCGCAGCAGCCGAGGGGGAAGTTTTTTTGCTGGCCATAGTTGGAGATGCGAATGTAAAACAACCAGCAGTAGTAAAGGTTGCAGAAAGTGAGTTTGAAAGTTCACAAGTTCCAGCGTTCACAAGTTCACCGCAGCACTCATCCCCTTTTACTTTCAGGATGTCGAAGGGAAGTTCAACGGTTTCGATTCAATGGTTACAGCGTTACTCACTCTATTCCTTATTTCCCTTGGGGCTCTCATCACCTGTACAAAGCCCAGCAGCCGTTCCGGTGCCTGTGGGCTTCGCTGCGCTACGGCCCCGCCACAAGGGCGTGGCTACCCCGTCGGCCCCGGCAGCCCTTCTGCATAAGTGCAGGAATGAGCAACCATCCATGCAAAAGCTTTTCACCAGCACAGGCATGAGCCAAGTTGAATTATTCATTCTTGCAAAAGCATTCCTCTCATCACACTTTCCTTTGGCACATGTTTTTGCGTACATTACGTGTTCTCCAGCTAAAGAAAGCCATTCTATCTGTCGCATCAAAATATGAGCAGTCCTCGTAGTATTATATCCATGTTGTGTAGCAACAGCTTTCGCTGGCTGCTTTGCTGCGCTGGCATGCTTGTACAGTTAGCTATTCATGCTCAAACCTGCCCGCCCAATATCGATTTTGAAAAAGGAACCCTCGAAGGCTGGCGCTGCTACACAGGAAGTGTGCTCGATCAGGGTGGCGTCAATGTTTTTGATTTGACAGAAACGCCGGGTCCGGTTGATGGCCGACATACCATTATTCCTGCTTCCGGGGCCGGGATAGATCCGTTTGGTAATTTTCCGACACGTAGCCCCAATGGCAGCGATTATTGTGTGATGCTTGGCAACAATACCGGCGGCGGCCAGGGCGAAGCTATCACTTACGAATTTACCATTCCGGCCAACAGAAATACCTACAGTTTGCTCTATTACTATGCCGTGGTGTTTGAAGGCCCCAACCACGAAGAGCAACAGCAACCCCGCATGGAGATTGAAGTGCAAAATCTTACCAAGGGCGAAAAAATCGAATGTGCTTCTTTTGCCTTCATCCCGTTTGGCACCACATTGCCGGGCTTCTTCGAATCGCCGGTAGCACAGAGCACCGCTCCTGTCTATTGCAAAAATTGGACACCTGTTACCATCAATCTCGATGGCAATGCCGGCAGCACCATTCGCCTCACATTCCGCACCGGAGATTGCACCTTTCGCCGGCATTTTGGCTACGCCTATATCGATGTGGCTTCCGATTGCAGTGGCGAGTTTACGGGAGCATCCTTTTGTGCGAAAGATCCTGAAGTAACAGTGTCTGCTCCATTCGGTTTTAAAACCTACACCTGGTTCAATGCCGACATGACGCAGCAAATTGGTACCGGCCAATCCATTACGCTACGGCCACCACCACCGCCCGGCACGGTATTGCAGGTGCGCCTCGAACCCTTTGAAGGCTTCGGTTGCCCGCAAACACTCACGGCCAGGTTGGAAGACAACCTGAATTTTGCTGCAGTAGCCGGCCCCGATACTTTATCCTGCAATCTTGCACCCGTACGCTTGGGCGAACCTGCCCGGCCTGGCTTACTGTATCAATGGAATCCACCTGATGGATTATCAAACCCGGCAGCAGCAAATCCGATTGCAACACCCGGCGTTACCACCAACTACATGCTTACGGTACGCAGCCCCGGAGGTGGCTGTATCAGTACAGATACCGTAACAGTAACGGCCAGCAATCTGGGCAATAGCTTACAGGTGCTGGGCAAGCCACAATATTGCATTGGCAGTGGCGATAGTGCCGTGCTGGAGGTGAACAATGCATTGCAAATACAATGGTATAAAAATGGCGTTGTGCTGCCGGGAGAAAATACCCAACGATACAAGCCAACTACTTCAGGTTTGTATCGGGCATTTTTGCAAGATGAGTTTGGCTGCAGTGCTACCACCCCCGATGAGGTAATTGATATTGCCAGCATTCCCAAGGCAGCATTTGCTGTGGCCAATGCTGCGCAATGTTTAATAGGTAACCAGTTTGTATTTACGAACAATAGTAGCAATGCCGTAGGTGCCATGCGCTACCGTTGGGAGTATGGCAATGCAGCAACGGCTACTACAACCAATGTGAGCTACAGCTATCCTGCAGCAGGTACTTATCAGGTAAAGCTGGTGGTGAATAGTAATGATGTATGTGCTGATAGTACAGTAGCTACGGTGCAGGTGTATCCCAACCCTGTGCCGCAATTTGATGCTGTTACTACTTGCATTGGCTTACCATTTGTACCAATCAATCAAACCAATGAAAATATTGGTTCGCCCATTACGTACAGCTGGCGCTATGGCAATGTGCAAGAGTCAGACAAGCGTACGCCAGATGCCAAGGTGTTTGCCAATAGTGGTACATATAGCATTACATTATCTGTAAGTAGTGCACAATGCCCCACGCCGGTACAATCGCTTACTAAAAATTTAGTTGTAGAAAGGCCTGCTACACCACAACGCTACACAGCAGCATTTGCTATACGCAATGTGCCACTGCAATTGGATGCCCGCAACATTGGTGTAAGTGCTCAATGGCTGCCGGCGTTGATGCTCAACAACGCCAATATTTACAAACCCATTTTTACCGGTGCGGCCGATCAGGATTATACCATTGTACTCACCACTATTGGTGGTTGTAAAACCGTAGATACTATGTTGGTACAAATTGTGTCGCAGGCCAATATTGAAGTGCCCAATGCCTTTACACCCAACGCCGATGGACGCAATGATTTTTTGCGTCCCGTACCCATGGGCGTTGCTACCATCAAATACTTCCGCATATTCAGCCGTTGGGGTGAGTTGCTGTTTGAATCGCAAAACAGCAAACCCGGTTGGGATGGCACACACCGCGGCATGCCCATGCCTGCACAAACGGTAGTGTGGATGGTAGAAGGCATTGGCCTCGATGGAAAAATCATTACCAAAAAAGGAACGAGTGTGTTGATTCGGTAGCGTATGTATTTAACCACCAAGGCACGAAGCGTACACGAAGACACTAAGTGATTTTCTTAATCTCCCTTCGTGTCTTTGTGGTTCAAAACACTTCTTAGTTGACATGCAATAACGGACTCGTATGTATGCCGGGCTTTTGCAAGTCGTTGCGCAGGTCATCTATAAAAGCATCAATTTGTGCTTTGGTAACTCCGGGCATGCAAATGATGTGGCTCCACTCGCCGTCTGTAGCCAGCTGCCACTGCATCCGTAGTTTTTCTGACGGTGCTTCAAATACTACAGTGATTGCTCCTTCATTGCACCAGGCATGTATGCCCAGTTCTTGCAATTGCTGCAATGTGTAAGCCGCTAAATCAAGACTGGCCAAGGCTCTTTGACGCATGCCTTCTTTGCCCAGTTTACGTAAGGCATACCATAAAAAAATGGGGCTGTGGCCGTTGCGGCTACCAGTGATGGTGGTGTCTACGGTGCCAATGTATGGAATGGCTTTGCCAATGCGTTCTTTGTAATTCTTCTTAACCAAAACCACACCACAGGGAATAGGGACACCCAAAAACTTGTGACCACTAATGGCGATGCTATCGGCGCCGGCAGCAAAGTCGAAAGGCTTGCCGCTGTTAAGCAAGGCTGCATAAATACCTGCCAGTGCTCCATCGGCATGTATGTAGTGGCTCTTAATCGCTAACTGTTTTAAAATGCCTTTGATGTGTGGAATATCATCAATGGCTTCCGTCATGGTAGTGCCGATATTGGCAATGATGATGGCTGGTTTATCCCGATGCTGCATCAGCATTTGTTGTAAATCGTCGTAGTCGATTTCGCCGTTTTCCTGCTGGCGAATTACAATGCTGCGCAGGTTGAGCAACTGAATGTTTTTTTGTACGCTGTAGTGGGTGGCTTCGGAGTAATACACGATGCCGTCGGGATACAACTCACGGCTCAGGTACAAACTGTACAGGTTGCCTTCGGAGCCGCCATTGGTAACATAGCCCCACCAGTTTTGTGCGGGTGCCTGAAAGAGCTGTGCAAAAAAGCTCAGCACTTCCCGCTCAAACTTGCGGGAGTTGATTTGGCTGGTAGAACCTACCATGGGGTCGCCAATATTGTTGAGCCGGTAGCGGAGCAACGGGTAGAGTTCTGAATAATCAATGTCGGTAGCGGATGGGTAACCAATGAAATGTTCACTGCGTTCTTGCATGCGTTCGGTAAAATGATTGAGGCATGCCTGGTCTTGCTCACTTAAATCGTATGTCATGGTCTTGCTTGTTCGGGCAAATCTATTTTCGCAGACAATATTTATGGCTGATGTTTATCATCGCAGCAAATTATGCTGAATGTCATGGTTTGCTCAGTAGTTTATTGCGGACTTTTGCCATTATACAATACCGAACAGAAAAAAGTGATGGGCGTAAAATTGGATCATATAGACATTGCGATGCTAAACTTGCTGCAGCAGGATGCATCGCTGGGGGTGAAAGAAATAGCAGCCCGGGTGGGGCTGAGTCAGTCGCCCACTTTTGAGCGGCTGAAAAAGCTGAAGCAGGAAGGCTATATCAAAAAAATTGTAGCCTTGGTCGACAACAAGAAGCTCGATAAAAACCTGGTGGCCATTTGCATGATTACACTCAAAGAGCAAAGCATCGAAACCAAGCAAAACTTTGAGGCACAAACGGCGCAAATGCAGGAAGTGATGGAAGTGCTTTGTGTGTCGGGCGGTTGGGATTACATTTTAAAAGTGGCTACCAAAGACATGCCATCGTTTCACCATTTCATCAGCAACCGGCTGGCGCCTATTCAGCACATTGCCAACATCAACAGCAACTTTATCTTGAATGAAGTAAAATACGATACGGCTTTTTTAATGGAGCCCTGATGTTTTATTCACTCGACTCTTGCATCATGCCACTGCCGAGATCGTATATTTGGCGTATTTCTGAAAGGATACTTTCGAAATCGATATGCAAATCAATGAGTTCACCGCTGTGTATATCAAACACCCAACCATGTACCGATGGAAAGCCTTGTTGCAAATAGGCTTTTTGCAATGCCGCCGTTTTAATCACATTGATGCATTGCTCTTGCACGTTTAGTTCTACGAGGCGTTTGTATTTTTCTTCTTCATCCGCAATGGCATTCAGTTCTTCTTTGTGCAATCGGTACACGTCGCGGATATTGCGCAGCCATGGGTTGAGTATGCCCATGTCTTTAGCCTGCATGGCCGCTTTTACGCCACCGCAATTGTAATGCCCACATACCACCACGTGCTTTACCCGCAAATGTTTAATCGCATAGTCGATGACGGCGGCTGAGTTGGGGTCGGTGCTGGGAATGATGTTGCCCACATTGCGGTGCACAAACATTTCGCCCGGGTGAATGCCCGTCATTTCTTCGGCCGATACGCGGCTATCGCTACAGCCGATGTATAAAATCTCTGGCGACTGGCTTTGGGCGAGTTGTTCAAAAAAATGTTGGTCACCTGCTTTTTTGCTGGCAGCCCAGCGGCGGTTGTTGTCAAATATTTGGTCGTAAAAATTCATGTTGTTGTATTGGGCTTTCGCAAGACGTCGTTTGCGGTTGTAAAAATACGTATGCCCGTTGTTGTGGCATCATGTCTGTTCTGATGGTAGCTGGCGACAAAATGCGTATCTCGAAAATACACAGCGATGAATGGCTGTACCTTTGCCCACTAAAATTTTATGTATGGAATCATTACAGAATAAAGTGGCGTTGGTAACAGGTGCCAGCAAAGGAATTGGTAAAGCCATTGCGGTAGCTTTGGCTGCAGAAGGAGCACATGTAGGTTTGATTGCCCGTGGAGAAGCCGACCTGAAAAAACTGGCCGATGAAATAAGTGCCAAGGGTGTGAAAGTAGCGTATGCAACTGCCGACATGAGTGACCGTGCCGCAGTAGAAAGTGCCGTGCAAAACATCACTGCTGCATTGGGTAACATCAACATTCTCATCAACAATGCGGGTACCGGTAAGTTTGGAAAATTTTTGGAACTGCAGCCTGATGAGTGGGAGCAACAAATCAAAGTGAATTTGTTTGGCGTGTACTACTGCACCCGGGCGGTGTTGCCGCAAATGATAGCGCAGCAATCTGGCGATATCATCAACGTATCATCAACTGCGGGAAAAAATGGGGCAGCGGTAACCAGTGCTTACAGTGCGTCTAAGTTTGGTGTGTTTGGTTTGTCTGAAAGTTTGATGCAGGAAGTAAGAAAGCAAAACATTCGGGTAACTACATTGGCACCCAGCACCATTGTAACAGACTTGGCGTACAGTGCTAATCTTATTACGGGTGATGCAGAAAGAGTAATGCATCCGGAAGACTTTGCAGAGCTGGTGATTGCACAGTTGAAACTTAACCGGAGAATGCTGGTAAAAGAAACCACTGTGTTTTCTACCAATCCATAAGCAACTATCACGAGCAGGTATTGCTGCTGAAAAAATAGTTGAGAAAAAATTTGGATGGAATGTAAATGAATACACAACTTTGCGCATCAATAAAAAATAAAAGATCACGTCAAGTGCTACAACAATTCAAACATATCAACGCTGACAGCCCTTTGTACATAGGGGTTTGCGGGATGTTATCATATTTCAGGTAAGCGCTGCCTGAGTAGGAAAACCCCGCACCATGCGGGGTTTTTTTATGGCTTTATTGTAGTAAAAAAGAATGCCTATGCGATACCAGCTATCAGTGCATAACAGCAAGCAAGTGACACTTTGTATACATCAGTGGCTATTGCTTACATCATTCATCATCACCTCCACGTGGTAATGCGGTAAAGGTTTGCCCATACCCAACGCCCCGTGGATATTCATCACCACGGGGCGTTTGCTTTTGCAGCGGTCTGTACAAAAGCAGGAGGAATCTATGCTTCAATTTTTGTGGCGAAGAAGGATTGGTTCACTATCTTCTTTGCTCAGCCAACAGTATCTCGATAGCCGGGCGGTATTCATGTACTTGTGCCATGATTTACCCAGCATGGCGGTCATCACTCAAATCAATGGAGGCGATGCTTTAAGCATGCTGAAAGAGGTAGAAAACTGGAACATACAACGGGCGTGGCAGCACAGCCATTTTGATGCGGATACCAAAGAATTGTGTTTCAATATCACCTTAATCTAGTTGTTTGACAATCGGATGATTGAGATTGGCCCAAACTATGTAGAGCTGTTGTACAGCCCACAACATCAGGCTTGGGCAAAGCAATTGGTGCAACAGCTGGCTGCTTTGCAACAACCCGCTGCTGAAATGTCTATTGCTTTGGCTCAACCTTTAACTGTGTTGGGTTTTGCCCGACGTTTTCAAGAAAACTAACGCTGGGGGTAATTGCTCTCAGCGTTGATTACCGCTTCGGCGGAAACAAATTTTAACTTTAATAACTATTGTATGAAATCGAACATCATTACAGCCAAATCATTGCGGGCCATGGGTTTTCCTGAGAGCCCCGTGATTCCTGTAGTATTGGAGGCCGTGAAAAAACATTTGAAACACACTGCATCCGCCGACATCGAGGCACAATTAAAAGCCTTGTTGCAAGCACCCGAAAACTTTTACAACGATTCTGTATTTGCGACGGCTGCTCAGAAGCTGAAACCACCCGTAGAAGACACTACTACAGGTTGTGATATCAGCCTGAACAACACGGGTATTCCATTTGCTATTTATGGTGCCCATGGTATTGAGGCAGGAGCCATGCACCAGATGTATACAGCAGCTAAATTGCCTGTGGCGGTTGCCGGTGCTTTGATGCCCGATGCGCATCAGGGCTATGGATTGCCGATTGGTGGCGTATTGGCCACTAACAATGCAGTGATACCCTACGGTGTAGGCGTTGACATCGGTTGCAGAATGTGCCTGAGCATTTTTGATATTGTGCCCACAGAACTGGCGCAGCGGGAAAATTTCTTTACCCGGGAATTGCTGGAAGCCACCTTGTTTGGCAGCGGGGCGCAGTTTAAGCAGCCTGCCAATCATGCGGTGATGGATAGCGATGTATTTGATGCATTGCCATTGCTCAAAAGCCTGAAAGACAGGGCTTGGCGACAGTTGGGAAGCAGCGGAAGCGGCAACCACTTTGCAGAGTTTGGTGCTGTGCACATTGTAGATGCAGATACTTTGCCGGGTGTTCCTGCCGGAACGTATATCGGATTGCTGACGCACAGTGGCTCGAGAGCTTTAGGGGCCAACATTGCGGCACATTATACCAAACTGGCCAAGCAACAGCGGCGGTTGCCCGGAGAAGCAGCCAACCTGGCTTGGCTGACACTGGATGAAGAAGCTGGTATCGAATACTGGATGGCCATGAATTTAGCTGGCGATTATGCATCGGCTTGTCACCACATCATTCATGCCAAAGTAGCAAAGCAGTTGGGTCGCAAGCCCTTAACCATGGTAGAAAATCACCACAATTTTGCCTGGAAAGAAACGTGGAACGGGCAAGAAGTGATTGTGCACAGAAAGGGGGCTACACCTGCAGCCGCTGGTGTGTTGGGCATCATTCCAGGTAGCATGACCGCTCCCGGTTTTATAGTGCAAGGCCGGGGAGAAATGGCGTCTGTCAATTCTGCTTCGCATGGGGCAGGCCGACTGATGAGCCGCAGTAAAGCCATGCAAAACATTACTCACGAAGCCATGAAAGCCGAGCTGAAAAAGCATGGTGTGAAGTTGCTGGGTGGTGATTTGGATGAAGCGCCATTTGCTTACAAAGACATCCATACCGTAATGCAGGAGCAAACATCTTTGGTAGACATTATCGGTTCATTTCAACCTAAGATTGTGCAAATGTGTGGCGATGCACAAAGAGGTTGGAGAAGAGGCCCGAGAGAAAAATGGCACAATGATTTTGTAGAAGGCGAATAAATCAATCCCGGACAAATGGTCCGGGATTTTGCATACATCTATGATCGTTGCTTTCTTTTTTACCACCAAACACTGGCAGAGAGCAGCCAGCTAAACGTTGAAGTTGCTGAAACGCCATTGTATAAAGCGGTGCCGTTTGCAAGTTGAATGTATCGCCACTCGCTGCGCAGCATGCCCCATTTTACAGGTAGAAAATCAACGTTTAGCGATGCGCCGGTGGCTTTAAAATGATTGGGTAAATATTGATTGACAATTACTCCCTCTGGATCGCTGTAATACTCTGCCCGGCCAGCTATTGCCCACTGAGTACTTGGTTTGTGCTGAGCTACCAATGCAGTACCCCACCATTGTTGTTGCTGTTGCGTACCTATATCAAACATGTAAGCAAACCGCCATTTTGATGTGGCCGTATAGTTGGCATACAGGTTGTGAAACCATCGTAGTTGTTTCGGTTGGCTGCTGTTTTGTTCGTTGCCAATAAAAGTAGAAGAATTGATAAGCCAGTTTTCATTTGGGAGAAACTGTAATTGCGTTCCATAGGCAAGGCTTCGATTGTTATTGCTGATGCGTTGCCAGCCATTGAGCAGCAATACCGATGCTGTCCATTTTGCATGAAAGGCTACATTAAGCTTTGCACCGGTTTCGTAATAGGGCGAGTTTTCTGCTATAAAACTTCTGCTCAGCGTTAAGGCATCTTTGCTGATAGCTGATTCTAATCCGATATGTGATGGAAGTATGCCTGCTTCCAGGGAAATTGCAGAAGAAAACTTCCAACCAATATTGGCTTCATAAACATGCCTGAGTAGAGCCGGCTCTGAAGCCAGATTATAACGGGCATAATCACCGGCCATCAATCCAACATTTACCTGCAACCGCTTGCCTTTGTAGCTGGCTTTGGCCATGGCCAAATTGATACCCGGGGTGTATTGCTGTTTGTGATTGTATAAAAAATCGGGTCTGTCAAATGGCTTTTGCTGCGGGAAAGTAGTGTGAAAGTAAACATCTGCAAATGCACTGAAATGAAATGAATGGTTCTTTATACTATCCTGTCCAAATGCATGCGATACAGCCAACAAAAACAATGCTGATGGGGCAACATATTTCATGTTGGTAAAGGTAATTGCACTCGTTCAGTTTCAAGTGAAGTCATTTACTCCGACTAACCAGAACTATCCTATACTGTCTGCTTTCGTTAATTATGGTTAATACATCGGCCACTACCAATGGAATATGCTCATTCGGGCGTCACTTTGTACGTAAATGAATAAACAAGTCAGCTTGTTTTTTTACCTTAATCAAACAAACTTTGGGTTGGCAGCCGCCACTTGTATGAAAAATTGCTCACTCCTCACCATCGCCTGCTTACTCTCAGTGTTGGCTTTTGCTCAACCATCGGTTGTTGTAAAAGGCTTTGTGGTAGATAGTGCCGGCATCATGCTGCCCAACGCCTCCATCAAAGTAAAGTTTGCCAAAGACAGTTTGTTTACCCAAACCAAAAAAGACGGTAGTTTCAATTTTCGCTTACAGGGTAGTACGCAATTTGACATGCTGATTACCATGGTTGGTTTTGCGGCATATCAAAAAAAGTTCAGCATCAATGCAGGAGATACGACATTGGCACTGGGTCGTATTTTATTACTGCCAAACGATATGGAACTGGAAGGCGTAGTGGTGGTGGCGCAAACACCGGTGAAAGTAATGGAAGACACTACACAATATGCGGTGAGTGCTTTTAAAGTGCGGGAAGGTGCCATGGCCGAAGAAGTGATAAAAAAACTACCCGGCCTCGAAGTAGATAAAGATGGCAACATTACCAGCCAGGGCAAACCGGTAAAACGGATTCGGGTAAATGGAAAAGACTTTTTTGGTGGCGATGTACAAACAGCTACACAAAATCTGCCTGCCGAAGTGTTGGAAAATATTCAGATAATTGAAGACTACGGCGATCAGGCAAACCTTACAGGTATTAAAACCGGAGAGCCCGAAACAATCATTAACATCAATACAAGAAAGGATAAAAACAAGGGCAAGTTTGGCACTATGAGTGGGGGCGTAGGCACCCGTGAGAGATACATGGCCGGACTCATGTACAATATTTTTGATAATGAGCAACAGATTAGTTTCCTCGGCTCATTCAACAACACCAATGTAGCTACGTTCAACTTTAATGGTGGCGGCCGGGGCGGTGGTGCCCGTGCTGGCAATCTTGGTGGCGCTGAGCGGGGTGGCTTTGGTGGCAACGGTCTTACGCAGGCCATTTCTGGCGGTATCAACTACCGCGATAAATGGAACGAGAAAATGAGTGTGAATGGAAGCTACAGTGTAAACTGGAGCAGCAACGAAACCATTAGCGAAAACCAAAGTCAGGATATCAATCCGCTGATCAATCGCATTACAAAAAGCAACCGGGTGAGTGAATCGAGCAACAGCAACCATCGGTTTACCTTCAACTTCGATTACCGGATGGATTCGGTGAATTTTCTGAAAATCACGCCTTACTTTTCCTACTCCCACAATGAAGGTCAAAACCAAAGCAACAGTCAGCTTCGGCGAAACAAATATTACACATACAATGTGGGCAGAAGCGATAACAAAAGCTATGCACCCAACTACGGCGGCACGGTTTTGTTCAACCATAAATTCAATCAGCGGTCACGCAATTTGAGCATTTCGTTGAGCTCCAACTTTAGTGCCCGTACTCAAGCAGGCAATACCCTCAACAATTATCGCAACATTGACTCTGGTTATGTGCCGCCCAGCATCCGCGATACCATTCAACAACAACAAAGCGAAACACTGAGCGACAACCTGACTTCCAACGCCAGAATATCGTACACAGAACCGCTCGATAATAAACGCAACAAGTTTTTGGAGATGAGTTATGAATGGAACCGCTCTGCCAACTTTAGCGATCGCAATGTGTTTGATGTATTGCAAACGAGCAAAGACCCGATGCCCAACATCAACCAAAGCAACGAGTTGAATTATCAGTTTACCACACACCGCACCGCACTTACATTTAAAGGAGTGTATGCCAAATACAATTATCTGATAGGCATAGTGGCACAGCCCAGCCTGCTCAATGGCGAATCTGTAGAAAAAAACATTCGCATCAACTATCGCAACATGAACTGGTTGCCTTCTGCTCGTTTTGCGTACAATATTGGCAAAGACCACACCATAAATATGAATGTAGGAGGCCGCAGCCGGGAACCAAGTTTTAATCAACTGCAACCCATTAGCGATAGCAGCAACCTTAATAATATTGTAAAAGGGAATCCTGATTTGAATGCTGAAACAACCTACAACCTTAGCATCCGCTACAACAAATCAGATCGAAAAACAGGGAAAGTGTTTTTTGCTAATTTGAATTATGATATTACCGATGATAAAATTGTAAGTGCCCGTTTCAACAATGTGAGTGGTACCGGCCGAACTACCACTTACATGAATACGGATGGCTTTTATAGAATTTCTACCAATAGTTCATTTACACAGCCATTTAAAAAACGGATATTTAGTGTGACAACAAAGCTTGATATGAGCTATGATAACAATGTTTCTTTCACCGATAGTTTTCAAAACAAAGGGCAGAACTGGAATCTGCGGCCAGGCTTAGTTTTCAGAATGGATATACCGAATGTAATTGACCTGAATGTTGACGGTGGCTTCACCTATTACAAAACCACCACCCGGTACAGTACATACACCACCAATAATGAAGCACGTACTTATCGAATTGGTGTAAGTGGCAAGCATTTCTTTTTTAAAGACCTGACAATCGGGTATGATTTATATAAAAATTTCAACTCCGGTTTCGGAAGTGTAGGCGCTGTCAATCCCTTTATCATCAACACATATGCCGAGTATCGATTCCTGAAAGGAAAGGTAGCAACGGTTCGTTTTCAGGCATATGATTTGTTGGATCAAAACACAGGCATCAATCGCATTATCAACGAAACTACCATTACAGACAGTCGCACTAACCGGCTGAGCCGTTTCTTCTTTCTCACCTTCAGTTATAGACTGATGAAGTTTGCTGCAGGTGCTAAGAAGGCACCACAGCGGCCAGCCACTTCAAGACCTGCCGTAGGTAAGCCTGCCGGTATTTAGGGGCTATATAACGCTTTTGTATTGCTGCTTATGGAACAATGGTGTAGGTACGCAAGCTAGTTTCATCATCGGTGTTGATGGTGGGCTGTGTAGGAATCACAATGTTTACTTTGGAGCGATTGTAAATACGACCAACGCCTGCCGCATAGTAAGTATTGATATCTGTAACAGGAGTGATAGCTACTGGCAAACCGGGAATGGTAATATTGCCCATCACTGTTTTAATGTGTATCACTTTGTTGTAGGCTTTACCATTTACTGTGTGCGAAATATTGCTGGCTTGCACCGTGTTGGTGAGTTTTACTGTGGTGCTGCCCACTACAGGAATGGTAATGGTTACGTTTTGTTCCCAACTGGATCCTGCACTCAGATTGTCTTTCAAATACAACAATTCTAATTGTTGATTGAGTGCCTCGAAATTGGCCAGCTGATAGTAGTCGCTGCCACTTTTGCCAAAGTAAACATTTGCACCCGCAGTACTGCTTACTACCCGGTAAGTACGGCCATTGAAACTGCTGTCTTTGCTGGTAGCGGTAAATGTAAAACTACCCGTAGCGCTGCTGATATTATTCTTGGTGTCGTAGGTCCAGGTACTTCCAGCTTTGGCAGGCTGATAGTCTGTAGCAGCAGGCGCAGGTGTTGTTTCTTTATTGCACTGCGCCGCCAATAGTGGCAGTGTGAGCAGAAGGAGCAAAGCATTTTTCATAATCAAGGTTTGAGAAAGTATTGCAATAAATGTACCACGAAGCTTGCTGGTGATTGGTTTATGTGGAAGCGGTTTTTTGCAGCAGTAGCGTAGCCATGCTTCTTTGCCCCATTACTAATGTGCTTTTTACAGGTTCTATCAATTGAAAGCTGGTCTGCTGTAAAAGATCATCGAGCATAAATTGATGCAGTATATACCGCCAGCTGCCATCGGGCATCAGCATGGGTTGTGTAACGTTTACGGGCATGGCCTTTTCCATACCAAAATTGGAAGCCATGCGAATGAACAGTGTTCCTCCGGGTTTCAGTGCCCTGTGTAATGCCTGAATCATTTGCATGAAGTCATCGTCGCTTTTAGCAAAATGCAAAACAGCACTGCAAATAATGTGGTCAAAACTTTCCGGCGCAAAAGGCATCTGGTTGATGGAGCAAGAATGTACATTTTCCTGATTCAACATGGGCAGTTGTGCAAGCAATTGTTGTAAGGCTTCAGCGTTGTTGTCAATGGCAGTTACTTCAAAACCATGCTGCACAAACCAAGGCAGGTTACGGCCATTGCCACATCCTGCATCCAGTAGCTGTTGGCCGGGCACATACCGGCCTTTGAAAATCTGATCAATCAGGTAAATATCTGTATGCCGCAGCAATTCTATATCCGTCATTTGGGTACTCATTTTTCTACAATGATGCGCAGCAATTTTTCCACCGCTGCTTCATTTTGGTAAGGACTTTTGTACACAAATCGATTACTGTCGGTACCCACAGCACTGGCTTTAAAAAACCACAATTGTTGCTCGGGCTGGCCGGGCATGGTGGCCGCTTCACCTATTTGCGAACGGGTGAATTTAACATTGGCAGCCGTTTTACTCATGCTCCACACATAGTCTTTGCGGTTGGGTACCCACAGCTCTACCAAAAAGTTGTCGCCTTTGCGTATGGTTACACTGGTATCGTTGCCGGTGAATTTCACCACAGCTGCAACGGTTTTTTGTGCACTGGCTTGCTGCTCAAAGCCAAGCAGCACAAGCAACAATATCAAAATTGAGTTGTACTTCTTCATGTTTAAATGATTACAGGTTAAAAGTAAGTGTGAACCCTTAATTTCATCGCTTAACGATTGCCTGCACTCATTTATTGAACACAAGTGCCGGATTATGACTGCTGAATTACAACGCCTGAAAGTAAATGCCACCAGCCGTGTGCCCCTCGAACAATGGGGGCCATACGTTAGTGACCGACAGTGGGGTACCGTAAGGGAAGACTATAGCGCCAATGGCGATGCGTGGAATTATCTGCCCTTTAGCCAATCGCATTATCGTGCCTACAAGTGGGGCGAAGATGCCATTGCAGGCATCTGCGATTATTTTCAAAACCTCTGCTTTGGTGTGGCCATGTGGAATGGCAAAGATGATGTATTGAAGGAGCGTTTGTTTGGCTTGGGCAATAGCGAAGGTAACCATGGCGAAGACGTAAAAGAGCTATATTATTACCTCGACAATACACCTACGCATGTGTACATGCAAATGCTGTACAAGTACCCGCAGCAGGCATTTCCGTACAAGCAGTTGGTGGAAGAAAACAAACGACGCAGCAAGCTGGAAACAGAATATGAATTGCTCGATACCGGTGTGTTCGACTACGATGAATATTTTGATGTATGTATCACCTATGCTAAGTACAGCAAAACAGACATCGGTATAAAAATTGCGGTCACTAACCGGGCTGCAAAAGCAGCACCGATAACATTGTTGCCTACGCTGTGGTTTTATAATCGTGATTCGAACAAAAGGCTGGAACAGCAACCACTCATTGAATGGATGGATGAGGGTGTGGTGAAAGCGACGCATCAACGGCAGGGTACGTACTATCTGTATTTTCAAAAAACAGATGAGTGGTTATTTACCGATAACATCACCAATATGTACAAGGTGAATGGAACGCCTAATGATTCCATTTTTACTAAAGATGCTTTTCATGATGCAGTAATAAATGGCAGTAACAAAGAAGCATTGCGCAGCAGAAAAAAGGGTACCAAGTTTGCACCGGTGTATCAGGCAACTATTGCGGCGGGTGCTACCAAAGTGTATCACCTGCGGTTGAGCAATCAATTGCAAACCGATCCGTTTGAAGGCAATGCAGAACGCATTTTTCAAAAGCGCCAGCGGGAAGCCGATGAATTTTACAACAGTATTTTTCCAGCCAATGCCAGTGCCGATTGGAAAAACATTCAGCGGCAAGCACTTGCTGGTTTGCTGTGGAGCAAGCAGTTTTATCATTTCGACATTGAACGTTGGCTCAATAGCAACGATGGCATTAGCCCAACGCATGCCAGTAGAAAAACAGGTCGCAACAACGACTGGAAACACCTGAAAAATCAGGACATTATTTTGATGCCCGATAAATGGGAGTATCCTTGGTATGCCGCATGGGACCTGGCTTTTCATTGTATCAGCATGGCGATAGTCGATCCGGTGTTTGCCAAGCACCAACTGCAATTACTAATGCGGGAATGGTACATGAAACCTGACGGACAACTGCCGGCATACGAATGGAATTTCAGCGATGTGAATCCACCGGTACATGCATTTGCAGCGTTACAGGTGTACAATATTGAAAAGCAAAAAACGGGGAAGGGCGATATTGATTTTCTCAAGAAAATCTTTCACAAACTCATCATCAATTTTACCTGGTGGATTAATCGTAAGGACACGAACGGTAACAACATTTTCGAAGGTGGCTTTTTAGGGCTCGATAATATTGGTGTGTTCAATAGAAGCATTCAGCTTAGCCATGATGCACGTTTAGACCAGGCAGATGGTACCAGCTGGATGGGTATGTATGCCTTAAACATGATGGACATTGCGTTGGAAATAGCCAAAGCCGACAGCAGTTTTGAAGACAGTGCTACCAAGTTTTTTGAGCATTTTGTGTTGATAGCAGAAGCGTTGAACGAACTGGGCTTATGGTGTCCTGAAGACAAATTTTTCTATGATGTTTTGACCCGCCCGGGTGCGGAACCATTGCTGATGCGCATTCAATCGGTGGTAGGTTTGTCTTCTTTGTTTGCAGTTTCCATCATCGATAAAAAGACGATGCAATTGCTGCCGGATTTTACACGCCGTACCAATTGGTTTGAGAAATACCGCAAACGAAATGGTAAGTATTGGCCCAATGAAGAGAAGGCAGAAGATGAAAAAATTCTGGTGTCACTCATTGCCAAAGAACGCTTGCTGGCATTGATTGAACGCATGATCAATGAAGCAGAATTTTTATCGGAAGGCGGCATTCGTGCCTTGTCGAAATACCATAAAAAACATCCGTACTCCGTCAATATTGATGGAAACATTTACAGCATTCAGTACGACCCCGGCGACAGCACATCCGACTTTTTTGGTGGCAACAGCAACTGGCGTGGCCCTGTGTGGTTGCCTATCAATTTTTTGCTGATACAATCCGTAAAAAAGTATGGCGAGTTTTATGGCGATAGTTTGCAAATGGAATATCCCAAAGGTTCTGGAGTGCAAATGAACTTGAAACAAATTGCTGCTGAATTATCGAAGCGGGTGATTAGTTTGTTTGAGCTCGACGAGAAAAAGCATCGCAAACTACATGCAGAATACAACTGGTTTTACAGCAAGCCCGAAAACCAACAGCTCATTTTATTCTATGAATATTTTCATGGCGATACCGGCCGTGGATTGGGTGCCAACCATCAAACCGGCTGGACGGCGTTGGTGGCAGAATTGATGAGTGAGTTGGTGGCTTAACAAAACAATTTTTTAATGAACATAGGTTGAGCTAATGCTGAGAAAGCTGCAATGGAATCGCCTTAATTTCATTCCATCGGCCTCGAAAAGTGCTCAGCGAAAACACTTCTGCTGCAGGTACTTTCGCAAGGGTTGTAGCTGTGTCGCCAGTTACCATTACTATGTAAAAACTTCTTGGCGTAAACAGGTAATCATTGTTTCGGGGTATCATACAATATCTTTCCGATTGGTTGAGTACCACAGCGAGGTATCCTTTTTTCATGAAGTCTGCTTTTTTTGCATATTCTTTTGCCTGGCGGGTCCAGGTGGCGTTTTGGTAACGGTTTTGAATGAGCACGTCGGCTGGAGTTTGAAAACGTATTTGTATTGGTGAAGTTTCAAAACGGCAGGAATCGGATACTACTGAAAGCTCCCTTAGTTCCAAATGGCTATTGGCGGGCAAACGGCTTTCTTTCAACTGTATTATAACGGTATAAGAGCCTACAAACGGGTGGGTTTGTGCCTGGCTTGTGGTTGTGGCCAACAGCAGCAAACAACTAAGCAGCAGTCCGACAATGCTGTTGTAAACACCCAAGTTTGCGCCATTCAATTGGCCAGGTTTCAACGGGCTATTGCTTTGAATATTCAATCTCATTGTAAGAGAAATTTTGGAAATGAATACAAGAAAACTACTTCATTAATGTATAACATTGCCAGTTACCATTGAATACCGTTAGCAGGGTATCTTGTTGTGAGAGAAAATAATTGCATCGCATGTTTTTGTGAAAACATGCGATGCATACTAAAAGGGATGCTGCAAAAAAAAGCTTACTTGATTTTGAAACGGAAACCTGCGTAAATCATGCGGCCGGTGATTGGGCCCCAAATCAGCGAAGCATCGAAGTAGCTGCCAAACGGATTCATGGGGTCGACAATGGCATTCTGCTGAAAATAGTTGCCCAGATTTTCGCCGCCAAGGTAAATTTCCAATGGTTTTTTACCCGACAGTGTTTTGCTGATTTGCGCATTCATCAGCACATAATCTGGCGACTGAGTAGGTTGCACCAATGCGCTTGGGTTACTGGCGGTAGAAGGAATGCGTTTGCTGCTGTTGTAGTTGATGGTAAAGTCAAATTTCCAGCCATTTTTTTCATACGCCAGATTGGCAAATGCACGGTGGCGGCTCAGCAATGGCTTTTCGAGCAGCTTGCCAACATAGGTACTTTTTACATCAAACAAACGGTAGGCCAATCTTACGTCAAACTTGTACAAGGGCGAAAAATTCAACTCTGTTTGAAAGCTGTTGGAGTAAGATTTTCCATCCAGATTGTAGAAGCTTGTTTTGCGTGGGTCTTCCATGTCTACTACTACCTGTTGGGTAAAATCGTTGCGGAAGAAATCGATACCCAATGAAGCATCGCGGCTAAACAGTTTGAACTTCTGATCAATGCTGATGCCTTTGTTCCAGGCCACTTCAGGGTTGAGGCCGTAGGCTTTACCGTTTTGTGTACCCAGTATTTCAAACTGGCGGGCACTTACCAATACAGCCGTATTTTCTGCAATAATGTTGGCGGTACGCTGGCCACGACCAACACTCAGCCGAACCGTTGTGTTGCGGAGTGGTTGATAACGCAAGTGTAAACGAGGCGTGGCAAACCAACCAAACAAACTGTTGTGGTCGGCACGAATGCCGGCTACCACACTAAACTTGGTGAGGTATTCATACGTGTATTCGAAGAAGGCGCCGGGCACCGCTTCTGTCCGCTGAAAGTGTTGCGCATTCAGGGTTTCATGGTACTTGTCTTGCACATAACTCAGGCCAGTTCTAAACTTATGATTGGTGTTGTTGATGATAGACTGATAGATGAGGTTAGCATAAAAGTTTTGCTGTTTGGCATTGTAGGTGGTAGTGCCAAAGTAGCTATCCTGTTTGTGGTCGAAGCCTGAGAGTTGCAAGCCAATGCTTTGGTATTTTTTCTCCGGAAATACATAGCCGATTTTAGCAAAGCCTTCGTAGCGGTCGGTATTAAAACCCAAACCATACATGTGGGTAGAACCCCTGTGCGGATTGGCTTTGAAATCCATGTCGCCGCCTACTTTTCTATCAGTAAGTACTTTGGCACCAAACTGTGTCATCCAGCCATTGGTGCCTTCGTATTTCCAGCGGTTGAGTGCGGTAAATAAATTGCCCGTAGGTAAGTCACGATACATGTCTTTATTGAAGTCCATGTTATTGTACAAGAAGGCATCGTGCAGCAACAATTCGGTGTTCCATTGCTTGCCCACTTTTTGTGCCAGGTTCAGGTTGATGTCTGTTTTGCCCATGCTGTTTACATACACATTGGCATACAGTTTTTCTGCCGTTTCGGGCTTTTTCATTTCCACATTTATCTGTCCGGCAATGCTTTCAAAACCATTGACCACACTGCCTGCACCCTTTGTAAGCTGAATGCTTTCTACCCATGTGCCGGGTATGTAATTGAGGCCCATGGGTGTTGCCAAACCTCTTGGCCCGGGCAGGTTTTCGACCGTAAGCTGTGTGTAGTTGCCACTCAAGCCAAGTAGTTGTATTTGCTTGTTGCCCGTTACCGCATCGGTAAAAGAAACATCCACTGAAGGGTTGGTTTCAAAGCTTTCGCTGAGGTTGCAACAGGCTGCTTTGTATAGTTCTTTTTCCGTCATTACCTGTGTACGAAAAGCATTGGTGGTGCTGATGTACAACGACCGCTGGCGGGCAGTTACTTTCACCTCTTGCAGTGTACCATTCTTGGCCATTACAACCATCACGGCTTCTTGCGGATTAATGGTAATGGTGTCTGATTTGAAACCGGTATAACTGATTACAATTTGGTCGGCACCGCTGAGTTGATGAATAGAAAAAACGCCCTGCTCATTCGTAACTGTACCTTGTGTGGTACCGAGCCAAAGCACAGATGCGCCTTGCAAAGGTTTGAAAGCGCCTTTGTCATTCTCTTCCAGTACCACACCTTGTATGAGTGGACCATTGCCAGTGCCATTCATCAAAGCTTCTCCGCTGCCATCGCGGTAGTGGCAGCAGGCTGGCAAATCTTCGTACACTGCGTTGTTGGCTTTCTTTTCGCCTATGTCGTGGCCCACGGCAACAATGCGATTTTCAATTTTATCCAGCGTGGTGCTCTTGGGGTTGAAAGTGAGTTTCAACTGTTTTGTTTCGGCACTCCACTCGGCGAGGCTAACACCCTTGCCTTTGGCGGCTTTCTCAATGCGGTCTTTACACATTACACAAAGACCTTGCACGGTAATATTAACAGTAGTGTCTGCAGTTTGTGCCAGGCTTTTGCCGACAAAAAACAGCACTAATACAACAGAAAAAATATAACGGAAATAAGTTTGTGTTTTCATAATACTTGGTTCAATGATGAACAATAGAAATACCCGCTGCTCCAATGGGAGAGCGGTTGGCATCATGAACAAGTATTAATTTCTGAAAACACAGTTGGCCAGATAAAGCGGCACTGTGTGTAATGGAGGCGAACCTCGAATAGCAGCGTTGGTTGTACTGTTGCTATTGTACACCGGAACGGTAATAGTAGCAAAGCTGTGTTGCAGCAAAGCTACCGGTACTTCGGGCACGGCTACGGTATGCGCCGAGCCTTGATTGTCGTCTGTATCGATATTGATTTGATCGTCGATACAGCAGCCGGGCATGGTTTTTTTCATGCCATGCTTGCAGCCTTTTTCGGTTTGCTTTTCGTAACCGATAGACATACCCGCTACTTTGCCACAGCAATAATGCAGGTGTACCGACATGCCGGAAACCGACAGTCCGTACAAACTCAGGAGCAATATGGTGAGTAGCTTTTTCAACAGCGCAAAAGTAGGCAGGCTTTTACCAAACCACCAAGCAATGCTTACTCAATGGGTGTTTTCATTCCTTTTTTAGGAAGATGTTGGGTAATTCACTCCAAAGTTTACGCAAGTTTATCCAGCGATTGTACAATGTCGCCCAGAATATCATCGATGTGCTCCAGACCAACGCTGATGCGGATGAGCCCTTTGCTAATGCCCACTGACAGGCGTTCATCCTCGGTGAGTTTGCTGTGAGTAGTGCTGGCCGGATGGCTGGCAATGCTGCGGGTATCGCCGAGGTTGCTGGTGAGGGTAAGCAATTGCAAATGGTTCATGAATTGAATACCGGCTTCCAGTCCGCCTTTCAACTCAAACACCACAATACCACCGCCGCGGCACATTTGTTTTTTGGCAATGGCATAATGCGGATGGCTGGGCAGCGTTGGATATTTTACCCAGTTGATGGCAGGATGTTGTTCCAGCTTAGCGGCTAGTATTTCGGCATTGTCGCAATGGCGCTGCATGCGTACATCCAGCGTTTCCAAACTTTTGCTCAGTATCCATGCATTAAACGGCGACATGCTGGGGCCGGTTTGGCGGCAAAACAAATACACTTCCCGCACCAGTTCTTTTTTGCCCACTACAATGCCGCCGAGCACACGGCCTTGTCCGTCCATCCATTTGGTAGCAGAGTGAATCACCAAATCGGCACCATACTGAATGGGCGTTTGCAACAGCGGAGTAGCAAAGCAGTTGTCTACCACGAGCATAATGTTATGCTGTTTGCACAAAGCACCAATCCATTCCAAATCGTACACGTCAAGGCCGGGGTTGGTGGGCGTTTCGAGGTACATCATTTTGGTGTTGGGCTTAATGGCTGCCGCTACTGCTTCTTTGCTGCTGAAATCGGCGTAGCTGTACTGTATGCCCCAGCGCCCCATGTATTTGGTAAGGATGGTATGGGTGCTGCCAAAAACAGCCGGGCTGCTCACAATGTGATCGCCGCTGCTCAAAAAAGTCATGAATGTGCCAAAGATGGCGGCCATACCGGTAGCTGTGGCGAAGCCGTCTTCTGCCCCTTCAAGGGCACACACTTTATCAATAAACTCACGTACTGTGGGGTTGATAAAACGGCTGTAAATATTGTGGTCGTTTTTTTCTTCAAATGCACCCTGCATGTCTTCCGCCGTATCAAACTGAAAGCTACTGGTGAGGAACAGCGGAGTGCTGTGTTCCATTTCATCTGTCAGCGGGTTTTGAATGCGGATGGCTTTTGTTTGCGGATGCATGATGCTTGTTTTTGTTGATGGCGGATGCGAAGGTAAGTGGGATGGTTGGTTGGTTCGTAAGTTGGAAGGTTGGAAAGTTCCAGAGTTCACAAGTTCCAGAGTTGGAGCGTTCCAGTGTTCGATAGGTTCACGAGTTGAACAGCCTCGTAATTGCTTTCCCTACTTCTTTATTTCTTATTTCCTATTGCCTTTTCATTAGCACATTGGCTAATTAGCTAATCAGCTAATTAGCTAGCTTTCCCCGTCCAGCGGTACACCTGCAGGCCCACTATTTCTTTCAGCAGGTATTGCCATTGGCTGAGTAAAGAAAGGTCGGGAACGAGCACTGTTTCCCAATTGGATTGGTTGCGTACCAATATGTAATCGGCCACATGCGCTTTTACCGGAATGCCGGCTTTTGCAAAACAACCCAAGGCCCGTGGCATGTGCATGGCAGAGGTAATAAGTATACTGGTATCCTGCACTTGTTTGCTGACTAAAAAAGGTTTTGCTGCTTCGGCACTTTCGTAGGTGTTGCGGCTTTTGTCTTCTACTAAAATGGCAGAATCGGGTACCTGTAGGGCCCGTAATTCCTTGCGTAAAAAAGGGGCTTCGCCGGGGCGGTTTTGTTGCAAGCTGCCATCGCCGCCACTTAGTAAAATGTATTGCACTTTGCCTGTATGATACAATCTGGCTGCCTGAATAAAACGGCTGGCCGTGCTGCCAAAATACCGCTGCAGGCTATCATCGGCATAGCTCATGCCACCCAGTAAAATACCCATGCGATAGTTGCGCTGATGCACTTGTGGCTCCACTTTGGGTTGCCAGTGCCAGGCCACGGTTTGGTACAACCATTGATTGCTGGCCAGCAACGTAATGATGAGTGCTGCCCAACCCAATCGTTTTTTCCAAACGGTTTTGCGCAGCAGCCACATGCCTGCCAACAACAGCAGCACCCAATGATAAGGCACCAGCAGGAAGTACAGGATTTTTGAGAAGGTGAAAAACATGCGGCGAAAATAACGCGTAAGTAATGCATCTATTAAAATTCCCAATACGGGAACTTTTGCTACATTTGTCAAAACGGAAAGCTTGCGGGTAATAGCGAAGAAAATATTACGAGACTTTTGGGAAAAGCATCCAGACTGCCAGCAACAGTTACAGGCTTGGTATCAGGAAGCAAGCAAAGCCACATG
Source organism: Phnomibacter sp. (assembly GCF_036803085.1). Lineage (NCBI taxonomy): Bacteria > Pseudomonadati > Bacteroidota > Chitinophagia > Chitinophagales > Chitinophagaceae > Phnomibacter > Phnomibacter sp. The sequence goes on along the minus strand of NZ_DAIRUZ010000002.1, from coordinate 2,037 downwards.
GAAGACACCGGCATTTATCAAAAGAGAGTATCCGTCGGCAAGCATTTTGGAAGGTAACAGGGTTGTTTTTAATATCAAAGGCAACCATTACCGCTTGATTGTAAAAATCAATTATGATTATCAAATGGTATGGATTCGCTTTATTGGAACCCATGCCGAATACGACAATATTGACGCTTCTAAAATCTAAGCCATGACAGTAAAACCTATCAAAACAAAAAAAGAATATCAGCAAGCTATGGAACGACTGGAGGTGCTGTTTGATGCTAAAAAAGGAACTCCCGAAGGTGATGAGTTAGAAGTGCTGAGTATCCTGATTGAAAAATATGAGGATGAACATGTTGATATCGGATTTCCTGACCCTATTGAGGCCATTAAATTTCGCATGGAGCAATTGGGCTATAATCAGGCTGACCTTGCCAATGTGGTAGGACTCAAAAGCAGGGCCAGCGAAATCCTGAACAAAAAACGGAAGCTATCGCTGGAAATGATTCGGCAACTGCATGAAAAATTACATATCCCAACAGATGTGTTAATACAGCCGTATTGATGAGTGAAGTTCTTCAATATTTATTCTGAGCTCTTCGAGATTTGCAAAGTCGATGTTTCTGCGGCCGATTTGCAATCGGCGTTCTGGTGCAAGGGTCTTAATTTCATTTTTTCGGGTTATTATACTCTAAAAATTTATTTACATGACAAAGCAGCAAGGTCGAATAAATTTGAAATCTAGCAAATGCTTAAACATTTACTTGATAACAGTTCTGCTTTTATCTATTCTATTAGTTGCTACCTATTTTTCAAAATTCAATTCGTTCAAGCTTTCATCAAATCATAGTGATTGGGGAAACTTTGGGAGCTATTTGGGAGGTACGTTGGGGATTGCTTTATCAGGAATCTCAATCTACCTGCTTTATGAAACTTATTTGAGTCAAAAAAAACAGATTCAATTACAGGCGTTTGAATCAAAAGTTCGTTATTTAGACCTTCAGTATACTCAGATAATTAACGACATTAATGATTTGTCATTTGACGATAAAAAAGGTATTAATGCTCTTTATTCATGGAACGAGTCACACACTAATACGCCAAATAATGTGGTAAACTCATTGAACTTCATAGCACATACTTTTTCGATACATATAACTACTATAAAGGAGCTTGCCGAGAGTGACGAGAGTGTTAGAAACTATTTGCTTGTAAGAGCATATCTAATGTTTCACTCAAAGATTATTTGGCCTGTATTCGCAAAAATATATGATGACCCAGCATTTAGAAATCACGATGACAATCTATTCGAAAATCTCAATAAATTAATTTGTGAAACATATACAGTTTTGCTTCGGCATAAAAAATTAACTCCACCAAAAGACGAAAGAATTTGTTCCATTTTAAAAAGTCAACATAGCTAACTTAGGGTTTTAATAATGGTATAATAGCTTATCAGCCAATTGTAATGTTCAACTTCACACTCATTAAATATTACTCAGTGAAAAAGCACTAACAATCCTATCCTGCTTTGTGTCTATAATTGCTGCTGCCCAAATAGAATTACCTCTGCAAGACAGCAGCATAGTTTATGAAGAAGTTATTGCTGCTGATAGCGTTACTAAAAACCAACTCTTCGACAACATAAAACTTTGGTTTGCAAATTCATTTCAAAGTAGCAATGAAGTCATTCAAAGCTCAGATAAGGAAAGTGGTTACATCATAGGTAAAGGATCACAAGTTCTCACCCCAAGTATTGCAGGTAGTGCTATTTATTATCTAAAATTTTCAATTAGAGTTGATGTTAAGGATAATAAGTTCAGATTCCGACTCTACGACTTTTTAGTCTACAGTCCGCCTTGGAGAAATAGCGGGGAGTATTCTGTATCTCTTTCAGAACTTTACAAATATTATAAGTTGGGAGAAAAGTCGAAATCGTATCAACTTTTCATGGAGTCGAAATCAGCTTTCCTTACTAGAGTTGAATCTTATTGTTCTGTAGGCGGACCCAAAATTCGGCAGTTAATAATTAGAGTATCTGTCTAATTTTAA